>NZ_JAFCXC010000006.1:0-210724 GCF_049897845.1 Arthrobacter sp. TWP1-1
GCGAAACTCAACCGCCGGCCCCGCCCGACCCTCAACCTTGAGACGCCTGCCAACCGACTCAACCAGCTGCTGCAAACAGCAGCATAACCCCCGCGTTGCTACGACCACTTGACTTTGCCCGAGAAACATCGACACCTAATGTACTTTCGCGGAGGGGTTCGGGTACTCAAAGTCCACAAAAAGCGCTGTCAGCGTAGCAATGAGTGCCCGGTCACGCCGTCCGCTACGATTGAGAAGACAGCGTGGTCGACATTTTCACAACAAAGCTGACTATTTAGGAGCAATACGTGGCACTTATTGAAGCCATTCATGCACGCGAAATTTTGGATTCCCGCGGAAACCCGACCGTTGAGGTTGAAGTTCTGCTGACCGATGGTGCCATGGGCCGCGCAGGCGTTCCCTCCGGCGCATCCACCGGTGCCTTTGAGGCAGTGGAACTCCGTGACGGCGACAAGGCCCGTTACCAGGGCAAGGGCGTTTTGCAGGCAGTTGAAGCTGTTCTGGAAGTTATTGCCCCTGAGCTTGAGGGCATTGACGCTACTGACCAGCGCCTGATCGATTCCATGATGTTGGAACTGGACGGCACCCCGAACAAGGGCAAGCTCGGCGCCAACGCCATCTTGGGCGTCTCCTTGGCCGTGGCAAGCGCCGCAGCCGAGTCTGCTGGACTGCCGCTGTACCGCTACCTCGGTGGCCCCAACGCACACGTTCTGCCGGTGCCGTTGATGAACATCCTCAACGGTGGCTCACACGCTGACTCCGACGTTGACATCCAGGAATTCATGGTTGTGCCGCTGGGTGCCTCCACGTTCTCCGAGGGCCTGCGCTGGGGCGTTGAGGTTTACCACAACCTCAAGTCCGTCCTGCAGGAAAAGGGTCTCTCCACCGGCCTGGGCGACGAGGGTGGCTTCGCGCCGAACCTGCCGTCCAACCGTGCAGCACTTGACCTGATCCTTGAAGCCATCACGCGCGCCGGCTACAAGCCCGGCACCGACATTGGCCTGGCTCTGGACGTTGCCTCCTCCGAGTTCTTCAAGGACGGCGCCTACCAGTTCGAGGGCAAGGCACTTTCTGCCGCCGAGATGAGCGCTTACTACGCTGAGCTCGTTGCCGATTACCCGCTCGTTTCCATCGAGGATCCCCTGGATGAAGATGACTGGGAAGGCTGGAAGACCCTGACCGACGCCATCGGCGACAAGGTTCAGATTGTTGGCGATGACTTGTTCGTCACCAACCCTGAGCGCCTTTCCCGCGGCATCGAAGCGGCTACCGCCAACTCGCTGCTCGTGAAGGTCAACCAGATCGGTTCATTGACCGAGACCCTGGATGCCGTTTCCATGGCCCAGCGTGCCGGTTACACCACCATCACCTCGCACCGTTCAGGCGAGACCGAAGACACCACCATTGCTGACATCTGCGTTGCTACCAACGCCGGTCAGATCAAGACAGGTGCCCCGGCCCGCTCCGAGCGCGTTGCCAAGTACAACCAGCTGCTGCGCATCGAAGAAGAGCTCGACGACGCCGCACGCTACGCAGGCCGCAGCGCGTTCCCGCGTTTCAAGGGCTAAATAGCACCAAGAGTCGCGGTAGCTGGCTAAGGTGGATCACACACCTTGGCTCAGCTACCGCGGCTTTGCCGTTTAACGAAGCCACCGGTGTAGCAAGTCTTGATCGGCAGAAGTAACTAGGAGAAGCATGGCCACGCGACGGCCCTCAGTGCCAAAAGCCACGTTCACTGCCGGTATTGGCACTAGCCCAGATGCATCGGGCAAATCCGGCAAATCGGGCAAATCCGGCAGCCCCGCGGAAAGCGCTGCCGCAGACGGTTCTGCCGCCAAAGGTTCGACGCCGGGTCCCGGCAAGGGTGCTTCGCCTGCCACTGGCGCGGGTGGTGCCCGCGGCAAGACCGAAGGTAAGGCTGGCGGTAAGGCCGGTGGCAAAGTGCGCCAACCCGCCTCGGATCCGAACAGTCGCAATGACCGAAATGAGCAGGACGGTGTGGTTCACTCCGCCGACAACAGTCCCGTGCCGGCGCGGTCCTTCTCCGGACGGTTGTTGGTTCTTGGCCTGGCCATGGGTGTTGTGACAGTGCTGCTGGCTCCAAATGTGCACACGTTTTTGCAGCAGCGTGCGGAAATTTCCGCACTGCGCGCTGACATCGCCGTCAAAGAAGGTCAACAAGACAACTTTGAAGCCGAACTGGCTCGGTGGGATGATCCGGCCTACGTCAAGCAGCAGGCCCGTGACCGGGTCAGTATGTTGATGCCGGGGGAGACCGGTTACTGGGTTTATGGGGCCAACGGTGTTGAGGCGGTTGCCGGCGCGCCCGATGCTGACGCTGCGAAGTCGTCCACGGCCAAGAACTCCACCGAGATTTCCATCAAACCATGGGTGGATGGCCTGTGGGACGCTGTGCAGGAATCTGCCAAGGTTGAGGCAAAGGTTGAGCCGAAAGCTGCACCGGCAACAGCTAGTCCGACGGAGCCAACTACGGCGCCATAATCGGCGGCCGACACGCATGGCTCAGCTGTTCCGCGGCCATCGTCCGCGGGGACAGGCTAAAATGACTGGTTGAACACCCCCGAAAAAGTTTTATGGAAGGCCAACCGTGCCCGCAACTGAAAGCTCCGCCACCGGCGGGCGCGTCCCCACGCAGCATGATCTGGACACGTTGAGCCGTCAGCTCCACCGCCCGGTGCGGGACGTCGTCGAGATCCCGGCACGCTGCGTCTGCGGCAATCCCTTGGTCGCAGCTACCGCGCCGCGCCTGAGCAACGGGATCCCGTTCCCGACCACGTATTACCTGACGCATCCCATCCTCACGGCCGCGGCATCCCGTCTGGAGGCCGCGGGCCTCATGAACGAGATGACCGACCGGCTGGGCGAGGACGCCGAGCTGGCCACCAAGTACCAAGAGGCCCACGAGAGCTATATTGCAGCTCGTGAGGCCATTGGTGAGCGGGCCGGCACCGGTCCGGTGCCCGAGATCGCCGGAATCTCCGCCGGTGGCATGCCCACCCGTGTGAAGTGCCTGCATGTGCTCATTGGCCATTCGCTGGCAGCCGGGCCCGGTGTTAACCCGCTCGGTGATGAAGCCCTAGCGGGAGTTGCCCAGTGGTGGACCGCGGACAAGTGCTACTGCGAAGGTGCCTGGGATGACGCTGCTCCCGTGCCCAACAAGGACCTGAGCCGCCACGTTAAGCACCTGAACAAGCAGGAAGGCTAGGCCCCATGCGCGTTGCAGCCATTGACTGTGGAACCAACTCCATCCGCCTGCTGATTGCAGATATAGCAGATCCATCGGATGGACAAGTTAGCGATGGCCAGGCCAGCGGTGGGCAGCAGCTCACCGACGTGCACCGCGAGATGCGAGTGGTCCGGCTGGGCCAGGGCGTCGACGTCACAGGCATGTTGGCGCCGGAAGCTCTCGAACGCACCTTTGCAGCCGTTGATGACTACGCGGAGTTGATCCGCACCTCGGCCGTGGAGCGGGTGCGGTTTGTCGCCACCAGTGCTACGCGGGATGCGGGCAATCGCGATGTATTTGTCGCCGGTATCCAGGCCCGCCTTGGCATTGCTCCCGAGGTCGTCAGCGGTGCCGAAGAGGCCGAGCTGTCCTTCAACGGTGCCGCCAGCGTCCTGCCCATGACGGAAAACCACAACGTGTTGGTGGTTGATTTGGGTGGTGGCAGCACCGAATTTGTCATGGGTAACGCGGCCGGAGTCACGGCCGCGTTGAGCACCGATATGGGCTGCGTCCGCTTCACGGAGCGCTACCTGCAAAATGATCCGCCCACAGCCCAGGAGATCGCGGTCGCCGAGCACGCCATTGCGGAAAAACTTCAGGAAGTTTTGGCTGTGGTCCCGCTCGGCGACGTTGAGCGGATCGTCGGCGTGGCGGGCTCCATCACCACCATCACGGCGCACGCCCTCGGGTTGGTGAGGTATGACAGCGAGGCGATTCATGCCGCCGTCGTACCTCTTGAAGCGATGGACGCCGCGGCCTCATCGCTGTTGACCATGACACACGCGGAACGGGCCGAACTTGGCTTCATGCACCCTGGCCGCGTCGATGTCATCGGCGCCGGTGCGCTGATCTGGCGCACCATCTTGCGCAAGCTGGTGCAGCTCGGTGACGGCGAACTGGAATCGGCAACCACTAGCGAACACGATATTCTTGACGGAATTGCCCTCGGTGCAGCACGCAGCTGACCTGCCCAACTCACGAAACGAGCCTTCATGGAGTTAGTCCCACGGTTGCGATCCATCGCCGCCGCGCTGATGACCCTTGTCCTGGCCGGATCGTTGTCGGTGGCGGTTGCCCCGGCGGCCTCGGCCGACGATATCCGGAATCGCGAATACTGGCTTGAACAGTCCGGTGTGAAAAAAGCGTGGGATGTTTCCCAGGGTGAAGGCGTCAAGGTCGCCATCATCGACAGCGGCATTGACACCGCCCACAAGGACCTCAAGGGTGCCGTAGTGGGTGGCGTTGACATGTCTGGCGCCGGAAATGCGACAGGTTCCAAGGGAATCGGCGCCGAACCCGAGCACGGCACCCTGGTAGCTACGATGCTCGCCGGTCGCGGCCATGTCGAAAGCACCGCCACCCCCACGTCCAAAAGTGCGACGGCGGCCCCCAAGCCAACTGTTGGCGCAGGTAATGACGGGGTCATCGGCGTCGCGCCCAAGGCTGAGCTGTTGAGTATTTCCGTTTGGCTGGGCAGCGATAACCCGTCCGGCAAGAACATTGACGATCAGATTCCGGCCGCCGTGAAGTGGGCCGTTGACCATGGTGCCAAGGTCATCAACATGTCACTGGGCAGTACGTCCACAGCCTGGCCGCAAAGCTGGGATGACGCCTTTGCTTATGCGGAGGCCAAGGACGTTGTCATCGTCGCGGCCGCGGGCAACCGCAAGTCCGGCAGCGAGCAGGTAGGCGCCCCGGCAACGATCCCCGGCATCCTCGCCGTTGGCGGTTTGGACAAGGACGGAACCGCAAGTGTCGATTCATCCTCGCAGGGCATCAGTATTGGCGTCAGTGCTCCCGCCGAAGATCTCGCCGGGGGACTGCCGGGCGGCGGTTATGCCCGGTGGAACGGCACAAGTGGCGCTGCGCCGATCGTTTCCGGCGTAGCGGCGCTGTTGCGAGCCAAGTACCCCGAGATGAGCGCGGCTCAGGTCGTTAATAGGATCATTTCGACGGCCAAGCCCAAGGGGGAGGGTGTCCCGAATGCGATCTATGGCTATGGAATTCTTGACGCCGAGGCCGCACTGAGCGCCGATGTGCCCCTTGTTGAAAAGAACCCGCTGGGCAGCATTGCTGACTGGATTCGGGTGCACCGTCGCGGTGAGGTGACCCCTCCGGCCGAGGATGGCAAGCCGGCCACCACCGTTCCGCAGGAAAAACCCACCCTGAATGACGCGACAGTACCCGTGGCCATTCCGGCAGGGCAAAGCACGAGCGCGCTGCCAAAGGTTTTGGTCCTCGGCTTTGGCGGGCTCTTGCTGTTGGTTTTGATAGGTGGGTCCACGCACGTGCTGTTGGTCCGCCGTCGTCTATCCACAGTGGGTGGAGAGCCAGCAACTGGAGACAAAGCGGGTGGAGGCTCGCCAACTGGAGAGTCAGCCGGCGCAGCCTCTGGGGGAGATGCTCCTAGCGGGGACTCCTCCGGCGCAGCTGATACCGAAGCAGCTCCTGGTGGAGCCGCTCCCAGCGGGACCGCACCGACACCGGGAAAGCCCGGCCACAAGCACTAACTTCACGTTCGGCGTACATCATGCGGCCCATTAACAGTGTGTCGTTACATTTTCCTGTAACACGGCTAGTGAATATTTTCACAAAGAGCGGTATCATTGGAATATGGCAATCACTCCCACCTTTTCAGCACGTCCGCGCGTCCTTGTAGTTGGCGGCGGTTACGTCGGCCTGTACACGGCCTTCAACCTGCAGAAGAAGATCGCAAAAACAGGTGGCATTGTCACCTTGATCGATCCACTGCCCTACATGACTTACCAGCCGTTCCTGCCCGAGGTAGCCGGCGGCAACATCGAAGCACGCCACGCGGTTGTTTCCTACCGCAAGCACCTGAAGCAGACCGAGGTCATTCAGGGCTCCGTGACGAGCATCGACCACGAGAACCGTACGGCCGTTGTAGCCCCGGCCGACGGCGGAGAGAACTTTGAGCTGCCCTACCACGACGTCGTCGTGGCTGCTGGCGCCATCACTCGTACGTTCCCCATCAAGGGTCTTGCCGAATCCGGCATCGGCCTGAAGACGATTGAAGAAGCCATTGCCCTGCGCAACCAGGTTCTCTCAAACATCGAGAAGGCCTCCACGGAGACTGACCCGGCAAAGCGCAAGCGCGCACTGACGTTCGTTGTTGTTGGTGGCGGCTTCGCCGGCATCGAGACCATCGCCGAGCTCGAGGACATGGCCCGTGCGGCCGTCAAGCTCAACGCTCGCGTTGATCAGTCCGAACTGCGCTTCGTGCTCGTTGAGGCCATGGGCCGCATCATGCCCGAGGTCACCGAGGCTCAGGCCCTGTGGGTTGTGGAGCACCTCCGCGGCCGCGGTGTTGAAGTTCTGCTGAACACCTCGCTGGACAACGCCGAGGAATCCAACCTCAAGCTCATCAACCTGCCGGACAAGTCCTTGGCCCAGCAGTTCGATGCTGACACCCTGATCTGGACCGCTGGCGTCATGGCCAACCCCATGGTTCGCTCCACCGATTTCCCGATCGAGCCCCGCGGCCGCGTTTCTGTCAACGTGAACCTGCAGGTTTCCGGCGAATTCGGCGTCATCGAAAACGCCTGGGCTGCCGGCGACGTTGCGGCTGTTCCGGATGTTACCGGCGGCCTGCCCGACGGTACCTGCGTTCCCAACGCCCAGCACGCTCTCCGTCAGGCCAAGCGCCTGGCCAAGAACCTGTGGGCAAGCCGCTTCAACAAGCCGTTGAAGGGCTACAAGCACAAGAACCTCGGCGCAGTTGCCGGCTTCGGCCAGTGGAAGGGTGTCGCCAAGATCATGGGCATCCAGCTCAAGGGTGCCCCGGCCTGGGTCGCACACCGCGGCTACCATGGCCTGGCCATGCCCACCGTCGAGCGCAAGATCCGCGTCCTCAGCGACTGGTTCGTCACCATGATCGCCGGCCGCGATCTGGCTCAGTTGGAGAACCTGCAGGCGCCCCGCGCCACGTTCGTCTCCGCTGCAACCCCGAAGCCCAAGCCGGCTGCAGCCGCTCCGGTTGAGGCTCCCAAGGCTGAGGTCAAGGAAGAATCCAAGGAAGAAGCAACCGCCAGCAAGTAGCTAGCGCAGCTGTTCCAAGTACGACGGCGGCCCGCGCCTCGGTCTGATTCCAGACTGAGGGCGGGCCGCCGTCGTTTCTTTTGTTTGATGGGGAACCGTTCAGTTCCCGGCGCTAGACTGTGCCCATGATCATCAGAGCTGAGCGTCCCGGGGATCGGCCCGAAATTCTGGCCCTGGTTGAGGCCGCCTTCCCGCAACCGGCTGAGGCCAAGCTCATCAGGGAGCTCTTTGCTTCGAGGGAGTACCTGCCGGCACTCTCATTGGTGGCCGAGTCTGATCGCCAGGAAATTTTAGGTTATGTCATCACCACGCGGGCATGGATCGGCGCCGGCACATCCTTGGGATTGGGCCCCATCGCCGTTCTGCCGGGCTACCAAAAGCAGGGTATTGGTTCGGCCCTGATGGAGGCCACCATCGCCGCGGCCACCACGATGGGGGAATCAACCATCGTGCTGCTGGGCAGCACGGAATACTTTCCCCGCTTTGGGTTCGTCCCCGCAGATTCGTTGGGCATCGCCTCACCTGACCCTTCGTGGGGATCGCACTTTATGGCGCTGCGACTCGAGGGCTTTGTTGCGGGCCAGCACGGACACTTCAAGTACGCGGATCCCTTCAACCACCTCTAGGCCCCGGTTTCTTCCGAGCGTGCCGATCCAGTAATGTGGAGGTCAGCCGCTGGCCAAAACCAGCCGCGCCCCAGTAGCCCAATGGCAGAGGCACCAGACTTAAAATCTGTTCAGTGTCGGTTCGAGTCCGACCTGGGGTACCAATTGCAGCAGTTTCGCGAAACCACTTATTGCAGTCTCTAAGTGAATTTTAGGTGAACTCCACGTGGTAATTCGCTGGCAATACTAGACAGCGGGAACAAAATAGGTTTCCCCAGTGTCGTACTTGGTAGAGTTGCAAATAGTATTTTCCCCCTATTTTGGAGGCACAGCATCATGGCACTTGGTGGTAATCCGGTTTTTGCGAAAGACAAAAACTTCAAGGACCAGCCGGCAGGACAGTTTGGTTACGCCAATGGCGGGGCCAACACCATGGCTGCCCAGTCGCAGTTTTCCACGCAGCAGTTGCAGGACATGTACAACAAACCTGCTGCAGGACCGGCACAGACCGGCCGCATGAGCTATGACGACGTCATCATGAAGACCGTCATGACGCTCGGCCTGGTGCTGGTGGGTGCAGCCCTTGGCTGGATGATCCCGGTTCTCATGTTCCCCGGCATGATTGTTGGCTTGATTCTTGGACTGGTGAACTCCTTCAAGAAGGAGCCCTCGCCCGTACTGATCCTGCTGTACGCCGGATTTGAGGGCCTGTTCCTTGGTGGTCTCTCGGGTCTCCTTGAGAATATGTACCCGGGTATCGCGATTCAGGCAATCCTTGGCACCTTGAGTGTGTTCGTTGTGACCCTAGTGCTGTTCCGTAATGGCAAGGTCCGCGCCACCCCCAAGATGATGCGCTTTTTCATCATTGCAATGGCCGGTTACGCGCTGTTCTCACTCATTAATTTCTTCTTGATGATCTTCAATGTCACCACCACCCCTTGGGGCGTCAACGGCATGGACATCCCGGGCACCAACATTCCCTTCGGTGTTGTGATTGGCCTGCTGGCGATCGGCCTGGCCGCCTTCTCCTTGATCGTTGATTTCACGTCGATCGAGAAGGGCATCCAGAACGGCGTCCCTGCCAAGTATTCCTGGACTGCTGCCTTCGGCTTGACCGTCACCTTGGTGTGGCTCTACGTGGAGATCCTGCGCCTGCTCGCGATCCTTCGCGGCAACGACTAATAATTTCTCAGCTTCAGTATTGCAACGCCCGGCCCATTGGACCGGGCGTTGTTCACATAACTCAAAATCAAGTTCCACCCATGTACGCATCTAACGAAAGCATCTCATGACCGTCTCCCCTCTGATCTGGGGCATTACCATCCTCGTCATCCTGGGCCTGCTGGCCTTCGATTACTTTTTCCACATCCGCAAGGCGCACATCCCCACCCTGCGTGAAGCAGCGATCTGGTCCTCAATCTATGTAGGTCTGGCAGTTGTTTTCGGCGTGGTTGTTTTCATCTTCGGCGGCTCTGCCATGGGCGGGGAGTACTTCGCCGGTTACATCACCGAAAAAGCACTCAGCGTAGACAACCTCTTCGTCTTCCTTGTCATCATCGCTAGTTTCAAGGTTCCCCGCGAGGATCAGCAGAAGGTCCTGCTTTTCGGCATCGTCTTCGCGCTGATCGCCCGCACGGGCTTCATCTTTGCCGGCGCCGCGCTGATCAACACCTGGTCCTGGATGTTCTACATCTTCGGCATCATCTTGCTCATTACGGCAGGTAACCTGCTCAAGGGTGAGGACGGTGACGACGACGGCGCTGACAACTTCATCATCAAGCTCGCCAAGCGTATGTTCAAGACCTCGGAGCACTACGACGGCGACAAACTCTTCACAGTTGTCAACGGCAAGAAGCTGCTCACCCCGATGCTGCTCGTCATGGTCGCCATTGGCGGCACCGACCTGCTCTTCGCGCTGGACTCCATCCCGGCCATCTTCGGTTTGACCCAGAACGTATACGTTGTCTTCACGGCCACGGCATTCTCACTCATGGGTCTGCGCCAGCTGTACTTCCTCCTTGACGGCCTGCTGGATCGCCTGATCTACCTTGCTTACGGTTTGGCCGCCATCTTGGCCTTCATCGGCGTCAAGCTGGTTCTCCACGCACTGCATGAGAACAACCTGCCGTTCATCAACGGTGGCGAGCACGTGCCCGTCTTCGAGATCTCCACGAGCCTCTCCCTGACGGTCATCATCGGCGTCCTCGCGCTGACCATCATCGCCTCCTTGGTCAGCAAGTCCGGCAAGGCCCAGACGGTGTTGAATAACGCTCGTCGCCACTCCGCGAGCTACCTTGAGTTGGACTACACGGCAGATGCTGGCGAGCGTGAGCGCGTCTACCAGCAGCTCATGGTCGAGGAGAACGCCATCCAGAACCTGGAGGTCAAGTTCCGTGACAAGCACAAGGACTCTGAGGAGATCCTCGAGCAGGTTGCCAAGGCACACGCCCTGCACGAAAAGATGACGGGCCGCTAAGCCCCAGTCACTCCTGTACAAAGAAGGGTCTCGTTGCTTTCGACCACTACGGTGGTTGAAAGCAACGAGACCCTTTTGCGTCGGTGGGCGGAGCGTGTCCGTCGCTGGTTGAGCTTGTCGTTCGTTGGTTGAGCCTGTCGAAACCTGGATCTCGACAAGCTCGATCAGCGGGGCCGCTCGGTCAGCTGATTCGGCGGGCTCCCGGTGCCGGCGATACGGCGAAAATATCCGGGGTGGTGAAGCCTGCCTGAGCGAAAGCTTCCTGAATTGCGGTGCTGACCTCGGCCTCCGAGGCTGCCGGAATCAACGCAATTGCCGAGCCGCCAAATCCGCCGCCCGTCATACGTGCGCCCAAGGCGCCCTGCGCCAACGACGTGTCAACGACGAGATCCAATTCGGGGCAGGAGATCTCAAAGTCGTCCCGCATGGAGGCGTGGCTTGCGGTGAGGAGCGCGCCAATGGCGACCGGTCCGGCGTCGTCCAGTACCTCCACGGTGTCGAGGACACGCTGATTCTCAGTCACAATATGACGCACTCGGCGGAATGTTTCTTCATCCAGCAGGCCGGATGCCTCGGGAAGATCGGCCGCGCTCACATCGCGAAGCGCCTTCACGCCAAGAACCTCGGCGCCAAGCTCGCAGGACGCGCGGCGGGCCGCGTAGCCACCCGTCGCGTGGGCGTGCGTGACCTTGGTGTCCACCACCAGGATCAACAGCTCCGCGGCGGCCAGGTCCAACGGAACCAGATTCGATTCCTGCGTGCGGCAGTCGAGGAACACGGCATTGCCGTCGGTTGAAAGCAATGACGCCGACTGGTCCAAAATGCCGGTGGGCGCACCAACAACCTCGTTCTCGGCGCGCTGGCCCACCAGAACCAGCTCGTTCAGGCTGAGCCCCGCGGATTCCAGTTCGTTGAAGGCCGTGGCAACCGCACATTCGATGGCGGCGGAAGAGGACAGCCCGGCACCGGAGGGCACTGTCGAGTGCAGGTACAGGTCAAAGCCGCCGATGGCGATGCCCATCTGGCCCATGACCCAGACAACGCCCAGCGGGTAGGCCGTCCATCCGTCCATGCTCTCGCGGGACAGGGTGGTCAGATCTACGCTGACAATTTCCGAATCGCCGTAACTGGAGACCAGGCGCGCCGTGTTGTCCTCGCGCAGGCGGATGGCAACCGCTGCGGCGCGGTCAATGGCGAAGGGGAGCACAAAGCCTTCGTTGTAATCGGTGTGTTCGCCGATCAGGTTCACACGGCCCGGGGCCGACCATACGCCGTCGGGCTCGGCACCAAAGCTGTCAGCAAACGCTTGGGCTACGTGGCTCGCATCGATGGACGCGCTCATGCCTGTCCTGCTTTCAATTTCGTGGAGACGTTGCGCAACATGGCGGCAGTCTGCTCCGGGGAGGTGTCGTTGATGAAGGCACCCATGGCGGCCTCGGAGCCGGCAAGGAACTTCAGCTTGTCCGCTGCTCGGCGCGGTGAGGTGAGCTGGAGGTGGAAGCGGCTCGCGGGGCGCAGGAGCGTATCCAGCGGGGCCTGGTGCCAGGCAGCAATGTACGGCGTCGGCGTCTCATAAATGTTGTCCAACGTTCGCAGGAGGTCAAGGTACATGACAGCCAGTTCATCGCGTTCCTCGCCTGTCAGGGCCGCGAAATCAGGCACGTGGCGGTGCGGTGTCAGGTGGATTTCCAACGGCATGTGCGCGGCAAACGGCACGTACGCGCTGAAGTGCTCGCCCTGGGCGAGCATGCGTTCGCCGGATGCGGACTCCTTGGCAACGATGTCTCCGAGCAGGGTTGCGGTGCCTTGGTTCTCGTCGTAGAACTTCCGGGCAGCGTTGGCCATGACCTGGCTGCGCGGCGGCACGTAGGAGTAGGCGTAGATCTGGCCGTGCGGGTGGTGCAGCGTGACGCCGATGTCCTGCCCGCGGTTCTCGAAGGGGAACACCTGCTTGATGCCGGGCAGCGCGCTGAGGGCCTCGGTACGGTGGGCCCAGGCGTCAATGACGGTGCGTGCACGTTCGGTGGAGAGCCCGCCAAAGGAGCCCGTGTGCTCCGGGGTGAAGGCCACTACTTCGCAGCGGCCAAAGGCTCGTCCCAGTGTGCCCCAGCTTGGGTTTTCGGGCACGGATCCCACGGCCGGGCCGAGGGAAGGGAAACGGTTTTCAAACACGGCCACGTCGTAATCGGCCTCAGGGATTTCCGAAAGGTTCACACCCGTGGTGGGGCACAGTGGGCACTGGTCTGCCGGGGGGAGGTACGTGCGTGTTTGGCGGTGGGCGGCGATCGCCACCCAATCTCCGGTCAAGGCGTCGAAGCGCAGATCCCCGGTGTTGTCCTCGGAGCGGGCATCCAACGGGCGGGTGTCAACCGCGGTATGGGCCTTGGCCGTATGACCGTCGTCAAAGTAGATGAGCTCGCGCCCATCGGCCAAAAGTGTGGAGGTGGCGTCAGTCATGAGGTCTTCCTGATTGAGGTTGAGGCCGGGGCCGTAATGAAGTTGGTGACCTTGGCAGAGAACAGCGCTGCCGTGGCGGGGCTGACCGCATCGTCGGTGATGATGGTGTCCACCGCGGAGAGCGGTGCGATCGAGGCCAGCGAACGGACCTGGAACTTGGTGCTGTCGGCCAGAATGACCAAGCGGCTGGTGGCTTCGATGAAAGCTGCATTGGTCTCAGCTTCCAAGGAATTGGGGCTTGTCAGACCCCTGCTGGAGTCCAGCCCATGGACGCCCATGAAGCACAGATCGGTGTTGAGGTTGTTCAAGGCAGTTCGTGCAACGGGCCCCACGAGTGCTTCCGAGGGAGTCCGCTCGCCGCCGGTGACAATGACCTTTATGTCCGAGCTCCCTTCCTGTCGGTACAGCAGCTCGGTGACCTTCAGCGAGTTGGTGACAACCGTCAGATGGGGCAGCCGATCCAACGCTCCGGCCAGGCAGACGGCCAGCTGGTAAGTGGTTGTGCCGCCTGTCAGGGCGAGCGTCATTCCCGGCTGGATCAGTGACAAGGCTTCTTCGGCGATGGCCAGCTTGCCGTCAAGTTGCTTGTCCACGTTGAGGAGGAACCCAGGCTCCAGTGAGCTCAAGCGGGCAAGGCGCATGGCGCCCCCGTGGATCTTCCTGGCCAAACCATTGTGATCCAGGGCTTCAATGTCGCGGCGGATGGTCATTTCGCTGACACTGAGAGCTGCGGCGATGTCGGTGACTCGAACCGCCTCGTGAAGCTGCAGCTCCTTGAGAATGCGCGCTTGGCGCTCCGGTGCCAGCATAGGGGACTCCTGCCTATCAATGATGTCTATCAATGATGAAGTGAACTTATAAACAAACTAAACAGTTTCAAACAAAATCGTACATTATGACTCGTCATGTGTCAGCAAAATGTCATCTAACAACTATTTCCGCGCATCTTTGGCGGTACTCTTTTCCTCATGACAACTTCCTCTGACACCGCCGCGATTCGGGCGGCCACCGGAACCCAGTTCACCTTGCGCCACGGCGATGCCACCGCCATTATTGCGTCACTGGCGGCCGGGCTGCGCCATTATGACAAGGGCGGTGTGGAGCTGGTTGAGAGCTACCCGTTGGACTCGATCGCCCCTGGTGCAGCTGGGATCACGCTTGCGCCCTTCGCCAACCGCATCGATGGCGGACTGTGGGAGCTCGATGGCACCCGCCAGCAGCTGGACATCACGGAGGTTCCGCGGAACAACGCCATCCACGGCCTCTTGCGCAATACCGGGTACCACGCCCTTGAATCCAGCGAGACGCACGTGCTGCTTGAAGCTATGATTCACCCGCAGCACGGCTACCCGTTCCTGGTCCGGCATCAGGTCCGCTACGAACTTCTTGCCAACGGCGATCTCCGTGTGGCCCAAACCCTCATCAACGATTCCGCCCGGCCGGCCCCTTTCGTCCTCGGCGCGCACCCCTACTTCACCCTCGGCACCACCGCCGCTGAGGACCTGCACATCCAGGTCAACGCCGCCAGCTACCTGACAGCCAACGAGCGCATGATCCCGACGGCCGCCGTCGAGGTTTCCGGGGTCTTTGATCTGCGCGCGGGCAAGTCGGTGCCGGAGTCACTTATGGATCACGCGTTTACGGACCTCGTGACGGACGACGGCGTTGCCCGGCACACGCTCTCGGCTCAGGACGGGCGGAGCGTGAGTTTGTGGCATGACGCCAGCGTCCGGTACGTGCACGTCTTCATCACGAAGGATTTTCCTGGCCGTTCGCTGGCCGTCGCTATGGAACCAATGACGGGGCCGGCCAACGCGTTCAACAGCGGCGACGGCCTCCGCTGGCTGGCTGCAGGGGAGTCCTTCACCATGAATTGGGGCATCGAATCAACGCTCTAAAGGCCACTGCTTAGGGTGCTGCTTAGGGGCTGCCGCCACGCGGAAGATGGACACCGTTTAACGTATCGGCGGCCAATGGGGAATTATTGATTCATGACGCCTGCACAGCATGAACAACAGAGCTATTCGCAGAATGATTCGGCAGGAGTTCCCTTCGCGATGCGCGTGGCCGGAGCATGGGCTTGGCGACTAGCCATTGTCCTCATAGTCACGGCCATGTTGATCTGGTTGCTGAGCAAGGTCACCATCTTGCTCATTCCCATCATGGTGGCTGCAATCATTGCATCCCTGCTACGACCACTGGTCCTCGGGATGAAAAAAATTGGCATGCCGCAAGGCCTCAGCGTGGCCCTTGCCGAGGGTGGGCTTATTGTTCTGGTGGTGGGTGGCCTGTTCCTCGTGGGACGGCAGCTGGTTGTCGGATTCTCCGATCTCAGCAAGCAAGCCATCACGGGCCTGATCCAGATCCAGGATTGGCTGACAAGCGGTCCGCTGGGTCTGAGCAACGATGAGATCTCCAAGTACCTCGACGACGCACTTGCTGCGCTGCAGAACAACACCAGCGTGATCCTTTCCAGCGCGCTGGGTGTTGGCACCAGTGTCACCCACTTCGCTGTGGGTATTCTGTTGACGCTGTTCATCCTGCTGTTCTTCTTATTGGAGGGCCAGGATATTTGGGCGTTCATCGTCAAATTCTTCCCACGCCGGGCACGCCCCGCAGTGGACGGTGCCGGACGCCGAGGCTGGACGTCGCTGGGCAATTACGCCCGTGTCCAGGTGCTCGTCGCCGCAGTTGATGCCATCGGCATTGGTGCCGGTGCCGCGATCATTCAGGTCCCGTTGGCACTGCCGCTGGGTGTCCTGGTCTTTGTTGGTTCATTCATTCCTGTGGTGGGTGCCCTGGTGACAGGCGTGATCGCGGTACTGCTGGCCCTCGTAGCCAACGGGTGGGTCAATGCGCTAATCATGCTCGGCATCGTGCTCTTGGTGCAGCAGCTGGAAAGTCACCTCCTGCAGCCGTTCGTCATGGGACGTGCTGTCTCCCTTCACCCCGTGGCCGTCATCCTTGCCGTTGCAGCGGGCTCTGGAATCGCAGGAATTCTTGGCGCACTGTTTGCCGTCCCGTTGCTGGCCGTGGCCAATTCCTTCATTCGCTACATTTCCGACCGTGGTTGGGAACATGATCCGCTGCTGCCCGATATTTACGGGCTGCCTCAGGTGATTCCCGACGGCGTCGTCGCTGAGCCAGCGACTGCCCAAGCCGGCGCTGAAGAAGTGCCAGGATCCGGCGTCGTAAGTAAACCTCCGGCCGAATAGGCCGGGCAACCCCGGGCGCGGCAGGACCGTGCCCGGATTTTAGATCCACCTCAGTTCCGTATAGAAAGAGATAAAGAACCGTGAACGCAATCAGCGATCTCCCCGTCACCCTTGCAGATGTAGAACAGGCACGGGAGTTGTTGACTGAGATTATTGCGCTGACGCCGATTGAGAGTTCGCGGGCGCTGGGGCGGATGACCGGCTCAGAGGTTTTCTTCAAGTGTGAAAACCTGCAGCGTGCGGGCTCATTCAAGGTTCGCGGCGCCTACGTACGCATGGCCAAGCTCACCGCGGAAGAGCGTGCTCGCGGTGTGGTGGCAGCATCCGCAGGAAACCATGCCCAGGGTGTTGCCGTCGCGGCAAAGGCGCTCGGCATTAAGGCCCGGATCTACATGCCAGTTGGTGTGGCTCTCCCCAAACTGGCTGCCACACGCGGCCATGGTGCTGAGGTGATTCTGCATGGCTTCAACGTGGACGAATCGCTGGCCGAGGCCGAGCGCTTCGCCAATGAAAGTGGCGCCGTGTTTGTGCACCCCTTCGACAACGTCGACGTGGTATCCGGTCAGGGGACCATCGGCCTTGAAATCCTGGACCAGGTTCCCAACGTAGACACCATCATCATGGGCGTTGGCGGCGGTGGGCTGTTGGCCGGCGTTGCCGTTGCCGTGAAGGCGCGTGCCAAGGAGCTGGGCCGGGAAATCCGGGTCATCGGCGTCCAGGCGGAGAACGCCGCGGCCTACCCTCCCTCCCTCGCCGCCGACGCGTTGGTGCCGCTGAAGAAGGTCTCAACCATGGCGGACGGCATTGCCGTTGGCCGTCCTGGACAGCTGCCGTTCTCCATCATCCGAGAGCTGGTTGATGACGTGATCACTGTCAGTGAAGACTCACTTGCCCGCGCCCTGATCTTCCTGTTGGAACGCGCCAAGATGGTGGTTGAGCCGGCCGGTGCCGTAGGTGTGGCCGCGCTCATGGAAGGCAAGATCGAAAACCCGGGAACTACCGTGGTTGTCCTCTCCGGCGGCAACATCGATCCGATGTTGATGCTCAAGGTGATCCAGCGCGGTCTTGCCGCTGCCGGCCGGTTCATGACAGTCCGAATGATGCTCAACGACCGACCCGGTTCACTGGCGACCATCTCACGCATCATCGCCGAAAACGATGCTAACGTCACCGGCGTCGACCACACACGAGTGGGTGGCTCCATCTCGATGGGCGATGTCTCCATCACCGTGAACCTTGAAACCAAGGGCCACGAGCACTGCGAAATTGTTCTGACGGCGCTGCGCTCCGAGGGCTTCCAGCCGATCGTGGTGCACTAAGGGCCCTGCTGCTGTGCTCCAGTGATCCATTAAGCAGCTCCTGCGGGTGTTTCTCGGCTCCGGAAATCCATTAAGCATGTCCTGCGGGTACTCGGCTTGGTAGCCCGCAGGAGCTGCTTAAACGATTCTGGGTTGCGCCCGGAAGCGGCTCAATAGCTGCAGCGGACACAAGAAAGGCCGGGCTTCCACTGGGAAACCCGGCCTTTCTTGTGTCGGCTGCGCGCTATAGCGGCAGATTAGCCAACGTACGGCTTGGCGGAGACGATGACAACGTCGATGGTGCGGCCATTGGGCGCAACATAGTTCAGCTTGTCGCCAACTTTGGAGCCCATGATGGCCTCACCGAGGGCCGAACGCTCGCTGTAAACTTCCAAGTCACCGGCGCCAACCTCGCGGCTGCCGAGCAGGAAGGTTGTTTCGTCACCGGCGATGGTGGCCACAACAACCATGCCCTGCTCCACGATGCCGTCATCGGCAGGCGCCTCGCCGACACGGGCATAGCGCAGCATTTCGCTCAGCTGGCGGATGCGGGCCTCGATCTTGCCCTGCTCGTCCTTGGCAGCGTGGTAGCCGCCGTTTTCCTTCAAATCGCCCTCTTGACGAGCCTGTTCGATCTTGCTGACGATCTCGGCGCGGCCGGGGCCGGACATCTCGGTGAGCTCAGCCTGCAAGCGGTTGAAGGCTTCCTGAGTCAGCCATGCAGAGGGGGGCGCACTGTTGGTGGTAGCCACGAAGTTCTCCTTGAATGTACAAAAGCAAAGGCCCCGCTGCAGGTTATCCACTGACAGCTCGGGTGTATGCAACCTGAAAGGTGCACAAACCACGCGCTGAAACTCAATGTCTCACCTAGCGGGGCAGATGGTAATAGATTCCAGTTTAGTCAAGAAGAGCGATAAACCCAAGAATGGGGGTGTTTGGTGTTACGCCGGGTCCACGATCCAGCAGCTTTCCACCACGCCCGTGACGGCCAATGCATCGGTCCGCAGCTCACCACGGACCAGAGTTGTGCGGCCATTCTCCGAACCAACATCCTTGCTGTTCGGGCCAACCGTGATGACCTTCCAGCCAACCACCGCATAGGAATTGTCCATGGCCTTTATTTCGCATGCTGCTGTCGCATCGGGGTCCTTGGACACTGTCAGATCTACGGTGGTCACTGTGTCATCAACCACGTTGTAACTGACGATTTTCTGGGTAACACCGCCGTTGCCGCCAATAACTGCCCAGAGAATCCACGAAAGTGACAAGACTGCCGCCACGATCAGGAGAATCTTTTGGGTCTTTTTGGACACGGTTCGCTTGGGTGCGCCGTATCGATTGGTTAGGCTGGTAGGTGCTGAAGAATCAGAGTTTGTCACTGCATCCACTTGTGTCTGTTCCGCGGGGTTGCCGCGGTCTGGCCGCCCCAGTGACGGGGCGTTGGACTAAGGCAAGTTTAGCGTTTATTCGGTGCCCGCTTTGCCCCATCAGATCCATGTATGTTCGACGCCGGTCCCCACCGGCGTCGACCCCTCAACCGTCCGCGGCTCTACAGCAGCCAGGTTCCACCAGAATCGAAAGAAGCCCCACGTGAACAGCAATGAGCGGAACATCACCGAGCGCGCAATGGCCGCCCCGCTGCGTCTTTTGGCAGTCCACGCCCACCCCGATGACGAAGCAAGCAAGGGTGCGGCCATGATGGCGTCGTACGCTGCCTCCGGCGTTGGTGTCATGGTGGCAACCTGCACCGGCGGGGAGCGCGGAGATATTCAGAACCCCGCCCTTGTTGGCGATGCCCATTCGGCCCGCGACATGGGCGGCGCCCGTCGTGTGGAAATGGCCAAGTCGGCAGAGATCCTCGGCATCGCGCACAAGTGGCTGGGGTTCACCGACTCCGGTCTCCCGGAAGGCGACCCGTTGCCTGAGCTGCCGGTGAACTGCTTTGCCCTGACGCCTTTGGAGACGGCTGCCGCGCCGCTGGTCCGCTTGGTTCGGAGCTTCCGGCCGCACGTGATTGTTTCCTACGACGAAAATGGCGGCTACCCCCACCCCGATCACATCATGGCTCACAAGGTTGCCGTCGAGGCCTTCAATGCTGCAGGGGATCCGGAGAAATACGTGGGAACCGGTGACGCCTGGGAGCCCTCAAAGTTGTACTACGATCTGGCGTTCAATCCGCAGCGCTTCCGTGCACTTCACTTTGCCTTGGAGGAGGCGGGCCTGGCCTCACCTTACGCCGAGCGTCTTGCCGCCTGGCTCGAGGGCGACCCCGAAGGTCACACCCCTCCAATCAGCTCGCACCCGACCACAACGCAGATCGATTGCGGTGACTACTTTGACACCCGCGACGACGCCCTGCGCGCCCATGCCACCCAGGTTGACCCGGAGGGCTTCTTCTTCGCCGTGAGCCCCTCGATGCAACGCAAAGTGTGGCCGTGGGAGGACTACTCATTGATCGAATCCCGCGTTCTCACCACCACGCCGGAGAACGACCTGTTTGCTGGCTTACGATAGACAGTGGACGTTTTCCTGTTGGCACCAGCCACACCGGGGATGAAACGAAAGACGAATTGTGCTTAATTTGATGTTGCTTGCCACCACCGACCCGGCGATTCCCACCCAGCCCGGTCTTCGCCCCGGGCTGACCGAGGACCAGGTCACCCCAGGTCTTCTCGGGTTCATCGTCACCTTCTCCATCGTGGCGATCATGTTTTTCCTCATCCGTGACATGGTCAAGCGGGTCCGCCGAGTTCGTTACCGGTCCCAGGTTGAAGAGGGTCGCGTAGGCGGTTCGCATGGTCCCGCTGCCGATCACATGGGTATCCCGATCAGAACGGACGACGCCGAAACTTCCGTTCCGGGGAACACCTCGGCTTCGGCTGGGGAGCCTGAAGCTGACGCTCCGGCGCCAGAGAAAAAATAGCTCTTAGCGATGAACAGGCTGGCGGGTGAACCAAGCGCGTACCTCCGCCAGCATGCGCATAACCCCGTGGATTGGCAGCCGTTTGACGAGGCTGCCTTCGCGGAAGCGGCAGCACGCAAGGTGCCCATTTTTCTCTCGGTGGGGTACGCCGCCTGCCACTGGTGCCACGTTATGGCCGGGGAATCCTTCGAGGACCCGGCCATCGGCGATTACCTGAACACGCACTTCGTCTCCATCAAGGTTGACCGCGAGGAACGTCCCGACGTGGACGATGCCTTCATGGCCGCCACCCAGGCACTCTGCGGTGAGGGTGGCTGGCCCATGAGCGTCTTCCTGACCCCCGACGGCCGGGCGTTTCACGCCGGAACCTACTTCCCGCCGTCGCCCGTTTCTGGCCGACCTTCCTTCATGCAGGTACTCGCGGCCGTTCAAGAGGCGTGGACCGAGCGCCGCGATCAGGTGGAACGCACTGCTGCCGAGCTGGCACAGGCACTTTCCCAGCCGTTGTGGACGGTGCGTGCTGCGCCACCCGCCGAGGTAGAGCTTGCCGGGGTAGAGCTTGGAGTGGCGGACCGCCCAGACTGGACCGGGGCCGCGGCGGCTTCCGTTATTGCTATGGCTGATGCCGAGGATCTTGTTCACGGCGGTTTGGGGCAGGCGCCGAAATTCCCGCCAACTCCCGCCTTGGAATTCCTGCTGCGGCACGCCGCCTCGGGAGCGGACACGGCCTCGGTTGCCCTTGGCTTGGCTGGCCGGACCTTGGGTGCCATGGTTCACTCGGCGCTGTTCGACCAGCTTGGCGGAGGCTTCGCCCGCTACAGTGTGAGCGCCGATTGGTCCGAGCCGCACTACGAAAAAATGCTCTACGACAACGCCGGGCTGCTGCGGGCGTTGGTCCAGTGGGTCCGGCTCGCCGAGCACGTGCCCGACGCCGGGACACCCGCAAGTGCCGTGGCGCCCCTGAGCGTCGCCGACGCACGCGACGCGGCGGCCGTCGTCGTCCATTGGCTGCTGCGGGAAATGCGATTGCCGGGTGGGGCGTTCGCATCGTCTCTGGATGCCGATACCGTCATCGACGGTGTTCACCACGAGGGTGCCAGCTATCAATGGACCCTGGCCGTGATACAGCTTGCCGCTCGCGAGTGCACCGCCACCGAAGAAGAGTCTCTGGCTCTGGCCGATGCCGTGGCTGGTGCCATGAGAGTTGGTGCCGGAGCAGTTCCTCTCAACCCCGGGCGTGCTCTTTCCGCGGACGAACAACAGGCATGGGAACGGATCAAGCCCGCCTTGCTGGCTGCCCGAGCCGGCCGGGTCATGCCCGCGCGTGATGACAAGGTTGTTGCGGCCTGGAATGCCACGCTCATGGGTGCGTTGGCCGAAGCGGCCATGGTGCTGGAGGAGCCCGCCTGGCTGGCCGCCGCCGTCGAACTTGGCGAATATCTGCACGAGGTGCATTGGGACGGGCAACTATTCCGCGTCTCGCACAGTGGCGCGGCGCGTGGCATCAAGGGTCTGCTGGAAGATTATGCGGCGTGTGCCAACGCCTACCTGGAGCTTTATGCAGCCACGGGCGATCCGCGCTGGTTTGATTTTGCCGGGCAGCTGGTTCAGGTGTTGGAAGAGGATTTCATTGCCGACGGCGTGGTGTTCAACCATGGGGCCCACGGGGATTCGGCGGCGGCATTGCAGGGCTCCCGTTTTGCCGATCCGTTCGACAACGCCACGGCCAGCGCGGTCGCGTTGCTGGCCGGTGTGTTTGCTTCGTGGGCTGCGTACACGGGATCGCACAGGCACGCGGTGATAGTTGAGAATTTGTTGGCCGGTGTGCCCGAGCTGGCGCGGCGTGCGCCCCGGGCGGCCGGTGGACTGCTTGCGGTGGCCCAAGCTATGGAGGCCGGTCCGCTCGAGCTAGCCGTGGTTGGTCCGGCTGGCCCCGCACGTGATGCTCTGCTGCGCCAGGCCTGGCTTTCTCCCTCGCCGGGGATGGTCCTTGCTGTGTGGGATGGTTCTGGAACCGCACCCGTACCGCTTTTGGAGGGCCGTTCGCCAGCTCAGGCTGGGGACACCAGCGGGGATGTGGCCGGCGACGTGGCCGCTGCGCCGCTGGCCTACGTCTGCCGAAATATGGTGTGCGCCCGGCCGGTGACGACAGCGCAGGAACTCCGCGATCTCCTCCGGTAACTGCCGGGACGCTGCAAGTCCGCTGATTCTGGCGAGGACTGTCCTTTGTGCCAGTCTTTGTCGCAACGCCCGCAACAGTCTCGTGAATGTGGCGGCTACCGGATAGATTGTTCGGAACACTTCTCCATCCGGGGATCTGTGGGGAGATTCCGGAAGGAAACAAGAATGCGTGTACTTCGTCGTGTCGTTTTTCCCATCGTGTGGCTGCTGATTTTCAGCGTCATTGCGGTGGCTCTCGTCAAGATTGCTTTTATCGACGGGCTCAAGGACCAGGGCGAGCAGCTGGTTCCGGACGCTCGAATTCAGGCGCCCGTTATTGCAGCTGCGCGGGCTACTGTCACCAACAATGTGGAAATGACAGGCACCGTCCAGGCCGACGCCGCCATTCCCGTTCGCTCCACCGCCGTCGGAAAAGTTGTCTACTTCTTCGTTAACAAAGGCACGCAACTTGCCGCGGGGGACAAGATCTACCAGATCCGCAGCGAGGTTGTTCCGGAGCCCGTCGCCGTTGTTGACGACGCCGAGGAGTCCAGTGAATCTGCGGCTCCAGCAGCCGGTCCGGTCTATGCGTACACGGATGTGGTGGCCACGGAGGCTGGAATCCTGGACACCCTGACGGTCTTGATGAATCAAGAAACCAGCGTGGGCGAGACCACCGGAACCATTGCGCCTGGCACGTTTTCCATCACCGGATCATTGACAACGGCACAGCAATTTCGGCTGATGGGTAGGCCAACCACCGCCACCGGAACCGTCACCGATGGCCCGGCCCCGTTCACCTGCCAAAATGTGGAGCTCAGTAACGCTAAGGCAGAAACCGGCACCGGCGCAGCTGTTGTGGGTCCGGGAGTTCCTGACGTGATGGCCGTCGCCCCGGCTGAGGCTGGCAGTGGTCGGGTCAGCTGTTCCATTCCTGCCGAGGTGGAGGTCTTTCCCGGTCTCGGTGCAAGCATCACGCTAACGGCCGGAGAGGCGAAAGACGTCCTGACCCTGCCGCTCACTGCGGTGAAGGGTAGCGTCCAAAATGGCGTCGTATGGATCCAGACGGCGGACGGTGGCGCACCCGAAGAACGCGATGTGGTCCTGGGCCTCAACGACGGCAACCAGGTGGAGATCGCTTCCGGCCTCACGGAAGGCGAACAGGTCCTCGAATTTGTTCCGGGCACCGACGCCGTCATGCCTGATGGGCAAATGGCCGGCTACGGCATGATCGGCGGCTGACCATGACAAGTATTTTCGATAATCGAGATGAGGGCCCCTTCGAGAAGCGGTCCCAGAAAATGGACGACGGCGGTGAGCTCGCCGAACGCTCTCCGGGCACCGTCGGCGAAGCGGACAGCCAAATTGCGCCGTTTGTTGACCTTCGCAACGTCACCCGCACCGTGATTCTTCCTGACGATCAAGAGCTCCACATCCTGCGCGGGATCGATCTGCAGGTGCGGATCGGCGATCACACCGCCATCGTTGGACGATCCGGCTGCGGGAAGTCCACCTTGTTGAACATTCTCGGTCTTCTCGATGTACCCAGCAGCGGCGAGATGTTCTTTGACGGGACACCGGTGGACAGGCTGGGGAACAACACCCGGGCCAAGTTACGTGGAGCCAGCATCGGATTCATCTTCCAGCAGTTCAACCTGCTGCCGGGACGCACAGCCTTGGAAAATGTGGTGACGCCGTTGATGTATGCGGGACGCAAGGAATTTTGGCGCCGCAATGCCATCGGCATGGAGATGCTCGAGAGGGTTGGGCTGGCAGCCCGGGCAAGCACCCAGCCGCACATGCTTTCCGGTGGTGAGCAGCAGCGTGTGGCTATTGCCCGGGCTCTGGTCCGCAGGCCAAAGCTCATCCTTGCCGATGAGCCAACCGGCGCCCTTGACGTGGAAACCGGCCAGGCCGTGATGGACCTATTGGACTCCATTGCCACCGAATCGGGGGCTGCGCTGGTCACCATCACCCACGATCTCAACGTTGCGGCACGGGCGCGTACCCGGTACCGCCTGGATGCTGGTGTCTTGTCTGCCACGGATGGCATTCCGGCGGCCGAAGCACTCATGGCGGTGGGCGCATGACGGGGATCATTTCGGCCATGGTCGAGGCGTGGAGCGAATTGCGCATTCACAAGACCCGCGTCTTGCTGGCCCTGATCGGCGTCGCGCTTTCGGTGGCGGTACTCACCACAGTGGTGGGGGTTGGCAATCTGGCCCGGGAAGGTATTCGGCTCGATTCCGAGCGCAACGGTGGCCGCGAGGCGACCCTGACGGTCAGCATTCAATCCGGCCAGCCCAACGGTGATGCCCTTGACGCTGCACGGACCACCGAAATTCTCGACGCCACCATTGAACGCTATGGCTTCACCCACGCCAGCCAACTGCTGCGCTCACAAGCCCGTTTCCAGTTCCCCAATGGGGTGCAAAACGTGGAACTGCAAGTGGTGGACCCGCCGTACGGAACCATTCATCGCGTGGACGTCACCCAAGGTGCGTGGTTTGCCGACGACGACGCCGAACGCATGGCTCCCGCCGTCGTCGTCAATGAGGCGTTCTATAACGCCGCCGGACGGCCAAACCTCACCACCGAACCACAGGTGAGCGTTCTGGGTGACAACCCGGCAACGGCCGTGATTATCGGCATCATGCCGGACGCCTATCCGCAGTCGATGCCACAGGCGTTCATGCTGACCGAGGCGGCGGCCGCTGTTGGGATTGGCGGGGACCAATTTGGTATGGGCCAGGAACTGCGAATTTGGGTGCCCACTCCCATGGCTCAAGAGCTGGTAGATACGCTCACCGCCGATCTGACGCAACAATTTCCCGGCTCCTATGTTGGCGTGTACCGCAGCGACTATGCGGCGTACGGGGATCCCTTCGCCATGGTGCAGATCATGGTGTCCGGGATTGCCGCGCTGATTCTGTTGCTCGGCGCCGTGGGGCTGCTGAACATCTCCATGGTGACGGTCCGCTACCGGGTCCGTGAGATTGGCATCCGGCGCAGTTTCGGCGCCACCTCGGGGCGAATCTTCACCGGCGTCATGATGGAATCGGTGGTGGGAACGACGGTTGCTGGCGCCGTTGGCGTCATGATTGCCGTTGCGATCGTCAAGAACCCCTTCGTGGAATCCAAGGTTGCGCCGGGGCTGGATGTTTACCCGGCGTTCCCACTGGAGGCCGCACTCCTCGGCCTGGGCGCGGCCGTTCTAGTGGGTGCGCTGGCCGGAGCCATTCCGGCCCTCGTGGCCATCAGGGTCAAGGTCATCGACGCCATCCGCTTCTAGGCTCCCGGTTCCAAACAACAGATCAGGCGACTTTTCCAGCGGAAAGTCGCCTGATCTGTTGTTTGGATGAGTCAGGGGAAGGTCACCAGAATGACGGCAACAAAGTGGCATGCAAAGCCGGCCACGGTCAGTGCGTGGAAGAGCTCGTGGAAGCCAAAGTGCTGGTGGCTGAAGTTCGGTTTCTTGATCCCGTAGATCACGGCGCCGGCGATGTACATGGCGCCGCCTGCGCAGATGAGCAGTGTTGGCGCGCTACCGGCCGCCCAGAATTGCGGGAGGAAGAACAATGCCGTGGTTCCGAGCAGGACGTAGATGGGGACGTACAACCAGCGGGGTGCGCCAACCCACAAGACCCGGAACAGCACCCCGGCCACCGCTCCGATCCAGATCATCCACAACAACAAGGTGGCAGTGGGGCGCGGCAGCATCAGGTAGGACAGCGGCGTGTAGGAGCCAGCGATGACCAGCATGATGTTGCTGTGGTCCAGCCGTTTGAGCGTGGCTCGAGTGGTGGGGGACCAGTTGCCGCGATGATATAGCGCGCTCGTACCAAAAAGAAGGACGCCCGTGGCAATGTAAATCGCGCAGGTGATTTTTGCGGCCGTACTGGGCGCCAGGGCCACGAGGAAGATGCCTGCGATCAGCACCAGGGGTGCGGTTCCTGCATGCAGCCATCCTCGCCAGCTTGGTTTGTGCTCTATTTCCGGGAGGCTGGTCATGGGAAAAGCATAACGCAGCGCCATGCTATGTTACTGATCGGTAATGTGCGTCTTGGTGCGATTCAATGTCACCAGCAGGTAATCTAGAGCTAGCAAGATTCGTACGGCCGCAGGGCCATTATTCGCAAAGGTCCGGTGCACTCAAATGCGGTTGTCTACCACTTCTTTGCGGATGCCAAAGTTGTTGTACAACTTCTATGAACGGCGATTGGCCCGCGCACTCGACACAAGCCGCGTACCCGCCCACATTGGCGTCATGGTTGACGGCAACCGCCGCTGGGCCAAACAATTCAACGCCCCCACCAGCGAGGGTCACCAGGCTGGCGCCGACAAGATCCTGGAATTCCTGGGTTGGTGCCAGGACCTCGGCATCAAGGTTGTCACGCTGTACATGCTCTCTACCGACAACATGAGCCGCTCACCAGAAGAGCTTGACGAGCTCATGGGCATCATCGCCAACACCCTTGATCTGCTCGACGCCGATGCCGACATCAGCGTCCACGCCATGGGCGCACCGGAACTGCTGCCCGACTACCTCGCGGCCCGGCTTTCCTCGCTGACAACACGCGTCCCGGCCAAGGAACGCATCCACGTCAACATGGCCATCGGCTACGGTGGACGGCGCGAAATTGTCGATGCCGTCAGCGAGCTCCTCCATGATGCCAACAATGCCGGACGGACCATGGTTGACGTTGCTGACTCACTCACCGTGGATGATATTTCGAAGTACCTCTACACGCGCGGCCAGCCGGATCCGGACCTGGTCATCCGCACCTCCGGCGAGCAACGCCTCTCTGGATTCCTGATGTGGCAAAGCGCGTACAGCGAGTTTTACTTCTGCGAAGCGCTCTGGCCCGCCTTTAGGAAGATTGATTTCCTGCGCGCCCTGCGCGACTATGCCGGGCGCAGCCGCCGCTTCGGCGCATAAGAGTTTCCGCCCCCAACGATGGCGATCGGCGCCGTCGTCCGCCGTCATGCAACTGGGCAACATCGCTGTCACCCAAAGTTCACATCAACGTCATCAGACACGCCCCTAAAATGTGCCCGGCAGCACATTAAAGCGGCGTAGCTTTGGGCATAACGGAGGGCAACTCCGCCCGACGTACCGATTGGATTCCGGACCCGTTTAAAGGTCCGGAGGGCTGGAGCAGACGTGGTCGAAACCATGAACCTTGAGCAGCATTCACAGAGCCCGCACACTGGGGCAAAATTGCGTACGTATATCATCGACACCTCTGTTTTACTGTCGGATCCGCGCGCAATCGTCCGCTTTGCCGAACACCAGGTGGTGGTGCCGATCGTGGTGGTTTCCGAGCTGGAGGGCAAGCGCCACGATCCCGAACTTGGCTACTTTGCCCGCACAGCCCTGCGTCTGCTCGATGATCTGCGCGCACAGCATGGCAGCCTCGCCTCGCCGGTTCCCCTAGGGAACGACGGCGGGATGTTCCGTGTGGAACTCAATCACGTTTCGCTCGATGTGCTTCCGGCAGGCATGCGGAGCATGGACAACGACTCACGCATCCTCGCGGTCGCCAAGAACTTGGCCAACGAGGGCCATGCCGTCACGGTGGTCTCCAAGGATGTGCCGATGCGCGTCAAGGCGTCCGCACTGGGTCTGGTGGCGGAGGAATACCGCAACGAACTGGTGCAGGATTCAGGCTGGACGGGTGTTGGTGAAGTCGATGCCACTGAGGCCGAGATGACGGCTCTGTACAACCACGAGCCCGTACCGATCCCCGATGCTTCCGTCCTTCCGGTCAACACCTCGCTTGTCATCACTAGCAACAGGGGATCTGCTCTGGGCCGCGTTGGCGCAGACCAGCAGGTCCGGCTGGTGCGCGGAGACCGCGAGGTCTTTGGTCTGCACGGCCGCTCGGCCGAACAGCGTCTTGCCTTGGATCTCCTGTCCGATCCGGAAGTTGGAATTGTCTCCCTCGGTGGCCGGGCAGGAACCGGCAAGAGCGCGCTGGCCCTGTGTGCAGGGTTGGAAGCAGTCCTGGAGCGAAACGAACACCGCAAGGTTGTGGTGTTCCGGCCCCTGTACGCCGTGGGTGGTCAGGAACTCGGCTACCTGCCCGGTTCCGAAAGCGAAAAGATGAACCCGTGGGCCCAGGCAGTGTTCGACACTCTTGGCTCCGTGGTTTCAGACACGCTCATGGACGAAATCATGGAACGCGGACTGTTGGAGGTGCTGCCGCTGACTCACATCCGCGGACGCTCCCTCCACGATTCCTTCGTGATCGTGGATGAAGCACAGTCGCTCGAGAAGAACGTGCTGCTGACGGTCATGAGCCGCATTGGCCAGCGCTCGAAGATTGTTCTTACCCACGACGTTGCCCAGCGTGACAACCTCCGAGTGGGCCGGCACGATGGCATCGTGGCAGTGGTAGAGACGCTCAAGGGACACCCGCTCTTTGGGCACGTCACGCTCACCCGCTCCGAACGCTCACCCATCGCAGCCCTCGTGACGGAAATGCTGGAGCGCGCAGAAATCTAGTTCCCCTATTTCATCTGTGTGGCAGTTGTTGTACGAAAAACACCGGAAATCGGGGAAATCGGTGCAACTACTGCCACACAGATCTTAGGTGGGGACGATTTTGCTGGCTATGCGTCAGGGCCCAGATCCCACGGGATGTGGGCCCTGACGTCTGTCAGTCCCATGCTGACTTCTTCAAAGAGATCATCGAGCATGTACTCGTCAATGCCCAGGAGGATCATCCAATGCCCGGCTCCGGCGGTGCTGCCGTCCAGGGACTGGGAGGCCACGCAGATGCCCGTCTCCAGATCGATGCGGACGGCGGTGCGGCCCGGGAATAACAAAGGGGCATCGGCGAAAACGGGTCGGTAACTGGCATTGGGCGTCAGTACGGCCTCGACGGCGGATCGGCCATGGTGGGTTACCGCGGCGATGTGTTCAATTTCTGCCACGTTAGCAAAGGGCGCCTCCAAGGGAACGGGGCGATCGCCCGCCAGTTCCACGGGATCCAGCGCGGCGGCCGATCTGCCTGAACCATAAGCGGGCTCACCATAGAGGGCCTCGGGGCGGCGAACCACATAGCCGTCGCCGTCCTTCACTGGATTCACAAGAGCTGGCGGGAGCAGCCAGGGCTTCCGGTTTCCGCTGATGAAGAGCGAGTCCTTGGACTCGTTGATCTTGGTGGTGCTGGCCAATAGCTTTCCCTCGGGGGTCTCAACGCGAAGGGCTCCGGGGCGGCGGACCCAACAGTTCATGGCCAAGGCCGGAGCAAGATGCGCGGCGCCCGCGCCCGCCACCCAACTGGTGCCTGCGCCGCCGTCGGCCTGGGTAGGAAACTTACGGTGCAGCTCAAACCGGAGTGTCTGCCAACGCCACGGCGAAGACCTGCAAATGTGCCTAAATGACTCGGCCGAGTACGGGGAGGTGCTCATATCCACAGCTTAGTCCCGGCGCCGCGAATTCCGCCCGAAGTGTGGGGGATTGGCGTAGCATCGCGCTATGGTCACACGGCTGATGGACTTGTGGGGGAGCAGTGTCCCCGCATTCCTGTGCGTCGCGGCCGCCTGCCTGTATCTGCTGTGGCTCGCCGTCGTCTTGAGCGTTGTTGATGTTCGCACGCACATCTTGCCCAACCGCTACGTCCTGCCGGCCTATCCGGTGGCGGGGGTGCTGTTGGTGGGGGCTGCGCTCGCCGCCGGTGCTCCACAGTATGTGGTGGGAGCTGCTGGCGGTGCGGTGGCCATGGTCGGACTGTATTGCTTGCTGTGGGTAGTGCGCCCGTCCGGACTGGGGTTTGGGGATGTGAAGCTGGCCGGCGTTCTTGGACTGTTCCTTGGTTTCCTGAGCTGGCAGCACGTGGCGTTGGGTGCCGCCGCGGGATTCGTTCTTGGGGGTCTGTGGGCGCTGGCTCTTGTGGTGAGTGGCCGTGGAACCGCCAAATCGGCTATTCCCTTTGGGCCGTCAATGCTGGCGGGAACACTCGCCGTCATGCTCCTGGTCCCGGCCTGAACGGCCGGACCCTTTAGCTTGGACCTCCGCCGGCTAGATGCTGGTGACGTAGCTGCCCACACGACCTGAACGGGGTTCGCGGGTGGTCACATAGGCGCCAGCTGCTCCGGAGTGGGACGCAGTGGTGCTCACGTAGTGGCCGGCGGGTTCTGAGGAGGGGCTCGTGGTGGTTACATAGGAGCCATAGTGGGCGGTTTCGAGGCGTGCTGAAAGTGTGAAGGTGTTCATAATAAATCCTTTGGGTTGCGTGTTTTGGGCGCAACAAATAGCGCCCAGATGTTGTGTGGACTAGAGGGTACGGAGGGAGCGTTGCTCCCGTGGCCGGTTATTCGGCGGAGATATCAGCAGACTGGCATGCGGAGCACAGGCCCCAGAACGTAACTTCGGCCATCTGAATGGTGAAGCCATTGGTGTTCGACGGCGTGAGGCAAGGGCTGGCCCCGACGGCGCAGTCCACGTCCTCAACGCTCCCGCAGTTGAGGCAGGCCACGTGATGGTGGTTGTCACCCACGCGACTCTCATAGAGGGCCGCCGATCCGGCCGGTTCGATCTTGCGAATCAATCCGGCGGTCACAAGAGCGGCCAGTACGCCGTAGACAGCCTGCAGGGAAGTCTTCGGCAGCGCAGTGGAGACGATGGAGTACACCGTCTCGGCATCGCGATGGCCGGGCTTGGATACGGCGTCGAGAACGGCGACCCGTGGTGCGGTCACCTTCAGTTGGGCGGACCTAAGCCGACCCTCCAAAATCTCATATTGCGCATCCTTGGCCATGCTTCAACTCTAACAGTTGTTTTGAATTACTCAAAACAAAACCGGTGAGGCCTTTGCCACCTTTGAACTACCGCGCCGGCACGCTGTAACGGTGTTCGGGCCTACCCGTGGCGCCGTAGCGCAGAGAGATGGCGATAGCGCCGTCGTCGGCCAGTGCGGACAGATACCGCTGGGCCGTAGTTCGGGAAATTCCGACGGCGGCTGCCACGTCCGCGGTTGACTGGTCTCCGCGGGTGGCAAGGGCCGCCAGGACGGCCGACTCGGTTGCCGAACTCGTCTTCGGTCCCGCGGCCGGAGCGCTGGGGTGTAGGGCCTGCCATGCATTCTCGAGCCGGTCCTGGTTCAGGCTGCCGGTTTCTGATAACAGGCGCCGGTACCTGGCGTAGCCGCGCAACCGGGCTTCCAAAAGTTCCGCCGAGAAGGGCTTGATGAGATATGCCAAGGCTCCGCGCCGCATGGCCTTGCGGACCGATTCGGGGTCGGAGGCGGCGCTGAGCATCATGGCGTCGTTATCGATGGTTCGCAGTAGATCCAGCCCCGATGCATCGGGAAGATACACATCCAACAGCACTAGATCGGGCCGCTCGGCAGTTATGATCTGGAGCCCGAGGGCGGCTGTGGGAGCCGGGGGCAGGGCGCGAAAGCCCGGTACGGCGTCGACAAAACCGGCGTGCAGCCGACCCACGTGAAAATCATCCTCGACGATGAGGACGGTGAAATCTTGGCTCATGGTTGCTCCTTGAAGCGGGGTTCCAGTGCTATGACGCCTGGCAGTCGGGCGCAGAATACGGCGCCCTGGGTTTGAGGGGAGCCACTGTCAGCAACCCACACGTCGCCGCCGCGACGTCGGGCAATATGACGGACAAGGGCCAGACCCACGCCGTGGCCGGCAATGGGGTCGGTCATGGGGGCAGTAATGGGGTCAAGAGGGGAGGGGGCGGCTGTTGAATATCCGGCCGTGAAGATCAGTCCACTTTCGCCGCGCAAACCGTCCCCGGAATCGGCCACGACAAGGTGAAGCGTGCCGCCGGACTCCGTGTGCTCATCCAACACCTCCACCTCAACCCATTTGTGGGGGGAGGCGCCGGAGACGGCTGCCGTGATGGAGTTGTCGAGGAGATTTCCCAGCACGGCCGTCACGTCCTGCGGATCGGTAATGTGACCGCGGATGGAGGTGCCCGGGCCAATCCGCAGTTCCACACCGCGCTCATGGGCCTCGATGCTTTTGGCGCCGATGAAGGCCTCAAGATAGGGGTCGCTGAGCAGGCCCAGGTCCTGGGCCGGATACGTCAAGGGGCCGCTGTCCATGATTTCGCCAATGTAGTCACGCGCCTCGGCGGTGCGATCCAAGGCCAACAGGCCAGCCACGGTGTGCAAGCGATTGGCGAATTCGTGCCGCTGCGCTCGCAGGGCGGTGCCCAGTGCGTTGACGGCGTCGAGCTGGCGGGTGAGCGCCTGAACCTCGGTCCGGTCCCTGACCATGATGACGCGCCCCAACGGCAGTGCGCCCTTTTCGTTGGGTCGAATGTCATTGAGTCGAACCGGGCGGGCAGTGACAATGACAACGCGCTCGTCAACCACGTGTTCGTGTGGCCCGTAGTCCCCGGTGACCGCGCCAAGAAAATCTGGCAGACCACTTTCCGCCAGCGAAAGGCCGCTGTAATCGAGGGTCGATCCGGGCGTCAGAAGCCGGCGCGCACCCTCGTTGAAAACGGTGATTGTGCCGTTCTCGGAGATCCCTATGACACCTTCATCAACTCCGCGCAAGACCGCTTCCTGATCCTGGGCCAAACCGGAAATCTCCTCCGGCTCCAAGCCGAGGGTGAGCCGTCGCAGTCGGGCGCCCATTATGGTCGAGGCCACGGCAGCCAAGGCCAGCGACGCGGCGGCGATCAGGGCCACCGGCACAATGTTGCGCAGCATCCCGGCAACGATGTCGTCGCTGTCAAAGCCCACGCTGACCTCGCCCACCACCTTGGTGGTCGAGCCAGGGGCAAAAACGGGAACCTTGGCCCGGGCCGATCGTCCCAGCGTGCCGTTTTCCTGCGAAGTCTCCTCGCCGCCCGAGAGGGCCACCGACGGGTCTGTGGAAACCATTTGCCCCAGCAAAGCCGGGTTGGGATGCGCAAGCCGCAATCCGGCGTCGTCCGTCACCACAACAAACAGGGCGCCCGTGCGTTCCTGGGCTGAGGTGGCGAAATCCTCCAGCGGCCCACCCGCCAAGGTTTCAGGGGTCAACAAGGCCGTGGGAGTGGCGGCGAGGGTGGCGGTCTCGCGGCGAACGTCCTCCGAGGAGGCCACGGTTCGGGCCACGGCAAGAGCGCGCTCCTCGGCCTGATCGCCCAGCCACTGATACGTCAGAGCCGCGAAAGTGCCCGCCGTCATGAGCACCACGGCGCACACCACGGCCAGCTGCAGCAGCAGCACGCGGGTGGAAAAGCGCAGCCTGACGGCGGCTCGGGCTTGCGTCATTGAAAGCATCTTTCGCTCGGCACAACGGTGTGGGTTTAACGGGATAAACGTACTCAATGGGCACTACTTGTGGCAAGTGCACTAAACCCTAGGAAGTGATCCAGGCCACTCTAATCTCTGTATTGAGGCTCACAAATGCGGCCTTTGTACAAAGGAGTTCAAATGCTGGTAATCCTTGGGTTTGCCATGATCGCGGTCTTCATGACCCTGATCATGACGAAGAAGTTGACGCCCGTGGTGGCCTTGATCGTGGTCCCCACCATCTTTGGTCTTTTCGCAGGTGCCGGTCTGGGCATCGGCGATATGGTCATGGATTCAATGAAGAGCCTAACGTCAACGGCGGCGTTGTTGATGTTCGCGATCGTATTCTTCGGCATGATGATCGATGTTGGCCTGTTCGACCCGCTCGTAAAACTGATCCTGCGCACCCTCGGCAACGACCCCGCGAAGGTAGTGCTCGGCACGGCCGTTCTGGCGGCGGTGGTTTCCCTCGACGGCGACGGTTCCACCACGTTCATCCTGACCACGGCGGCCATGCTGCCCATCTATCTGCGCCTTGGCATGAGCCCGGTGGTGCTGACCTGTGTTGCTGGTCTGGCCAACGGCACCATGAACATCCTGCCCTGGGGCGGTCCCACGGCCCGCGCCGCCGCAGCCCTGAAGGTTTCGCCCAGCGAAGTGTTCGTCCCCATGATCCCGTCGCTGATCGCCGGCATGATTGTCATCTTCCTGTTCTCCTGGCACCTCGGCGTGCGTGAACGCCGTCGTCTGGCCCTGGCTGGCAGTGTGTGGGCCGGTGCTGCTGGTGCTGCCGGCACTTCCGCGGACGACGCCGGCACCACCTCGGGCGGTTCCGCCGGCAACACCTCGGCTCGCTCGGGTGGCTCGGCTGCTTTGGGTGGCTCCGGTACCGGATCCGCCGGCGTGCTGACCATCGAAAAGCCGCGCTCCGCGGCACAGGCACGGTTTGATGCACAGGTTCGCGCCGTTGCCGAGAAGGATTCGGAAACGGTCAACACGGCCCTTGCCGATTCCCAGCTGGATCCCAACCGCGCCACGCTGCGACCCAAGTTGTTCTGGTTCAACCTTGTCCTGACGGTGACGCTCATGGTGGTGCTGGTCATGGACGTTCTGCCGCTCGCCTATATCTTCATGGTGGGTTCCGCGATCGCACTCGTGGTCAACTTCCCCCGGGTCAAGGATCAGGCGAAGGCGCTCGTTTCCCATGCAGGAAGCATTGTCGCCGTAGTTTCCATGGTCATGGCGGCAGCGGTCCTCACCGGCGTGCTCAGCGGTACCGGCATGGTGGATGCCATGGCAGCTTGGCTGGTCAGCGTCATCCCCACCTCCATGGGTCCGTACATGGCCGTGATTACCGCCCTGTTGAGCATTCCCATGACGTTCTTCATGAGCAACGACGCCTTCTACTTCGGCGTCTTGCCGGTCCTCAGCGAGACCGCAGCGCACTTTGGCATCGACCCGGCAGCCATGGCCCGTGCCTCGATCACCGGCCAGCCTGTGCACATGCAGAGCCCGCTGGTTCCGGCCGTCCTGTTGCTGGTTTCGTTGTCCCGCGTTGACCTTGGCGACCACCACAAGAAGGTCCTGTGGCGTGCCTTGGTTGTCTCCCTGGTGATGTTGGTTGTGGCCATCGGAATCGGAGTCATCCCCTTCGGCTGACCTTCCCACCAAAAGCAGGTCCGGACGCCAATGGCGGACGGGCCTGCTTTTTTTTGGGGGATAGGCTGAAACCATGGGATCACCGGAATTCATCGTCAACCTCCGCAAGAAGATCGGGCATGACCCGCTGTGGCTGCCCGGCGCACGTGGCGTGGTGTTCGACGACGCCGGCCGCGTCCTCCTCGCCAAAAGCACAGACACGGGCGGCTGGGCGCTCATCACCGGAATCCTGGAACCGGGGGAGGAACCCGGCCCGGGCATGCTGCGGGAAATCTTCGAGGAGACAGCCGTCGTGGCCCGGATCGAGCACCTCATGGGCGTGGTCGCCGTGGGCCCGGTGACGTTCCCCAATGGCGATGTGTGCGAATTCTTGAATGTGGAGTTCATCTGCCGCTACGTCAGTGGCACCGCGCGCGTCAATGACGACGAGTCCCTTGACGTTGCCTGGTTCGCGATCGAGGACCTCCCGCCGCTGCGCCTCGGCCACCTCGCGTGCATCGAGCGCGCGTTGGCGTTCGACGGCGAGCCCCACTTCCAGCGCTAGCCTCCGCCCCTCTGCCTTGACCCGTCACATAATGCCGCTATGGACGTTCAGAACGGCATTATGTGACGGCTCGAGGAGTGGCGCCCGGGGCACGCGCCTTTGCTGCGCAGGTTGCGTCTTGTCTGTGGTGTCCCGGAACCAACGGGTGTTCCAGCGCTAACCTCCGCCCCTCTGCATTGACCCGTCACATAATGCCGCTATGGACGTTCAGAACGGCATTATCTGACGGCTCGAGGAGTGGCGCCCGGTCTGGAGCAACGCAAAAGGCGCGTGCCGTCGTCGTACTGAGAAAAGGACGACGACGCCACGCGCCTTTGCTGCGCAGGTTACGGCTTGTCTGTGGTGGCCCGGAACCTCCGGGACTTCCAGCGCTAACCTCCACCCCTCTGCATTGACCCGTCACGTAATGCCGCTTTGGACAGTCAAAGCGGCATTATGTGACGGCTCGACGAGTGGCGCGCGGTCCGCAGCAACGCAAAAGGCGCGTGCCGCCGTCGTACTGGGAAAAGTACGACGGCGGCACGCGCCTTTGCTGCGCAGGTTACGGCTTGTCTGTGGTGTCCCCGGGAGCATCCGGGTCTTCCTTGGTCAGCTGAAGGGTGTCACCGAGCTGTGTGTCGGCGGCCTCGGCTGAGCCGGACTTGCCGGCAAGACGCTCGGCCTCCATGCGTTCGGCTTCCTCGCCACCCACGGCCTCGCCACGGGCAACCATGCCGGAGGTGTCGGAGAGCGGGATGACCTTCATGAAGATGGCCAGCACCAGGGCGATCACCATGAACGGGATCAGGTACCAGAACACCGGTGCCAGGGAATCGGCGTAGGCGTTGATGATGCCGTCCTGGATGGACTGCGGCAGCTGGTGCAGCGCCTGCGGGTCGAGCGATGACATGGCGCTGCCAGCTTCCTCCGGCGATGCGCCACCGGCCGCGAAGACCTCCTTGAGGGACTCGGCTAGGCGCGTGGTGAACATGGCGCCGAATACGGCCACACCCAGGGCTGAGCCAACTTCACGGAAGTAGTTGTTGGTGCTCGTGGCGGTTCCCAACTGAGCGGCCGGAACCGAGTTCTGCACCACGATCACGACGATCTGCATAATCAGACCCAGGCCCGCACCGAAGACGAACAGCTGGGCGCAAATGACCCAGATGGGCGTTTCTGCGGACAGGGTTGTCAGCCACAACATGGCGATGATGGTCAGGATGGAACCGGCAATCGGGAAGGCCTTGTACTTGCCGGTCTTGGTCATGCGGATACCTGACCAAATGGAGGTACCCATCAGGCCAACCATCATGGGCAGCATGAGCAGGCCGGATTCGGCGGCTGAGGTGCCCGAGGACATCTGCAGGAAGGTCGGCACGAAGGCCAAGGCCGCGAACATGCCCATGCCCAGGACGAATCCGATGGCCGTGGAGTTCAGGAAGATCGGGTTCTTGAACAGTGACAACGGGATGATGGGGTCCGCGGCGCGGCTCTCGGTGAAGATGAACAGGGCGATAGAGGCGATCAAGCCGGCGCCCCAGGTCCAGGTCACCATCGAGGTCCAACCGTCGGTCTTGCCACCAAAGTCGGTGAAGAAGATCAAGCAGGTAGTGGCGATGGAGAGGAATACCACGCCAAGAATGTCGATCTTCTTGTCAGCCTTTTTGGTGGGCAGGGTCAGCGTGAAGAAGGCGACGATGAAAGCGGCGATACCGATCGGGATGTTGATGTAGAAAGCCCATTCCCACGTCAGGTGGTCAACGAAGTAACCACCCAGCAACGGGCCAGCCACTGCGGCAAGGCCGAAGATGGCGCCCAGAGGACCCATGTACTTACCGCGATCCTTGGCGGGGACGATGTCGGCGATGATGGCCTGCGAGAGGATCATCAAGCCACCTCCACCGAGGCCCTGGATAGCGCGGAAGATCACGAAGCCCCAGAAATCGGTGGCGAAGGCACAGCCAACGGAGGCCAGCGTGAAGATGGCAATGGCAGCAAGGAACAGGTTGCGGCGGCCGAGGATGTCACCAAACTTGCCGTAGATGGGCATCACGATGGTGGTGGCCAACAGGTACGCGGTGGTGATCCACGTCTGGTGCTCCACGCCGCCGAGCTTGCCCACGATGGTGGGCATGGCGGTGGAGACGATGGTTTGGTCGAGGCTCGAGAGCAGCATTCCGGCGATCAGCGCGGAGAAGATGATCCAGATCCTCTTTTGGGTCAGCAGGAGCGGTTCGCCTGCCTTGAGTGCGGTACTCATGATGTCCCTTCAAAGGTTAAATGCGAAAAGGAGAAAAGTTGGTGGGCCGTGCGGAGGTTTTGCGCGAGCAGATCGGCGTAACCGATGGTGTTTGTTTCCGAGAAGAAGTCTTGGCTGGCGCGGTGCGAACACGTGCCAAAGAGTGCAGAGACCATGACGGCTACGGGGTCATCCGGCTCGAGCCCTTCACGCTGGGCGATTAGATCGGCGAATTCCCGCTCACGCAGGTGAGCGCCGCCCATCATTCTCATCATGAGCTGCGGTTCCTTCTTCATGGCCGCGATCAGCAGTTGAATCTGTTCGCGGGTGAAGTTCAGTTCCTCGACCATGGCGCAGGTGAGTCCGTGCAGGTCGGCCAGAAGGGTGTTGCTCACTCCGCTGGGGCCGCGTTCAACACCTTCCGCGCCCGCCAGGAATTCGGCAATCGCTTCGGCGGGGAACTCGTCCAACAGGTGGCCCATGATGGCGTCTTCCTTGGACGGAAAGTAGTTGAAGAAGGTGCGGCGTGAGACGCCCACGTCCTCGCAGAGCTGCTCGATCGTGAACCCGTTCAGGCCCTGCTCAGCCGTGAGGGCCCGGGCTCGCGCCGTAATGGCGGATCGGGTGGCCTCGCGCTTGCGGGCACGCAGCCCGTGGGGCTGGCAGGAATTTGCACTTTCAGTCACAAAGTAAAAGTTTGCACTATTTGTGCCAAAGTGCAAAACGTTTTCTCTGTTGCGTTAGTCACACTCTCTTAATGCACGACGGCGGGAGGTCACCTTTCGCAAAAAGGTGACCTCCCGCCGATGGGCCCACGGGTGTGTGAGAGTTACTTCGGGGCGACCGTCATGGCCAGAACATCGAGGCCCTTGTCCAGCTGCTCCAACGTGATTTCGCCACGGTCAACGAAGCCCAGGGCCAGCACGGCTTCACGGATCGTGAGGCCTTCCTTGATGGCGTGCTTGGCGATCTTGGAGCCGTTTTCGTAGCCGATGTACTTGTTCAGCGGCGTCACGATGGACGGTGAAGCCTCGGCCAGGAAGCGGGCGCGCTCGACGTTGGCGGTCAGGCCGTCGATCATCTTGTCGGCCATGACGCGGCTCGTGTTGGTGAGCAAACGGATGGACTGCAAGAGGTTCGAGGCCATGACCGGGATGCCGACGTTCAATTCGAAGGCGCCGTTCGTGGAGGACAGGGCGATCGTGGTGTCGTTACCAATAACCTGAGCGGCAACCATGATGGCGGCCTCGGCGATGACCGGGTTGACCTTGCCGGGCATGATCGAGGAGCCGGGCTGCAGATCGGGGATGTTGATTTCGCCCAGGCCGGTGTTGGGGCCGGAGCCCAACCAGCGAAGGTCGTTGTTGATCTTCATGATCGAGTAGGCGATGTTACGCAGCTGGCCGGACGCCTCGATGAGACCGTCGCGGTTGGCCTGAGCCTCGAAGTGGTTGCGGGCTTCGGTCAGCGGCAAGCCGGTGTCCTGGGCCAGCAGGGCGATCACGCGCTGCGGGAAGCCGGCCGGCGTGTTGATGCCGGTACCGACGGCGGTGCCACCGAGGGGAACCTCAGCAACGCGGGGGAGTGAGGACTCGACGCGCTCGATGCCGTAGCGGATCTGGGCGGCGTAGCCACCGAATTCCTGGCCAAGCGTGACGGGCGTGGCATCCATCAAGTGGGTGCGGCCGGACTTCACAACTGTTGCGAATTCGGCTTCCTTGCGCTCCAAGGACTCGGCCAGGTAGGCCAATGCCGGGATCAGGTCGTTGATCAGGGCCGAGGTTGCAGCTACGTGAACCGAGGTCGGGAAGACGTCGTTGGAGGACTGTGAGGCGTTGACGTGGTCGTTCGGGTGAACAACCTTCTCGGAACCCGCAGCAACGAGTGCGCGGTTCGCCAAGGTCGCCAGGACCTCGTTCATGTTCATGTTGGATGAGGTACCCGAACCGGTCTGGAAGACGTCGATCGGGAAGTTGCCGTCGTAGTCGCCAGCGGCAACCAGATCAGCTGCGGCCTCGATGGCGCGTGCCAGTTCGGCGTCCAAAACACCCAACTCGGCGTTGGTGGTAGCGGCAGCCTTCTTGATGCGTGCCAGTGCAGCGATGTGGGCAGACTCCAGTGTCATGCCCGAAATCGGGAAGTTTTCAACGGCGCGCTGGGTCTGGGCGCTGTAGAGAGCGTTGACCGGAACTCGGACCTCGCCCATCGTGTCATGTTCAATACGGAATTCTTGTGCGGTAGCCGCGGCAGTATCAGTCATGCCTACACCCTATCGCCGCGGCGCCCCGAGCTAAAAACCGCAGCCTCCCCGGCCGTCACCAAGTTGCCAACTTAGCCCCAACAAAAGGAGGCCCGACGCCGGAACCTGGGTTCCGCCGTCGGGCCTTCCAAGAAGGGTGTCAGACCCCGAGGGATCCGTTGCTGTAAACCAGATCCGCGCGCCCATCGACGAGGCGGTACGTCAGGCCAACCACGGCCGTACGCTGGCGGGTGACGGCGCTGGCGATGATGGGGGAGTTCTCCACGAGGCGGGCAGCGGTCTGCTTGACGTGCTCGGTGATCATGTCGCTGACGTCGGCGTCCTTGTCCTTGCGCAACGATGTGAGCACGGACGGGGTGATGCGTTCCACAAGGTCGCGGATGAAACCGGCGGGCATGGCGCCCGTGGCAACAGCCTGCTGGGTGGCCGTCACGGCGCCGCAGCTGTCATGGCCCAGCACTACAATCAACGGCACATTGAGGTAATCGACGCTGTACTCAAGGGAGCCCAACACCGTGTTGTCGATGACGTGGCCGGCCGTGCGGACAACGAAGGCGTCGCCCAAGCCAAGGTCAAAGATGATCTCGGCGGCGAGGCGCGAATCCGAGCAACCGAAAATTACCGCGAAGGGGTGCTGGGTGGACAGCAGCGAGGTGCGGCGTGCGGCGTCCTGGTTGGGGTGGGAGGAACTGCTCGCAACAAAGCGGGCGTTCCCGGCCATCAACGTTGCCCATGCCTCGGCGGGTGAATGGGGGTGGTTTGAAATCGCGTCGACGTTGCCGTCTTCTCCGCCAATCATTATTTGCCGTCCTTCGCTGTGGGAGTTGTGCTTGCTTCGCCGCTGGCATGGCCAGAATCGGCCGCAAGCTGCGTTGTGGCGCCGGTGGCCAGAATATCGAAGTCCTCGAAGTCGGCGGCCCCGGTCAAAACGATCGTGGTGGTTCCGCTTGTCAGGACCAGGCTCCGGTCACCCTTAGGTTTATCACGGAGCTCCCACTCTTGTCCGTCAATGGTGCGGCTGCCCGTCACGGGGGCATCGCCGGTCTGGGCGGAGGTCCACGTTGGATTAGCCGTTATTGACTGGCGGAGGGCAATGAAAGTATTGCTTCCCGTGACGTAACCTACGTCCCAGAAAGCCACGCCGTCGTTCCCCGGGGGATTCCACCGCGCATAGTTGGCCGACCAGCCCTCAGGAAGTGCCGGAGCCACAGGCGTGAATCCGGCAGTGTCGGCAGCGTTCGCTGCAACAGCCGGGACGTCGATGGTGGATCGGTATGTTTCGGCTTTTTGCTGTGGGTTAAGCCACACAATGACAAGCACGATGGCCACTGTTGAGAACATGGCCAGCAGCATGCCGATCACTGATGCGTTGGCACGTTTGGCGGCGCCGGCAGCAATTACGGGCTTGACGGCTGGGGAAGGGCTGGAATCACTCACGTGACCATCTTCCCAGAATTTGTGCGTCAAAATAGCACGGCCCGTCCCGCGTGGGATACATCACAAGGATTCGGCTGCCGGTGTCGCCTATGATGGGCGGGTAGGCAAAAATACGTCAGAGGTGCGCACTGGAGCGCACAAGAAATTCTGCGCCTACCTGAACAATGAGGTTTTCACGTGGCTGAAAAAGCATCACAGTTGGATTATTCGCAGTTGTCCCGGTCGCTCGCAGTTGGCGATGACGAACCGGACCGAAATCTAGCCCTGGAACTTGTCCGCGTGACCGAAGCTGCCGCTATTGCAGGCGGGCACTGGGTTGGTTTTGGTGAGAAGAACCTGGCCGACGGCGCGGCCGTTGACGCTATGCGCTCCCTCCTTTCCACCGTCCATTTCAACGGTGTTGTTGTCATTGGCGAGGGTGAAAAAGATGAAGCCCCCATGCTGTTCAATGGCGAGGTAGTGGGCGACGGCTCCGGACCCGAGTGTGACGTTGCCGTGGATCCCATCGATGGAACCCGCCTGACGGCCATGGGCATCAACAACGCACTTTCGGTGCTGGCTGTTGCAGAACGCGGCACCATGTTCGATCCCTCCGCCGTGTTCTACATGGAAAAGCTGGTCACCGGCCCCGAAGCCGCCGACATGGTTGACCTGCGCCTGCCCGTCAAGCAGAACCTGCACCTGATCGCCAAGGCCAAGGGCGTCAAGATCAACCAGCTCACCGTCATGGTCCTTGACCGCGACCGTCACCAGCCGCTGATCGCCGAAATCCGCGAAGCCGGCGCCCGCACCAAGATCATCCTCGACGGCGACGTTGCAGGCGCCATCGCGGCTGCACGTTCCGGCACCGGTGTTGACGCACTCATGGGCATCGGCGGCACGCCCGAAGGCATCGTCGCGGCCTGCGCCATCAAGACCCTCGGCGGCGTTATTCAGGGCCGCCTCTGGCCCACCTCTGATGAGGAGAAGCAGAAGGCGATCGACGCCGGACACGATCTGGACCGCGTCCTCTCCACCAATGATCTGGTCACCAGCGACAACTGCTACTTCGCTGCCACCGGCATCACCGATGGCGATCTCCTCCGCGGCGTGCGTTACGACAAGGGCCGCGTGCTCACACAGTCGATCGTGATGCGCTCCAAGTCGGGCACCATCCGTTTCGTGGATGGCGAGCACCAGGCACACAAGTGGGAGTCCTACGCTCGCCGCAGCTAATTGGCCCGTTAGTCAGGCCGTCAGCCGGTAGGCTGGAAGCATGACTTTTAGTGTTGTGCCTTGCCTTGACCGCGACGAATGGGATGCTGCTGTTGATTCGCAGCAGGGGCATCCCATGCAACTGTGGGGTTGGGGTGAAACAAAGGCTGCGCACAATTGGCGCGTAGACCGGGTGCTGGTGCGCGATGGCGAGAAGCTTGTGGGCTCAGCCCAGATCCTGCTGCGCACCCTCCCGGCACCGTTCCGCTCCCTCGCGTACCTCGCGAGGGGACCACAGGCTGAGGCGGGCCTCGAGACTGAGGTGCTCAACGCCGTCGGACGTTACGTCAAGACCACCCACAAGTCCGTTGCCCTGAGTATTGAGCCGGACTGGGATGCCGACACGGTTGCTGTGGCGTCGTTGCCGGCTACGGGTTGGGTGCCCAGCAGCAGCACCATTTTGATTCCGCGCACCCTCATTTTGGATCTGACGCGCACCGAGGACGAGCTGCTGGCGGCCATGTCCAAGAAGACGCGCCAGTACATTCGCAAGTCCAGCCGCGAGGCCCTTGAATATCGTGCCGTCACCGAGGCCGAGTTGCCGCTGTGCATGGCCGTGTACAAAGAGACCGCTGAGCGCGCCGAGTTCGGCATCCACGAAGATCGCTATTACGCGGATATCCTGCGGAATCTCGGCGGCGGATCGCCCATCTATGGCGCGTTCGACGGCGAGAAGCTGGTGGCATTCCTGTGGCTGGCCGCGAGTGGTTCCACGGCGTTTGAACTCTACGGTGGAATGACCGAATCTGGCAGCCTTTTGCGCGCGAACTTCTCCTTGAAGTGGCTGGCGATCCAGGAAATGAAGGCCCGCGGGATCACGCGCTACGACTTCAACGGACTCCTCAATGACGGGGTCTCTAAGTTCAAGTTTGGTTTCGCAGACCACGAGAACATGCTGGCGGGCACCTGGGACCTGGCGTTGTCGCCGCTGTACCCGGTGTTCGCGAGGGTGCTCCCGGTGGCGCGTCGCTCCGTGAAGAAGGCCCGCGGCATCCTCAAGCGCTAATTGCTCCTTGACCCGTCAGATAATGCCGCTATGGACGTTCATAGCGGCATTATCTGACGGGTCAACAGCTGCTGATGAGCCCTATTCGAAGTCCTTGCGGGTATTTAGCAACCCTTGAAGCGAGCGGCCAGCCAGATTTGCGGGGTCCGGCCAACCGCCTAGCTTCAGCGCCCGGGCAATCTTGGTGATCACCACCAGTTCACCTGCCGCGATATCGTCCTTGTTTATGAGCACCTGGTGCCATCCCAGAGCCTTGGTGATGTAGTCGCGGTCGTGATCCTTGGCCTGTTGGCTCGGGGTGAAGTGGTGCAGACCGTCGTATTCTGCACAGCTCTTGTACTCTTCACAGGCCAGATCGGGCGCCACTTTTCCTTGACCTGCCGCATTCCGGATCTCCACATTGTGCTCAAATACGGGCAGGGGCCACCGCCCGATCATCAGCCGCAACTCCGTCTCCCGGGGTGAATCCGAGCCCACCCTCACCAATTCCATGGCCTGAAGCAGCTTTCCCATGCCACGGTGCCTCCGGTGCCCGGCGATGTAGGCAGTGAGCACGTCCAGAGGCACCAGCGGGTAGACCGGGGGACCAAATGAGCGGTGGTGTTCGCGGACAAGTTGATCGGCGACGACCACCAGCTCCTCAACCGTGAGCAGCGCGGCGAGGTCCAGCAGTGTTCTCTGCAGGGCGGTTACGGGGACTCCGGTATGAACAACAACGTCACCGCGGGCGAGCTCGAGTTCGTGCCCGTGGACTTGTTTCCTGCGCGGCCTGGCGTCGCCCGCGGGCCTGGTCAGATCGAATAGCTGACGCTCCTGATCCTCCTCGAGGCGGCGGGGGAGGTACAACCCGTGAATTCTTGCTGCGGTCAAATGGCTGATGATGGCATTCGGGGTGGCCTCGGTCAACGCCCGGCAACTTTCAAGGAGCTCAATCTCCACGTTCGTGGGAACCCTGATGCCGCGGCTGGGCGTGGAGAGGTCCCGGGCGCGGGTCCGCCTCTTGGTAACACCCCGTCGAAGGGCCGCCTCCAGGGTGAAAGGGACCCGGGTGATGGACATCGGAAGAGGACGTGGACTTCTCATGTTTCCATTAGGACAAAATTTCAGGCCCCTGTGGCCCGGATTTGCCGATTTAGGCAAATCTGTGGATAACGCAGAGCGGTATCCACAGGTGCAGGACCCTCGAGCCGTCACATAATGCCGCTATGAACGTCCATAGCGGCATTATCTGACGGGTCAACGCTGGGATCGTGGAGGGGCGGCGCCGGGAGAATGACGGGTCAACGCTGGGGACGTGATGGGGCGGCGCCGGGAGGGTGGGGAGCGTCAGGCGGCGACCGTGATGGCGAAAACCACTGCAGGAGCGGGATCGGGAGCGCTCGAATCCTCGCTACGGTTCACCACGGGGTGGACCATGACGGGGTTCTCTGCGGCCGGGACAAACACGGAGCCGCCGCGGCTGAGGACCATATCGCCCCGAGGGGAATCGAGCAACACCGAGCCGGACACGGCCAAAACAATCATGGGGCCGTTCTGGACCAGAGGTACGGGCTCTGAATCCGAGGAAATCTCTACCCGCTGCAGCGCAAATTCCGCAAAGGGCGGCTCCCAGACCTTTTGGCCTAGGTCGGTTACCCGGGTGGGAACCACGGGGACCGCACTCGGTGCGAAATCGACCGTCTCTAGAAGTTCGGGCACGTCGACATGCTTACCAGTGAGGCCTCCGCGCAACACGTTGTCTGAAGATGCCATGACCTCGAGCCCCAGGCCGCTCAGATATGCGTGGATATTTCCGGCGGGAAGGTAGATGGCCTCGCCGGGTTCAAGCGAGACCCGGTTCAGCAGGAGCGAAACTAGGACACCTGAATCGCCCGGGTACTGCTTGGCAAGTTCGACGACGGTGAGCAGGCTGGCGGACAGCTCGCCCGAGGAGGCGGACAGCGCAGCTGCTGCCAGACCCACCAGCTCCGTGGTGGCCGGGCCGCCACCGATCAGCATTTCAAAGGCCTTCCGCACAACCATGGGCTCGGCCATGCGGGAATTCAATGTCATTTCCACTTGGCCCAGGAGCTCGGGCACCTCGGCACCCGTCGACGCAATGGCTGCACCAACGGCACGGAACAGCTCGGCGGCCTCGGCACAGGGGCGGAACCCGCACAGCGCCTCAAACGGAGTGAGGGCCAGAATCATTTCCGGCTTGTGGTTCTCGTCCTTGTAGTTGCGGTGTGCCGCATCTCGGGGAACGCCAGCAGCTTCTTCATCGGCGAAACGTTCGCTGGCTCGTTCCAGCGTTGGGTGCACCTGCAGGGAAAGGGCCTGGTTGGCGGCGAGGAGTTTGACGAGAAACGGCAGCTTCGCACCGAATGCGGCGTGGACTTCTTCACCGAGCGTGGACAGCGGGTGCTCGGAGATCAACTGGTCAAGCGAAACGGGGCCATCAGGGGTAGACGCGATCGACGGCGAGTCCGGGTGAGCTCCCATCCACAACTCAGCCTCGGGGCCGCCACTGGGCTGTGCGCCGAGGAGCTCAGCGATGGCAGTGGACGAACCCCACGGGTAGTCGCGCATGACATTGGTGAGTGCAAACATTAGGTGGTTTCTCCTGGTCCAAGACAAGCTAAAGATCGATTGAAAGATTTCGCGGGTGTACCCGGGCCGCCGGTGAAGGCTGGCCCGGGTACAACCGGATGGTGCTGAGCTAATACGCGCAAGCCCGCGCAAACAAGTGGTTAGCCTGGCGAGCAGGTGCCGTTGTTGACCAAGAGCGATGTCAGCATGGCGGCGTCACCGTTAATGGCCAACTGCTGCAAGTAGTCCTGAGTGATTTCGGGATCCGGCGCGGCCGGAGCGCTCTGAGCTGGAGTCTCGGCGGCCGGGGCTTCAGCGGCGGGGGCTTCGGCAGCGGGCTCCGCCGGAGCAGCAGGATCGGCCGGTGCTGCGGACTCAGCGGGAGCGGGAGCCGGTGCGGGAGCCACGGCAGCTGATGTGGCAGGCGCCGGGTTCAGCAGGGCCTCGACCCGCTGATGAATCAGGTCAAAGTCCGGGTATGTCGAGAAGGACTCTTCAAAGTCTGGAGGGCCGATCGTCAATCGTGACAACCCGTGGCTCTTGGATTTCAGCGCCAGCGACACAAAGCTGCCCAACTGCCCGGCCGGAATGTCCGATTCCATGACCTTTGAACCGGCATCGGCAATCGAATTGAACTTGGTGAACACCGTCGCAGGATCCATCTGTGCCAGCATGGCCGCCTGGATGCACTGCTGACGTTGGCTGCGGCTGTAATCAAGCACCCATTCCCGAGAGCGGGCGTACCAGAGGGCATGGTAGCCATCTAGGGTTTGCACTCCGGGCGGAATCCAGCCAGTCGGTGGCAGGTGATCGCCCGTGCCGTTGACATCGTCGCCGCTGATCGGCACCCAGCCACCGGCGTTGATTTTGACCCCACCCATGGCATCGATGAGTTGGGAGAATCCAGCCATGTCGACCAGCACATAGCCCTGAATCTGCAGCCCCAAAATACCGCCGGCAGCGTCCATCATGGCTGCCGCGCCGGGGTCTTGGGCGCCCGGGTACAGATCAGGGTGGTTGTTGGTGACGTCGGTGTACAGGAAGTTGATAATGCATTCGTCACCGCAGCTATACCCGTCCGGATACGCGCCCCACAGCGGGGAATCCGGCGTGAACTGGGCGTTCTGAAGGTTGCGGGGGATGGAGATCGTTGCGGCCTCGCCCGTCTTGGCATCAACGCTGACCACCATGATCGAATCAGGCCGCCGGCCGCTGCGGTCCTCGCCAGCGTCTCCACCCATGAGCAGGAAGTTGTAGCGCCCGTCCACAGGTTTCATGTCCGGACCGGCCGCAAAAATGCTGGAAATCGCGTTACGTCCGGAATTGATCAGCATTGCCCCGTAGCCCAGCGAGCCGCAGGTCAGCACCATGAGCACCGCCACGGCACCGCTGACCAAGGCACGCATACCAGGGGCCAGCATGCCGGGTTTGATGATCCGCAGCGTGTTCAGGAACATGAAGGCCCATCCCACGGCCGCCGCGACCATGGCCACGATAACAATCATTGAGGTCCACGGATTAGTGAAAAGGTTTAGCAGCGTTTCACGGCTCACCAAGGCAAGGACGACGGCGAGGATCACCACCGCCCAGACGGTGAAAGTCACGCGTAGGGCAAGGCGGCCTAGCCGCTTGTTACCGGCAACAATCTGGGCTGAGCCGGGCACGAACAAAGTCAGCAGCACAAGGAACCAGGCTCGTTTTGAGCGCACGGGTGCCGACGCCGATTCCGGATACCGGACGGGATTCGTCAACACGGGAGGGCGGTTGGAGGCCGTGGTTACCTTCGGGCTGCTGAAACTCATAGGCTCGTGTTCACGCCCCCGCAGAAGGCAGAACGGCCAGCGGGTAGTCCGCACCAGCCTTTTCCCGCAGTGCCGCGCCCTTGGCGGAGGCCTGATCATTGAGTGACTGGGCAAATTCGGCAAGCTGCACCGAGAGTGAAGCAGCCAGTTCATCGGTGCCTGAGGCCAGCATGCGCACGGCCAGCAGGCCAGCATTGCGGGCACCGCCAATCGATACGGTAGCTACGGGAACGCCAGCGGGCATCTGCACAATGGAAAGCAGGGAATCCATGCCGTCCAGTGTCTTCAGCGGGACGGGCACACCAACAACGGGAAGCGTCGTGACGGAGGCCAGCATGCCGGGGAGGTGCGCGGCACCGCCGGCGCCGGCAATGATGACTCGAATGCCGCGGGCCGCGGCGTTCTGGCCGTAGGCGATCATCTCGGTGGGCATGCGGTGGGCGGAGACCACATCGGTTTCAAACGGGATGCCGAATTCGGAGAGGGCCGCTGCGGCTGCTTCCATGACGGGCCAATCGGAATCGGACCCCATGACAAGCCCCACGAGGGGAGTTGCGTTGTTGTTACTCAAAAGAAGTCCTTACTTTCCGTCACGAATGATGTTTGCCACGGTGGTGGCGCGGGCGCGGGCGGCGGTGACGTCGTCGTTCTTGGAGGCGATGACGTTGACGTGACCAATCTTGCGGCCCGGGCGGACCGACTTGCCGTAGCTGTGAACCTTGACGGTGGGTTCGGCGGCCAGGGCGGCTGCGTAGGCGCTGAAGAGATCCTGGTTGGCGCCGCCGAGGAAGTTTTTCATGACCACAATATCGCCCAGCGCGGAGGTGTCGCCCAAGGGGAGATCCAACACGGCACGAAGGTGCTGCTCGAACTGGCCGGTGACGGCGCCGTCCATGGTCCAGTGGCCAGTGTTGTGCGGGCGCATGGCTAGTTCGTTGATCAGGAATCCGGGGGCACGGCCGGGCGTTTCGAAGAGCTCCGCGGCCATGACGCCGGTGACGCCAAGCTCGTTGGCGATGCGCAGTGCCGCGGCCTCTGCGGCAGCTTCAACCTCGGAGGGAAGGCCGGGAGCCGGGGCGATGACTTCGTCGCACACGCCGTCGACCTGAATGGACTCAGCCACGGGCCAGGCGCGGGATTCGCCGGAAGGGGTCCGGGCAACCAGTGCGGAAAGCTCGCGGGTGAAGGCCACCATTTCCTCCACGAGGAGAGGATTCATGGCCTCGAACCAGTCGGCGGCTGCGTCGGCGTCGGCGGCTGAGCGCAGAACCTTCACGCCCTTGCCGTCATATCCTCCACGAGGCATTTTCAACACGACGGGCCAGCCCTGCGTGTCACCGAAGGCCACAATCTCAGAGACAGAGGCGACAGCCGCCCACTCCGGGTTGGGCAGACCAAGACGCTCAATGGCCGCGCGCATCACCAGCTTGTCCTGCGCGTTAATCAACGCATCCGGACGGGGCTGGACGTTCACGCCGTCGGCGATCAATGCCTGAAGGTGCTCGCTCGGGACGTGTTCGTGATCGAAGGTGAGCACGTCCACGCCGTGGGCAAATTCGCGCAACGTCTCCAAATTCTTATAGTCGCCAACGGGTGCCTGCGCCACGACTGGCACGGCACACACGTCGGGGGCTTCCGCCAAAATACGTAAATCAAAACCAAGGGCCACGGCGGCAGGGGCCATCATGCGGGCCAGCTGTCCGCCGCCCACCACACCGATTACAGGAAAAGTCACAGTCCCCAGAGTACCGAAAGTCTGTGAGGTTCCATGCTTTTGCAGGGCCTGTTGCCCCTATTAAGCGGCTATTAACCGGTAAGTATGGGCGAACTGTCAGGGCATTCCCGGCTTATACGCCAATTCCGGGGTGGCACCGGGATTAGAATTTGAGGGAGGCATCCGGGTGATTCGCCCGCATTGGCCGTATATTCGGTACCTGAAATATTCAGTACCTGAATTCGAAGCACCGATTTCGCAGCACCGCATTTCCAACGGAGGACCATGAACCAGACACTCACCAACCGCATCAAAGGCCTGATGGGGCTCTTTTGGCGTGAAGTGGCCAAGTTCGGCGTGGTCGGCGGCGTTGCGTTTGTCATCGACACCGGCATTTACCTGTGGCTCCTGGGCGGCAGCATGGGCGGGCATCCCACCAAGGCCAAGCTCATCTCGGCCGCCGTGGCCACAGTTTTCTCGTGGCTGGCCAACCGCTACTGGACGTTCCGCCACCGCCGCCAGGCCAACATGGTCCGCGAAGTTATCCTGTTCATCATCATGAACGGCGTGGGCATGGGCATCGCCGCGGCCTGCGTCTACGTCTCACACTGGGTCCTGGGCTACGAAACCGCAACGGCTGACTTCATCGCCGGCTCGGTCATCGGCCTAGTCCTAGGCACAATCTTCCGCTTCTTCGCGTACCGCTTCTGGGTCTTCACCGAGGAACTCGATCAGGAGCCCGGATTCGACCGCGATCACGAACTCATCGAGGCCGACCGCAAGTAGTTCACCAATCAGGCGGTGACGTTTTCACTGCTTCGCAGGTGCTCGGTGGCTTCCACTGCGGTATCAAGCAGCACAACCGAACCCCCTGTTGCCCACGTTTTTAAGGCACCGCGTACGACGGCGTTCCAACCGTTCCGCACCTCAAGCAGCACTCGCTGGGGTGCTTGGGTACCCTGCGGGAGGAGTTTGGCATAGTTGGTGGTGGCCGAATCGTGCTGCCAGGCCATGTCTGATTCTTCCGGGGACTCATCGGCAAAGAACACATCCCCGTGGGCCCGCACATCTCCTGAATAGTCGAGGCTGCGCGGCGGGAGTTCACCCAGCCAGCGCATCTGTAGGGCGGGCAAAGCCACCGCCACAACTAGTGGTGCTGCTTTGACGCCCGCGATACGTTCGTTCGCGGCGACCGGGTCGGTGGTGGCGACGATGTCAGCCTCGCTGAACGGGTCCGGCGTCGTGCCTTCGTGGCTATCCGAAGAGGAGGTGGTGATGACTGTTGCGCCAACAGCCCAGGCGGCCAGAAGCCACACCATGGAGCGCCAGTGCAGGGGAAGATCGAGGGCGATGAGCGTGCCAGGTTCGGCGTCGAGCTCGTCCACGAGGTAGTTGGCAGTCTTGGCTATCCAGTTTTCCAACACTCGGCCCGAGAGCTCCACGCGCTCGGAATCGGGGCCGTACCAGGAGAGCCTGGGTGAGGTGGGATTCTGCGTGCGGAAGGCATTGAGGAGTTCGGCGGGGTTATTGGGTGTCAGTTCCATGCTGCCATCTTTCCATGCCTCCTTATAAGCCAACGTTGAAAGTCAACTTTGCCAGTCACCTTGGGGTCTGAACGGCCTCGATTCGGAGCTTGAGATATCCATCGATTGGACGAATTGACTTTCGTCACGTGACGTGCGTTACATGGTTGATGTCGGGCTTGAGAAATTCTTCTAAAATTCACCTAGCTCCCGCGGAACTGCCTCGAATTCATGGTCTCGGTGCGTCATTGCGCGGATTTATTGGTACCAAACTGTCCGGCGTGGCGCGCCCGATGAACGTGTCAAGTACTGGTTATCATCGCGGGCCGCTTGACGTGAGCGACTTACATGGATGTAATTAGACCCACGAACCGCTGTTATTGGCACTGCATTCCGCGCATCGCGGAATCTCGGAAATCGGGAGGCAGTGTTGGCGGCAACATTCAGGAGGACGACCATGGGGCAATCGCAGCTGAGTGTGGCAACATTGCACGACGATTCCGTGGCGGCAAAGGCAGCTGCCGAATACCACTCGCGTGGCGTGCCATCGGACTGGTATGTCGATCCGGCAGATCCGGACGCGGCCGCCTTTCACGAACGCCAAAACCGGCAGTCGCTCGAGGACGCAGCAACAGCATTTCTGACCTCGCACGAGGACGATGAGTCCGAGGAGACTCTCCCTCTTGCAGCTCCGGAAATGGATCCAAAGATCAATATTGATCCTGTGTGGATCGGCCTTCGCCCGCGTCTTGACGATTTCAGCGACGAAGGTGAACTAGGCTGGCAGACTGATGCCTTGTGCGCGCAGACCGACCCGGAAGCGTTCTTCCCTGAAAAGGGTGGTTCCACCCGGGACGCCAAAAAAGTCTGCGGTGCATGCAATGTCAAGGCACAGTGCCTTGAATACGCTCTTGCCAACGATGAGCGGTTTGGAATCTGGGGCGGCCTGTCCGAGCGTGAACGCCGGCGGCTGCGGAAGCGAGCGGTCTAATTCTTGAAGCAGTAAATGTCACTGCCATTGTGGTTGCTCACAATGGTGGTGCCTACCTCCCTACAGTCTTGGCCGCCTTGGCCGCACAAACCCGCTTAGCCGACCAGGTGTTGGCAGCCGACACAGGATCCACAGACAATTCGGGGGAGTTGCTGCGCAAAGAGCTTGGCGAGCGGAACGTCATCTCACTCGACGGACGCAAGAGCGGGCGCAAAAGCGGACACCATGGCGAATCCCGCAAGGGATTCGGCGCCGCCGTCGATGCCGTGCTGGAATATCACACACGTCAACGTCAGGGTTCCACCCCCGTGGCGAAGGTTGCGGCGCGCGTCGGTGCGCTCGCAGGCGGAGTAGTCGCCCCAAGCGCCGGAAGCACAACCACCACCGCGGTCCTCAATGACGAGGTCGCCGTATGTAACGAGTGGATCTGGCTGCTGCATGATGACGCGGCCCCGGCCCCGGACGCCTTGGAGCTTCTGCTGGAAGCCACCGAGCGGGCAACTACCGCAACTGTTGTTGGTTGCAAGCAGCTTGACTGGGACAACCACCGTCGGCTGGTCGATGTAGGCCTGTGGGCCAACCCTTGGTTTGACCGCTTCACACTTGTGGGCCTGGATGAACAAGACCAGGGCCAATATGACGACAACTCCGACATGTTTGCCGTCAACACCGCTGGCATGCTGGTGCGGCGTGATGTTTTCGAGCGCCTAGGCGGCTTCGACCCGGCGCTCCCCGGCCCCGGCGACGATCTGGACTTTTGCGCCCGCGTTCGTCTTGCCGGCGACAGGGTCATCGTTGTCCCCGCCGCTCACATGTTTCACACCGTACAGCGGCCCCACGCCCTGGGCTCGTCGGCGGCGGCTCGCAAGGCCACAATCTTCCTTCGCCTCAAGCATGCGCCTCTTTGGGTTGTGCCGTTCCTGACCATAGGCACCTTCTTTGCATCGCTCTACTGGCTGGTGGCCGGCTTTGTACTCAAGGCCCCGGGTCACGCCATTCGGATGTTCGTTGCCACGTGCGCCGGATTGCTCCGGCCTGCCATGTTGCAGCGCAGCCGGAAGGCGCTGGCCGGCCACAGGAGCCGGCGTCGCTCGGTTCACAAGGGTGTCCTGGTAGAAAACAAGACCGCCCGCAACCACTTGAAGTTGCTGCGTGAATCCGTAGGCCCCGATGAGGACCTCTCGCATGAGATCCAGGACAGCCCCTCGGTCCTTGAACCTACCGGTGAAGCCCACCACGAAACCGTCACCCCGCTGGCAGCGATCAGGACTGCACCCCTTGTCAGTGCTCTCGGACTGACGGTGCTGTTGACCATTCTTTCGTTGATCGCCCTTTCACGTTTCCTGGGAGTCCCGGCTCTGACGGGCGGCGCACTGCTGCCCGTTTCGGAGCAGATGTCCCTTGTCTGGCAGCACGCCACGGATTGGTGGATCTCGCTGGGCTCCGGTCTGGCCGGACGCGGCAATCCCTTTAACTTTGTTCTTGGCCTCCTCAGCTCACTGGGCGGCAACGGTTCGCTGGCCGTCCTGTGGATGGTGCTCTTGGCGCTGCCACTCTCCGGCTTTACCGCGTGGCTCGCCTCGGGAGCATTTTCCCTGCAGCGCTGGCCACGCATCGTGGCTGCGCTGGCCTGGGCCGGTGCCCCTGTTCTTCTCGTAGGGATGGGCCAGGGCAGGGTTGGCGCCTTGCTGGCCCACATCCTGATTCCGCTGGTCATGCTGGGCCTGGTCCGCGCCGTCGGTGGAGCCGTTAGCGCTGCCCCCAAGGTCGTGACGATTCCCGGCGCCCTCGCAGGTTCCGCTACAGCCACCATCTCGAAGCTGGGCCGCCCCGGCGTTGACCGCAATCCGTCTTGGACGGCAGCGGCCGCCGCGGGTTTGGGCCTGGCCGTGGTGACGGCAGCGTCCCCGAGCCTGCTGCCCGTGGCCGTGGTGGGAATCCTGCTGACCGCGATCTTCATGCGCGGCCGCGGCAAGACCATCTGGTGGGCGCTTGTACCTCCCGCCGCTCTTTTCCTGCCTCTGATCTCGTCCGCCTGGGCCAACCCGCGCGCCGTGCTGGCCGATCCCGGCTTGCCCATGGCATCAACGGCGGCACCGCTCTGGCAGCAGTTGCTTGGCTTCCCTGAGCAGGTCAACGCTGTTGAGGGCTTGCTGGGCCTCGGCACTCTCGTCGCCGCTCCGTGGTGGACCTGGGTTGCCGTGGGCATCATCGGTGCCCCGGTAATTGTGGGCGCCGTCGTGGCTCTCGTGTTGCCGCTGCGCCGGGCCGCCACGGTACGCTCGCTCTGGCTTGTGGCGCTGCTGGCGATGGCTGCCGCATACGCCGGCAAGTTCATTGCCGTAGCGTTCGACGGCGTCACTCTCGTCACGCCGTTTAGCGGTCCTGCCGTTTCGGTTGCGTTTTTCGCGCTGTTGGGCGCGGCGATTCTTGGCTTGGACGCCGTTCAGAGTCGCGCGTGGAATCCCGCACATGTGGGCCTGACGCGCAGCGCTGACAGCACAAACGTCAAGCATTACCGCACGGCTAAGACCACGGCAACCGTGTTGTCGGTGATTCTCGTGGCAGCGCCCGTGGCAAGTCTTGGCCTGTGGACGGCACAGCAGGTTTCCCTCCAGCCGAGTGCGCCCGCTTTGACCGGTTCGTTCCTGCCCCAGGGAGCTACCACCGGCACCATTCCGGCCACGGCGGCCGATCGCGGCACCGGTCCTGAGGCCAGCCGAACTATTGTCCTGACGGTCATGACCGACGGCGGCGTGCAGGCATCGCTGATGCAGGGAGCTGGAACCACGCTTGATTCCATGTCGACCATCGCCACGGCCGCTCGCATCACGGGAGACCCCGGAGCCGAATCGGTTCTGGCCAGCGATCCGGCAACGGCAGCGCTGGAGGACACCGTGGCTGCCATCCTGTCCAAGTCCGGTCTTGATCCGCGCGAAGGCCTCGTTGAGTTGGGCGTCGGCTTTGTAGTCCTGCGCCAGGGAGACACCGCCGCCGAGTTGCTCGCTGGCGAATTGGAAGCCGTTCCCGGTCTTGACACTGTTGGTCCCACCGAATCCGGCTGGTTGTGGCGCGTTCAGCCCACCTATGCCGCGGCCGGACTGACAGATGTTGTCAATCGGGTGCGGATCGTGGATTCCGCTGGCAAGTCCGTGGCACCCGTGGAGTCGCAAGGCCAGAACGTTGCCACCGAGATCCCTGCGGGTGAATCGGGCCGGCTGGTGGTGTTGGCCGAGCGGGCCGATTCCGGCTGGCAGGCATGGCTGGATGGCAAGGCCTTGAAGGCCACCAACTCTGCGTGGGCGCAAGCCTTTGAGCTGCCCGAAGCCGCCGGAAAACTTGAAATCCGCTACGTACATCCGCTCAATGCGGTCATGAATCTGGTGCAGCTGGTCCTCTTCGGACTGACCGTGCTGCTGGCCCTGCCCGTGCGTACACGACGCGGCCGCACCGGGGCGTACCGGGACGAAGCATCATTGCAAAAGGTTGGTAGAAGTGCCTGAGATCAAGGACAGCAACGGCGATAACGGCCCGGAGATTACCGGGGCAGGGAACTCGCTTCCCGAGGAGTCGAAAACTCCTCAGGCTGACGCAAACATGACGTCCGACGCCGGGACGGCGCCTGCCGCTGAAACCCTCCCGGAGGGTGCCCCCGCACCTGCCGTAGCTAAGGCGGCCGAGCCCACGAAGTCGGCTGAAGTTGCTGAGACGGGCAAGCCTGCCAAGGCGGCCAAGGAACCGAAGCCAGCTAAAGAGCCTAAGCCCGCCAAGGCTGCGAAAGCAGCGAAGGTAGCGGAGAAGACGGCCCTCGCTGAGAAGGTCGCCGCTGAGAAGGCCGCCGGAGAAAAGACTGCGAAGACTCCTCGCGCAGCGAAGGCGCCTCGCCGCGCCCAACGCACGGTCCGCCGTCGTTGGCCACTTGTTTTAGCTGGAACGGCAACGCTGGCCCTGGCCGCCGGAGTGATTGGTGCGGGCACCGTGTTCCCCGGAAACGATGCCACGCACATCACTGAGGCCGTCCCGCACATGCTGCCGGTGGGCGAATCCATGGCCAATTGCCAGGGTCCCACTCAGTTGCTGGCCGGTTCGTCGGCCGGGACGGATCCGGAGTTCTCCGCGAACTCGTCCTCGACCAAGTCCACATTGAACGCGGTTGTGCTCAGCGGTTCTGCCGGCGATCTTCCGGGGGCTGCTGTTGAGGCGCTTGATGGAAAGTCCTCACCGCTGTTCACCGTTTCAGAGGCTCCGAGCACTCCTGCCACAACGTCGGCCGAGGTCAATGGCAAGCCCAAGATGAAGGCTGTCGTCGCCCGCGGAAAGTCCACTGACGCATCCTCGGTGCTGCGAATCCAGCCCCTGGGTGAGGAAATTCCCCGCGGTGCAGCTTCCGTTGTTGTCAGCTCGGACGACGGCGACCTTGAAGGCCTTTCGGGCGCGACGTGCCAAACGCCGTCGAACGAGATGTGGCTTTCAGGAGCGAGCACCTCGGTGGGCCGCACCGCCATTCTTGCGATCTCGAATTCGTCGCCGAGCGCGGCCACTGTTTCCTTGGATATCTATGGCAGCAATGGTCCGGTTCAGACGGCCGGCGGCAAGGGCTTGGTTGTTGCGCCAGGGACCGTGCGTTCGGTGGTGCTTTCGGGGCTTGCTCCCGACCAGGACATGCTCAGCGTTCACCTGAAGAGCTCCGGCGGTGCCGTGAGTGCCGTCATCCAGGAGTCGGTGTTGCGTGGGTTGACCTCAGGCGGTGTCGACTACCTCGCTCCGGTACAGGATCCCAGTTCCACGCAGACCATTCCGGGTGTACGCGTGCAGGCCCCGGCAACGGCGGCCAAGATTTCCGGACAGTCCGGTTATGAGGACGCTACGACCGTGCTGGCCGTGACGGTTCCAGGTGTTGCGGATTCCGTGGTTGAGGTCAAGGCCTATGGGGCCGACGGTCAGGTTGCGCTTCCCAACGGGGGAGTTTTCACGGCTGCTGCCGGCAAGGTCAACCAGTTGTCGTTGGCTGGATTGCCTGAGGGCACGTACTCACTGAGCCTGAAGGCCGATGCTGCCGTGACGGCGACTGCCAGGATCGTGAACTCCACGAAGGCTGGCGAAGCCACCGATCTGGCGTTTGCACCCTCGGCAGGACGTCTGGGGGACACGCACCTCGTGACATTGCCGCAGGACGTAACCTCAAGCCTGGTCTTCGTTGCTCCTGAAGGAACCTCAACTGTCAGCCTGGTGCCGATCTCTGCTGATGGAGTTCTCGGTGCTGCCAAGACCATTGAGTTGGCGGTAGGTGTCACCACAACGGTGAATCCCGCCGATCTCCTCGGCTCCGGTGCGGTGTCGGCGTTGGTCTCGGTTTCCGGGGCGCCAACCTACGGCAGCCAGTTGCTGACTAAATCCGGTTCTGCCGGGATTGCCGTGCTACCCATAGCCGGCACCTCCGTTGGAACCCAGGCCATCAACATCACCACGGGTTACTAAGCGGATCGCAAAACTATGCGCAGGACTCGTTGCGGATATGGCGCATCGTGTCTTGTGCGCCAAACTGCAAGCCAGTTTGGCGCATAACATAAGCGAAATTGGCTAAATAGACGCGCGTCAGTGTCCGGGAACTTAGTGTCCGGGGAAGCGGCGGAACATGGGATCCACGGCGTCGGGGTCGATGTTGAGATACCCGGCCACCTGATCCACCATGACCTCATGGACCAGCTCGCGTACCTGCCCCGGGGTGTCGCACAGGGCCTCGATGGGGTGCCGGTAGATAGAAATGGACGGTGGCTCGGCCGGGGCGTCCGCCGTGGCGGCCACGGCCCGGGCATATTTGCCAAGGGGTGCCTGGGCCCCCGAGGCAATGAGTGCTTCCAGCTTGTCCGGCACTTCCTCCACCACGTATTCCACGGTGGCCAACGCTGCGGGCCACAGGTTTCGCATGCGGTCCGCGGAATCAACCACCAAGTCCTCGAACTTTTCGCTGCGGGTCCGTGATCCCGGCAATGAGGCGGGAATCAGGGGCCCACGCAGCCCGCGGCCATGCCGGTCCCGCCGTCGGCGTGCGAAGGAGCGGGGCTCCGAGATGGCCCCCGAATCGGGGGTGGGTACGCCGTCGAAATCTTGCGGCTCCAGCGAGATCGTGAGCCGTTCTTCGCCGTGGCTAGCATTGAACTTCATCATTTCACTGTAGGCCGCGGAGGTCCCAAGGGGAAATATCGCGGCGGGGAGGGTAGTCTTGTGAACCGTGGGAACCCTTCGTCAATGCACCAGATCCGCCTGCCGTGAAGCGGCCGTGGCAACTTTGACGTACGTCTATGCAGATTCGACAGCTGTTTTGGGGCCGTTGGCGACCTTTGCAGAGCCGCATTGCTACGATTTGTGCGCCAAACATTCGGCCCGGCTTACAGCACCTCTGGGCTGGGAAGTCATTCATTTGGCCCGCTCGGACAAGCCGCCCGTGCCCGGCCCGGATGATCTCCTTGCCCTCGCCGATGCCGTCCGTGAGGCTGCCAACGCCGGCTCGGATGACGCGGACGACGCCGGGATCTCGCCGATGCGCGAACGTCGTGGCATGCTTGAACCGCCAACTTTTGCGCCCAGCAGCGCCTCGGCAAGCGGCAGGCGCGGTCACCTGCGCATCCTGCGCGATGAGACCACCAGCTGAACCCCTGAGGGAATTGGAAGACCATGGCCAGAATTAACGATGTCCTGATGGCAGTCTTGCGCTGCCCCGTCACCGGATCCACCTTGATTCAACAGGGCGAAGAGCTGGTCAGCACGGAGAACGGCCCGGACGGTTCGCCCCTGCGTTACGCGATCGACGAGGGCATTGCCCTGCTCCTGCGCCCCGAGCAAATTACTTCGTAGCTGAACTTCTTTCGGGAAAGGGACGCCGTGACTGAACGCTGGGAATCCATTGGAACCTCTGTCCGGCGCCGTCGAGCGGAAAATCCCGGCCCCATGACGCTGGACGGAACCAACTCCTACGTCCTCAGCGCCCCGGATTCCACAGGCGTTGTGGTGGTGGATCCCGGCCCCGATCTTGCCCCGCACCTGGCCGAACTTGCCGCCGCCGGAACGGTGCAGCTGATCCTCATCACGCACCGCCACGGCGATCACACCGATGGCAGCGCCACCCTGCACGCTCTCACCGGTGCCCCCGTCAGGGCCTTCCTTCCCGAGTATTGCCACGCGGGGGAGCCCCTGTCCGACGGCGAGATCATCAAGGCGGGCGGCCTCACCATCGAGGTACTGGCCACGCCCGGACACACGAGTGATTCGCTGTGTTTTTTCATCAAGGACGCCGGCGTGGTCTTGACCGGAGATACGGTACTGGGCCAAGGCACCACGGTGCTGGATTACCCCGACGGCAAGTTGGTTGATTACCTGGAATCGTTGGAGGCCCTGAGGCTTCTAGGATTGGCACATTCGCCCGTGGTGGGGCTGCCCGGACACGGTCCAGTGCTGCCGGATATTGCTGCAACCGTGGTGGCCTATCAGGCGCATCGGCACGAGCGCCTCGGTCAGGTTCGTGCCGCCGTGGAACGTCTCCGCAGCCAAAAAGGCGTTGAGCCTACAGCGGCAGACGTTGTCGACCTGGTCTATGGGGACGTGCCGGCAAACGTCCTTGGTGCCGCGGCGTTGTCTGTTGAAGCGCAGCTGGAGTACTTGAGGGGCTGAAGGTCCTCGCTGGTCGAGCCTGTCGAGACCAACGGCTCAATCACTGTCTCTGCCGCACTTGCCCCGTTTGGGCTACAGTCTTTGAAACGGCGCGCGGTGCCGTTCGGACCGATCGGTGGGCGGCAGCAATGAGTCAGGACCATGGTTCCATCCGCCGTCGTGGCTGGCCGGGCGTGATACTTTGGGCGCTCTTGGTGATCCTGTCCATTGTTCTGATGACCAGAGGCCTCTGGATTTCAACGTTTTTCGGGTTCACCCCGGACCCGGAGTTTGTGGAGGACGCGCGAGTCGGCAGCCGTTACCTGCTCGGCGGCTCCGCAGCCTCCCTGACTGCAGCACTCTGGTCGTACCGGCGCGGGCATCCGCACTGGGTGACACTGCTTGTGGCGGCGCCTGCCGTCCTGATCGGGGGAATTGCCCTAGTCTGGCCCTACAGCTTGGCCCGGCATCTCGCCGCTGCAGTCGCCCTGCCGGTGGCTGTAGCGGGAATCACCGGCGGTCTGGTAGACCGGGGATATCGCCGAGTCCGGTAGTAGAGCGGGGCTGAGACACTCTGCCGCACTTGCCCCGTTCGGGCCGGTTCCCATGACGGAAGAATCGGAAAAGCCCATACCGCAGGCGTAAGATTTGAACGTTAGTCGTGCATGCTGCACGCGCCGTACTTGTGGACGCGTCCACCCATCTGGAGTTTGAATGTCACAACCGGATCAGTCCAAGAAGGCCCGTCTGGGTTTGAAAATCACCTTGGCCTTCCTTGCAGTATTAGCCCTTGGTGGTGGCGGCGTAGGTGTTGCCGTGGCACATCCATGGCAGCCCGGTGAGCGGGCCAGCGAGGCACATACCGGGACGGTCACGCCGTCGGCCGTTCCAACGACGCCCGCGGCGACACCCGTGACCCTCACTCTGACACCCCAAACGGGCGCCACCTTCGTCAACCCGGCGGATGAGGTCACAGCCCTTGCGGAAAACGGCACGGTCACCAGCGCGATCTTGAAGGAAACCGCAACGGGTGAAACCACTGATGGCGAGCTGTTCGTCAGCGGCCGCAAGTGGGTCAGCAATGCGCCGCTGAAGTTTGCCACGGATTACACCTTCAATGTCACCACCGAGGATGAAGTAGGCAATCGCAGCACCACGGTCAGCACGTTCACCACAGTTCAGGCGTCGAACGAGGCAGACCTGGCCATGTTCCCGGCCGCAGGTTCCACGGTGGGAGTTGCCCAGCCGCTGCAGTTCACGTTCAGTGAGCCGGTGACGAACAAGGAGGCCGTGGAGAAGGCCATCTCCATCACTGCGTCCTCAGGCCAAGTGGGTGCTTTCCACTGGTACTCGGACACATTGCTGCGATACCGCGCCGAGGATTTCTGGGCGGCCAATACCAAGATCACCGTTGACATGAAGCTCTTCGGCGTTGACTTTGGCGATGGGCAGATTGGCAATTTCAACCAGACCAACATTGTCCAGATCGGCAACAAGGTGGAAATGGTTGCCGACGCCGCCAACCTCAAGGCCAGCATTTACATCAACGGCGCACTCGTCAAGGAATACCCGGTGACCATGGGGGATGAGCGCTTCCCCTCCGCTTCCGGCTACCTTGTGCTCCTCTCTGACAAGCAGCGCAACGCCCACTTCGTGGCCTCCACCATCGGCCTGAAGCCGGGTGACCCCGCAAACTATGGCGAGGTTGATGTCGAGTACGCAACTCGGCTCACGCCCAGTGGAGAGTTCATCCACCAGGCCACGGATAGTGCCATGCCGTACCTAGGCCAGGTCAACTTGTCGCATGGTTGCATTGGGATGTCGGCTGAAGGCGCCAGCTGGGTATTCACCAACATGGGCACGGGAGATCTGGTCCACGTGGTCGGCAGCCCCAACGAGACCATCGCACCCACGGACGGTTTTGGCGACTGGAATATCCCGTTCGCCCAGTACGCGCACAGGTAACTCCATAGCTGGGCACCTACTATTAATGCAAACGTGACGGCGCTGTGACTGGCCGCTGGCGTGTTCTGTACCACCCATAGCGTAAAATGGGAACTTAGCGCACTAAGCGCTCGCATTAAGTACCGTGGAATAAGTCCACCGAATGGGGAGTTTGCATGGCGGAGTTTGAAGAGACCAAGAAACCTCGCAAGGGGTGGAAGATCGCAGTGATCTCCTTGGTCGCTTTGGTTATTGCCGGTGGTGGAATTGGTGCGGCAACGGTCAATTCTTGGATGCCGGACGGCCTGCTGGCTGATTCTTCGGCGTCTCCAACACCCACCAAGACGGTTGAATCAACTCCCGAACCCACGGCCGCGGCCATTCCCGCCGTTATCTCACTCACACCCGCTACCGGCACGGAATCCGTCAACCCGGTTAGCGAGATCGCTGCCGAGGTCGCTAATGGGACCGTATTCCACGCAGTACTGAAGGAAACCGAAACGGGCGCCGTTCTTGATGGCGAGCTCGCCGTGAGTAACAGCAGCTGGAAGTCCACAACGCCGCTGAAATTCGCGACCGCCTACACCTTTAATGTCACCGCGGTCGATTCGGAGGGCTTCAAGTCCACAAAGATCAGCACCTTCACCACGACCCCCGCAACGCATGAGGCCGACGCCGTGCTGTTCCCGAACGACGGCGACACTGTCGGCGTGGCGCAGCCGTTGCAGTTTGTTTTCAGCGAGCCTGTCCTGAACAAGGAAGCCGTTGAGAAGGCCATCAAGATCACCACCAGCACGGGCCAACAGGGTTCCTTCCGCTGGTACTCGGACACGCTGGTCCGCTACCGCGCTGCCGATTACTGGCCCGCAAACTCCACGGTCAACGTCGACATGCAGTTGCTGGGTATGGATCTGGGCAACGGCATGATCGCCAACTTCAACAAGAACTACAACGTGAACATCGGCAACAAGGTGGTCATGGAGGCCGACGCCGGTGCGCACGTGGTGAACATCTTCGTCAACGACGTACTCACCAAGACCTACCCGGCCACCTTGGGTGATGAGGCGTTCCCGTCTGCATCGGGCTATATTGTGCTCACCAATGACCAGCAGCGGTACGCGACGTTCAAGGCCTCGACCATCGGCCTAAAGCCGGGCGATCCGGGGGACTATGGTTCCGTAGACGTTGAGTACGCCACGCGGCTTTCCTACAGCGGCATCTTCATCCATCAGGCAACCACCTCGGCCATGCCGTACTTGGGCGTCCGGAACCTGTCCCACGGTTGCATTGGTCTCTCGGCCGAAGGTGCCAGCTGGGTGTTCAACAACATGGGTGCGGGCGACATCGTCCACACCGTCAACACGCCCAACGAGACCATCGCACCTACCGATGGATTCGGCGATTGGAACATCCCGTACGAGCAGTACGCCTCACGCTAGAACTCGCGGTGTAACAGTCCCTTTTTGTGTTGCCCTCTGCAGTAGCATCAGCCTATGATCACTGCGCTGCGGGACCTGTGGACCGAGACTCCGGTGGCTTTCTGGCTGGTCCTGATTGCTGGCCTGTACTACCTGGTGATGGCAGTCCGGTTGGCCGTGATTGACATCAAGCACCAGCTGTTGCCGAACAGGATTGTGTTCCCGTCTGCGGCCATTGCCGGGGTACTGTTGCTCTCGGCCAGCCTGGTTATGCTCGACGGCGCCACCGCCTTGCGAACGATCCTCGGCGCCGTGGTGTTGTGGGTTGCTTACGCTGTGCTCAGGCTGATCTCCCCGTCCAGCATGGGTTTTGGGGATGTGAAGCTGGCCTTCGTGCTCGGGCTGTATCTCGGTTTCGTCAGCTGGCAGGCCGTGCTGTGGGGGACCGTGCTGGCTTTCGTGCTCGGAGCCGTATGGGGGCTGGCCTTGATTGTCTCGCGCCGCGGCACCGGCAAGACACAGATCCCGTTTGGACCGTTCATGCTTGCCGGTGCGCTGGTTGTACTGGTGGTGGGTTAAGCGCAGACCCGAATTTCAAGCTATTCGGCCAGACCATTATCCTTTAGGTAATTTTTCCACCATGCAAGACATTTATCGGCCAGATCCAAAACGTCCCAGCTCTGGGGCACACCATTTTCTATATATTCCACTTTTGTTTCCATTGTTCGTGTACGGTCATTTGGACGGAAACTGACCTTTCGAATTTGGACGTCAAGCTTGCCATCATCTCGTCCAGCGTGCTTAGACGTGTTAGCGGCTTCGAGGCATATTCTTAGTGCAGGAGACTTCGCAATTTCCGTTCTGAGATCTTTGACTAGGTCCTCAACAGCGAGGTCAGCCTTTACCCAGTCATACAAGTGGCTGCAGAGTATGAAGAATGTCATCGCGTCGGCGCGCAGGTCGAGGTGGTTAGCGGGCACAGTCGACGCAGTGGCGCAGAGTATTTTGTGTGCCCGTTGGACGTAAAACCACATTTCGGACCATCGCCGGTCGACGTATTCCACGTACAATTCAGCCGACAGCGTCCCTGAACCACTGAAGTTGCTGAACAGCTGAACGTGATTGGAGGGCTCTGCATCATCTACAGAGAATTCTTCGGCTCGGGTATCGCCGGTCAGGCCAGTTCCATCATTCGCAAGTTGAGTCATTTCTCTAGCCATTCTGATAGTGAAAGAAGCTCGGTTCAACTGTTTCGTGGAGAAATCAGGTCGCAGACATCTGACCGTTTGTACGGACAGAGGCCACCATGAACCTCATAATTGAGATGGGGCAGGCACTGGAGATGACGCACAAAGGCACCGGCAAGACACAGATCCAGTTTGGACCTTTATGCTTGCCGGTGCGCTGGTGTTGGCTTAGAGTCCGCCACTGCTGAAGAGGTTCACGATGCCAACTATGGCTGGGCTGAGCATTACAATGAAAAGTACGGGCAAGATGGTAAAGATCAAGGGAAACAGGATCTTGACCGGTACCTTCATGGCCTTTTCTTCGGCGCGCTGACGACGCTTTGTCCGTAACTCATTGGCCTGCGTCCGGAGGACCTTGCCTATGGCGATGCCGTACTTGTCCGCTTGAACAACCGCCCTGACAAAGGACTTCAAATCCTTAACCTGGGTTCGTTCCACCAAAGCCCAATAGGATTCCGCCCGGTTCCGGCCCATTTGGATGTCCTGCATGGTTCGCGTGAGCTCCAATGCAAGTGGCCCCTTGCCCGTGGATGCGGCCCGTGCCATGGCGCTTTCAAACCCGAGACCGGCCTCTACCGCAATGAGCATCTGATCGAGGGTGTTGGGGAGTTCCAAGGTGATGGCTTCTTGGCGAGTCTTTGCCTTCGAATCGAGCAAAACATCGGGTGTGAAGTAGGCCAAAACTGTGGCGCCGATGAGCATCAGTAGGCCAAGCTTTCCCGGATCCTTAGAAAAGAAGAGAAAACCGACCAAGAATACCCCCAACGCCAGTAGGGGCTTTAGAACGAGGAGCCGCTGGAGGGGCATCTCGACAGGCCGTCCGGCCCTGTTGAGAAGCTGATTGAGCCAGCCCACGTAGGACTTCGGGGCCAATCTACGGGCGATCTCATTGAGGTTCTCATTCGGTGTTTTGGCTTTTTTGGCTTTCGCCGGCACTGGTCCGGTCAGGAGGTTTTGCCTGACCAGCTTGCGCGTCCCGGTATCGGCAGCGAGCACCTGGAATAGTAGTAATGCAACGGGCAACGTGATCAATAGGATCGCAGCCAGAGCTATGGGTGACATGGTGGTTCCCCCTAGAACTTGATCTTTACGACGGCCCGAAGCCAGAGAGCTCCGACGCCCAGTAGGACTGCACTGACAATTGCGAGGGCGATCCCCAAGAGCGATTCGAAAAGCACCGAAAAATACGTTGGATTCATGAAGAACATGATGAGTCCTACGCCGAAGGGCAAGCAGAAAAGAACCAGTGCTGACATGCGCCCTTCTGCGCTGAGCGCCTCCACTTGTCGCCTAATTTGGCCTCGGTCCCGGATTGTGTCCCCCACATGATCCAAAACGTCTGCCAGATCACCGCCAGCCTCACGATTGATTTCGATGGCCTGGGCCACCCAACTGAAATCTTCGCTCTGCATCCGAGTTGCGGTGGATAGTAGTGACTCGCCAGTATCCCTACCCAGCCGGGTTTCGTTAACCACTCGCGCCAGCTCTTCGGACATGGGAGCATCGGAATCCACGGCGGCGGCGTCGATTGCGTGCATCATGCTGTGCCCCGCCCGTAAACCGCCGGTTAGGAGTTGCAGGGTGTCTCCGAGCTGGTCATTGAAGGCAGACCTGCGTCGGTCAGTTTTGATTCGAACCAAGGCCCATGCGAGCAGCGGAATCAGGGGCAACATGAAGAAGGCGACGACTGGAATGTCCAGCAGGAAGAACACTAGGAAGGCCACCACAGTTGCGGCCACAACCCAGATGATGAAATCAGCCGGGCGGGTCTTGATTCCTGCGAGTTCCAATGACGTGCCCGTGGTGTAGCGGACGCCGCGACGGTCAAGGAAGCCATTGATTGCATCAACTGTGGACTCAGTGACCTGTCCCAGTTTCTTGTCTGCCGGACCCTGCTTTGAGCCTTGTGGGCCGGTGGTCAACCGCTCTTTGGATACCCGGCCGTGCTTCGGTTTGAAAACTACAAAGACGAGCAGTAGGAGCGCGGCCAGGCAAAGCGGGACGCCTAGTGCAATCAGGGACGGATTCATCGTCTTACCCCTTGAACAGGGACATCAAAGATATGGGGTGAGATTTGGATGCCCAAATCGGCAAACCGTTCCACGAATCTTGGTCTGATTCCTGTGGCTACGGGTTTGCCCAAGTACTTGCCGTTTGCGTCTACGCCCGCTGAATAATCAAAGAGGAACGCGTCCTGGAGAGTGACTATGTCACCCTCCATGCCCTGAACTTCTGTTACATGGGTGACTCGCCGGGTACCATCGCGCAATCTGGTGATTTGAACAATCAAGTCCACAGCCGATGAGACCTGTTCCCTGATGGCCCGCAACGGGAGCTCGATTCCAGCCATCATAACCAGAGTCTCAAGACGGGCAATGCAGTCTCTTGGCGAGTTTGCATGAACGGTAGACAATGAACCGTCATGGCCGGTGTTCATGGCCTGAAGCATGTCCAGGCTTTCACCGCCGCGTACCTCACCAACCACAATACGATCTGGCCTCATGCGCAAGGAGTTCCTCACGAGTTCTCGAATGGCCACTTCACCTTTGCCCTCAATGTTGGGTGGCCGGCTCTCAAGACGAATCACATGTTCCTGTTGTAGTTGCAGTTCAACGGCATCCTCAATGGTAATGATGCGATCGGTGGGTGGAATGAAGGAGGAAAGAACATTCAACAGCGTGGTCTTTCCCGTGCCAGTTCCTCCGGAAACCAGGATGTTCATTCGCGCCCAAACACAAGCATGAAGTAGTTCAGCCATTTCCGTAGACAACGTGCCAAAGTCAATGAGGTTTTGGACTGTCAGTGGAACGTGGCTGAACTTTCTGATGGTCATGGTGGGCCCATTGACTGCAAGTGGCGGAATGATCACGTTAACGCGGGAACCGTCTTCCAACCGGGCATCAACGAGTGGTGAAGACTCGTCAATTCTTCGGCCAATCCTTGACACGATCTTGTCGATTACCCGGCGCAGCTGTGCCTCGTTGGCAAAGCGGTGGGTAGTTTGGATGATCTGTCCTAGACGCTCAATGTAGATGGCATCTGTACTGTTCACCATGATCTCGGTGATGGTTGGATCATCCAACATCTGCTGCAAGGGCCCGTAACCCAGGACATCGTCAGAGACTTCCTTGATGAGCCGGCGCCGTTCGTCGCCCGAGAGTGCCGCTTGTTCCTCCGCAATGATGTCGGCAAGCTCCGAAGCCGCAAGCTTGTTGAGCTCATCTTCAACCATGGTGGGATCACTTAAACGGGCGCCGAGCCGTTGAAACAGGGATTCCGTGGCCCTGGTTTTGAGTCCGGCAAGACCGTCTGTGAGAGGGTGTCGGTTGGCGGGTACCTGTTCCGGCTGGCTCTCATGACTGACGTTGGGCGGGAGATACAGGCCCGGATGTGAGTAATTGGCCGCCGCTTGGGCTGATGGTTCCGGCAATTCCTGAACCGTAGCGGGAGTTCCTCCGCGCACGGCGGCAAGTCGTTCTGAGAGATTCATGAGATGACCACCCTCCTGTGTACCTTCTTCTGTGGCTGAGCCAACGCCTTGGGATCAAAACGGGAAACGAGCTTGCGCAAACCCTTAGTGGCCGCGTCGCGAACGTTGTCCTGCAACAGGGGAACGCCTCTGTTGGTGGAAAGCGGAATGTTCCGTGACCTGGGCAGGACCACGTCAACGGGGATACCCAGGGTGTCTTCCACGTCCTGGACCCTCAGGCCGCTGAACCTGTCAGCGAAGTTCAGCACCACGTGGCGCCCCGGTGGCACCAAGTTAATCTCGTGCAGGACACCCAACGCGGCTCGAAGGCCCTTGATGCTCGGAATGTCCATTCCGCAGACCCATACCGCGTCGGTGGCCTGTTCCAATGTCGCAATGACGTGTTCGCCAAGACCGGGTGAAGAATCAACCACGACAAAGACAAATTCAGAGGCCAGCTGTGCCAGCACCCGGGCTACCTGTTCACCGGAAATGTGCTCCGATTCAGTGGGGCTGACAGGGGCCGCCAACACATAGATACCGGACGGGTGGACGGTCAGGTAAGCCTTGAGTACCATCGAGTCGTTGGCGGCAGCGCCGTTGACGGCGTCCGAGAGTGTGTGTTCCGGGCTGAGCTGCAGTCCCGAAGCTACGTCCCCGAATTGAACATCGAAGTCCACGAGAACAACCGACATTGGAGCCAGCTTGGCCAATCCGATAGCGAGGTTTGTCGAAACCGTCGTTTTTCCCACACCACCTTTGGGGGACATGACGGCGATGACACGGCCCTGCTGGCGTTCCGGATCGTGGGCCGGCGTCAGCCCGCGGCGGCGGCTGGCCGAGGCCAGGCTGGCGCGTTCCAGCATGACTCGAATTGTGTCAATGTCGGCATCTGGGCTGAGAAGATCACGAACGCCGCTGCGCATGGCCTGCAGGGCAAGGGCCTCGGTAGTCTCGTGAACCAGAAGGACGCTGATTTCCGGGTACATGAGATCGAACACGGATGCCAATTTGATGGCTTTGTCCAACGGGACACCTGGACCAACCACAATGACTTCTAGTGGCTCTCCGGTTTGCCGGTCCAAAATTTCCTCTGGGCCGACGGGGAAGGGAACACTGGGAATTGATTGGACTGTTCCCGTCAATGTACCGCTGGCCGCGGACCGCACCCGTCGCTCAAACTCTGGAACTGTTGTGATGACGTTGAAGCGGCTCATTTGAATACATCCCCCTTGAAGAGCGGTGCCGGCGAATCTCCAGCGGCTCCTGAGACGTCCTTGGCTACCCAGATATGCCCGAATTCTGCGGCATGAACCAACTTGATGGCATCTGCTGGGGCTAGAGCCACAGTCACGACCCAACTGGCCGGTCCAACTGTTTCTGGTGCCGTTGAGGGTGCCGGTGTGCTGCCCGCAGCCGGGGTATCGGAAGCTCCCTGGACTGCGGCTTGCATAGATACCACCAACGCCTTGCGCAAGGTTAGTTTCGAAGCGGGAATTTCACTCGTTCCTGGTTCGATGCCCGAGTTATAGGAAAGGAATAATGCCGCGTTGTCCCCCGGCTTGAGTTGTCCACCCACCACGCGATCGGCGGTAACCGAGAAGCTGAGCTGCTGCATAGTGTCGGGAACCTTGATGGGATTGCTGCCCATATAGGCTGCGGCATCGGAGAGCCGGAGATTCGAGACTTGATCGCCCGGGAGCAGCTTCATGGCGGTAACTTTGTCCTGGACCGACTCGAGATCCGTCAAGGCACCATCCGCCACCAAATTTTTCGGAATGGATTTCACTAATACTGCATCGCCGAAACTTGAGACTGTGGTGCCGGCGGCGATTTCTTTTTGAACCACCACAACACTGGTGGTTTCGGTTCCTTCAGCTGCGCGAGCATCCGCACCGCTTACGTAATTGACCAGCATCACAGTGCCAAGAATGGCTAATACTATTGCTGCGATGCCCCCCAGAAGGCGTGTTTTCACGATATTTCCCCTCGTTTATCTTACTTAGTGAGCTTCACTTGGTTTACGCCGTAAATACCAGGTTCCCCCCAAGTGAAACCTTCTGAAAAGCTGATTTGCTCGATGAAATGACCGTAGAGGCCTCTGTCACTTTTGCCGGGTCCGTCGCTGGCCCATTCGCCTACGGCAGAGCCTCCCTTTAAGAAAAACCCTTTGAGGATAAATACTCCCCAACCGGAAATATGAAATTCCTTATCTTTGTCTCTGGTTTCGTCAAAGATGGGGAGAAGTACTGTCTTGCCAATTAAGGAAGCAGTAAATAGATCCTCACATTCGATGTTGTTTCCATTGTCAGACTTTGCCCATTGGCCAACAGTAATGATCGTTTTGCAGTTATCATTTTCCAGCCATCCAAATCCACCCGGCAAGGAATGCGGCTGACCGGTCGAGCTGCATTTCGAGCTGCTGTGAGTCAATATCGCTCTGTCCACCCCGTCGAGGGGGTATTTGACTGAGTCGAGCTCGCACGCGCCGAAGGTGATTGGAATGATCGGAGTGCCGGACTTGATTCCGCCCCATTTGGCGGCAGCCACTGCGCGGACCGTGGCGTCCACGCCGGAGATGGGCAAGATGATCTTGGGTCCGTCGCCGCTGACAGTTGACGTTGTAGCGGTAACTTCCTCAGTGCCTATTTCGAGGAGCACAGAGCTGCTGCCGTCGTTCGAGTTGCTATTCACCAAGCTGTCCGCAATGGCTTTCAGTTCGCCTCCTACAGGCCCCGGAATGCAGGCGTCTACCGTGCCAACGCGCTTTGCACATTCGCCGGCAACTGCCAGGGCGGCGGCGTCTGCTCCATTTTGAAGTTGCGCCTTTTCTGCGTAGGCGATTCCCACGTTGACCACAAGAGCGACCACGAGGACCATCGCGACCATGAGAACAGCAGCCAGCACCGCAATGGCGCCTCGTTCCCCATCCTTGCTGCGGGCACTCTTCGCCTGGAGGGCTACTAACCACCGCATAGCATGCTCGCTTTCCCCGTCAGTGTAATGGGGGTGCTGCCTAGAATGGTGGAGCCCGCTGGGCTGAACGGCACAGGCACCGGGTAGGTGGCTGTCACGGTCATGACGCCGTCGGCCGGGCAGTTGGATGACGAGAAGTTGATGGCTCCTGCGGTACCAAAGTCCGTCAGGCCCACCACGTTGACCATGGCGTCTAACCGGGCCTTGCCCTGGTCACCGTCGATGACCATGCTTCGGGCCGCGGCGCGTGCGATCTGGGTGAGTGTGATTTGCGCGTTGTAGGCGGCACCCATCAGGACGATCCCAAATACCAGACTGATCAGCAGCGGAACTACCAATGCAAATTCGACGGCTGCCGCGCCTTTTTCTGATCTACGATCCCCCATGATCCTGCCCCTCGAAGTAGTCAGGGTCCCAGCTTGTTAACGTCGTTGAGACCTAAAGCTGAAGAAAATGTTTGAATGAACTGCATCCATATTTCAATGCAGAGTAAGTGCTGCGGTTTGCGGGCGAACCATGAACGGTGCGCCCGCAAACGTGTTGCGCAGATTGAATATCAGGCAGCGACGATGCCGACTTCGGTACCAAGGGTGTCGAAGAAATCGCTGAGCTGTCCGCCGAAGGCGGTGACTGTGCCGGCGATTGCGAGGGCGATGAATGCCACCAGCAAGGCATACTCAGTTGCGGTGGCTCCGCGCTCTCCGTCACGGAAACGGTCGGCGGTGGCGATGAACATGGACTGCATGGTTACGTAGAGCTTCAACATTTCAAGTTCCTACTTTCATAAAAGGAAATCAATTTGCCGAAGAACGGAGGCGGGTCAAAGAGACCAAGCGAGAATCCTAAATGGGAGACCATTGAGAGACCGTGCGAGAGACCTTGCGAGACCAGCTTTAGAACTTCGGATGAAACCCGGTGAAATCTTTTCCCCCGGCTGAGAACAACTAAACCCCACTGGGGCCCTGTGCCTCTAGAGTGGTCAACACCCTAATTTCTGAAGCAGAAAATCTGGGGTCGAGTTGCTTGTAAACATTGACTGTAAGCGCTTTCCCATGAGTCTTCATGGAGTGCTGGTCGCGACTGACCCTGTAATTGGGGAGACAGCAGTACTTGCAGTACTTGCAGTACTTGCAGTACTTGCAGTACTTGCATTACTTGAATTCGAGTACTTGAATTACTTGAATTGCAGTACGCGCTGTACCTAGTTTTCAAATATGGAACAAAGACTGGACTCGGAATCGTGCGCAATTCAGGCATTCTAATGTTGTTGTGGGCACGCAGAAACGGCGGCCCCAAAGGGGGCCGCCGCGGGCATTGAGCCAGGACCAACGTGAGTAGGCGTCAAGAATTACGGGTTGAGTAAAGTCCCAACAGTCGTCGCCGTGGTTGTAAAGTAACCGCCCAATCCAGTGCCAAACGCGGAGACTCCGCCAACAATGGCAACAGCAATGAGCCCAATCAAGACAGCGTATTCCGTGGCGGTGGCGCCCCGTTCGTTGTCGTCACTTTCTGCGAGTCGAAGACGGACCCACCAGGCGACTGGCAGTGCAGTTGAAATAACATAGACCAAGAGCATGTCATTGCCTTTCGGATGGCGGATTCCCGCCTGAGACCAAGCAGCTCCTTACGGGCTGCCCCGGGTGGCATGACGCAGCCCCGGTTTTGTCTACTAAACGCCGCCACGCATCAAGGTTCCAGAGTAATGACCACTCGACTGCAGGGTATTTGGAAAACTGAGTACTCGTTTCGACTACTTAGTTTTCACGCCATGCCGCTGGATCTGCCCGCGTATTTCGTCAGCACGCTGGGCCGCGGCGGTCATACGTGAGTACTCACGTTCGCGACGCTCGGAGATCAGCGCAGCCAGGAAAACATCCGGGGGAGTGCCTGGCGCTGGCAGTGGGGCGACGAATGCGCTGGCCTCGTTGGCCAGCTCAACACCCAAAGACATGCGCGAAGCCGGCGCCATGGATTGTCCTTGGCGTAAGTACATGGAGATGCGCCGCGCCAGTGTGTCGGGCAGGCGGCCAATATCGGCAAGAGCAGCCCACTGCGCCAGCTGCGGATGGACCGAGACCTGAAGCGGAACCACCTTGGCCACGCGGTCGCGGATTGCGTACGTGCCGGCGAGCATGTCGCCGAGCCTCTTTGATTTTTCATTGAACAAGGACACCAGGCACGCAACGGAACCGAACGTCATGTAAATCTCCAAAACCGCCAACAGCGCTCGGATCATGGCCTGACGAAAACGGATGGAACCGCCGTCGTCCCTCACAATCCTCAGTCCCATGGCCAACTTTCCCAGTGATTTCCCGCGGGTGAGCGTCTCTACCGTAATGGGCACGATCACCAGCAGCGTCACCACCATGACAAGCATGATGGCCCTCGTGGCCGCACCGTCGATCACTAGGGGAAGGGCCGAAAAGAGCAGTATCAAGCCGATGCCCACAATGATGGTGGCCACTACATCGATCGCCGTGGCCAAGGAGCGCGCGGCAAAGGATGCGGGGCGAAGCTCAAGGACAACGGCTTCGCCGGTGATGATTGCGGACATGCAATCAGTCTATCCACGCGCCACCACCGATATGCTGGGGCAGATGGACATGGATGCCTTTACAACAGTGCACGGCCCTCAATGGGCGCGCCTCGATGCCCTTGCCCGCAAGCGCCGCCTGACGGGGGACGAAGCCGATGAGCTTCTGGAGCTCTACCAAAGCGTCTCGGCGCAGCTCTCGTTGATCCGTTCGGTTGCGGCGGAAAGCTCTGTTTCCACCTCTCTGTCGGCAACTCTGGCCAATGCGCGGACCCGTTTCACTGGCGCCAAGTCCAATTTCTTCGTTGATACGGCACGATTCTTTGCCATCTCGCTCCCGGCTGCCTTCTATCGTCTGCGATGGCTGACTGTCATCATTGGCGCCGTCTTTGTCGTGATCGGAACGCTGTTTGCCGTGTGGACCGCCGGGAATCCCGCTGTGATGGCGGCCATGGGAAGCGACGCTCAACTACAGAAACTCGTTGACCACGACTTCGTTAACTACTACTCGGAAAACCCGGCCGCGTCCTTTGCCGGCGCCGTATGGACTAACAATGCGTGGATCGCCGCGCAATGCGTGGCGTTCGGTGTGACGGGCGTCTTCATCCCGTACTCAATCCTCATGAACGCACAGAACGTGGGCATGACCGCCGGTGTCATGTTCGCCTTCGAGCGCGGCGACGTCTTCTTCAGCTACATCCTCCCGCACGGTCTCATGGAGTTGACGGCCATCTTCATCGCCGCCGCCGCGGGGCTGCGCATCTTCTGGTCATGGGTGAGTCCAGGTGCGCAGACCCGCCTCGACTCGCTGGCCCGTGAAGGCCGATCCCTCATCACCGTCGCCGCCGGTCTGGTACTTGTCCTCTTCGTTTCCGGACTTGTGGAAGGTTTCGTCACGCCCAGTCCGCTCCCGGTGTGGGCCAAAATCACTATCGGCGCCCTAGTCCTGGCTGGTTACTGGGCGTACACCTTGATCCTGGGTGGCCGGGCTGTGCGTGCAGGGGAGACGGGCGATCTCACCGCGGACGACGCCGGAGCCTCCGTTCGCTCCGCCTGAGGCTGCCGCTGGGGTGCGGTTTTCGGTCAGGGCTGATTTTTCTGATTTGGCGGGGCGGTCGCCGCCAACACTGTTGCGAAGCGGTGTGGGTCGGCAAGGTGCGGGAAGTGCCCGCTTGCAGGAAATACCTCGATGGTTGCCTGCGGGATCCGCTCAGTCAGCCACTGTAGGTAAGCAACCTCGGGTTCGCTGCCGGCAATGACAAGATACGGTACCGCATTGTCCCGAAGGTTCTCGAGCACATTCTCAAACTTGTACCGCATGAATTCCGGGGTCTGTTCCATGACCTCGCGCCAATAGCCCGTGACGAGTTCCTGGGTGGGGTGGCTGGTGTCGCGCAGGAGTTGCTGAGCCTGCGGGGGCAGAAGTTCCAGATGAAAACTGGCATTGAAACCCTGCCAGACATTCATGAAATCAGGGCCCATAAGCTGATCGGCGAGCGAATGAAGTAGCTTGGCAAACCCCTCGGTCTGCAGGGTTTGATCCACATTGACGACGCCTTGAACTGGATATGCCGAGGCGTAAACGGTGGCAACAATGGCAGCCAATGAATGCCCCACCATGACTGGTTCTACCAAACCGGCCTCATGCACGGCATCATGAACCATTTCGGCGACGGACTCGATGTCGTAGCGGGGAGCCGAATCCGAATCTCCATGGCCCGGCAGGTCCAGCGCGAGGACTTGGCGTGCGGGATCAAGCTCAAATAACAGATCCAGTGTGGGGTTCCACATTGCCCTGTTGAACGACAGACCGTGCAGGAGCGCCAAAGGTGGACGTCCATCGAAGACGCCGGAAGTACGTCCGGCCAGGCCGCCGACCTTGATCGTTTTCACCCTGCCAGAATTTCCCTTGCCATGTGTATGTTCCATCAACCCGGTCCTAACCGGTTACGGATGCTAACCACATCTTGTCTTGAGTATTTGACTGACGTAGTCCGTTGTCAACGTTGTTGGCCGGCATGGGTAGCGATTGCTCCGTGCCCATGTCACTGGGCCCGAGTAACAACGACGAACAAACCCTCTGGAGCTTGACATGCCCATTACGCTTCGAGCATGAGAGTCTTTGATATTTTTTTCGACTATAAAACCGACAATCCGCGGACGAACAATCCCGACCCGGACAGGGACAGTCCGAGGCTGCGGTTGGATCATGAGCTGCTGTGGAGCAAGGCGTTGCCCTCCGGGGACCCTTTTGCCCCGAGCATTTCGTCAGCTCGGAAGAACGAGTACCTCATCTTCACCGACGCCCGCGATGCGAGGCATTGCTATGGCAGTGACGCCATCACCAGCTCCTACACCACATGGTCAAGGCCAGCGTCATTGGTCGAGGCCATCGCCGGTCTGGAGGACGTGCAGCGGGCCCGCTACCTTGACCCGCCGTACACCATCGGCAGTGCCATGATTTGGCCCCTCAGATCGAAAGATCGGCCTACCATAAACCAGGCACGAGGCCTTCGCCTAAAGGTCGCTGACCGGATGGACCTCACCCTTGAATGCATCCGGCGTCACTACGCAGGAGTGCCAGAAAGCCCCCTCGCCAGTGTTCTCAACGCATACTCGGACTTCTTTGCGCTCTTTCAAGACTTCAAGGGGTTCGTGGACTTCTTCCACTTTCAAGACCTCGTGACGCCAGACTATGACCGTGTTCAGCTCTTCCTACCGTGCGACATCTTCGAGCCTTCCGGACCACCGGCCACAACCGAGGCGTACGTGACATACCGGGAGGCCACGCTCGACTTCATCGCAAAAAGAGGCCAGCGTATGGCCGATTGGGTTACGGAGAATCACCCCGAGATTGAAGTTCGCCGGTAGTGACCTAGTCGTTCCGTAGATCGGTAAGGGACGCGGCCGGGCCCGCCATAGAACCCACACGGCCGCCCTGCTACAAAAAGGCGCACTATGGGGTCATAGGATTCCAAACTGAAAGTGGCGGAGGCAGCGGCCAACCACGCATACTGCCGCCGTGGTTCCGTTAGATGTCATTTTCCGAAGTTGACCGCACGGAAGGTCCAAAGTCGTCTGCACTCGGTCCAAGACCAGTCCAAGACGGGTAGTCACCACTCGTGCCAAGGCGCCCCCGATGTTATAGCGTGGCGATCCTGACCCGGTGATTTTGGCCCCGGAGCTGAACGGCGCTTTGAGCCGCTAACAGGGCACAGTCCCGAAATGTAAAAGCGCACGGTCTCCTCCGCCTGACGATGGTGGTGCGCCATTGAAAGAGCCGCACTCTTTTCACTAAATGGAGGAACCATGAATGCTAGAACTAGGCGCCGACTCGGACCGGGAGCCCTGCTGGCAGCGCTGATGCTGGCCGCAATTCAGCCTGCGAACGCCGCCAGCGATAACTCAGGCGTTATCCATGACAAAGACTACGATTTTGGGTTCAGCAGCCCTGCCGGAGAGAGCTGCACATTCCCTCTTGGTGTCGTGGGCACCAACGGAATCATCCACACCAAGGAATGGCAGGACAGCGACGGAAACACGTCACGCTTCTTCTTTGCCGGTAAGGGAGTCAACCTCACTTACACAAATGAGATAACCGGGAAGTCTGTGACAATCAAAACTGCCGGTTCCGTCGCGCATACCACCGTGAACGCAGACGGGACTGTCACCCTCGAATTGATCGGCCATAACGGTCTCTCCCTGTTCCCGGCAGACATTCCTGCTGGCCCCTCCACGAAGCATCACATCGGCCGCGTGGTACTCACGATTGACGCCAACGGAATCTTCAAGGTCCTGAGTGTATCGGGCAGAGAGCGAGACATTTGCGCAGAACTGGCGAACTAGTCACGACGCTCTCGGCTCACCGCGGTAGGCCCCCTAATTGCCTGCCCCTACTCACATGACCCAGTAATTCTCCGAAGGAGTTTGCTGGGCGATGCTGGGCACATGGCAAGGAAGAGGGGTTACGGAGACACGGGGAATCGTCCAGACACATCTGGGAGGAGATCACTATGGGTGGTCCCCTCCCAGCCTTTTCGTCGGTCAGCCTTCGAAACAGCCGTGTCCCATAGAGCATCCATTGCCGGCGTTCAGCGTTGCGGCAAAACCCGCACTGCCGCCCTGCGAAAAAAAGGCGCACTATGGGACATGGGATTCCAAACTGAAGGTGGTGGGGGGAGCGGGCAGCCACACATGCTGCCGCCGCATCCTTGGCTGCGCTTTGTGGCCATGGGCGATTCCTTCACAGAGGGCCTGGATGATCCTGAACCGCTCAGCCCAGGCGGACATAGGGGATGGGCGGATAGGGTGGCTGAGGAACTCAGCCGCGGCGTCCCTGATTTTGCCTATGCCAACCTAGCTGTCCGCGGGCAGCTCTTGCACGAAGTCTTTGAGACCCAGCTAGGTCATGCCCTGGCCCTGAAACCCGATCTCTTGTCGATGCAGGCTGGTGGGAACGATCTCTTTCATCCCGGAGCCGATCCGGACAGGCTGGCGGCGGAGGTGGAAAACGCCGTCGAAATCCTCCGTTCACGCGGCGTGAATGTGTTGATCTTCGTCGGCCCGGATTCGGGTCGAGCCACCGTCCTTGGACAATTCCGGGCCAAGATCGCCATCTACAACGAAAACCTGCGGGGGATTGCAGAGCACCACGGCGCCCTGATCGCAGACCTGTGGTCCATGGCGGAACTGCACGATTCCCAGATGTGGAGCGCGGACCGGCTCCACCCGTCATCCTTGGGCCACCACGCCGTCGCCGCCATGGTGCTGAAGACCCTAAACGTGCCGCACAATCTGGAGCCGCGCTCGCCGAAGTCGCTGCCCGAGAAAAGGTGGCGGCAGGCCCGGGCCGAGGACATCGTCTGGGCGAGAGAATACTTCGTACCCTGGGTTGTCCGGGGCATTCGCCACGAACCGCCTAACGGAGGGCATGGCGCTAAACGCCCCGTGGCCGCGCCGATCGAGACTGCACCTGTGACACCGGAGCCTTCGAATCGTTCCCAATTCGGGACATAACTGTGGATCTGGTGTCAGTTTGGTAGCGACGCGGGGTGGCAGACCCCTGCCGTGGTGGGGTGCCGGTATCGTTTCGACTTGTGAGCGAGAATTCAAAGCCCCAAGACTCAGCCAAGGACGCTGCGCAGGAGGCCCCTACCAGGGACATCCCCGTGTCAGTGCCCGTCATTCAGGCGCAGAAGGCGGCCCGCCGTTTGTCAGGCGCTGCCACATCTGACCCCGCCGCGAAAATCAAGCTTGAGGATCATCTCGACCCCGAGCCAATGCGAGCTGCTGCCCGGATGCCTGCCCTGCCCAGCGACGATGAGATTGCCGCTGCCCTGTCCAAGAGCGTCAGAGACACAAAGACCGGTCCAAGCGAGGACACGCACACCAGCATGATCACCATGCGCCCTCCGGCCGAGGATGTTGCCAAACGCCAGGCCGCCATGGAAAGGGCCGCCAACACCAAGCCCGTGCTGACCCGTGTCTTCCAGGTGCTCATTGCCGTGCTCTACCCGATCGTGCTGTTGGTGCTTGCCATCCGGTTGGTCACATCGTCTGTTTTTCTCTGGGTTGAATATCACCGCCCCGGATTCCCTGTTGATTCCTTCGGGTTCACCACCGATGACCGCATGACGTACGGCTCCTACACGGTGGACTACCTTTTGAACCTGGCTCAATCCCGCTATTTGGGTGACCTGGTGGATAAGTTCGGCGACCCCCTATTCCTTGCCGGCGAAGTGAACCACATGGCCGACGTCAAAACCGTGATTGTCATGGCGTTCATGGCAGGTCTTGCGTTGGCGGTCGTCATGATCATCGGCATGATGTACCTGGCCCGCCGCAGCTTTGGCGGGATTCGCCGGGCCCTGTTCGCCGGATCCATCGCCACGCTGGCACTCATCATTGCCATCGGCGTCTTCGCGGCTACCGGTTGGGAGCGCTTCTTCACCGACTTCCACGAGATCTTCTTCACCGACGGCACCTGGACGTTCTACACCGACGACACCCTGATCCGCCTCTTCCCCAGCCAGTTCTGGACGGATTCCGGCATCTTCATCGGCGCCTTCGTTCTAGTGGTTGCGTCCCTGACCCTAGCCTTCACCTGGCCCACCAAGGACCGCCGCCAGGCCAACTTGGCCGCGCAGCGCCCAGGCCGCAGGTCGGCCTAAAAGCCTTTAAAGTAGTACGACGGCGGCCGGGTTGGCCGCCGTCGTACGTCATTAAAGGGGTGGTTAGATCCAGCTGGGGAGCCACATATGCTGGCGCCAGTAGGTCTCGGTGATCATCTCCGCGGCCCAAATTGGGTAGAAGAATGCGCTGAGCGCCACGACCAGGACCAGGAAGATGGCGACTACGGCGGCGCCTTGCTGCCGGCGCCATGGGGGATCGCCGATCTTGCCCATGACCATGCCGAGGACCATGACGAGGGCCAGGATCATGAACGGTTCGTAGGCGATGGCGTAGAAGAAAAAGATGGTGCGTAGCGGGTAAAAGAGCCATGGCAGGAAGCCCGCCGCGAAGGCGAGCAGGATGGCTCCGGCGCGCCAATCGCGCTTGGCGATCCACACGCCGATGAGGAACAGGAGGGCCAGCGAGCCGCCCCACCAAATCAGCGGGTTGCCAAGGCTCGTGACTGCTGCGGTGCACTTGTCCACGGTGCAACCGCCGTCGCCGTTCTCGAAATTCTTGACGAAGAACGATGTGGGGCGGCCCATGACAAACCATGACCACGCGTTGGCCTTGTAGGGGTGGTCGGAGCCGAGCCCGGTGTGGAAGGAGTACGCCGTGGAGTGGTAATGCCAGAGTGAACGCAGCGAGTCCGGGACCCAGCCCCACGGGCCGGCGGGGTTGGAGGCGGCCCAATGGCGGTCGTAGGCGTCCTTGGACAGGAACCAGCCGGTCCACGTGGCCAGGTAGGTGACGGCAGCAACCGGAACCATGCTGACGAACGCCACGATCCCGTCTTTCCAGATGGCGCCGGCCACCCAGAACTTGATGCCGGCGATCCGCCGGGCGTTCATGTCCCAGATGACGCTCATCAGGCCAAAGGCGGCAAGGAAGAACAGGCCTGACCACTTGGTGCCGATGCACAAGCCGAGGGTGACGCCGGCGGCGAGGCGCCACCAACGGATCCCCAGCCAAGGGCCGTAGAGGAGCGCCTTCGCCGGGATGCTTCCGGCGCCTTTTGTGCCTTGGGCACCGGCGGCATTGGCGAGCTTGGACAGCTTAGCCGCGAGCCGGCGTCGTCCGTCATCACGATCCATGAGGATGGCGCCAAAGCTCAGCAGGGCGAAGAACATCACGAAGATGTCCAGCAGCGAGGTCCTTGACTGGACAATCGCGTGGCCATCTACGGCGAAGAGCAGGCCGGCCATGGCTCCCAAAAGGGTGGAGCGGAACATCTTTTGCGCGATCAGGGCCAGGATGAAGATGGAGAGCGTGCCCACGAGTGCGGCCGTGAAGCGCCAGCCGAAGGTGCTGTCGGAGCCGAAGAGCCACATGCCGAACGCGATCATCCACTTACCCACGGGCGGGTGGACCACATATTCGGCGGTACTTTCAAGGCTGGTGAAAATGCCCTGGTTGAAGAGGTCGTTGGCCTTCTCTGCCCAATTGCGTTCGTAGCCGCTCTGTAGGTAGCTGTAGGCGTCTTTGACGTAATAGGTCTCGTCGAAGACCAGCGAGTTGGGCTGGCCGAGCCGTACGAAGCGGAGCAAACCACCGATGGCCGCCGTCAGTGCCGGGGCGAGCCAAAACCACAGTCGCAGACCGGGCGGCGTGAATTGGGTGCCCAGCAATCTGTCTCGGAGAGCGCTTTTGGTGAACGCCTTGGCCGGGTCCTTGACCCAACGGTGGGTGGGTTCGGTGCTGGCTCGGGACACGTGGGCGCCATGACTGGGCTCGGCGGAAACGTCTCGGTCTGGGGCTGTTGGAGAGGTATCCATAACGGGGGGTTGCACGGTGTCCATGCTACCTAAATGGGACTCTGTTGCTGTGGCTACTACGCTGGAGTCATGGAAGATGACTTTGGCCAAGAAAACGACAACGCAGCAGACGGATCGGAAGACGGTCTTGACGTGGCCGAAGGACCCATGGATTCAAGCCTGGCACCCACCAGCAAGCCGGGGGAGGGCTACATAGTTCTAGCGGCTACGCCGATTGGAAACATGGGCGATGCCTCGTCGCGCCTCATTGCCTGGCTCGGTGCCGCGGACATCGTGGCCGCTGAGGACACCCGCCGCTTGCACCGCCTGGTGACCAGTCTTGGTGTGAAGGTTGGCGGCCAGATCATCAGCTACCACGAGCACAATGAGGCCGTGAAGACTGCGGAGCTGCTCACCCAGGTCCAGACCGGCAAGACCCTCCTGATGGTGACCGACGCCGGTATGCCCTCGGTCTCCGACCCCGGCTTCCGCTTGGTGGCCGCAGCCGTTGAAGCCGGAGTGAAGGTGACCGCGGCCCCTGGGCCCTCGGCCGTGCTGACGGCTTTGGCGTTGTCCGGTCTGCCCACCGACAGGTTCTGCTTTGAGGGTTTCCTGCCCCGTAAATCGGGCGAGCGGGCTTCGCGGTTACACGATCTGTCCGTTGAAAAGCGCACCATGGTGTTCTTTGAGGCCCCGCACCGGCTCGAGGCCATGTTGCGCGCCCTGCACACCGCTTTCGGTCCTTCACGTGAGGCGGCCGTGTGCCGGGAGCTGACCAAGACGTATGAAGAGGTGGTGCGCAAGCCACTGTCGGGTCTCTTGGAGTGGGCCGAAACCACGCAGATCCGCGGCGAGATCGCTATTGTTGTTGGCGGCGCCCCGGACTCCGATCCCGGCACTCTCGAGGATCACGTGGCCTCCGTCAACGAGCTCATGGGCCAGGGCATGCGCATGAAGGAAGCCGTGGCCGTCGTCGCGCACGATGTCCATGCCAGCAAGCGCGAACTGTACAGCGCCGTTCTGGCTGCGCGCGCATAAGGGTTTCTCTGGCTCGAGCCGTCACATAATGCCGCTTAGAACGTTCTAAGCGGCATTATGTGACGGTTCGAGGGCCACCCGCGGTGGTGGGCGTCGCGCTCAAGGTGCGCGGCCCGCCGTCGTCCGCTTCTTGTTGTACAAATGCACAGCGAAACCGCCTCTTGCAGTGCGGACATGCGTAGACACTCCCGTTCGCCGAGAACTACCGTGAACGTAACGTAATGAACAACACGCCGCCGCAAACCCCTTGTCCAGACAGCATCGCTATGTCGGGACTGCGGCGCAAGACGAAGGAGTCATCATGACCGTGACAGCTGCTACCGAACTTTCCGAGCGCGAAAGTGCGCTGCTGGCGAGTGTTCCCACCGGGCTGCTCATCAATGGTGAGTGGCGCAGCGCCGCCTCGGGCAAGACCTTCAAGGTCGAGGACCCTTCCACCGGGGAGGTTCTTCTTGAAGTGGCCGACGCCGGTGCTGAAGATGGTGCCGCGGCCCTCGATGCCGCCGTGGCCGTCCAGGAGGAATGGGTCGCAACGGCTCCGCGCGTGCGTGCCGAGATTCTGCGCCGCGCCTTTGACATGGTCATGGCCCGCGCCGACGACTTCGCACTCCTCATGACCCTCGAAATGGGCAAGCCGCTGGCCGAGGCCATGGGCGAGGTCAAGTACGGTGCCGAATTCTTGCGCTGGTTCTCCGAAGAAACGTCGCGCTCCTTTGGTCGCTTCTCTTCCAACCCCGAGGGCACCCAGCAGATCCTGGTCCAGAAGAAGCCGGTTGGTCCGTGCCTGCTGATTACGCCGTGGAACTTCCCGCTCGCCATGGCCACCCGCAAGATCGCCCCTGCGATTGCGGCCGGTTGCACCATGGTGCTTAAGCCTGCAAACTTGACCCCGCTGACGAGCCACCTGTTCGCCCAGATCCTGATCGAAGCTGGTCTGCCCGCCGGAGTCCTTAACGTTGTTTCAACCACCGACGCCGGGGGAGTGACCGGACCGCTGATCAAGGACAGCCGGTTGCGCAAACTCTCGTTCACTGGTTCAACTCCCGTGGGCAAGCGCCTCCTGGCCGACGCGTCCACCAATGTGCTGCGAACCTCGATGGAGCTGGGCGGCAACGCACCGTTCCTCGTCTTCGAAGACGCGGATCTGGATGCTGCTGTTGAGGGTGCCATGGCCGCGAAGCTGCGCAACATGGGCGAGGCCTGCACGGCAGCCAACCGCTTCCTGGTGCACGAATCGGTGGCCGAGGAATTCGCCACCAAGTTCGCCGCCAAGATGGGTGGATTGACGACGGGCCGCGGCACGTCACCGGAAACCACTGTGGGCCCGTTGATCGATGCCAAGAGCCGCGACAAGGTCCACTCGCTGGTCACCGATGCACTGGCCGACGGCGCCACCGCGATTGCCGGCGGCGGCCCCGTTGACGGGCCCGGCTACTTCTACCAGCCCACGGTTCTGACAGGTGTGGAGCCCGGCGCCCGCATCCTGACCGAGGAAATCTTCGGCCCGGTGGCCCCCATCGTCACGTTCAAGAACGAGGACGAAGCCGTAGCCCTGGCCAACGACACCGAGTACGGCTTGGTCGCTTACGTCTTCACCAAGGACCACAACCGCGGCATGCGCATGGCCAACCGCATTGAAACCGGCATGATGGGCCTCAACGCGGGAGTCATCTCCAACGCAGCGGCTCCCTTCGGCGGCGTCAAGCAGTCCGGTCTTGGCCGCGAAGGCAGCATCGAAGGAATCGCGGAATACCAGTACACCCAGTACGTAGGTATGCCGAACCACAACAACGCCTAACCTCCTTCTAGACGCGGCATCACTAAACGGCGGTTTTTCGGCAACGCCGCATCACCTCCGGGGCTTTAAACCGTTTCGCTCCCTCACTCTGTGCATACGAGTGAGGGAGCGAAACGGTTTAAACGCCGTTAAGTGATGGAGCGTTGGAGTTTTAAGGCCGTTATGTGATGGAGCGTTTGTTGTGGCGAGGGTCAGTAACGGGTGAGGAGCGACGCCGGGACTAGGGTCGCCCGGAGTCGTGTCCCTGGCGTCGCACGGGAATGCAGACGGGCGGCCACGGCCTCCACGGCGTCGGCGAGATCGTCACGCCCGGTCGAGGACGCCGCGGGCGGTCCGAAGGCCAGTTGTTCATAGGCGTGGAGCACCAGCGCCAGCCCGGGCTGAGCTGACGGCCCCAGAAGTTCCGCGATGCGTTCAGCCTGTAGGGCAGGGGTCAGCGCGGGGTCGATGTTGCAGCCGTGGTCGGCCGCGGAAGCCAGCAGCTCGCGCCAGGCAAGGACCTCAGGCACCCGGCCGGTGGCTCCGTCCTTCGCGCCAACGCCGGCAGGGCCGCCGCTGCGCACCCGAGCCAGGCGTCGACGTCGGACATAAATGCGGGCAAGGGCCGGACTGGTCAGCACCAGTAGGACTAGCGCAATGACTCCCGTTGTTCGGAGCCAAGAACCGGAAACTGTTGCGGCGGCGGAACCACCCGCAGCGGCCGCAGCAGTGGTGGCCGTGGCCGTCGGCGCCGCGGAGGCCGTGGCCCCATCGATGGGAGCGTCGATGGGGCCCGCGGTGGGATTGGCCGAAGTTTCCTCCTGCGCATAGTCGGGAATGAAACCGCGCGACGGCGTCGGCTCGAACGGTACCCAGCCAAGACCCTCAAAATAGATCTCCGGCCAGGCATGGGCGTCCTTGCCGCTGGCCTGATATCCGCGCAGCGGCTGGCCGTCCAGCTCGCCGATCTCGGTGGTCCGGGTCCCCGGGGCATACCCCACCACAATGCGTGACGCCAAGCCAACTTCCCTGGCCATCACGGCCATGGCGGCGGAAAAATGCACGCAATAGCCGCTCTTTTCCGTCAGGAACGATTCCAGCACTGCCATCCCGGAACCGTCGTACCCTTCAGCGGCGGGAGTATTCAGGTTGTAGTTAAATTCAGAGGAACGCAGGTAATCCTGGATCGCTATGGCCTTGGCAAAAGCGTTCGGCGCGGCCCCAGCAATCTCCTGTGCGGTGTCCTTCACCAGCGCCGGAACATCGGCGGGCAACGCGGTAAACACCGGGTCGACGCCAGCGGCATTGCCAGACGCTGCGGCCAGAGTTGTCGGGGAGAGCACGGGCATCTCACTGCGCACAACATAGGCCTGGTTCGCGGTGGAGGTGAACTGGCCCTTGATGGTCTGCGTCGACGGATTCCACCGCCACCGGCCCGTGAGGTTTTCAACGCTGGTGGGGGATAGCGGGGCCGGCAGCCACTCACTGCTGAGCGCGTCGATGGTCACCATGGTCAGCTTTTGGGTCCGCGCGACGGCGGGTGCGGGTCCGGCCGCCGGTGCCAGATCGGACGTGCCGAGTTGCAGTGAGGACGGCGATTCAGAGGGCTGCCACGACTTGCCTGTGAAGTTCTCCAGCGTGCTCAAACGAAGGTACTGCGGCCCGTCGGTGTTACTCAAATACGTCAGGTTGACCTGATTTGACTGCGAACGAAGGTCATCGCCGAGTGAAATCATCGGGTCCAACCGCGCGCCCGCACCGGATTTGTCCAGGCGGGAACCCTGCGGGAAGGATCCTTCCGTGAAACCGGGAATGGCCGCCGGGACAATGGCCATCACTAGGACGACGGCGGCGCCCAGAGCAGCTGCCCGGGAGAGGGTTCCGGTGGAGAATCGCACTCCCGTGGCCCGCACTTTTCCGTCGGGCGCGTACCACCGGCAGCACCCGAGAATGAGTAGGAAACCCGCGCCGGCACCGATGAAACCCAGTGTGCCGATGCCCGTGCTGGTGGTGAGGGCCGGCGGCAGCATGACCAGCAGCAGGCCCAAGGAACTGGCCGCCGGCATAGCGACCGTGATGGCCACCGTATCGATCAGAAGCGCCACGAACCCCAATCCGGCGCAGAACAGGAAGAACATGGGGACCTCCGAGGACACCGGAGTGTTGCTGGACATGATCAGCGTCGAGGCATCCGAGGCCATCTCCAACGCAGCCCGGAACGTGCCCGCCGTCGGAATGAAGCCCAAAAGTGAGGTGGTGGGAAAAAAGACGAACGTCAGGCTTATGAACCAGCCAGCCAGTGCCCCCAACGGAGCATAGGGATCAAGGGCCGGGTAACGCCGCAGCACTGCCGGAAGTAGCAATGTTCCGGCAACCACGACGGCGGCTCGCGGCCACCAGCCAAAATCTTCCAGTACGCCGCCCAAGCCAAGCGAGGCGCCCATGACGGCACCAAAAATGGCGAGTGCCAGAACCCAGCGAGGGGGGCCGGTCCGTGGGTCGGCGAATATCCCGCGGGATTTTGGCGCGCCACTCGCGGGGCCGCTTGCGCCGCCCGCAGAGCCAGCCGGACCGGCGTCGTTCCCGTGCGGTGGCCGGCCCTGGGCTGGCAGCATCCGGGTCATGGGCGCCGCCCTGCGATTGCCGCGGGCTGCCCCAGTTGTAGCCAGGCCTGCTCCAGATGCGTGCCCGGCGTGAGTGCCGTGGCCCGCCAGCCGGCGCGGCGGAGGATGTCCAGCGCCGATTCAACCTCGTGGGGTTCGCTGCACAGGAGCAGGGCGAAGGCGCTTTGGGTCGATTCGGCCATGTCCGCCAGGAGGAGCGCCTCGGCGTCGCTGAGCAGGCCGGTCACTGCCATGAGCGGTCCTCGGCGCCGGCCGGCGTGGAGTTTGTGGGCCAGGCCGTTGATGAAAGGTGCCACGGGCGCGTCTTCGGTCTCGCTGAGTTCCAACGCCGCCAAAGAAGCGGCAACGTCAAAAACGCCCTGGCTGCCGCTGTATTCCTCGGCGCCCGGATCGGGTGCCGACGGGGAGGAAGCGAAGCCCGGCAGTCCTCGATGATCCAGCACGCGCAGCAGATAGCCGCGCTCCAACACATGGGCGGCAATGGAGACGGCGGCGACAATGGCCGTCTCAAACGCCGCCGTCGTTCGCAGTTCCGGAAGACCCACCATGCTGTGTCCGGCAATCTGAAAGCGCTCAATGGCTTTGTTGCCCTCACCGAAGGCCTGGGCGCGACGGTCAAGAACTAGGGCCGCCTCGGGAGTGGTGACGGATTCTTCCGCCCGGACCATGAGCTTTCCCTGCCTTGCCGTGACCGGCCAGTGGACGCGGCGCAACGGATCGCCGTAACGGTATTCGCGGGTCATGGCATCGTCGTGACTGGCGTGCGCGAGCTCAGGGGTGCTGCGGGCGCCGTCCTGGCCGCGGCCATCGGTCAGTGAAATCGGCGGAAGTTCGACGGCGGCAGGGGCTATGGTGAGGCGGTCGCCGTCGTCCAGTCCTCGCTGCACATAGGTGACATCGAAAGGGTCAGAGAACTGGCCTCGCAGTGGCCCAACCGTGAAGACACCGCGGTGGGCAGGGTGCAGGGAATAGTGGTATCGGCTGAGTAGTCCGCGCGGCACTACGGGATGCGGGTGGCTGAACGTGGGGACATCGCGGAAACTGACCGGCAACTCCTCAACGAGCTTGACCCGGCCACCGCCGGGAGTTCGCCCGTGGACCTCAAGGGTCACCGTAACTGGCGAACCGACCCGCCCCAGGGCAGGTGCCAAGGTGCGCTTGACCGTGAATCCGGGCTTGAGCAGGTAGACGGCAGCGCAGGCAACCGCAGGCAGGGCGCAGCAAAAAACGGCCAGCATCAAAAGGTCCCGGCGGCCAAGGACAAGAGCTAACAGGAGGGCAAGTGCGCCCATGGCCAGCAGGATCCAGCCTCGGGGTCGGAAGAGTCGCAGGGAGAACACGCCCGAACCCCTTAGCGGGAGTCCCTGGTGGTTCGGGGCGCGGAGGTGTTCGGAACTGAGGTGACTGGTGCGCCGGCGCCCGGCACCGGAACCGTGGCCAACAGATCATCGATCACGGATTCCGCCGTCACGCCTTGGCTGGCTGCGCTGCGCTCAACCAGCAAACGGTGTGCCAAGACGGGGTGTGCCAAATTTCGGATATCGTCCGGCAGGACAAAACCACGCCCGGCCAGCGCGGCCGCTGCCTTGGCCGCACGTAATAGTTGCAGCAGGGCCCTGGGGCTGGCGCCCAAACGCAGCTGTGGATTGGTGCGGGTGGCCTGGCCAAGTGCAACTGTGTAGGCGCGCACGGCGGGGGAGACATGGATGGCCGCGACGGTTTCGATCATGGCGGCAACCTCCTCATCGCTCGCCACCGGCAAAACGGAGTCCAAAGGGTTCACCGATTGGTGGGTTTCCAGCATGGCCAGCTCAGCCGAGGTATCCGGGTAACCCATGGAGATCCGGGCCATGAAGCGGTCACGCTGCGCCTCGGGAAGCGGGTAGGTGCCCTCCATCTCAATGGGGTTCTGGGTGGCGATCACCATGAAGGGCTCGTCGAGGGTATAGGTGGTGCCGTCAACGCTGACCTGGTGTTCGGCCATGGATTCCAAAAGGGCCGATTGGGTCTTAGCGGAGGCCCTGTTGATTTCATCGCCAATAACGATGTTGGCAAAAATGGCTCCGGGCCGGAACTCAAAGGTTTGTGAGGACTGGTTGTAGATGGACACGCCCGTGATGTCGCTGGGGAGCAGATCAGGGGTGAATTGGATTCTGCTGACGGTGCAGTCAACCGTCTTGGCGAGTGTCTTGGCCAGCAGCGTCTTGCCCACCCCGGGGACGTCCTCCAGTAGTAGGTGGCCTCCGGCGAGAAGTACCGTGAGTGCGAGCCTGACCGATTCTTCCTTGCCGTCAATGACGGTGTTCATGACGCCCATGATCTCGGCGCTCAACTGGGAAAATCCGTCTGGATCCATGGGGCGGGTCCCGTCGCCAGCGCGTGTCGACCGCGGACGGCGCTGTGGAAGCTGCGGTGCACCTGCCGCCGAATTATTGGCTGTCAGCAAAGTCTCCTGAGGGTGCATGCCCCACCTTCCCAATTGGCGCCCGGCACAAGGATCACCGGCGTTGTGACCTACGCTACTAGCTTCCCACCCTTTTGGCCGCACCGGCAGGCACTCAGGATTAGCCGGTAAAGTAAATGACCATGTGCACCGAAGATGTTCCCCGCCCGTACCGCCCCGAAATGCTTAAGAACGACGGCGCTACTCACCGCGGTGACTTCGCCCCGGCTCCGGCGGTACTTCCGGTACCTGTCTATGACAACCACACCCACTTTGACTATGGCGATACCCCCATCGAGTTGGGCGCCGCCCTAGATGCCGCGGAATCCGTGGGTATTGCAGGGGCCGTCCAGGTAGGGTGCGATCTCCCGTCGTCACGATTCACCGTGGCGGCCGTAGATGCGGATCCGCGGCTGCTGGGCGCCGTCGCGATCCACCCGAATGACGCACCAGAGCTGGCTGTTGCGGGGGAGTTGGAAGCTGCGCTCGCAGAGATTGATGCCATGGCGGCCCACCCTAGGATTCGGGCCATCGGTGAGACCGGACTCGACTACTTCAGGACCGGCGAGGATGGTGTGGCAGCCCAACACCACTCCTTCCGGGAACACCTGGACATTGCCAAGCGCCGGGACCTGGCGTTGCAGATTCACTGCCGTGATGCGCACGAGGATGTGCTGAAGATTCTGGCCGAGGTTGGAGCTCCCTCGCGGTTGGTCTTCCACTGCTTCTCGGGCGATGCCGAGCTGGCCCAAATTTGTAACGATAACGGCTGGTACATGTCCTTCTCGGGCACGGTGACGTTTAAAAATGCGCACAATTTGCGCGCGGCACTCAGCGTGGCCGATCCGGCACTTATCTTGGCCGAGACCGACGCGCCTTATTTGACGCCACATCCGTTCCGCGGACGGCCCAATGCTAGCTATATGCTGCCGTACACGGTACAAAGCATGGGTCAATTGCTGGAACGGGACCTGAGTGAATTTTGCCAACTTCTGAGCAAAAATACCGAGAGCGTGTACGGATCCTGGGCCGACTAGCGGTGTAGGACTGGTCACTTTTTCGTGATCAAACCTTGTCCATCAGGTCACGATTAGGTTACGCTGATGAACTATTAGCCGTGGTCGGGGAAGGCCAACGGATGTAATGCTGGTGTGCCCACCGTTCATTTCGGGTTCATCACAACCGTTCGCAGGAACTTTTCTAGCTAGATCTGTGCCCAATTATTTGCGGCTCTTTTCATGCCTGAACTGCTCTCTACTTCTTCGTGCCCGGGTGCTCTAGTAGTTATGAGAACTCGTGTCTTCGATCTTCACCGCCAATGGCAAACTGAGCTATTTGAAGCTTGCCTGTCAGGCCGCCGTCCTTTTGGCACTCGTTGTGGGTGTCATGGCATTCGTTACGGCCAACAAGACCTTCACCCTTGTGGTTGACGGCCAAGCAAGCTCAGTTCAAGCCCACGGCGGGTCCGTGGCCGACGTGCTCAAGGTTGCTGACATTACAGTCGGCACCGAAGACCACATCACCCCGGCCTTGGACACGGCGGTTGAAGATGGTGCAACCATCACCCTCAACACAGCCAAAGACATTACGGTCCGGCTCGATGGTGCCGAGCAAACTGTCACCACCACCTCCACGAAGGTCAGCGGTTTGATCAGCCAATTGGGCATCGCCGCAGACGCTAAGATCTCGGCTCCGGTGGATACACTCCTGGCAAGCTCCAGTGACATCAGCATCATCACCCCCAAGCAGGTCACGATCGTTGTTGACGGCAAGAAGTTCGTCGCCAACACCACGGCCCAAGACGTTTCAGGCGTACTGGCCGAAACCGGCGTCAAGCTGGCCACGACAGACCGCGTGTCCGCACCGGGTGTTGCCACGGTTGTTGACAACATGGTGGTCAAGGTGACTCGCGTCAACACGGCAGGCACTGCCACCGAAACCGCGGCAGTTCCCTTCGAGACCGAGGAAAGCGTAGATGCAGCGCTTTACAAGGACGAGAAGAAGACCACCAAGGCTGGCGTAGCCGGTTCGTTGGAGAAGACGTTCCGCACTGTCACCGTCGACGGCGTTGTTGTCAGCCGCACTGAAACCGGCTCCAAGGTAGTTCTGGAACCTGTTGACGCCGAGATTTCCATTGGCAGCAAGGAACGCCCCGTCGAGAAAGAGAAGGCGGCAGAAAAGACTGAGGCCGCCGCCGGCACCAACACCGGTGCAGCCGCTCCCGCCATGTCCAATGAGGCCATGTGGGATGCTATCGCCCAGTGTGAATCGACCGGCAACTGGTCCATCAACAACGGCAACGGCTACTACGGTGGCCTGCAGTTCGACATTGGCACCTGGATCAGCGCCGGCGGTGGAGCATATGCCCCCAACGCCAGCCTGGCCACCAAGGCTCAGCAGATCGACATCGCCAACAAGGTCTACGCAACTCGCGGCTTGCAGCCCTGGGGCTGTGGCCACGTAGTTGGTTAGCAAGACCCGCACATAAATACAGAGCACAGCGCATACTCCCCTGATAGCTTCGGCACAATCAGGGGAGTGTGCGCGTTAATAGCAGATACCATTGTTCAGTGACCTCCACAGATCCCAGCCCCACACCCTTGCCATTGCTAGGTGCCACCGAAATCCGCCGACTCGCGGAAGAAATCGGTGTGCGCCCCACAAAAACGCTGGGACAAAACTTTGTCATTGACGGCAACACCATCCGTCGCATCGTCGCCGCGGCCAATGTTGACCCAGGCGAAACGGTGCTGGAAGTTGGCCCCGGCCTTGGCTCCCTGACGCTGGGACTGCTCGACGTCGCGGCCCGAGTTGTTGCCGTGGAGATCGATCCAGTGCTGGCAGCAAAGCTGCCCTCCACCATTGCCGCGTTCCGCCCCGACCTGGTGGGCAATCTCGACGTCGTCCTTTCCGACGCCATGAGGGTCATGGAGCTGCCCGCCGAGCCCACCGCCCTCGTGGCAAACCTGCCGTACAACGTGGCCGTGCCGGTTGTCCTGCACCTGCTGGAACATTTCCCCTCGCTGCAGCATGGCCTAGTCATGGTTCAGGACGAGGTGGCGGACCGCATGGTGGCTGGCCCCGGATCCAAGACGTATGGCGTGCCGTCGGTCAAGGGCGCCTGGTATTCGAAGATGCGCAAGGCCGGGGTCATCGGCATGAACGTTTTCTGGCCGGCGCCGAAGATTTCCTCCGGGCTGGTGGGCTTCACCCGCCACGAACCGCCCGTGACCAGGGCATCCCGCGAAGAAGTATTTGCCGTCATCGATGCCGCCTTCGCCCAGCGCCGCAAGACACTCCGCGCAGCCCTTGCCGGCTGGGCCGGTGGCGCCGCCGAGGCAGAAAAGTACCTGCGCGCGGCCGGTGTGGATCCCAGCGCCCGCGGCGAGGTCATCGACGTGGCAGCGTACGCACGCATCGCCGAAGCCAAGCTTCCCTTCACGGCGTAGCCCATGGACTCATCGAAGAAGGCCGGCACGCGGCACACTGCCTCGGGCACTGTTGATCCATTCGTGGGGGACCCGGCGTGGGCGCCAACGCCGCGCCGCGTCAAGGTCCGTGCACCGGGAAAGATCAACGCCTTCTTCAGGGTCGGCCCGCTGCGTGAGGACGGCTACCACGGCGTCGCGAGTACGTATCTGGCCGTCTCGCTCTATGAAGAGGTGGCCATCACCACCAAGCCCGGCACGCCGGCTACCGACATCACCGTGAGCATCAGTCCGGAGAGCTCACTCGACGCCGAGTTGCTCGCCAGCATCCCTCTCGATGCCAGCAACCTGGCCGTGCGGGCAGCACTCCTGGTCGCCGATATTTCCGAGAATCCCTGCGGCGTGCATATCGAGATCACCAAGCATGTGCCGATCGCCGGTGGCATGGGAGGGGGATCGGCCGACGCCGCCGCGGCCTTGGTGGCCTGCGATTCACTGTGGCACACAGGGCTGTCCTGGGAAGAGCTTTCCCAGCTCGGTTCCGAACTGGGCGCGGATGTGCCGTTCGCGCTTTTGGGGGGTGCCGCCGTCGGACTTGGTATTGGGGATCAGCTAACTGCTGCACTGGCACCCACGCCGCTGCACTGGGTGTTGGTGCCGGCCGATTACGGACTCTCGACGCCGGTGGTTTACGGCACGCTGGATAAGCTGCGCGCCAGTTCCGGCGCAGAGGTAGCAGAACCGGGCGAAGTTGAAGCGGGAGTTTTGGCGGCATTGCGGGCCGGGGATGCGCACGCGTTGGCGCCCTGGCTGCACAATGATTTGCAGGCTGCGGCAGTTTCACTCGCGCCAGGGCTGGCAGATGTCTTGGCCCAGGGGGAGGGCGCCGGTGCGCTGGCTTCGCTGGTTTCCGGATCCGGTCCCACCGTGGCGTTCCTGGCCGTGGATGCCGCGCATGCAGAAGATTTGGCGGCGGCACTGACCGCCAACGGGCATGAGGCCTGGGCCGTTGAAGGACCTGTGCACGGCGCACACATAGTTTTGTAAATTTTTGTTCTAAAAACCTGTAAGGAAAGTGGTACCACGTGGCTCATTTGCTTGGCGGCGAAAATCTTAGCGTTGCCTTCGCCACCCGAACCGTCCTTGACGGTATCAGCGTCGGCATCGAAGAAGGGGACCGCATTGGCATTGTTGGACGCAACGGTGATGGCAAGTCCACACTGATGCGCCTGCTGGCCGGGCGGCAGACTGCCGATTCCGGCCGCGTCACCGTGCGTGGCGGCGTGCAGGTCAGCTACCTTGACCAGACGGACGTGCTCGACGGCGACGACACCGTTGGCTTCGCGATCGTGGGAGAGGCGGCCGATCACGAATGGGCCTCCAACCCCAAGATCCGCGAGATCATGGGCGCGCTGGTGGGCGAGGTCGATTGGCACGCCAACATTCACTCGCTCTCGGGCGGGCAGAAGCGTCGTGTGGCACTGGCCAAGCTGCTCATCGGCGATGACGATGTCATCATGCTCGATGAGCCCACCAACCACCTTGACGTTGAGGGCGTGGCCTGGCTGGCCAAGCACCTCAAGCAGCGCTGGCGTGCCAACGAAGGCGCCTTCGTTGTGGTCACCCACGATCGCTGGTTCCTGGACGAAGTGTGCACCCGCACGTGGGAAGTTCATGACGGCATCATTGACCCGTTCGACGGCGGTTACGCCGCCTATGTTCTGGCTCGTGCAGAGCGTGACCGCTCGGCATCCGTCATGGAGTCCAAGCGCGTCCAGCTGGTCAAGAAGGAACTGGCCTGGCTGCGTCGCGGCGCCCCCGCACGAACGGCGAAGCCCAAGTTCCGCATCGAGGCAGCCAATGAGCTGATCGCTGATGTGCCGGAGCCCCGTGACACGGTGGCGCTGTCCAAGATGGCAACCGCGCGTCTGGGCAAGGACGTTATTGACCTTGAGAACATCTCCCTGAGCTACGGCGACAAGGAAATGTTCGACAACATCACCTTGCGCCTGGCCCCGGGCGAGCGGCTGGGTCTGGTCGGCGTCAATGGTGCCGGCAAGACCACCTTGCTGCGCCTGCTCAACGGTGAGGTCCCGCCGTCGTCCGGCAAGGTCAAGACCGGCTCCACGGTCAAGACCGCCGTGCTGACACAGGAAGTCAATGAGCTCGACGATGTGCTGAACATGCGCGTCATCGAGGTCATCGAACGCGAGAAGCGCTCCTTCGAAGTGGGCGGCAAGGACATGACGGCCGGCCAGCTCGTGGAGCAGCTCGGGTTCACCAAGGACAAGCAGTGGACCATGGTGAAGGACCTCTCCGGTGGTGAGCGTCGGCGCCTGCAGCTGCTGCGCCTGCTGGTCGGTGAGCCGAACGTGCTCATGCTCGATGAGCCCACCAATGACCTTGACACCGACACCCTCGCGGCCGTGGAAGATGTGCTGGATGGCTGGCCGGGCACGCTCGTAGTGGTTTCGCACGATAGGTACCTGCTGGAGCGCGTCACCGATCACCAGATGGCGTTGCTCGGCGACGGTCAGTTGCGGGGATTGCCTGGCGGCGTTGACCAGTATCTGGAACTGCGCGAGGCTGCCGGTCTGGCTCCGTCGTCGTCCGCCCCGACCGCCGTTGCTGCGCCCTCCGGTCCCACCGAGGGCCAGAAGCGTGATGCCCGCAAGGTGCTGAACCGTCTGGAGCGCCAGCTGGGCAAGAACTCCGCTGCCGAGGCCAAGCTGCACGAGAAAATGGCTCTGCACGTGGGCGAGTACGACGTCCTGGGCGACCTCAACGCCAAGCTGGCCAAGCTTGCCACCGAGCGTGAAGGCCTAGAGCTGGAATGGTTGGACGCTTCGGCTGTCCTAGAGTAAATTTCCGGCCCGGTTGCTGCTCTGCTAGCGAATGTCCTGTCCTGCGCTGACTTCGCGTCGAGCTTGCCGCACAACACTGTTGTGCGGCAAGCTCATCTCCAGCTCAACGCAGAACAGAACATTCAAGAGCTGGGGGATTCCAAAGGCTAAGGGTTGATCCCTCCACAGCTGGGTCCACCGGAACTTTTATTCACATTGACGACGTCGGGGCTGTCGCCGCGGCTTATCGTCGCTGACTCTTGTGACATGAGCCCTCGCCGAAGCCGTCAGCAACAGCCAATCGGAACTTTCCTAGCCGCGATGGGTGGCACAGCCAGACAAAGTGTTCTGGTGACTCGTGGATACTCCACTCGCAGCATTAGCAAAGCCGTATTTGACGGACGCGTTGTGCAGTGTGCTCGTGGTGTCTATGGGGTCCCCGATATTTCTGCCGACGATGCTTTCCTTGCCATCCACCAAGCCCGGCGAAGCTGCTTGAGTAAAGTCACGAGCTTGGGGTTGTGGCTATTGAACGAGCCACGGGAGCTCCACGTAGCCACGGCGCATGGCCGCCCCGTTCCTGGCTGTGTGGGCCATCGCGTCAGTGGTGGCCAGACCCTAATCGATATTTTGCATCAATGCGTGAAATGCGGCAGCGAATTAGAGGCCCTTGTCGTGTTGGAGTCGGCTGTGGTCAAGAAGAAATGCTCGATCAATAGCCTTCGCAAGTCATTCAACGCTCGTACAGAATCGGCGGGGCGTGCCATCGTGGAAATGATTGATCCGCAGTCCATGTCCATCGCCGAAACCTGCGGGCGCTACCACCTTCGCCAAGCCGGATACAACGTGTAGGGGCAGGCCTACATCAAGGAAGCCGGGCACCTGGACCTGCTGGTAGACGGAATTTTGGGCTTAGAAATTGACGGCGAGGCCTATCACAATGATCAGAATGCGTGGAAAGAGGATCTTCGCCGAGACACCATGTACGTCATTAAAGGTATGTGGCGTCTGAGAATTCCGGCGGCGATCGCGCTTTATCAACCTCACACCATGCTGGGTTGGGTTGAGCAGGCTCTCGGGAGGATTCGTTCGTCGCAGCCACCAGATCTGAGATGAGTGAAGGAGCCGCGAGCCGCAGGGAATTCGTGTGATTTGCGCCACTGGGTCTGCAGAATTGTAGGCGCCCGCCCGGTCTCAACTCGCGAAATATGCCTTCCGCGTGGCACACTATATTCTCGTGACCTTCCGGCGAGAGCGGGAAGTGCATGGTCCGCCCTGGTGTAATGGCAGCACCCCAGCCTTTGGAGCTGTGGAGTATAGGTTCGAATCCTATGGGCGGAACCAACTTCGACGCATCTGTCAAGTGGCTCGAGCGGGTACCATGGAGTAGTTTCCCATTGCGTACGTTTGAAAACGGACTTTGGTCCGGGCAGGAGTGCCACTTAGTGAGCCCCCAAGAAATTCCCACCGACAACCCCGCAGCAGTCATCGTCTTGGCTGCCGGCGCAGGCACTCGGATGAAGTCACGCACACCGAAAATCCTGCACACCATTGGTGGCATCTCCATGGTTGGCCACGCCATCGCAGCAGCGCAGGGTTTGACCCCGGCCAAGCTTGCTGTGGTTGTCCGCCACGAACGCGATCTCGTCGCAGCACACATCAACGAACTTGATGACAGTGCGCACATCGTGGATCAGGATGAGATTCCCGGCACCGGCCGCGCCGTCCAGCAGGCATTGGATGCCTTGGACGTCCAGGAAACAGTCACAGGCACGGTAGTAGTCACCTATGGTGATGTCCCGCTGCTGACCACCGAACTCCTGACCGAGCTGGTCGGAACCCACAATGCGGACAAGAATGCAGTGACGGTTCTGACCGCCGTGCTCGACGACGCCACCGGCTATGGCCGCATCATGCGCCACGAAGATGGCACCGTACTTGGCATCAAGGAGCACAAGGACGCCACGGACGCCGAGCGCGAAATCCGTGAGATCAACTCCGGCATCTACGCTTTCGACGCCGCCGTCCTGCGCACTGCACTCAAGAGTGTCACCACGGACAACAACCAGGGCGAGATGTACCTGACCGACGTCCTGTCCCTCGCAAGGAACGACGGCGGACGCGTCGCAGCAGTCTCCACCACCGACCGCTGGCAGGTTGAAGGCGCCAACGATCGCGTTCAGCTCGCGGCCCTTGGCACCGAGCACAACCGCCGCATCGTTGAAGGCTGGATGCGCGCAGGCGTCAGCATCATCGACCCCGCCACCACCTGGATCGACTCCACAGTACAGCTCGCTGAGGACGTCACCATCTTGCCCGGCACCCAGCTGCATGGAAAAACAACGGTGGCGCGCGACGCCGTCGTTGGTCCCGATTCAACGCTCACCGATGTGCAGATTGGCGAAAATGCCGAAGTGACGCGCACCCACGGCTCCGGCGCCATCATCGGCGAAGGCGCCCACGTTGGCCCGTTCACCTACCTGCGCCCCGGAACCGTGCTCGGCGCCGACGGCAAGATTGGTGCGTTCTACGAAACCAAGAACGTCACGATCGGCCGCGGCTCCAAGCTTTCCCACCTCGGTTACGCCGGTGACGCCGAAATTGGCGAGGACACCAACATCGGTTGCGGCAACATCACGGCCAACTTCGACGGCGTGAACAAGCACCGCACCGTGATCGGCTCGGGCGTTCGCACGGGATCCAACACCGTGTTCGTCGCCCCCGTGACAGTTGGCGACGGTGCCTTCACCGGCGCAGGCGCCATTGTCCGCAAGGACGTGCCCGCCGGAGCGCTCAGCCTGACCGTTGCTGCGCAGCGCAACGCCGAGGGCTGGACCGTGGCGAACCGCCCGGACAGCATCCCGGCGAAGGCTGCCCAAAACGCTGCCGATCACGCCAGCAACTAAAACTTCTCACCTACCCCACCACCGCGAGAAAGAAAATCATGAGCGAACTAAGTCATAACGTCGACAGAAAACTGGTATTGGCTTCGGGCCGAGCGCACCCAGAGCTGGCCGAGGAAGTGGCACGCTGCTTGAACACGGAACTGCTGCCGATGTCGGCCTACAACTTCGCCAACGGTGAGATCTACGTCCGCTCGGGGGAGAGCGTTCGTGGCAAGGAAGTGTTCATCATTCAGGCGCACCCGGCACCGTTGAACAACTGGCTCATGGAGCAGCTGATCATGGTCGATTCCATGAAGCGCGCGTCCGCTGCCACCATCACGGTTGTTGCTCCGTTCTACCCGTACGCCCGCCAGGACAAGAAGGGTCGCGGCCGCGAGCCGATCTCGGCACGTCTGGTTGCTGACCTGTACAAGACTGCTGGCGCCGACCGCATCATGAGCGTGGATCTGCACACCGCGCAGATCCAGGGCTTCTTCGATGGTCCCGTTGACCACCTCTTTGCCATCCCGTTGTTGGCTGACCACATCCGCAACATTGTGGGGGACGACGCCGTAACCGTGGTTTCGCCCGACACCGGACGCGTGCGCGTGGCTGAGCAGTGGGCAGAGCGTTTGGGTGGCGCGCCGTTGGCATTCGTGCACAAGTCGCGTGACTTGACGGTGCCGAACCAGGCCGTTTCCAAGACCGTTGTGGGACAGGTCGAGGGACGCACCTGCGTTTTGATTGACGACATGATCGACACCGGTGGAACCATCGCCGGCGCCGTGCGCGTTCTGAAGGACGCCGGCGCCAAGGACGTCATCATCGCCGCAACGCACGCCGTGTTCTCCGATCCGGCCGCCGAGCGTCTCGCCAACTGTGGTGCGCGCGAAGTTGTTGTGACCAACACGCTGCCCATCCCGGAAGAGAAGCGCTTCCCGACGCTGACGGTGCTGTCCATTGCGCCTCTGCTGGCACGCGCTATCAAGGAAGTCTTCGAGGACGGCTCAGTTACGAGCCTGTTCGACGGCGACGCCTAAGTAACTGCTGGTCGAGCTTGACCTCGCTGGTCGAGCTTGTCGAGACCAAGGGCTTGTCCCCACGAACGGCCGCTTCCCTCACCGGGGAGGCGGCCGTTTTGCGTTCGCCAGATGTGCGTTTCCTGCTGGAAGTTGATCCGGCGCAGCTGTACTCGCGCCTGCCCTCCGCTGCCCGTTCCTTATGCGCCCAACTGGTGCTGAGTTCGGCGCATGGTCTACCGGGCGCTGTACTGGGCACGGGTTCGGCGCATAAAGGACCGTCACTTACAGCATGCGCCGGATTCCATTGACAGTCCGGCGCATAAAGTAGGCGTTTGTTCCTCCACAGGTGTCGCCCAAGGCTGAGTTATCCACAATCACGACGGCGGGGCTGTCGCGGCCGCCCTTCCGCGGACACGCTAGGTTGCATGACACTTTCAGAAGCAGTAAAGAACCGCTCTGTAGCGGATGAAGTTGCTTGGTATGGCAAGGTCGCGAGAAGGAAAGACCTGCTGTTGAGGGGATGCACGGCCTGGGGTCTGAAGCAGGCCGTGGGAGCCGGAACAATCAGCGAGATTAGCCGTGGCTACTATGCGTTGCCGGATGCTGATCCGTTGGATATACATCTAGCCCTGCATCAGGCACGGCGGACTTGTTTCACGAAGGCCGAGCAGCTGGGGCTGTGGATCATCAAAGCCCCACTTCTTCCGCATGTTGCAGCAGCACATGGCAGGCCGATTTCTGGTTGTGTGGTTCACAAGGTGAGCGGACGTCAGACCTTGATGGACATTCTGCGCCAATGCGTAAAATGTGGTTCCGAGGTGGATGGTCTGGCTGCCTTGGAATCTGCGGTGGTACTCAAGAAGTGCACCATCCCTGACCTTCGTGCAGAATTCGCCAAGCGCGAAGACACGGGTGCTAGAGCGATCATCGACATGATTGACCCACAGGCCATGTCTATCGCAGAAACCGTGGCCAGATACTACCTACGCAAGGCCGGGCTCAACGTCCAGGGCCAGTTTCACGTCAAGGACGTTGGCCATTTAGACCTCTTGGTTGAAGGCGTTCTAGGTGTGGAAACAGACGGAGAGACTTACCACAACACAGAGGGCGGATGGGCTGAGGATCTGCGGCGCGACAACCTGCTGGTGATCAAGGGTTTGTGGTGCTTGCGCATTCCGGCCAAGGTGGTGCTGGGGAGCCCAGATGTCATGCTGAAATGGGTCTGCGAGGCGCTGGCGATGATCAGTTCTGCGCCACACTGAGGACTGAGTCCGGCGCATAAGCTCACAATACTTCCGGCATGCTCCACACTGCGAGTGAGTTCAGCGCATAGTGGCCCCGGCGCCCAGCTCGGCATGGGTTCGGCGCATAGCAAAAGTGGGCAGCAAATGTGGAGTCGGCGAAAAGTGGGCGGCGAAAAGTGGTGGCGGCAAAAGTGGGCGGCAAAAGTAGGCAGCAAACGTGGTGGCGGAAACCACCGCCACCGCGGCGAAGCGGACCCCGCAGCTCTGGTAAGCTAGACCAGTAAACCTTGGCGAGGGACACCGTAAAACGTGTCCGTGATCGACTGGGTCCCACAGCTCCTGAATCTTTGATGGATTGTGTTGACCTGTTTAGTCCACGCCCACCCAAAGAAATGAAGGAGCTTTTTCATGACTGATTTGAACCTCACCGGTGAAGCACGCATCGAGTTCGGCAAGGGTGCTGCACGCCGCATCCGCCGCGCAGCCCAGATCCCCGCAGTGATCTACGGCCACGGCGTTGCTCCCCTCCACATCGTTCTCCCGGAGCGCGAGACGGTTCGCGCCATCCGCGCCTCCAACGCACTGTTGACCGTTACGGTCGACGGCGTTGCTCACCTTGCCCTCGTCAAGGACGTTCAGAAGGACCCCGTTCTTCAGATCGTTGAGCACATCGACCTGTTGACCGTTCGCAAGGGTGAGAAGGTCCTCGTTGACGTTCCCGTTCACCTCGTTGGAGAGCCTGCTCCCTCGGTTGTTGTCAACCAGGAAGAAATGACCATCAGCCTGTCCGCAGATGCCACCAACGTTCCGGTTCGCATCGATGTTGACATCACCGGCCGCACCGCCGGTCAGCACATCTACGCTTCGGACCTGGTTCTGCCGGCCGACGCTGAGCTGGGCAACGAAGACATCATGCTGATCGCTCACTTGGCTGAGCAGGCCGCTGAAGCCGTAGCTGAAACTGCAGCAGAGTAGTCTTCACCTTTCATGAGTGATACATGGCTTGTAGTCGGGCTCGGGAACACCGGGCCCGGCTACAGCCGTAACAGGCACAATATTGGTTACATGGTGGTTGAGGAATTAGCCTCCCGCCATGGAGCAACTTTCAAGACCCATAAAGCGAAGGCCCTGATTGCAACACTCAGGCTGCCCGTTGGTGGGCACAAACTTATTTTGGCCAAGCCTTCCGTCTTCATGAACCTCAGTGGAGGTCCGACGGCGGCACTCGCCAAGTTCTATAACCTCCAGCCGGATCATGTGATTGCCGTCCATGACGAGATCGACATCCCTTTTGACACAGTCAAGTTAAAACAGGGTGGCGGTGAAGGTGGGCACAATGGCCTGCGTGACATTTCAAGGACCCTTGGCACCAAGGAATATTTCCGGGTCCGTGCAGGAGTTGGGCGCCCGCCGGGCCGGGCCGATGCGGCCAGCCACGTGCTGCGGGACTTCTCAACTGCCGAAAACAAGAACCTGCCGTTCCTGATCGACAACTCAGCCGACGCCGTCGAACTTCTTGTCACCGATGGCCTGCTGGAAGCCCAGGGCAAGTTCCACTAAGCGGCTCAGCGCCTGCATGGAACCGAAGAACCCCACAAATGCAAGCCCTTATTCCAGCCCACTAACGCTGTTATACTCAGCCTAATTGTGACTCGGTAAGTTGTTGCTCCGAGTTTTTGGGGGATCGGACTCGAGGGAATTTGGCTTATGGCAGAGGTCTGGGGTAATTTTTTGCCCGCTCAAGGCAGTCAGACTGAGCGTAATTCCAGCCGTCGAGCCATGGGCGCCGGCGACCGGCGGCGATGGTCCTCCTTTATCCGCCGGGACCTGGTGCAGGCGGCGGCTGCCAAGCTCGTTGAAGGGGAAAGCTACGGGCTAGTGCTACTCGGTTCCGGCGGAGTAGGGAAAACAACGCTCGCCCGGTCCATCGAAAAAGAAATTTCCGGTCAGGTCCACCTCGTCAAACTCTTCGGTTCCGCCACTGAAACGGCCGTCCCCTACGGCATGTGGAGCATGCAGTTGGCACGGTTGCACAGACAGAATGACAACACACCGAATTCCATCATTCAGGGGATTGCCGACTTAATTCAGGCCGACGCCGACGGACGCGACGTGGTACTGGTCATCGATGACTTGCCCGGCGTTGACACCTCAAGCATGGGTGTGCTGATGCACCTTATTTTCAGCGGCATCGTGAGGGTGCTGGTCCTAGCCCGGAGCACCAATGATTTACCTGAAGACCTGATGTGGCTGCGTAAGGACGGCATGCTGTCCGAATTGTTATTGGAAAACTTTAGCAAGACCGAAGTGCAGAAGCTGATTACCAAGGCCCTCGGTGGATCCATTGCGGCGGCGGCGGTGGCAGTCTTACATGAAAGCAGCGGCGGCAACCCACTCGTGCTGCACACCCTGATCCATGAAGAGCTGGGGAATGGCCACCTGGTCCAGCACAATGGAACCTGGATCCTGAGCAGTGAAAGGCTAACGGGCCCATCGATCCTTCTGGCCGAATTAGTTGAGGCACGGCTGTCCAGGGAGACCGCAGAGGTTCGTCATGGTGTTGCGATGATGTCTCTCATTCAGCGCGCCCCCCTGTCAATGGTGATAGACGTCTTGGGAACCGACACTGTTGCTCAGATGGAAGAACACAACTATCTAACCCTTAGCCAGCATCCACGGCGTTACACCTCCCTGACTGAACCCTTCATTGGTGAAACAGTGCGGGCCATGATGGGTATGGAAGAAAAGGCCCGGTTGTACAGGGAGGCGATCGAGGCTGTCCCCATCGATCCGGCGAAGCTCTCCCGCCAAGAACTTTTGGCATTCGCGGCCTGGGCCAATGACGCCGGGATTCCGGTGAAACCCGAGACAGCCGTTTCTGCTGCCAAGGCGGCCTTAATGTACCTGGATCCGCGTCTGGCATTGACGTTTGTTTCCTCGCTGCCACGATCCTCTCCATTGGCAATCCGCGGCGCAATGCTACGGAGCTCGTCGTACTCAATGCTGGCGGACTACCCGAGGGCCGTTGAGGAACTGCTTGACTTCAGGGAAGTGGCGGAATCACTTGCGGATATAGATCACTATGCCCAATGGGTGGCTGCTCTAGCCAGTGTCTTGGTGTGGGTTGAAGGTGGACTGGAACAAGTTCCAGGGCTTCTAGAGACGGCGATGGCACGAATAGATCAGGTTGGCCAAGATCTGAACCAGCAGGACCGGGCAAATAGGAGCCTGAACTTGGCCTTTTTTGGTTACCAAGTGAACAGTGGGCTTTTTTCCGAAGCTGCGGCCGGCCTCGAGGCAGGCTATTGGCAAATCGAGGATCCGCGGTACAGCCTCGCTTGCGGGAGTTTTTTGGTTCTGGTCTGGGCATTTACTGGCCGGGAACTTGACGCGATCGATTTGGCGCGAGAAATTGGCCAACATCCCGATGGAAAATATCAAGATCCGGGCGTGCTGGACCTTCAATTTCAAGGGTTGATCATTGCCCACATCTGGTCAGGACAATGGAAAAAGGGTGCTGAGCTCTTGACGCAGATGCTCGCCACCATGGGCCGCTACTCAGAGCATCACGGCGGCCTCATAGAGTTGGGTCTTGGAATCAGCTATGCGTTCGCCGGCAGGGCGGCTGAGGCTTCCGAGATACTCTTGGTGGCTGCGGCCCAACTGGAGATCCGGGATATGTACAACTGCACCCAGATGGCTTATTCGGCGTTGGCGTGGGCCTTTGCGGATCTTGGGAATGATGTTGAGGCAGCAAAGTACCTAGCCCTGGTCCACGGAGCTCGCCCAAACACGGCGTGGGCCAATTTGGCCATGGCAAAATATTTCACCCTCAAGGCGGAATGCCGGATGGGTGACCCGAGCGCAGTCGTGAAGGCGGTGCATTCCGCGGAGGAAGATACGGCCGCCGGTAGACACACCTTGGCAGCCTTGAGTTTGCTTGCATCCACCGAAAAGTCCACCGAAAACGGGAGTGACAGGGACTTGCGCCTTCTGGAAGCCGCCTCGGCAAAGGGGCAAGGCCCCCTGGCTAAAGTGTCGCTGCAGTTGGCCGAGGCGTCTTTGGAGAAGGACATTGACAAGGCCTTGCAGGCAGCAGCGGGAGCCGAAGATCTGGATCTTCTTGCGCTCAAAACCAGATGTGCCACTCTGGCTTTTGAATGGGCAACAAAAGCTGGAGACCACCAGCGCGTCGAAGAGGCAAAGGTGTGGCTTAACGGTCACGAGCGGTCGGAGCCGGCACCACTGTCCCTCACCGAAAATGAAGGATTCAAGCTGACTCAGCGGGAACTGCAAGTAGCCAGGTTGGCGGCCAAAGGCATGGGAAACCGGGCCATTGCGGATGTCATGCGGGTATCAATCCGGACCATTGAAGGGCATCTCTATCAAGTATTTGCGAAACTGGGTATAAACTCCCGGCATGACCTCCCCTAGTTTTCAGGGAGGAATTGCGAGCGGCGGCTTTGTGGAAGGGGAAGATGTCCATGGTGGGACTCGGTCTTGGATCACCCTTCATTCGGCAAGCCGAGCTTGCCGATATTCACCTAGCCATCGACGGCGAGAACTGCCGCGCCGTCTTCCTCAGTTATGACACTGGTCTGGGTGCCTCCAGCATCCTGCGCGAATTGGTCCTTGAGTCCGGGCAGAACCGAGCTGTCCTGACATTGCAAGGAACGCCGTCTCTTAGTGCCGTCCCGTTTGGCGCCTTGGCGCCAATCCTGCGTGGGATCCATGGAGACACATTGGGTCTCCGTACACAGGTGTTCCGAGCCGTTCTGAAGGCTATCGATGACCTGAAAAACACCCAGAATTCGGATCTGAACGCACTCCCTCTCATTGTCTTGGATGACGCGCATGCGGTGGACACTTCCACGGCTGAGCTACTGGTTGATCTAGTGCTCGCAGGCAGTGTCATCCTTGTGGCCTCGCATCTGCGATCCCGGGGCATGCCCGAACCCTTGCCACGCCTGTGGTCAGCCGGGTTAGCCGAGAACATTGATATGACCCCGCTGACCCGTGATCAAACGCATGCGTATTGTCAGGCTCTATTGCAGGGCCCCGTTGCCCTTCAAACGAGTTGGTACTTCTGGTCATCCGCCAAGGGGAACCCGCTCTTGATTAAGTTGCTGGTCTCGGAGGCAGTCGACGACGCCCTGCTGACTCAGAGCCGCGGGGTTTGGGTTTATCAAGAGGGGCCCCGCACCGTTGGGCGGAATCTGCGCGATGCGGTTGCACATCAGATTCGTGGACTGAGCATCCATGCTGAAGAGGCGCTGGACCTGGTGGCCTTGGCGGAGCCTGTTTCTTTGATACTTGTCGAGGCCATCAGCGGTGAGGCTGCCGTCAAGCAACTCGTGGAACGGGAACTGGTTCACGTGACAGATCTCGACAACGGCACACTCCGGCTGGCCAGCCCCATTTATGGCGATGTGATCCGCCATACTGTGTCGCCTGCCCACCGTCGGATATTGTTCGACGCCATGAATCAGCGGATGGATTCCCACCGGCCAACCGGGGAGGGCCTGCTGCGCTGGGTCTCGTGGGCGATTGATTGTGGCTTGGATGTTGCCGATGAGCTACTGCTGCAGGCGGCCTTGATCGCCTGCAAATTGTCACAGCCCCTCGTTTCCTTGGAGCTGACCAGGCACATTACTGGCCAGGATAATGCGCTCAGGGTGGCAGCGATCAAGTCCCGGGCAGAGTACCTCCGCGGTGACTACCAGGCTGCTGCGATACTGCTCGATGACACTCTTGAGGAGGCTCACAGTGTGGAAGATTTGATCTTCGCATCGCTCCTGAAGGTGGCCACCCGGATGGCATTGGGCATGCCTGCTTCCGGTATTGCAGACGAGATTGAGCAGTTGGAAACTGGAGGGCTCAGGCTTGCCGGCCAGGCTCCCGCGGAGGCTGACACTATCCACGCAATGGTCGAAGACCGGGTCAAGTTGTTGAAATTGATGGCGTTCTCCCAAACCGGTCAGTATCGGAACATGGAACCGCTCATTGCTGCCCTGAAGGCCGGTTCAGCGGTGCCGGAAGCGGAGCGGAAGCTGGTCCTGACCTTTGCCTTGACCATGGAAGCTGAACAGCTCTGCGCCCAGGGCCGGCTGGCAGAAAGTCAGCAGCGTTCCAGTGAAGCCTTTGCCATTGAACATAGCGATGACTATGACATTTTCTTCATCCCCGAAATGATTGTTTTCCGGCAGCTCACGACGGCGTTGGTTGCGGGAGATTTGGATCAGGCCCAGCTCCTCTTGGACCGGTTCTTTGTCGATGCCGGTTCCGTCATTCTCTCTTTTGGTGGCAGCGCCAACGTTGGGCGGGGGATGGGCTATGTGCGTCAGGGTCGCTTTGATCAGGCGGTTGAGGCCTTGCTGCCGTGCATTGAATCTTTGCGCGCCACTGATCCGCAGCAGCTTTTGGGTTTCTGCACGGCTCTGACAGCTTATTCGGCGGCGCAACTTGGACAGGTGGATCTTGCCTCCGGGTTGTTGGCCGATTACCAGGAGAAGCCGGGCATGTTCTTGATTACGTCTCATGAACGCGCTTTCGCTGCGGCTGCCAGAGAGCATTTGAAGCACGACGGCGTTGGCTTGGCCGCGCTCATGGCGTTGGCCGATGAGTCAAGGAAGGAAGGCTCTGCACTGCTGGAACTGAACGCCTTGGTTCTCGCGATGGAACTAGGCGAACTTAACCACGTGGATCGACTTTTGGATGTTGCCGCTCACGTGGACGGTCCGTGGTCCGCGGCGGTGGTCCAGTTTGTAGGCGGCACCCGCAAGAATCATGTAGCCAAGTCAAATGGATCAGATCGTGGCCCTAAGGTTGTGCATTCACCGGCGCTAGCTGATGTGCCATGGTACTCAGGGAACAATGTTGATGTTCCCGGAATGGAGTCGGCCTCTAGCGCTGGAGCGGTCAACGGTCAGCCGCTGATAGCGCAAAACAATGGGGATCTCGCCATGTTGGGAAAACTGACTAAACGGGAATCGCAAATTACCCTCATGGCCGCGAATGGCCTTACTGATCGGGCGATTGCTGGGCAGTTGCAGCTGTCTTTGCGCACCGTTGAAGGTCACTTGTACCGCGCGTATTCGAAGCTCGGAATTACCAGCCGGGACGAGCTTGCGCCGCTTCTGGCGCACTCCGGACCTACGGAGAGTTCGTGATTTACCGCCGTCGTTCCTGAAAATCCTGGAGGGGAGCCGACGACGGCTGGGGGAAGGCCTTGGTCTCAGAAGGCCTTTCCGCCGTCGGCTCCGAACTGGGAGCCCGGTGGCTTGCACCGTGCAATATGGTGGGTTCGTCAATCTTGAAGCGCCAATCGACGCGGTGCGTCACTGCGATCCTCGTTGTCAGATGCCCCCATGTGGGACACACGCCCGATGCTCTGGTACGAGGCATTTGAAACCCTCCAGCTAGACGAGCATCGGTGTGTGTGCTTCAATTACAACCCGTTTGGACATCACAAACACGGGTGGTCACTACCCGAGTAGTTCCCCGCACATTCGGCACGGGCCGCACGAGTAGCTGAATTGTTACTCGCATTGGTACTCGGTGGAATCAAATTCCCAACCCAACCACCTGCACACCGTCAATTTGAGCTAATTCTGCTCAAATGGCTCATTCCGTTATGGCCACGGGAACAGACGTGGGAAGCAAAAACTGTTCCGGAGAATGCGTCGCCAAATTTTCCGAATGTTCCATGTGACACATAACAATGAGTAGCACTTTGCACAAGCAAGTAGGGGTCGCAGGCAGAAACGAGTACAGAGTACTCGTGCATGTCAGGAAACGGCTAGATACCGTGGAGCAACGGCAACAGCTTATGCGCGAGTCGGATCTTGTCAGGCGTCGGTGAATGGTTTGAAGTGGTCTCAACTTCGTTGAAAAGTGATTTCAACCTGAGGCTGGCGTCACTTCGCACCAGTGAATGTACTGGAGCCCAAGGACCGATGCGCGCAGGCTTCGCGGATCAAAATCCAGGGGGATGGGAACGGTGCAGGCAACTTCAACGAAGTGGCAGGTCACAGGGCGCGAGGCGATAGTTGATGCGATTGTGGGTGAGCTGAAATCTGAGGCCGCCGGCACCTTCAGCTCTCCTGAAATATTGGGGGTCTTGTTGGCGGGACCTCCCGGCATTGGCAAAAGTCATCTGGCGGCACAAGCGGTGAAGGCACTGCAACCAGACGTACTTGTTGTTCACCTTTACGCCAGTACTCACATGTCAACCGAACCCTATGGTGCACTGGCGGCGCTCCTCAGTGAGTTGGAGCCGGAAAGCCTCACCCATCATGTGCAAGTCTTGGCGGCGACCTTGCGGCGCCTGGAATCGATGGCAAATGGACGGGACATGTGCATTCTCATTGACAATGCGCATGAACTGGACGAGCAGTCGGCTGTCATATTGGCACAACTTGCAAAAACCAGGTCCATTCGTCTGCTCTTGACCTGCGGATCCAGTGATCAACTTCCCCACGAACTTTCCAACCTGATCAAAGACGGCTTCGTTCGGCGCATCGCCGTTGAGCCATTTTCCTTCCGGGAGCTGGTCAAAGCAGTCGAGATGCGGTTGGGTGGACGGATTTCCCAACGTGCGGGCCGTCAACTTTGGGCGGTAAGCGGAGGGCATCCGAAGTTCCTCACGGCGTTGACCGAGGACATGGTCTCCTCTGGGGCGCTAGTGCTCCGTGACGGATCTTGGTGCCTTGATGATTCCATTGCCGGACCCGAACGGATCTCTTCTGAGCTGTTTTCAAACCAATTGCGCAGGCTCAACGCGGAGCAGCTCCGGACACTTGAAATTGTGGCCTCTGCGCGAGCCGTTTCAATCAGCACACTTGTGGACGTTGTGGATGATCACGATGTTGACGCCTTGGAGGAGATGGGCATAGTTCGCATAGGCGCGGACCATTTTGTCAGGGCCATCCACCCGCTGTTGGCCAAGGTTGTCCGGAACAAGGTGCCAGCCGGGCGCAGTAAGGAACAGTGGGAATCGGTCAACATGCATTCCCCCGTGGTGCACAATTTTGCATCAGAGGACGTCGGCATGGTTCTTTGGACGCTGGAATCCGGTAGGAAACTGGATCGCAACCTGGCCCTTGATGCAGCCAGAATTGCCAATGACGAGATGAAGCCAGCCATGGCGCTTCGTTTCTTGGCCACTCTGGATCCGCAGCTCGATGGAACAGCAGCAACAGCCACCGCCGAGGCGGTCCGGGCGCATGTTGCCATGGGAGATCGGACTTCGGCAAGGACGTTGCTTGCAAGCCTCTATTCCTCGTATCACGAAGAACCCACCCTGACCGAGTGGGTTATTTCTTTGTTGGCCGAGACTTCAGTGCTACTTGCTTCTAAGGCCACGTGGGCGGAAGCCTTGACGAATCTGGAAAAGGTTCGCGGGGAGCTGTATCCGGATTCCCTGGAAGGCGAGAGGGGACCGGAGAATCCAAACATTGGTGTCCTTCGCGATACCTTGATTGTCCACACAGCCGAGGCAGCATGGTGGACAGGAAATTTTCCGGATTCACTTGACGGACTTGACCTTGCGTACCGGGCGAGGAAAGGGGTTACCGCCAACCAGTCCCTGCTACTTGGTAGCCAGCTCTGCCTTATGAATGCTGCAAGCGGGAACGCAACCGCGGCAGCGGAACTTTCGGACAAACTGATGCAATCCGTCACCGCGGTTGGACTTGCCCAGGGCTGTGCTGCCAAGACACGTGAGAACTTGTTCTTCGCAAACCTGATACTTGGAAGGCTAGACATAGCGGAGGAAGCTGCCCGGGCCTTGTGCGGGAAGGTGGCCGGCGACAGTGACATTCATGTCAGCGCGTTTGCCGATCTGGCCATGCCCGTCTTGCTGGTGATGCGTGGCCATGGCGGAGAGAGCCTGTCTCTTTTGGAGCAGGAGATTGCTCAGCTCCGTCTGCAGGACGAGTACGGGGCCTTGGGATTGGCGCTTTCCGCTGGCGCATATGCGTGCGTACTTTCGGGCGACAACGATTCTGCAGCCCTGTACCTTGCGGATCTGGACGGTTACAGTTCGGATGCGCCTTGGTTGATGGAGAGAGCCGGGAAGTACTTTGAGCTCGCCGCCCGAGGAAAAATGGGGGACCGCCAAGGCAGCATCTTAGAGCTGATCCACTTGGCGGAGTCTGACCGGGAATCGGGACGTGGGATCTGGGAAGTCGAGTCATTGGGCCTGGCGCTTCGCCTAGGCTCCTTGGAGGTGGCTCCACGTTTGTTCGATTCGGCTAGCAGCTTGGACGCTGGCTACGATCCCTTTTACAGGGACTTCGCAGAGGGATCGTTGACCAGCGACGCCGGGCTTCTGGTCCGGGCTGCCGAACATGCAGCGCAGCTCGGCAGCGACAACGCGGTGGTTGACGCTGCCGAAGTGGCGTTGGCATTGGGGACAATTGACCAACATCAGCACCGCCACCTGAGCGGGCTCCTGGAATTGTGCCGCCGGAATATGGACGCGAACTCTAAGCGTGCCGGTGACGCACAGCCCCTGACGTCCCGCCAGTTGGAAATTGCCAGAGAGGCAGCGGCCGGGGCTAGCAACAAGGACATTGCCACCCGACTCCACGTGTCCATCCGGACCGTCGAGGGACACCTTTATCAGATCTTCGGCAAACTTCGTATCTCCGAGCGTTCCGACTTGAGCTATGCACTAGCGCAAGCCGAAGGGGAGCGTCCGTGAGGTCTCCGGCATCGCATGAAATTCTCCTTGGGCGCGAGGAGTTGGTGGCTGACATTCTGGCAACTGTCCTCTCTGACGATGGCCACGGTTCATTGTTGGTAGGCGATGTGGGCCTGGGCAAAACATCAGTTGCCGCGGCCGTGCTTGAACTGGGAGGAAGCAAGATCCGGCCGTTTCACGCTTTCGGATCATCTGCGCTTGCCAGTGAACCGTTTGGAGTCCTGGCACCCTTTTTGACGGGGCTCCATGATGGCCGGGCATTTTCCTCATCTGATGTCCTGAGGGCGCTGTCCTCGGCATTGCGAACAGGCACCGATGAACGTGCAGTACTTGTCATTGAAGATGCCCAGTTTCTCGATGACAGTAGCGCTGTCCTGTTAGCCCAATTAGCTGCCGCCAACCAAGCAAGATTCATACTCCTTTGCGCACCTTTTCCTGCAGTTCCAGCCGAGCTCTGGTCCATGTGTTCGGATGGGCTCTTGAAGAGTTTTGAATTGGCACCATTGCCCCCAGCAACCATGCTGGAACTGTGCCGGCACCTCCTTGGGCGCCAGGTGTCTCCCAGCGCGAGCACCACACTGTGCCGACGTGCGTTCGGAAACCCGATGTTCCTAGTGGAACTCATTAAACATGCACGCAGCACTGGGGCACTGGTGGAGCACAACGGAGTCTGGCTGCTGGTCCACGAGCTCAAGGGATCGACAAAACACGTGCGAGAGGTTCTCAGGTACCACCTCTTACAACTCGGTGAAGTGCAGCGGCAGGCACTTGACTACGTTGCCCTGGCTGGCAGCCTTGATCTGGACACCCTTCGCCAAGTCGTGAGCAGCAGCACGGTGGACGATCTTCAAGAGTCCAAATTGATTGTGATTTCCAACGATTCCGTTCGCGTTGTGGGCCTAGCTGTTCCTCCCATGGGAGAGGTCATGTGTGAAATCCTGCCGGCGGCAAAAACCATGGCCATGCGCAGGACCCTGCTCTTACTGCTGGATTTATCCGCGGCACGGCCTGAAACACTGCTCCGCTGTGTCAGGTGGGCGTTGGAGGACGGCTTCGACGTCCCCGACATCAGCATCTTGAAAGCGGCACAACTCGCCAACCGGTTAGAGCTGACGGACCTTGCCGACCTTGCTGCGGCGGCCGTGACGTCACCGGGACTTGAAGAATTGGCGCGCCTTGAACAAGCCCGAACCATGGCTGTGAGAGGGGAGTATCCTGCCCTGCAGGAGTTGACCGGAGAAATTATGGCGACGTCGAGTGATCCAGAGATGGTTCGTCTGGTTGCGAGTCTTTGCGGACATGGCGGACTGCGTCCTGGCCTGGACGGAGCACTTCTGACCACCATCGCCAGTGATTGGCGGGAAGCCGTGGATCGCTTGTCAGGTGAGGGACGCTTGTCAGATGAGGGATCCATGAAGGGGCCGCAACTGTTGACAGAACACCGCACAAGCGTCCGGCTGCTGGAAATCCAGGGTATGCACCGAGACGGAAATTACCACGGGAGCGAGGATGAATTGGCGCAGATTTTCGCGACCTCGGCGGACTGCCCCTCAAACCTCTTGGTCTCTTGCACGCTGTTATCTGAAGTCTTGTCGGCCACCGGTAGGGCGGTCCAAGGGCGAGAACTCTCTTCACGTGCCGCCGATCTGCTGGACTTGGACGTTGAAGCGTTGGCTTACTACAGGGAATTTGTTGTGCGGAACCACCTTCTTGCGCTGTGGCATGCCGGCGAATTCAGCCTCTTACGCGAGGTAGTGGACCACGAGGCCGATCGCAATACTGCCTCGATGCAACGTCATGGAGGAAGCTATCAGCTAGCCAAGGGACTCTGTGATTTGGCCCAGGGCGGGATGAATGATGCCCTAGCGACCCTCGTCCAGGCAGTGGAAGCCCTCCGATACCGTGATCCAGGAAACGACCTGCCCCAAGCCCTTGCTGCAGCGGCCTATGCAGCAGCAGTCCTTGGACGGGAAACCATCAAGGAGTCCTACGCAAAACTGTATGAGGCAACCGGTCCGGGGCGAGACACAGCCTCATCCCTGCGATCCCGGGCTTTTCTGCTGGCGGCCAAGGGGATATTTGAAGGAAACTCACGTCCCCAGCTGCGCCTGGTTGCGGATGAGGCTGCCGCTGTGGGCATGGTCCATGTGGAGATGGATGTGCTGATGTTGGGCATTCACGCTGGCGACCTTGGACTAGCGCTGAGATTGAAGGCCGTTGCCTCACGCTGTGAAGGGCGGCATGCGAAGAATGTTGCCGACTATGCCAAGGCTCTCTCGGAGAAAGATCCTCTGGCGTTACTGGCGTTCAGCGACGCCGCCGAAAGTGATGGACGCGAATTGGATGCCGCCCGGAGCGCGGGAAACGCCGTCGCCATCTTGAGCCGGCGTGGAGATCGGAACCGTTTGCACAGCGCACAGCGCGTGGCAAAACGCCGCCTGGCAACGCTGGTTCACGGTCATGACCCCTTGTCGGAGCGGCTGAGTACGGGACCGCAATTGACCCGCCGTGAACGAAAAGTCGCCGCCATGGTCCATGACGGAGCCAGTAACCGGGACATCGCTGCCGAGTTTGGGCTATCGCTGCGCACGGTGGAGGGGCACCTCTACCGAATTTTTGCCAAGCTTGGAATATCGGATAGATCAGAAATTGCAAACACTACCTCTGAATCCTGGAATGCCTAACGGGGCGGGAGTATATTAGTGCTGCAGTAACCACAACCAACTCGACGGGCTTTCGCGAGTGGATAGTTTTCACGCCATCTGGGGTGGATTCTTGATAACTCTTTTGCCTTGCGTCGAAGAAATGAAGTGGGCTGCACATAAAGGCGCGCTAACGACGCAAAATACATATCACTGATGGTGGGGAAGTAATTTACTTCCCCATTTTTGCGTGCCCAGCAACAGTCTGGATTCACGGGCCCTGCTAGGTAGCAAAACGAGTGTTGTCAGTGTCGGCGCCGAGTATGCTCCGCTGGCGAATGAAATGCTGCCTGTAAAGACGGGTAGGTTGCACTCGTGTCCAGAGTGACATAGCTTCATAGGCTGTTTTTATTGGTCAAGTCATTCGACTTGATTAAGTACGAAAATAATTTGAACGGTTTTGACATTGAGTGCGGATATACCGGGATACCTGGTAGTCGAATAATTCTGATCTGAGCAGATGCGCCAATCGCAAGTCACTCTTGAGGCCGTTGTCCAACGTTACTTATTAAGTAACCAGATTCCATCATTTGACGTATTTCAATTATTAGGGGAGCAAGAGACTAATGGTGCACATTATTAAGGACAAAACGCTCGAGATGGTTTTCGCTGCCCAGACGCAAGTTCAGGAAACAGCAGATCCGGCCGGCGTAGTTGAAATGGAATGGCTTCGCGATACCGCTGCCCAACCCGCGCTACTGCCTCAGGACGGTGGCGAATTCAGGTTCGATGTTGCGATCGTGGGCCTTGGCTACGTTGGGCTGCCTACGGCCCTTGCCATCAGTACTTCGGGCCGGCGCGTGGTAGGTCTGGATGTTTCAGAGCGGCGGTTGACAACCATCCGTAACCAGCAGGCCGACCTGCTGGATTCGGACAAGGTCCGGCTGAGCGAAGCCCTGACTGATCCGAATTTTGTCATCAGCTCTGATCTGTCCCTCGTGTCCCAGGCAGCCGCAGTGGTTGTCTGTGTTCCCACCCCGGTGGACCCGTATCTGATCCCGGATCTGAGCATTCTCCGTTCGGCTTGTGCCGCAGTAGTGGAACACGCCGTTGCCGGGCAGCTGCTCATGCTGACCTCCACTACCTATGTTGGTTCCACTCGTGACATGCTGGCGCAGCCATTGGCCGAGCGCGGTCTGATCGCAGGAAGCAACATCTTCGTGGCATTCTCTCCGGAACGAATCAACCCAGGCGTGGACTCCTTCTCCCATGAAGATGTGCCCCGCGTTGTTGGTGGCGTCACCGAAAGCTGCGGGAAGGTGGCCGAAGCCCTGCTCAAGACGGTGACCAAGTCCGTCTATGTTGTCCCCTCGGCGGATGCCGCGGAAATGACGAAGCTCGTGGAAAACACTTTCCGTGCTGTCAACATTGCGTTGGCCAACGAATTCGCTGACATCTGCCAGGCATTGAACATCGAGGTCATCGACGTCATCAACGCCGCCTCGACCAAGCCTTACGGGTTCATGCGCTTCACGCCCGGACCCGGCGTCGGCGGACATTGCATTCCTTGCGACCCGCACTACCTCTTGTGGCAGCTGCGTAAGTCAAGGATGGTCAGCCCCGTGATCGAGAGCGCCATGGCCGGCATCGCCAGCAGGCCCCACCACGTTGTGGAGCGGACCCGCCGGATTCTTTCTGACCGCGATCACCGGGTCAGCTTTGCGAGGATCTTGATCGTGGGAGTGGCCTACAAGCCCGACGTCGAGGACCTCCGTGAGTCTCCAGCCTTGGAAATCATTGCAGCCCTCGCTGCCGAGGACGCCGATGTGGCCTACGTGGACCACTGGTGCCCAACGGCTCCCGATGGCAAGGGTGGCGTTTTGGTCTCGGTGGAGAACCCGGCTGAGTGGCAGCCGGACGTGGTGATCGTGCACACCCGGCACACCGGCGTCGACCTGAAGTGGCTTGAGGACGTGCCAGTTGTCCTGGACACCACCTACCAGCTGCCGCCGGCAAAGAACATCGTCAGGCTTTAGAAATGCCCGGGCCATCCATAACTGTAGGGAAGGACTTGAGATGAAAACAGCAATTACCGGCGGGGCAGGGTTCATAGGTGGCCATTTGGTTGAGCACCTGTTGGCCCAAGGCGACGAGGTATCCGTTTTGGACAACTTTTCCACTGGTCGGATCGAAAACCTTCAGGGCGTGTTGGAACACCCCAGGTTTCATCTGACCGAGGGAAATATCTTGGACAAGGTGGCCGTGGAGAATTTGGTGCAGGGTGCCGACAGGGTCTTTCACTTGGCAGCCGCAGTTGGTGTGACGCTGATTGTGGATCACCCCTTGGAGAGCTTGCGTACCAACATCCATGGCACCGAAGTGGTTCTGGACGCGGCGCTCAATTCGGGGGCGAGCCTGCTGTTGGCGTCCACGAGTGAAATCTACGGAAAGAACGTCTCCGACAGCCTCGATGAAGAGTCAGATCGCATTCTCGGGTCAGCGTTGAAGTCCCGTTGGACCTACGCGGCGGCTAAGGGAATCGATGAGGCGTTTGCCTATTCCTACTGGCGTGAATTTGGATTGCGGGTTGCCATTGTGCGCCTGTTCAACACGGTGGGACCGCGCCAAACGGGCCGATACGGCATGGTGGTTCCGCGGTTGATCAAGCAGGCCCTGGCCGGCGAACCGCTGACCGTTTACGGGGACGGCTTGCAGACCCGGTGTTTCTCCTTCGTTGGAGACATCGTGCCGGCCATCACCCGGATCTCGGCGGAACCAAGCGCCTATGGCAACGCCTTCAACCTCGGCGGATCCTACGAAATCTCCATCCTGTCCCTGGCCCAGCGAATTGTTGAGCTGTTGGACAGCCCCAGTGAGATCATCTTTGTCCCATATGCCGAGGCCTATGCCGAAGGCTTTGAGGACATGCGCCGCCGAGTCCCGAACAATTCCAAGTCACGGGCATTGGTTGGCTTTGATCCCCAAACCACCCTGGATCAGATCATCCTCAGCGTGGCCGATGAGCAGCGTAGCTCGACGGTCCCAGAACCGGCAAAGAGAAAAGCGGAGGTGGTCTCGAATTAGTTTCGTCCCTGGAAAGACAGCGGCGGGGGACTGTCGCACAAGGATTTCCACCATTTCAAGAATCGACAAAAACCGTGAACATAGAGCCAGAAAGAAAGGGCAAGGCTATGGTCTCCAATGCATCACCCACCCGAGAAACCAAGACCTCTAACTTCCACAAAAGTCGCGTAATCGTCGCTGGATTGACGTTGGCGCTCACCGCTTCCACGATCGGCTTCGTGGCACCTGCCGCACAAGCCGCCGTCCCCAGCACCGTCACCCTCACCTTCGATGATGCCAACCTGGATCAGTTGGGGGCCGCAACATTCATCAACAACCTGGGCATGAAGGGCACGTTCTTCACCCCGTCAGGTTACATTGGGTCACCGAACTACATGAGCGTTTCTCAGGTTCAGGCCCTCCAAGCCGCTGGGAATGAGATTGGCGGCCACTCGGTTACGCACCCGGACCTCACCACCATGAATGTCGATGAAGTCACTCGACAGGTCTGCACTGACAGGGTCAACCTGGCAAACATGGGCCTGGACATCCAGAACTTCGCCTACCCCTTCGCGTCAGAGAACGCTGCGGTGGAATCAATCGTTCAGCAGTGTGGCTACAACTCCGCACGTGGCTTGGGCGATGTCAGGAGCAAGTCAGCGGAATCTGCAACGTTCCCGTTCTTTGAAACCATTCCGCCAGCGAACGCCTATGTGACGGGTGCACCGGATCAGGTGGACAACACCTGGACTCTGCTGGATCTGCAGAACCTGGTCACGAACGCAAACGCTAATGGCGGCGGCTGGGTTCAGTACACCTTCCACCACATTGGTGACGGCATTGATCCCGGGTCAGGCGTTGCTGATCCGCTCACTGTTTCCACGGCGCTCTTCCAGGAATTCTCTACCTGGCTTGCCGGACAGGTCACGGCCGGAACCGTTGTTGTCAAGACGGTCAAGGGAGTCATCGGCGGCACTACCAAGCCGCTGCTCGCAGGTCCGGCCGCACCAGCTGCGACAACCCTCGGAAACCTGATTCAGAATCCCAGCATGGAAACACCTGGCCCGAACGATTCACCGTATCCAAACTGCTGGGCTCCCGGGTCCTACGGCGCGAACACACCGGTCTACACGGCGGTTTCACCAGGTCACGGTGGAACGGCAACGGCTGCACGGCAGATTGGGCTTTCCAACTACGTCAGTGGTGACGCGAAATTCCTTCAGCAGATGGATCTGGGGCAGTGCGCACCGAGTGCTACACCCGGAAAAACCTACTTGGCCAAGGCCTGGTACAAGGCCAGCGGTCTTACCCAGTTTGAGGCTTACTACCGCACGGGTCTAGGCAACTGGGTCTACTGGACGGCCAGCCCAATGTTCGCGGCATCATCCACAGAATGGGCACAGGCCAGCTGGATCAGTGAGCCCGTTCCTGCAGGAGCCACGGCTATCTCGATCGGTCTGAACATCTTGGCAAATGGAACGCTCATCACCGATGACTATGAACTGTATGACACAGCAACGGTGAGAAGCTTCACGGACGTCCCCGCAACAGCGAACTTCTACAAGGAAGTCAGCTGGGCATCCAATAACCTGATCACCACCGGTTACCTGGATGGCACCTTCCGGCCGCTGCAAAACATCGACCGCAACGCCATGGCCGCCTTTATGTACCGCCTGGCCGGCAGCCCCGCCTATACGCCACCTGCAGTCTCACACTTCAAGGACGTTCCGCCCACTGGGCCGTTCTACAAGGAAGTGAACTGGCTGTACGACCAAGGAATCACGACGGGTTACGCGGATGGGACATTCCGCCCGTTTGATTCCGTCAACCGTGATGCGGTGGCAGCCTTCCTCTACCGGATGAACGGCAAGCCAGCCGTTCCCGCCAACGCTCCAACGTTCGTGGATGTTAGAACCACCACCCCGTTCTACAACGAGATCAGGTGGCTGGCCGCTACGGGAATCACCACAGGCTATCCCGGCAATCTGTACAAGCCGATACAGCCCATCGCCCGTGATGCCATGGCAGCATTCGTATACCGCTACAACCAGAATTTCCCGAAGGGTTAGCGGAAATTCACCAAAATAACAGCTGCGGGGTTGGTGTGGGGGAGTAGGATTCCCTCACACCAAGCCCGCAGTTTTTTGGCACTAAGGTCGCTTTGAAAATAGCTCCGGTTGACAACTTTTAGGACAGGAAGCAAGTGAATGCCACGATTTCCCGGCCAGCCGTCACGCCCCAACAGACACGGCGGCGGCCTTATCGAAGGCAGTTGGCAGGGCTCCTTGCCTGCGGTCTGGCGCTCCTGATGACGTCGGCTTGCTCTCGAGATTCCGAATTTGCCCAGGGCGGCAACTATCCGTGGCACCGAAACATTGTGGCTACCACGTTCTGGGTTGGCGAGGTCTTCGATCCCACGGCTGCCGACGGCAGTCAGGTGTATTCAACCTATGACGACGATTGGGAAGCCAGTTACGGCGGCTGTGACGGCGTTCTAACCCCCGAGTGCAGCACTGAGCCTAGGACGGCCGGCAATGGCTACATGCCCTCCTCGATGACGCCGAAAGAGAATCCTTTTTATCTGGATTTACCGTACGACGACGTCAACGATCCTGTGGCTTTTGCCGAACGTTCCACGGTGATCCCGTGGGCAAACGAGCCAGGTTATGCCGGCCAGGAAACGAATAAGAATTTTAGTTACATGAAAAACCGTTGGGTCAAGCTCGTGATGAATGATCGAGTTTGCTTTGGCCAGGTAGAAGACGCTGGCCCTGGGCAATATCATGACGCCAAGTATGTTTTTGGATCCAATAATGCACGGCCGGCCAACAAGGCCTTCAACCGTGCAGGCATGGATGTTTCACCGGCCATCAATGGGTGCCTGGGCTTCAGTGAGCTGGACGGGCAGGATGACAAGCTCAGCTGGCAGTTTGTGGATGAGGCTGATGTGCCTGCTGGTCCCTGGCTGACCATCGTAACTACCAGCCAGGTCAACAACTAAAGGCCTTTACTTGAACCTGTCCGTGAATGGTTCACCAAGGATGTTGCTGAAGACCCCGTTGTCCTGAGTGACTCCACTGCAGGTGTGCGGGGCGATGACGGGGTTTAGGGTTGCCGTGGCGCACTGGATGTCCCGGTTGTTGGACCACTGGGACATCCGCCCAACGTTCTTGGATTGGGCAAATTCCGCGAATTGGGTGGCGTCCTGCACAGTGAAAACGTCGGCGGTAATTTCGTTGGTGCCAATCATGGGCGTCAAACCAATTTTGGCCCATACGGCCGCATCATCGAGCCCAAGTCCGGCGCGCTGGTAGATGATGCCCAATTGGGAGTGCGCCGCAACCGCCGCAGCCTCCGACGCCTGGAGCATACTCTGACCGGCAATCCTGCTGGCACCGTAGTTCATGGTCATGATATTCACCCCGGCCAGATCCACTCCCTCGCTGAGCATTTGTTCGATCTCTGCCACGCCTTCATCGGTGAGGCCACGGGGGGAGACGGGCAGGGTAAGCCAGACATCCAACGGCTTGCCTCGATCGGCCCGGTCCTTTTGTATCTGGGCCACTGCCTGGGCCCGCCGTGCGCCAGCAACGGAATCTTGAAGATTATCGCCCTCTATATCAAAGTCCACCGTTGAGACCTCGTAACGGTCGATCACCCTTTGGTAGGCGTTTTGCAGGGATGGGAGGTCAATGCAGGATGTGGCAAGTTCCGTGCTGGCTGCCCCGCCAAACGATATGGCCGCGCGCCCGCCGTTCTTGCGTAACTTTGCGATCTTGGCATCCAAATCGAGCAATGTGCCGGCCTGATCAAGGCTGTAGTGCGTACCCCAATGAGGTTCACACGGATTGGCTGGATCCGCCACGATGAAGGAAAGCAGCACGTTTTTGGTATGTGCGGAAGTGGGCGTTTCGAAGGCCAGAGGCGGCGCCAAAGTGACATCAACGTAACCGGCAAACCAGGGTTTTGTTTCAATTTCCCGGTTTCGCAAAACAAAAATGCCGACAACCACCAGCACCGCGATAAGCAGAAAGCTGGTTACAGCCACAATACGCCGCACGTCCGGAGTCGATATTGCAGCCCGGAGATGCTTTCCGCTTGTCAATGCGTCTCCTAAGGTCTCAGCTGTGGCCTGCGTATTTGCGCATAAAGTCACGGCCTCTAATCGCGAAACCGACGACGCTTACGCAATTGTAGCGGTCTGCGAGGTGCGTCCCATGCCTGAATTTACAATATGTAATTCCCGAGTGTCGAAATACGTCTGGACAAGTAGTCACACGGATATTTAAAAGTCTTACGCGCAGCGGTCCGGACATTTGCGGGAAAAACAGGTAGTAGCTACTCGTGTTCGGCGCGCAGCGGCTTCATAGACTGAATTATCGGTGAATCCATTGGATGTACCGAGCCAGCAGGTCTCACATCAACGCGTGAATTGCAGACACGGGCCAACTGTTCGAGGAAGGCAGTTGGCGGAGAGTATCAAGGCGGGATAACCGGGGGCTAGGGTGGATCCAAGAGTTGAACGTGGCAGCAATGATCGTGGCAACACAAAACGTGGCACCACAAAGCACGGCATTGCGCGCGTCAAACCATCCAGGCGCAGGAATAGATTGCCCGTAGCTGCAATCGTTGCGATCGGGCTCTGCTTTACAGGAGCGGTAGCGCTGACGGCCTCCGACGATCCCGAACCATCCAACGCACAGCCGCAGAACACAGTGAACATCGTGACGAGGGCGCCAACGCTGTCAAACGTTAGCCTGACCTTTGATTCCGGAACAGCTGCACAAATGACACTGGCGCGAACAGTCATCAAATATGGGCTGCACGGGACGTTCTTTATCAACAGCGGGTTTGTTGGTGCAAAAGATTACATGACCCGGAACGACCTGCAGGAACTCGCCAACGCTGGCCAGGAAATAGGTGGCCACACTGTCACCTTGGCCGATTTGTCCGCCGTGACTGCTGATGAAGCCGTACGCCAAGTGTGCGATGACCGGGTCAACTTGAATGAGTGGGGATTCAAGGTCAGCTCATTCTCTTACCCATTTGGAAAGCTCACCCCGGAAGCCCAAAAGATTGTGATGGACTGCGGCTTCAATAGTGCCCGAAGTACCGGCACATTGTTGGGAAAATTTGGCTGTGATGGTTGTGCCACCGCCGAGACCGTCATTCCAAAGGATGTGTTTGCAACCCGGGCAACGGCGAACATTGACGGTCAATGGACGTTGGCAGAGATGCAGGCCGCAGTCACTGACAGCGAGGCCACAGGAAGCTGGCTTCAACTAGTATTTGGTGTCACGGATGAGAATCCTGACAAACAGCCCATCAAAGCAGAGGTGTTTGACGCGTTTTGCGCCTGGTTGGACGAGCGGACGGCCCAAGGCACATCGGTACGCACGGTGCACGAGATGATCGGGAAAAAGGCGGCTCCAGTAGTCGCCGGCCCCGTGAAAGCTCCGGCACCTCAGGGCGTGAATGCACTGCAAAATCCTGATCTGGAAACGCCAGGGGCCTGGAATCTTCCCAAGTGCTGGCAGTCTTCCTCCTACGGGAAGAACACCCCAACATTTAGCAAGCTCTCGCCTGGCCCCACTGGGAGTACTGGCGCAAATTTGCAGGTGACAAATTATGAATCAGGTGATGCGAAGGTTTTGCAGAAACTGGACTTGGGCGAATGCGCACCCAGCGTCATTGTTGGGCACACTTATTCGCTAGGTGCGTCGCTGATTTCCACCGAGCGGACGCAGATTGAACTCTACATTCGGGACAAGGTGGGCAAATGGACGTATTGGACAGCCAGCCCCTACTATCCTGCCGGCACCGACCCGATTCGCTACGAGTGGGTTACCCCGCCAATTCCTGAAGGGGCCGTGGCGCTGAGCTTTGGCTTCAATCTTTTTTCCAATGGAGTGATCGTCACCGATGACTACACCATGTTTGACTCCACAGGGGAGAACGCCCAGTGATCATCGTTTATATAATTCTGGTTCTTGGTGTGAGCACAATTTTCTGGTCCTGCATGGGGTTGTTGCGGGCCTTTCTGGAACGGTCAACGGGGCTGGCCGATTGGCTCGGAGCCGTTTTGGCCCGAATGCCTTTCCGTCGGAAAGGACCACGGGGGGAACATGAAAGAGACCGGCACCCAATGCTGGAACGGTGGGCTCAGAACGCCGATCCCATGCACCGGGCCGCCACCACGCGGATCGTGCCCTCGCGGGTGGCTGTCATCATCGCAGCCCACAACGAGGCGTTGGTCATCGGCGATACCATCAGAACCGTCTCCATGCTTGTCCCGCACCGGAACATTCATATCATCTCCGACAAATCCACCGACGCCACGGCAGCAATTGCCAGGGGAGTAGGCGTGAATGTGCTTGAGCTTGACCCCAATCAGGGCAAGGCCGGGGCCCTGGCCGCCGGGATAAAACACTTCAAGCTCTGCGATCGCTTTGACGCGGTGATGCTGCTCGACGCCGACACGCAACCCGCGGCCGACTATCTGGAAACCGGTCTGCCACTCTTTGACGATCCAGACGTGGCGGCAGTGGCCGGGCGGGCAAAGTCCATCATGGATCCGCCGGCGCCCACCTGGTTTGGGCGGTTTCTGGTGTATTACCGTGAACGGCTCTATGTGGCAGTGCAGCTGATGCTCAAGTACGGGCAGGCGGCGCGGATGGCAAATGTGGTTTCCATAGTTCCCGGATTTGCCAGCATGTACCGCACCAGCGCCTTGCGGCACATCGACATCCTCGCCCCGGGCCTGGTCATCGAAGACTTCAACATGACCTTTGAAATCCATGCAAAACAACTTGGCAGGATTGCGTTTCATCCGCAGGCGGCAACGGCATACACCCAGGACCCGGACACCTTTAGGGACTACAGCAAGCAGGTTTCACGCTGGATCCTGGGATTTTGGCAGACGGTACGCCGCCACAAGGTGCGCTTTAGCCGTTTTTGGCTGGTGATGGGGCTGCACATCTTGGAACTGGTGTTCAGCAGCATCTTCTTTGTTATCTTGATTCCACTCTTCTTGTTATCCCTGATTAGTGCGTTGATGGTGTCCCAGGGCGACCTGTCGCCGGAAGCGGTGTTCCTGTCAGGGCTGCTACGTCCTCGGGATCTGCTGATTGGCGTATTCATACCCGACTTCATCTTGACCATCTTGGCAACGATCTCTGTGCGGAAACCCCTGTACCTGCTCATGGCGCCCTTTTTCCCCTTCATGCGGATAGTGGACGCCTACATCTGTTTGCGGGCGCTGCCGAAAGCTTTTTCCTCAAAATCAACGGGTGTTTGGGTTAGCCCCCAACGGCGGGCCCAGAGCGTAACGGCCACAGGACCGGCGTCGGCCACGGACACTCTTAAAGGAAAAACCCCAACGGGTGCATGAAACCACGCGCCCATTGGGGTTTTAACTAATGAAGTGTTGCAGTGCCTACCAGCTCACACCGGAGGTTGTAACAACGTTCAGCCAAGGACCGGCCGGAACGCTGGCCTTGTCCACGAACTGCCATGAAACATGATCGGAATCGCCATCAAGAGAGGCAAAGCCCAAGCAGCCGTTGAGAGCGGGGGAAACATCCATCCCTGCACCCTGGCTGGAGTCGCCGGAGAACTGGGTGTTCGCCGGGCGGGCATCAGCAGCTCCAAAGACGTAGTTGGAATCGTGGTACAGCGAACCGGAAGACGGTCCGGCGTCTTCGATCTGGCCGTAGCAGGTGTTGCCATTGGGGCCGGTGATCTTAACCCAGCTGTTCTTCATGTAGCTGTAGTTGGAATCGGCACAGTGGTTGACACCCGTGGCAGCGTTGTCCGCTGCAGCCCACGGGATGACCTGGCAACGTTCCTTGAACGCCGTGCTGTCGTTGATGTCGTCGTACGGCAGGTCAAGATAGAACGGGTTTTGAAGCGGTGTGGGCTGGCTCTTCGGGAAGTAACCATTGGAAGCGTCGCGCTGTTCGGTCTTGCACGCAAAGTTGGTGCCAGTACCGGAGCTCACTCCATCGCAGCCGCCGTAGATGCTGCCAGGGCAACCATCTGCGGAATCAGGAGTGGTACCCAAGTTGACGCCCGTGTGAGCCAAAGCCCACTGGCCGTCATAGGTGGAACAAACCTGAGAGCCATCAGCGAGGGAGGCGTTGAAGATTTCGCCAACCCAGAACGTGGTGCTGACAATGTTGGTGTGCATCGGGTATGAGGATGCACCGGAACCGCCAGCGTTCACCACGGGTGCTGCCACAACAGGAGCAGGTGCAGGAGCAGGTGCGGCAACTACCGGAGCTGCGGGAACTACTGGAGCCGCTGTCGGAGCCGGTGCCTTTGTAGGAGTCGCTGTTTTGGTAGGTGTTGCTTTGGCAGTGGCCTTCGGAGTGGACTTAGCCACAGTAGATGGCTTCCAAGTCTTCTTCGAGGGAGAGCACTTATCCTGATGTGGCCGCTGCTGGCAAGAATATGTGTTGGATGCTGCGTTGACTGATGAAGCGCCGGTGACGGAAATGGCGATGGCTCCCCCAAGAGCCAAAACGACGCCGAGAATTATTAGGTGGGTAAGATATTTCATAAAAATATGAACAAAATTCTGTAGGGGACATTGTCTTATGTGGCGCCCGGGTTAACGGGCTGAGACCACAAAAAATGCAATGGCACCAAGTGGTGCCAATGCATATGAGACACATCGTCGTTGGGACCCTGACGGGCCAAATTGCTGCTCGATTTCTCCCCAGAAGTTGCGAACAGCGCCAAGCGACTCCTACATACGTTACACGAACGTTACCCGATTAGCTCCCTCGGCGGCGGGGAACCGTGGGCTTGGGTGCGCATATGGCACTAATCCAAGCCGTCAAATTCAGCCTCAAATTCAGGCCACGGGCGCTAGATCCCGGTGACACCTAGGAACAATAAGACACCGATGAAAACGGCAAAAATTATCTCCGCAACATAGGTGGGCCACACGAGCGTCCGCTGGCGTCTGTGACTGCCGTGAAATACACGTTCAAAGTTGAGCTGGTTTGCATCCATGCAATGATGCTAAGACGGACAAGTGTCCGCGCCTAGCGTGGCTGGCACTGGACATGTCCGGTATGACACCCCATTTATGCGCACAATTACTCGTAATCCGGCGTCATTGTAGCGGGCCGCTACTGTAATGGTGATGCGGCCCACCAATCCTTGGGATAATTGGTAGTTTTGAAGTCAATGGTGCACGCACCATGTGAACCGCGGGATAGGGAGCAAGTTCTTGAAGGTAGTAGTCTTGGCCGACATTGGCCAGCACGTTTACCACGTTGGCGATGAAGCGATGGGCCATGCCGCGGCGCAAGAATTGGGTAACCGGGGCGTCGACGTTGTCATGCTTTCGCGCAATCCCGCCCAGTCTCGAGAGCTGTTCGGCACACAATCCGCACCCACCATTACCTTCCCGTGGCCGCCGTTGGAACGTGAAAGGTATTTGGATGAGATTTCCCGGGTTCTGCAGGGGGAGCGCGGAGCGCTGCCGCCGGAAGACCAGGTATGGGATCTGATCCGCCTGATTGAAGGCTCCGACGCCGTCTTGATCTGCGGCGGGGGCAATATGAATTCCAGTTACGGGTGGTTGCTCTATGAGCGAGCCGCAGTAGGCGTGGTGGCGGCACACTTCAACAAACCACTTGTCATTTCCGGTCAAACCTTGGGCCCCACACTGACAGCCCATGACGGGCTCGTGTTGTCATCCCTGTTGGAATCGGCCCGATTGGTGGGAGTCAGGGAAAACGCATCTCACCAGTTAGCGCTCGAAGGCGGGCTGCCGCCGCAGCAGTTGGTGGCTGGCCTAGATGATGCTGCCTTCTTCGCCAACGCAAATTCCAAGGCCGACGCCGGACGTGCCCCGTACATGGCCGTCACCTTCTCACCCGGTACCGGGATCTTGCCGGCAGATGAATATTTCAAGAAGGTTGCCGCGGTTCTTGATGAACTTTCCGAAGTCTCAGGACTCGGCGTGGTGTTCATTCCACATATGGCAGACACGGAGTCGCGTGATCAGGACCTGTGGGCACACCGGCTGATCGCTGACGCCATGCGCACCGACACCCACAAGATTGAGCAGCTCGAGCTGCTAGAAGCCGACGAGGCAGCTGCCATCACCGTTGGCGCTAGCTTGGTGATCACCTCCCGCTACCACCCAGTCGTTTTTGCCACTGGTGCCGGCATCCCCGTGGTTTCGCTGAGCCCCGACCAGTATTCTGACGTCCGGCTCTCCGGCGCCCTCCGGAACTGGGGGCTTGAGCCTTTCAACCTGCCCGTCACCTCGCTGCTCAACGGAGACTTCCGGACCGCGGCCCTGGCCGCTTGGGAGCAACGCGCGGCGATAGCCGGGCATCTGCACAGCTTGGGGGAGCAGAGGCGAGCCGAGGCACAGAACTGGTGGGATGGCGCGGTACGAGCACTGGGGGGCGAGCGCTCGCAGACTCCGGCAAATATTTCGCCAGCACCTCCCTATGAAGGCGCCACAAGCTGGAGTGCTGACGCGGATGCCGTGCGGCGGGTGATCAATCCCTTGGGGAAGCGGGCGGCCATTGCAGAGCTGGAATTGCAACGGGAACAAGATTTGCGCCGGGTGGCCGGCAACGAGGCGGCGGCTGCCCGGGAGGAACTGCAGCGTTTGCTGGGATCGAAGGCGTTCCGCGTGGCCTCCAACGCATGGAAAATTACAGGAAAATTGACTCGGAGGGAGCCCTCGTGACAGGTGCACCAGAGAACACTGAAGTGACCACGGCGGAGCATGCTCACGCGGCAACGGTGGCTGTTGTGATGCGGACAAAGAATCGCACGCTCCTCCTTGAGCGCGGTATTCAGGACGTCCTGAAACAGGAGTATCGCGACTGGGCCTTGGTGATCGTCAACGATGGCGGCGAACAGGCTCCCGTTGATGCGCTGGTGGCGAAGTACGCAGCGCAGGGCAAGGGGCGGATTCACGCGCGCCACCATGCGGAATCGTTGGGTATGGAGGCGGCTTCCAATGCGGGTATTCGTGCCACTGAGTCAACGTTCATTGTCATTCATGACGATGATGACCAGTGGAGTTCTGACTTCTTGGCGACCACTGTGGCTGATCTGGACGCTTCCGGTGCTGAGGGCGTGATGGTCCGGACGGAGATTGTCTACGAGAAGGTGGTGGGTGATCGCATTGAGGTGCTGGGCCGGGAACCTTTTTCCCCCGAAGTTGCGGGGATAACCCTCTTCGACCTGCTGCGATTCAACCGCGGAGTCCCCATTTCCTTCCTGTACAGGCGCAGTGTTCATGCCCAGATTGGGTACTATGACGAATCGTTGGCCGCGGTGGGGGATTGGGAATTCCACCTGCGTTTCGCCACGCACTTCTTCATTGATTTCATTGACGGTGAGCCCCGGGCATTCTGGAACCAGCGCCCGGACGCGACGGGGGACTTGGGCAACAGCTTCATCGCCCGCGTGGACGAGCATCACATCTACGACCTCCAAGTCAGGGAACGCTACCTGAAGGAATACGCGGATAAGTATGGTGTGGGCGCTCTTCTCTACCTGACCAAGATCCAGGACCGCCAATCCCATGAATTCAACCAGCGTCATGATCATCTTGACCGGAAAATGCAGGAATTGCTGGACGTTGTGCACGGGCAGAATGAGCGCCTTGAGCGGCTCGAGGAGGCCATCAGCGATGCCAGTCTTGTCAGCCTGCTGCGACGGCGCTACCGGCGTTTCAAGGACCGCGTAACCGGCAAGTAGCGGCGCAGCCGCTGGTCGAGCTTGTCGAGACCAAGGACCTGCCGAGACCCCGGAGTTAGCCCAACCTGAGATGCCCTCTGCGCCGAACAGTGACACAATTAGGTGAGATGGGTATGACGTATTCAGTTATGTCCTCCGGGGGACGGATAACGTCCCTGCTGCGCTAACCGAGGAGCACAATTTTGGTGACAGGATCCACTCAGCACGATCACCACGTCCCCCTGACGGATACTGAAGTTTTGCGCATTCGCAATGATTTCCCCATCCTGGGTACGGAAGTGAACGGGAAGCCGCTGGTCTACCTTGACTCCGGCGCCACCTCGCAGAATCCGTTCAGCGTCATGGAAGCCGAGCAGGAGTACTACGAGCAGCGCAATTCCGCCGTGCACCGAGGCGCGCACACACTGGCCGTGGAGGCTACCGATGCTTTCGAGGATGCCCGCGAGACCGTCGCAGCTTTCATCGGTGCCCAAAGCAATGAGCTGGTATGGATTCAAAACGCCACCGCCGGCCTGAACCTGATCGCCTACGCCTTTGGCAACGCCAGCACCGGTAAGGTCTCCGAGGCCGCCAAACGCTTTGCCCTCACGGCCGACGATGAAATTCTGGTCACCGAGATGGAGCACCACGCAAACTTGATCCCTTGGCAGGAACTGTGCCGCCGCACTGGGGCAACCCTACGGTTCATTCCCGTCCACGATGACGGCACCCTGGACATGGCGGCGGCCGCGTCGCTGCTGAACGAGCACACCAAGGTGTTGGCCTTCACGCACGTTTCCAATGTCACGGGCGTCATCAATCCGGCCGCCGAGCTGACGGCGATGGGCCACAGCGTTGGCGCCCTGGTCGTTCTGGATGCCTGCCAGTCCGCCCCGCACCTGCCCCTGGATGTGAAGGCCCTGGACGTTGACTTCGCGGTCTTCTCCGGTCATAAGATGCTGGCACCGACAGGTATCGGCGGCCTCTACGGGCGCGCCGAACTCCTGGACGCCATGCCGCCATTCCTTACAGGCGGATCCATGATCACCACTGTGACGATGGAAGAGGCCGGGTACCTGCCGGCACCGCAACGCTTTGAGGCAGGAACGCAGCCGATCTCTCAGGCAGTGGCCCTGGCCACCGCCGCGAACTACCTGAGTGAGACCGGCATGGACCGGGTCCATGCTTGGGAAGAATTCCTTGGCCAGCGTCTGGTTGCTGGGTTGGAGGCCATTGATGGCATCCGCGTTCTGGGTCCGGCCGCCGGGGTTCCCCGTGCAGGGCTGGCCGCCTTCGAGGTGGCAGGCGTTCACGCGCACGACGTCGGCCAGTACCTTGACGCCGCAGGCATCGCCGTTCGTGTGGGTCACCACTGCGCCCAGCCGCTGCACCGCCGGCTTGGGCTGAGCGCCTCCACACGCGCAAGTACCTATCTTTACAACACAACGGCCGATGTTGACGCGTTCCTGGCTGTGGTGGCCGAGATCCGTGGTTACTTTGGCGTGGACGGGACACAGGCATGAGCGCACTCGATTCGCTGTACCAACAAATCATTCTGGAAGAGTCTAAGGCCCGCCGGGGCGCTGACCTGCCTGCCGAGCAGCTTGAAGGAAAGGATCTACCCGAGAACGTGGGGCAGTGCCACCAGCTCAATCCCGTGTGCGGAGATGAGATCACGCTGCGCATTGAAACGGCAGAGGATAAGGTTTCCGGTATTCACTGGGCGGGGGATGGGTGCGCCATTTCCATGGCCTCGGCCTCGATCCTCAGCGACATGCTGGTGGGATTGGACCGGGCCGAGGTGGAAGCGCTCATAGGCAATTTCCGCGAGGTGATGCGGTCCCGCGGGAAGCTGCAGGCAGATGAAGAAATTCTTGGCGATGCGGCCGCACTCTCTGGCGTGTCCAAGTTCCCGGCTCGCGTCAAGTGCGCCATGCTGGCTTGGGTAGCGGCCGAGGACGCGCTGAACCAGACGGCCTAAACTAAGCCATCAAGTCAAAAAGGAAGCCCGGAGCCATTGGCTCCGGGCTTCCTTCACACCGGGCAGACCCGGCGTTGAATGTTCTAGTTATGCGTTCTGGGCGTTGCGGCTGCGGCGGCGTGAAACCACTACAGTGCTGACACCGGCAGCAAGTGCGCCCGCGCCAACAATGGACCAGACCAGAACACCGGCGTCAAGACCGGTGTTGGCCAATCCGCCAGCTTCTACGCCTGCGCCGGCAACGTTGTTACCGGTTCCGGCGCCTGCACCAGCATCAAGGCTGGTGACAACCTTGACAACCTGGCTGACAGAAACCTGTGAAGTGCGGCCGGTAGCCGTCAGGGTGTAAGTGCCCTTCTGGTCCAGGGTAACCGGAACAGAGAAGGAACCATCAGCCGCGGCTGTGGCGGTGAGGCTCACGGGAGCTACAGCCTTGATGATGAGCGGCTTGGACATTGAAACGCCGCCACCAATGGAGCCAATGGCTCCGCCGGCTACGGTACTGGTCTGGGTAACCGTGATGTCAATGGTCTCACCTGGGGTGAAGCCAACGCCAGCGAAGGTTACGGCCTGGCCGGGTACCACGGTGGTGTTAGAGACAGTTGAGCTAGGAGCTCCGGCGGGGTACTCGGGTGCAGCCTGAGCTGCAACCGTTCCCGCGGAAAAGGTTAGGATACCGGCAAGTGCCAGGGTAGCGAGTGTTTTTTTCATAGAGGTTCCCCACTTAGAGTTCTTGCGAAAATGGCTAGGTCCCCCGTTGAACGTGGAAGCCATGATGATGATGAGACCTCTTGAGAGTATCAGCACTTATCGGGGGTTACCAAGTTCGTTTGGATTAACACAAAATCTTAACCTGGGCGTTAAGAACTGTTTACATAATGGACATATTTCGGGCCGTGGATTTGCCTACGGGGTGGCTGTTGTGCAGCCTTTCGGTGCCTGCGTGGCGAGAATCACATCCTTGGTTTCTTGCACCGTTGGCGTGACGTCCAGCTGGGCCGGACTTGACTGAACCACCTTGGCAAAATCCAGCTCTACGGTAGTTGTTTGTCCTGGGGCCAACTCCACACGGATTACTCCGACGGGGCGGTCCTCATGAGTAAAGGATCCCGCCGGTGTTGCCTTTCCATCCACGCGGGCAGCTTGTGTGCGCGCCTGAGCGGGGCCGTAGGCAATGACGTTTGTGGCCACATGGCCTGGTGTGACGCCGAATGCGCCGTCACCGGTTACATATTTCGGCAAGGACGTGGCTGCATCGGCAGGAGCCGTATTGGTCAATGTGATGCGTGCCGTGTACTGACTGTAACCGTCGGAGGAGCAGTGCTGAATCAGCTGCACCGTTCTTTTGACGTAGTAGTCCATTTTGGCGCCCGTGCCGTCATTGAAGTACACCCCAAAGGCGGCCGGTGCAACGCTGGGACCAGAAATTGCGCCACCAATGCGCTGGGAAACCAAGAGACTTTGCTCGTCCACGCGAGCTGACCAAATCTTAATCCGGCTTTCCTCCACTCCCTTGCCCAACGCAGCAAGGAGTTTTTCCCCCGAGGTTTTTCCGGAGGAAACTTCCGTGAAGATGGTCTTGGCCACTTCGGCGAAGTAGGCGTCCTGCAGCGCTGGAACCTCAATATTGGCGTAAACGTCTGAAAGCAGCGCCTGAACAAGATTGTTGCTGGTCAGTGTTGTAGGCAGGGTGCCAATTTCTACGCCCTCGGGAATAGCGGAACCAACATCAACGGGCCCGGTGGCTTCTAGAACCATAGCCAGGGCTGATGGATCAAGAGTGATGACCCCATCGATGACATCACCCGGGTGCCGCTGCTGCCACATGGTGCGTGCAGTGTTGGCTGCAGTGGGGAAATCAGGCGTCATATTGACATTTTGCATGTAGCTGCCAAGCCGGTTGGTATAGATGGATTCCTGCGCAGCATCAACTTTTAGTGCAGGGACAAAGGCGCCCATTGCTGAGGCAGAGTCCTGGGAGGTGAGCTGAATTTTGCCCTTTTCGGTGTGAAGAACTGCCAACGCTCCGGGAATTCCACCCGTGGCGCGCACTTCCGCGCTGTTCTGGATCAACAACAGGTAATTGCGGGCATCGCCGCCGCCCAGCATCGCCGGCAACAACTGGACGGTGTTTGACGCAACATTGAGGGTGCCGCGCAAATCGCCAAGTTGTTGTTCAGCAGCTGCCAACGGTTCCGCGATCTGCGGAACCAATTTGCTCTTGTCAATCGCCGTCAGTCGATCGTAGGAGAGCTGGACCGTGTTGGCAGCACTGACCACACTGGGTGCGGTAGATGTGATGGCATCCAGCCCCACCGCTCCGTCAGTCGGCGTTAGAGATTTCCAGTCGAGTGATTCGAATGCTCCCAGAAGTGGCTTGGCAGCAAGCTGGACAACATCATCCGCAGTCACGGTGATTGTGGTTGCGGCTGCAAAGTTTGGCCCGATCCAGGGAATCGAACCAGCAGCCTTCCAGACAGGATCCGTGCCTGCTGATTTGGCGGCGACTGTGTGGCTTGAAAGTGTTTCCACTGTGGCCGCCGCCCCAGCTTGGTCATTGGCGGCGAGCTGCTTCTTGAGTTGAGGCAGCAGTTCGGTTGTTGACTGCAGGTTGTCCTTGATGGCCGCAGACTGAACTCCCAGCCATGCAGCGGCCCCGCCAAAGACGAGCACCAAGAATGCAGCACTCAGGCCGCCCCAAAGCAATCGGCGCCTGATTCTGGCACGTCGGGGCGTTTGTTGTGTTCGGCGTTGACGATTCTCGGCTGCCGAGTCAGGAGTTTCAGTCATATTACTCAGGGCCGTCCAACTCCGCGGTACGTCCAACCGGCTGCACGCCATTTCTGGGGATCCAATGCGTTACGTCCATCCAGGATCCGGGCATTACCCACTAGATCCCGAGTTTCGTGCGGATCGAGATGGCGATATTCTTTCCATTCGGTCAGTAGGAGTACGGCATCCGCATTTCGAAGGGCTGCTTCGGTGTTGGCCTCGTAGTTGAGTTCGGGGAAGCGCCGTGCTGCGTTGCTAATGGACTCCGGGTCAGTCACCGTCACCACAGCGCCCTGGAGTTGCAGTTGGGCCGCAATGCTAAGTGCGGGGGAATCCCTCACATCGTCACTGTCGGGCTTGAAGGCAGCTCCCAACACTGTGATGCGCTGGCCCATGAGCGCGCCTCCGCACAATTCACGCGTGAGTTCAACGGTACGCGTGCGGCGTCGCATATTAATGGCATCCACCTCTCTCAGGAAGGTTAGGGCCTGATCAGCGCCTAATTCTCCGGCGCGCGCCATGAATGCGCGGATGTCCTTAGGTAAACATCCGCCACCAAACCCAATACCGGCATTGAGGAATTTCCGTCCAATGCGATCATCGAGGCCAATGGCGTCGGCGAGTATGGTGACGTCAGCACCAGCCGCCTCACATACCTCCGCCATGGCATTGATGAAGGAGATCTTGGTAGCCAAGAATGAATTTGCTGCAGCCTTAACTAGCTCGGCCGTGGCGTAGTCAGCAACCAAACGGCGAGTCCCCATTCCTAGGGGTGTCGCGTAGACCTCATCTAGTGCCGCTACAGCGGCATGATCCTCGGAACCGTCGGGAACGCCGTAGACAAAGCGGTCCGGTGTGAGTGTGTCCTTGACGGCATGCCCCTCGCGCAGGAACTCGGGATTCCAGGCAAGGTTGGCTTCCGGCTGTTGCTGCACTACTAACTCGGCAAGACGCGCTGCAGTGCCAACCGGGACAGTTGATTTTCCAACCACCACATCCCCTGGATTCAGGTAGGGAAGCAGTGCAAGTGTTGCGGCATCGACGTATGTCATGTCTGCTGCGTTTTCACCCTTCTTCTGGGGTGTTCCAACACAGACAAAGTGAACTGTGCTGCCCTGTGCCGCTGACATGTCGGTAGTGAACGTCAACCTGCCTGTTGCTTGAACTTCAAGCAACAGTTCTTCCAGGCCAGGTTCGAAGAAGGGGGCCCTGCCTGCTGCTAAGTTCGCAATCTTCCGTTCGTCGACGTCGATTCCTACCACATCATGGCCAAGCTTGGCCATGCACGCCGCGTGAACTGCGCCAAGATAACCACAACCAATTACAGATATTTGCATTGCATGACCTTTCAAAGTCAAAGACTTGAATAGAGAGAACTTAGGGATGGCAGCAGGGTTCGATGATCTAGACGGCGCCTTGACTAGCGAGAACGGCTTTCGCTGTTTTGAAGAGAATGCCAATGTCAGTAATTAGGGACCAATTCTCCACATAGTACAAATCGAGCCGAATACTCTCCTCCCAAGTGAGATTGGAACGTCCGCTCACTTGCCAGAGCCCGCTCATTCCAGGTTGGACGTAAAGCCTGCGCTTGGCGGCGTCGTCATACAAGGCGACCTCACCGTCACGCTGAGGGCGAGGCCCAACGAGACTCATATTTCCCAGAAGAACATTGAACAGTTGTGGAAGTTCATCTAGGGAGTACTTACGCAGGACTCTGCCGACCGGAGTGATTCGGGGATCATTCTCAACTTTGAATAGTGGTTTATCTGCGGTCCCTTGGGCATCGAGTAGACCGGCTAGCTGGGCGTCGGCATTCACAATCATGGAACGAAACTTAACCATATTAAAAGTTCTTCCGCGAACCCCTACACGTTCCTGTGTGTAGAAAATTGGTCCTGGGCTGGACGCCTTCGTCAACAAGGCTAGCACTGCAAATAGTGGGGAGAGGAAGATGACCAGCAGTCCAGCTCCGACTAGGTCAAAAGCTCGTTTGGCGACCCGTTTTCCACCCTCCAGCTTGGGCGTGGTGACGTGTATTAGTGGTAAGCCGGCTACCTGTTGGGTATGAATGCGCGGTCCCGCAATATCCGTGAGTGCTGGAGCAACTATCATGCCGATGTTGGCTGCGGCTAAGTCCCAGCCCAATTGACGGATCGTCTTGGGCGGAAGGTGAATGCCGGCAGTTATTGCCACGGCGTCTGCGTCGCAATTGCGAACGGCATCTAGAATCCCGGCAGCAGTGGGGTCACCGCCATAAATGGGGAGGTCGGGCACTTCATCCAAGACGCGATCTGCGCTGCCTTGAAGGTAGGCGCCAATGGGGGTGTAGCCGGCTTGTGGGGAGCGTCGCAACGATTCTGCAAGGTGGCCAACAGCTCGCGGACCGCCGACAAGCAGAAGGCTGAAATTATGCGAGCCTTTTGCGCGGGCCACGGCCAGATGCTGCCTCAGGATCCAACGCCCGGCAATGAGGCCGATGGCACCGATTGGGAAGGCGATTCCTACATAGCCACGAGCCAGATCCATTTGAAACGCGTAGGACACAATGGCTAGGGCACCAAAGAGCCAAAGACTGGCTGCCAATACTCGTTTGAATTCGTCCGGGCCGGAGCCCATGATGCGGGGCTCGCGGCTTCCCCATGCATGCAACATGAGCCACCAAGCACAAGGGAGAAAAACAGTTACGAGTATATAAGGCGTTCCTCCAGGCAAACTGTGGTCTTCGAGGCCGAACCGGATAACGTGGGCCCCAACCACAGCCCAAATCACAATTACTGCGTCAATAAGCATCATTCGAAACACATAGTTGCGTCGCCAGTCCGTGTACTTCAATTGCTTCCCCCACATAGTGATGATTAGTTGATGAATCAGGCGCTGCGACGAGAAGTTCTGCCACGCAGGATGTCGTCAAAAGCGTCTTCAACGGGCGGTTCATTGACCTCGTCCGCAACACGCGACCTTCTCGCTGGCTGCTGAGTGGTCTGCGTGTTGGCGGCATACCCGTAGTAGCTGTAGGAATAAGCGTCGGGACCCTTGACAGGCAGTCTGTTTAGGACCACGCCGAGTATGTCCGCGTCCACCAGTTCTAGTGTTGCAATAGCCCTCTCCACTTGGGGCCGCTTAGCGGTGTGGCAACCAACCACCAGTACAACGCCACCAACTTGTTGGGCCAAAACAGCGGCATCCGTAACGGGGAGGAGGGGCGGTGCATCGATGACAACCGAGTCAAATGCCTGCTCCAGCCGTAGGATCAACTGTTTCATTTCAGCAGAGCCAAGAAGTTCGCTTGGATTAGGTGGAATGCGTCCTGAGGTCAGGACATGGAGTTCATTCTGTCCCCAAGGCTGCATAAGGTCTTGTACATCAGCCTGACCAATGAGCGCAGTGGTGAGTCCCGCATGGCTCTCCAAGCCCAAATACGTGGCCACCATTGGGCGGCGAAGATCGGCATCAATGAGCGCAACTGACTGGCCCGATTCTGCCATTGCGATGGCAAGATTGGTGGCAGTAGTACTTTTTCCTTCACCCGGCAGTGATGAAGTGACCAGAACGGTTTTGCTCTTGTGGCTAACATGTGCGAACTGAAGATTGGTTCGGAGCTGCCGGAATGCTTCTGCGCGCGGACCATGAACGGAGGCAGCATTTACCAGGGGATTCTTGGTGGCATCAGAGTCGAATGCGATTCCACCGAGGACCGGCGCTTGCGTGATCTGCGTCAAGTCGCGTTCGCTCCGGACCCGTGTATCCAATGTCGTGCGAAGCAACGCGGCTGCTACACCTAGGGCCAATCCAACAACGAGCCCCAATGCCAAGTTGATCTTGGTATTGGGTGCAGAGGGGGCAACCGGTGCTATGGCAGGTGTGACCACTGAAACGCGTACAGGTGAGAGGCCGCCCGCTGCTGGTGCTTCCAGATTGTCCACGGCCTTGATGAGACTATTTACCACACCTTGTGCGATCGCAGCCGCCTGCACCGGTGAGTCGTCCTCAACCGAGATTGTTATGAGTACGGTTTTCAGGTCCGAGGAAGCTAAGACTTTAGAAGCGAGTTGCTGCGGCGTTTCTGTCAGCCCGAGTGTATCGATCACCGGTTGCAGCACTGCAGGTGTGGTTGCTGTCTCAACGTACGAGGAAACCCGGGCCTGGATGAAACTGTTACCCGTTTGTAGATCTTGTACCGACCCCGAGTTCTGAGTCGCCACAAAGAGTTGTGTCTCTGCCGCGTAGATGGGTTTCATCAGCACCGAAGCAAGCCCCCCAACCAACAACCCGATCAGTGTCAGAGCAACAATTGTTATCCAGTGGCGCCGCATAATAAGCAGGTAGTCCCGTATTTCCAAGAGCAAGTTCCCCCGTAAGGTATAGCGTTCACATTTGTTGTCAGGGCAGACCTGATCTAACTCTATGCATTTTCACTTGTAATCATACCGGGTCACAGAATCCGACGAGACATGGAGACTGCCGGCGTACTGGGGTCAGCGCCCGCTGACCTCGACAGTTCCAGAGGCTCTGTATCCGGTGGATGGCATCTTACCCGTCCTATTGTTAAGCGTCGCAGCGGATGACCGTGTGTAGTCGTGCTGCCTAGCGACATGGCGTGGTGAGTTGGATTCCCCTGGTGGCCTAGTGACGTTCTTCGTTGGCGGCGTGAGCCTGACGATGAACCCTTGGTCGGGGACTTTTTGTTTCCAGATATCAAGACGAACGAGACCGGTGCTAGTTTTGAAGCCGCAACAGGTTCTCGTTGACGCGAAACGAGTCGCTCGGTTGCATAAAGGCAGCCACGATCTGGTCGCCGTCGAATCAAAGATCTCTGGCCGTGAACTTGTTTGCTGGGTGTGCCGTGGTCGGCTCAATCCGCGGGGTGGAGCGTGTGATCCGGTGCGGGGTACCGGTGGTGAACCGCCATTGTTGCTTCTACGAGCTGGCGACACACTCTCAGATAATGCGTGCGCAAGGATGGAGAAAGTCTTCACCACGGACGATCCGATCGGGAAACTCAAGGCAGCCTGAGAGGTGAAAGAACAAGTGAGATTCTTGTTGCGCACCGGCTCCTTAGAAGATGCCGAGCTGGCCAAGGAACGCCTCGAAGAGTTGGTACAAGAATCGAAGCAACCGGAGACGACCAGGCTCTGGCGGACTATTTGCCGCTGGTGGAAGGAAATCGAGATTCTCATCGTTACCGGTGCCACTACAGGAAAAGTCGAGGTGAACAGCACCAGTATCAAGCACATCAAACGAACTGCTCGTGGCAACCGCAACCCAAACAAGTACACATCAGTTATTTTCTTGAGAAATGCCGCCCGAACGACGGTATGACACTCACCCAGGAATCCAAATCCCCACGAACCACCAAGAGCCCTCAAAACCCGCTACCCCAGCACCGACCTCCTCCTCTGATACAAAATTAAGAACCACGCCCAGCACCGCACAGCAATTACTTCACCCTGTCCCGAGCCCGTCACCGACAACCGCCACAAAGCCAACAGCAAAAATTTCACTCCCAAACGCAACAATAAGTACCGTCTGCCGACGGTCATCCCTGATCCAGGGGAAATCACGGCTCAGTAAAGTTTGAGGCTAATCTTGATCCTGGAGTCTCCGTCGACCGTATGTCAGTTGTGCCGTCTTCTCCCATGTACAGCGGTTAGCCCACGAAAGCGCATTGAGACCCATTTGCTGGCGTTGGTCGTTGTCGGTGAGGAGTAGTGTGAGTGCGTCGGCCGTTTCAGTCGGATTGTCAGGCTCAACCAAAATACCAGTGATGCCATCAAGAACAACAGCAGGTATTGCATCCACTCGGGCGGCTACTACTGGGATTGCCCTACTAGCGGCCTCAAGGTAGACAAGACCAAACCCCTCCACGCGCCGAGGGTCTTCACGTCCAAGAAGGCAGAAGACGTCTGCAGCACCATAAGCGGTAGCCAATGCTTCGTCGGAAACCTTGCCCATGAACTTGATTCTTACTCTCGAGTTAGCGGCCGAGGTGGAAACCCGCTGGAAATATGCATCGTTACCAGGACCGACGAAGACCAGCTGTACTTGCGCAGCGACGTTCAGAGGGAGCATCGCCATGGCGTCCACAACCACATCCTGTGCTTTTCTGCGCTCGAATCGGGCCACACATAGAATGACGGGTTCGTTCGGGTTCAAGTCGAGAGCCTCCTTGCATTCAGCTTTGGACTGGTCCGTGTGAAACTCCTCTGGTCGCACTCCAAGTGGCGTAACCATGTCGACATCTCGTCCCAAACGCGATCTAACCAAACTTGCTGTATAAGCGCTGTTTGCGATCAGCCGACATCCTCGAAAGAATATCCGTTGCAACAAATTCTTTAAAGCACCTGCACCTTTTACGTCAGTGCCGTGGCATGTCACTACGAATCTTGAAGGATTCGTCAGAGGAAGTGCGATGCGTGAAATTACAAGTGCTCGATAGTCAGTCGCGTGTATAACGCTGGCTTTCTGTGCCTTGAATGAACTCCTAACCGCACGGATCGCCCGGAACATAGCAAAGGGTTCGAAATTCTGCGGTGTATTGAATCTCGTGACCTGGGCGTCGGAAACAGCGATTCCATGTGTAGGCGCTACGACTCTGACGTCCCAACCAAGCTTTCCAGCAGCGTGCACCAGTTCCGACCCATAGCGTCCGATGCCACCGGCAAAGGGAGCGTATTCGGTGGCGACTAACAAAATACTATTCACTATTTGGTATTCCTCTGGCGAAGATAGGTTGTTATTGTGTGTGTTAATGCGACTGGTCCGAGGATCCAGCTTTGAGCCTGCGATTTCCGCCAAAGCACGAGTGCCATAATTATTGCGCATAATGCTGTACCGCTACCGGACGCGAGACCCACGAGTGCAATGTCACCCGTTCTAGCAGCTACGATCATGGCAGCCAGTGTAAGCGCGGCTGCGGAAACTTGAATCCACATGATTATGATTTGTCGACCGTCACGCAGGAGAATAGTTCCAGCAAGACCCATGGCGATACTTACGAGCTGTCCTAGCATTAGCCAGATTGATGCGGCGGAAGCCGCGGCATATTGCTCGCCAAAAAGCCAACCGAAAAAATCAGATGCCCAGAACCCGGCGAGTAGGGCAATAGGAGCGACCAATACAAATAGCATCGTCATGACAGCACGAGCAATCACGAGCTGCTCGCTGGAATCCTTGGAACTCTCCGGTCTAACTGACAGTATCGGCATTACGGCAACGTTGAGCATTGTCTTAAGATTACCTAAGAGGTTGCTAGTGCGACTGATTAGAGCGAAAGATGCCAGGGTGAGCGCATTGAAATGGGCTGCGACAATTAGTGTATCTGCATAACTCAGCACGACTAGTGCAACGTTTGCTATTGAGAGAGGCAAGCCGGATTTGACTAGCGTCCAAAGATGTTCTGGCCGTTCAGGTGGATGAGCTGTAAGATGCGCGTGGCTTTTCATCAGGCGGCGTATAAAATGCACGCCAATGAAAAGTGAAATGGCGGTGGAGCCGACCAAAACTAGAAGCAGAAATTCAATAGAAATGTGGACCTGAAACTGGAAATGCGCAATACAAGTTATCAGCAGGACGAGCAGCCTAGGTAGAGCAGGTCCAGCCACAGTCGAGAAATCGGCCCGTCCCCAAGTGCGCGGTAAATCTGCGAGCATAATTCTAGCGTTCTCCAGCGCCACCAAAAATCCAACTAAAATCGCCACACCCGGGTCAACAATAGAGAGGAACGGGCCGACGGCGGCAGCGACTCCAGCCGCCAAGCCTCCGGCAAGGGAAGAAAATAGCGTGACGGTCGCGATCGCCCTAAATCTATTGGATAAATGAGCTTGATCGGAATTAACAAGAATGATGACGCCAAGGCGTTCCAATCCGAGGGAAAATAATGCTGGAGTCATCGTTGCAATCGTGAGGACGACTAAATAGTCTGCCAACGCAGTTCCCCCGAGGATTCTGGCGAAGACTATGTTTGAGATGAATAGTGCCCCCTGACTGGTTGCCGCACTAGATCCGGTCCAGATAAGGTTGAATACGAGGCCGCGACGACCCGTACTGATTTTTGCACTCTGGTTTCGGTGGCTCATTTAGGCTAAGCCTTGACCATTCCCGCTTTTGCGGTTTCTGATATCGCCCTGTATTGGTCGGAGGAGGGGTCTATGCACTTACTGAAGCGAGGCGTCCGTTTCACGCTTTGTGAGCGTAATAGTGAGTACCCGAGTCTTGCCGTAGCCGTAAAGTAGCCCTGAATACCCAAAGTTAACCGTCCGGCAGCTATATAGTTGAGACGGGCCATCTGACGTGCTGATCTTATGGTTGAATACTGCTTATCGAAGAATGTGCCGGTGCGTTTAATATGTATACCCAAAGTATCGCTCAGATTCACGACGCGGTATCCAGCGATAGCCATTCTGAGCCAAAGATCGAAGTCGATCCGTGCCTTAAGTAGGGAGTTGAAACCTCCCAATTCCACTGCAACTTGTCGTCGGTAAGTAGCGCAGCTGTGACAAATCGGAAAACCACTTGCCATCGCGCGACGCATATTTTCGTCGGACGTTGGTGGTGAAACCTCGAATATCGATGCAGCGTCGCTACTGTTGCTCAGATGCACTTCGAAGTATGCGGAGCCGACTACACCCAAAGAAGGGTCCGCGACCAATGCCTCAACCTGCTTAGAAATACGGTTTGGAAGCATAAAATCGTCCGAATCAAGATTGGCTATGAATTCGCTTCCTTTAGCAGCATCGAGGGCAAAATTTAGAGCGCGGACACGCCCAAGTCGGCCCGTTGAATAGACTTCAATTAACCGACTGCCAAGTGACTCTATAACGCCCTGTGTGTTATCGGTTGAACCGTCATTCACTACGATAATTTTGAGTGGCCCTGCGTAGTCTTGCAGGAGAGCGCTTTTTAGAGACTTATAAATTGTACTCTCAGCGTTGTATGCGGTCATTATAACTGCGACTGCAGGCAGGTGCTGGGTTAGCGTGGAGGGGGGATTAAGAGATGTCACGGCGGCCTTTCGATTGAATTACAACAGCCTGAGGTAAGTGAGATGTGAGCTTCGATGCAACCATCAGGCTAGGATCCCCATGGCCGCCACCGTGTAACTCTACATGACGCGATAGGCGTCCGACGGCAATCATTAGGCACAGCAATGCGCCGCGCTTGAATGTAGTGTCCTCTGAGATTGCAATTACGAGGTAGACAACTAATGTTCCAATTGCATAGAGGACGTCAGTACGTGTGGCGTGCACATTTAATCTTCTGATTCTGTGGATTATTAAGGGAACTGACCATAGCGCCACAGTAAAAAGAGTAACTCCCAACCATCCCAGACCTAAGTAGACTGGAATGTAGCCGTTGTGCGCGGTGTGAACGGTGGGCCCTGCAACCATCTGAATGGCAGACTGCATTGCCGATCCCGAATATAGTTGAGCTGCGAAGCCTCCGCCGAACCAGGGCTCGAGTTCGCCCCAAGTTAGTAACACCTGCCAAATATCCGTGCGTCTCGTAAGGGTCGCGTCCTTGCCGAGCAGCGCCAAAAGTTGGCCGCCGACGAGCCAAACCGTTCCTACTAGGACTAAGACTCCGGCTATGAATGCAAGAGGTCTGCCATGCTTCAATCGGTGGGTTCGCAACTTCGGAAAATAGATGCGTGATGCCATGAGTTGAATTGCGAGTGCCGCCAGCGCGGCCACCAGCGCTCCTTGTGACCGCGAAAGGAGCAAGACTAGACCGAGCAGAACAATTCTGACGATACGGCCCTTACGGCGGCCATAGGTGACGACGTGCAGAAGGGCAAAGGCCGCAAATATTCCTAGCTCATTCTTGGAACTCATCAGGCCATGCCAGCCATCGTCGCTGGCATTATTTCCAAGTTCCGGCACCAGAATTCCGGAAATTAGGCAGGCCACCGCAATCGAAACGAAAGCGAGTTGAACTGTCCTCGATGAAGAACGATCGCCCCCTAAGCGTCCGAGCCACAGGCCAATCACAAGTTCGGCAAATGCAACGGCCAGTGCTCCCGTAGTCTGCTTGGGTGAATCACTCCATGCAATACTGATTGTGCCGTAGAGAAAAAAGACTGCAATAAAGGGAAAGCATTTAGTGGCTTGTAGTGGGCGCGATGAGCTCAGCGCAAGCATGGCACTTACAATTACCAACCCATAAAGTACGAAATTTTGGGTAGCAAATCCAGAGTGTGCATAGAGCATCGCCATAATCGTTAGCGCAGCACCGAATAACGATACGTGTTGGGTTCGATTACTGACAGGAAACGCTCCAGGTGGTCTGGAATTCGATTTGATATTCACGACACGGCCTTACAGGTGGCGAGCACAGCGTTAACTTGCCTCGTTTCATTTGTTATTTCCCCAACTCTTCGCTGAACGGCCATGGTTGATGTGTCATGTTTGCCTGCGAAGCAGTAGGTATCAATGAGTGTTGGTGCCTTGTTAACGGATTTATACTTGGGGACTCCGTAGCCCGGGCGTGACTGAACGTGCCGAACCAGAATAGGGACGTCCGGCGTCAGGTCGTCCAAACCGCTAGTCTGAAATCCCTCACACCGTGCCGTAGGGACATTTAAATCGGCTGAAACGCGTTGTTCCAACAACTCCACTGAGATGAGCCAATCGGTTAGGATTACGTTGTTGTCGTCGATTTTTCTGCTGCGGCGATCATATCCATAACCGATCCAATCGGACTGTCGATCATGCTTCCGTCCCCGGGAGGCGACGCTACTAATCGGCGCGACTAGGATCGGATCGTCCTTCGGAACGTTTCTACCAACTATCGTGTTACAGGACCGACTTTGAACCCTAGACGTATTGATCATCCCCTTTGAGGATGAGGCGTTAGAGACGACGAAAGTCGGAACAGACTTACTAAGGTCCTTAGCCCCGGGAAGCTCTTCCGCGGAGCCCACGGCGAAAGCTCTTGTAATGTGCGCCAGCATTCGCTCATCTACCCAAAACAGCATTCGACGTATCCATCCACTTCGTCCTTGGAACGCGAAAGCGTTTGGCGGGTAGTCGGCAGTCGATCCGGGTAGGACTCGAGCAAATAGGGCTGCCCAGCTGAATTCTGCGTGGACAATGGCTGCCTCTGCGGAGGCCCTAATCCTCCGCAGAGCCCCTATCCGGAGTGGGGCCCCGCAAGAGAGGAGGTGCACAGAGGTCCTATCCGAAGTACCATCGTTCCCTTCAGGCCAGGGAACGATGTGTTTGACCGCGACGGCGTTCTGCGCGATGGAGCGAATGACGGTAGGGTCACCGCCCACAACGCACTCGGTTACGTGGAGAATAGTTGCCAACGAGAATGACTGCCTTTCGAAGCAAACACGTGCTGCAGGGTGAATTGGAGAAGTAGATTCGTGTTGAGCCATGCATACAAGGAACGAAATCGAGGTCAGTGCTTAGAACCCTTAAGAAAGGTCAGTGCTTAGAACCCTTAAGAAATCGTGGCAATTTCGAACTTTGCTCGAACTTTGTTCGAACTTTGCTCGATATCGGCCGTGAGGTGGATACAAGTAGGACCAACGGTGCTTCTCTGAAATTCTAAAATAGGGAACTCTCACAAAATTTGCCAATAACTATCACTTACGTAGCAAATGGATATCGTGGCTTCTATCCTCGCTTGGCAATCTCTACTCCCCTCATAGACCTCTTGGCTGGTCTTAGGTACTCGGATAGGAATAAGCCGTGTCGTGCGTGCCCAGCGTACTGCCATATTCTTTTCCATTGTTGTCCTGTAAATGTCCGGCAAAGATATCCGCAAAGCGTAATGCGTTAACTGCCCCACATCGATCCTTTACGCGTTCCTCCGACTGGACAAAAATTACGACCAGTCTACAGTGTAGAGCGCGCATCGCATCACCTGGAGGGGACCAGCCGTGATGTGATTCTCCACACTAGAATCGGAATCTTGGTACTCCGGTGTTGAACGTCGACCCGTCTATGTTTGTCAAGCGTTGCTCGGTCCCATACGCGCGATGGAAAGCGACATTTCTTCAGCTCGTTGACGCCAAAGAGCTGTCGCTGCAATCTGCGCCTCACTCAGAGGCTTCCGAGCATCGATACCTAGGTCAATGGTCCGTAAGAGAGCAGTGAGTGCGTTGACGTTGGCTGTCCGCTCATGCGTCATCTGTTCTTTTGCGGCCACCAAAATATGGAGGGCAGCACTATTTCCGAAGTCCTGTCGTGGATTGCGTATATTTTTTCTTAAAGTCGTAGCGGGGCCGCAGCAATAGCTTCGGCATCCAACGGATCTGACTTCCCTGCACGGCGCCGGGCAGGAGCATATATCCGCGGCGCTTCCACCACTCGTTACCCGGTCCTTGAAGCAGCGCCGGCCAGCAAAGCACCGTAACTGCCAACTCCTTCAGTGACCCAGAGCGTATCTGCGTCGCCTTGAGTGCGACGCGCTCCCCAGGCGATCGCACGCTTTCTTCCTGAGGATGTATTCGGGAAGGCTTCGGGGCCAAGTTGCTCACCGTTGGCTGCAGTCACAGCATAAGTATGGGTACGGGCGTGGGTATCTACACCAAAGACGAACTGACATAGGTGCGCGACAGTGGACGCCTAAACTGGTTCCTTTCTCGTAGGCGTTCAGAAAAATCATGCCGTAGTCCGGCCGCGGCATGTTGAAGGTCACTCGCGAGGCATTCCTGTGATGAGCCACGGGCACAATGTCTGGGCAATCTTCTTATCAAGCCTTCGAAGCGGACAAGGCGGGCACTAGCCATTCCCGGCGTGACGGGACAATTCGGATCCAAGGCCCACGTTGGGCCGAGCGGGTGCCGAGCCACCGTCAAGAAAGGACAACCAGTACCTACCCGGCCACCCAGTCACAGACCAGCCACATCAATACTCACAGGGGGTGTTGCCACCGAGATTGGGATGGCAGCGAGGTCATTGCGGATTAGGGCGCGGCGCCAAAACATGGGCGCCTGTCATAACGTGGATGTAAGACTTTGCTACCGACGGTTGGTCGGCCTTGAACAAGAACTAGTTCAAAGGAGCACTAGCCATGATCACTAATGACGTCCGAATATTCCTGGGCCTAGATGTCGGTAAAACCGACCACTGGGCCTGTGCCTTCACCAGAGACGGCACGAAAATCTGGAACACAACCCTTCCCAACGACGAATCTAAGCTCACCACCGTCTATCAACAGATGAGTGCCAAAGGCACTGTTCTCGTCGTCGTGGACCAAACCGCGACCATCGGCGCCTTAGCTGTCGCTGTGGCACAGCACCTTGGTATCCCGGCTGCCTACCTGCCAAGGTTATCGATGCGACGGATCGCGGACATGTATCCGGGAACCGCGAAAACCGGTGAAAAAGACGCGTTCATCATCGCGGACGCGGCTCGCACCATGCCTCACACCCTTCGCAGCATCGAGATTGCTGATGAGGATGAAGCCACGTTAGGCGTGCTCACCGGTTTCGATCTGGACTTGGCACGCCAGATCACGCAAACGAGCAATCGAATCCGCGGGCTCTTTACCCAAATCCACCCGCCTCTGGAACGCGCTCTTGGCCCTTGGCTCGACCACGACGCTGTTCTTGACGTCCTTGCTTCCTAACCAACCAACTCATCTGGCTGCATGCTCAGCGCCTTGATGCAGGCAACCACCTAGAGAAAATGGTGGAGGCCCACCCTCTTTAGCCGGTCCAGACTTCCTTGTCAGGGGTCGCCGTCAGGACCGCAGCGATCATCATCGCCGAGATATTCGGCAAGATTTTTAGCAGCGCCAGATCCTTAGCCTCGTACGCAGGTTTGGCGCCAACCACGCGCCAGTCGGGCACCTCGATCAAATCCGAACGCGTCAGCCACTCAGGGAACAAACGCCTGAAACGCGCACTTTTCCTCTCGGCCTTCGCTTCGATCAGATTCGACCCCACCAGCCGTGCCTACCACGACCGGAAACGCGCCAAGGAAAACGCCACAATCAAGCCTTGATCGCACTAGCTCACCGCCGACTCACGGTCCTGTTCGCCATGCTTCGAGACGGTTCACTTTTCGATCTTCCCGAGCTAAAAGCTGCTTGAAAAAACACATAGAGGCACCCTAAGAAGCCGGCGTGGTAAAAGAGTCATTGACATGAGCGTTGAACAGGCAGACAGGAGCAGGTATGACGACGGTAGTGGGCGGCCCCGGGCAGACCGAGGCGGCATTGCCGATAAGCGAAATGCCCTACCCGGATTGTTCTGCAAGGCTGCGTCCCCACGGGCATGCCCGGACTGTCACCGTGCTGGGCCTGAGCGATGAACGGCTGACCGTGCGGCCACGGCGCGCCGGCCGCGCCCAAGTTTTGTTGCCGGCCACATTGTCCACGCGCCGGACCGACACCCTCGAGGTCATCGGTACCCACATGGGCCGGCTCCTCACGACGCTGCGCCGCTGGTTACGCTGGGTACGGCAATCGCACGCCCACTGGCTGTACGAGCAGGCAGTCCGGCACGCGTTCCGCGTCAACCCCGACAGCGTAGTCCGCTTCAAACAGTGGCCGAGCCTGCTCGGCTAGAGCTTGAATATATTGACCGGCACCGCACTGGCCTTCCGGCAACACGTGGACGCCGAGCTCCCGCCCTGAACACTGATCGGGCTCTTCACACGAGGTAACCTGCAAAGTCCGCCACTACGCACCTGAAAAAGCGACGAGACCATGAATTGCTGTGGCCAGAAACAGGCGTCACCATGACGACGCAACTAATTGCTATCTCCTCGCGCCTGGCAGTATGCCGGCCACCGCGCCACGATGACGACTAAACCTGCCAATACCATCGGCGTTCAACGCGGCACCGCCATCGTCAAATAGGGCGCCCGAAAACACCCTCCGCTACCGAGCTGACTTGCTCTGTCACTGTAGTAGCGCTCCAGCCTGACACATAGGGTGCCGAACATTCGGCTAGGCTTTGATAACGATCAACAGACTGTTGCACCATTACCTTCCAGGCGCGAGAGATAAACGATTTGGGTCATCGTTGAACGTAAGAAAATGAGATTAATCGAATGAGTTAGGGTCGTGAACCCATAGGTCATGCCCGACTGCACGAAAACTAAGGTGCCGACAACATGGACTCGGCGCAAAAACATTGAGGAACAGGCTGCTTGCAAGATGGAACGACCAATGCGCATACTTCACGTGACGGAATCGATGGCGGCAGGGACGGCAACCCTCTTGCAGTCAATCTCCAGGAGGCAAATTGACGAGGGAGCTCACGTCTCGGTCTTCTACCTGTCTAGGCCTGAATCGCCTTCTCCTGCAGAACTTAGACAGCATTTCAACAAAAACACACGTTTGAAGTCATTCACCGTTGGGCATTCCAAATTCAAAAATTATATTGCCTTGGTGAAAGCATTATTTCAGGCCGAAAATAGTGATCTATTTGATGTTATACATCTACATTCAGCAAAAGCCGGAATAATTGGTCGAATTGTACATCTCTTTTCTTCAAGAAGTACAAAGATTTTTTACTCTCCACACGGATTCGCATTCCTGAGAGAGGATCTCCCAAGCGTAATGCGAGGCATTATTAGGCATATCGAATCATTACTCTCCTTGATAGGTGACGGACTAATATTAACTTGCAAGAGTGAAAAGCGCATAGCTGACGACGCTCTAATATCTAAACACACTTTTATCATGAATACGGGCGTTGACGAGCATTCAATTGTGCAACATGGAAACTCGACCGGCGGATTGAGTCGCGATAGTGAGAAAGGGAATCGACGACCACGTGTCGGAATTGTGGCAAGAGTTACCTACCAGAAAGCGCCCTGGAAATTTCGGGCCGTGGCAGATTCGTTGGCTAAAGAGGCTGACTTTATCTGGATCGGAGGCGGGGATCGCGACAAAGAACTGCTCTGGTTGGGTGACAACAAACCGACCGGATGGCTATCACCAAGTGATTTAAAAAAAGCAATGACAGATCTCGATATATTCTTATTCCCTACTCTTTGGGAAGGTATGCCTTTGGCGCTCATACAGGCACAAGCAGCGGGCATCCCCGCCGTAGTTTCAAATATTGTTGGGAATTGCGATGTGGTGGTCGATGGTGAGACTGGATATATTTGCGATTCGGATGACGACCTGATCGAACGAACACAAAGGCTAATTCGAGATTCGGAGTTGAGAAATAAAATGTCAAAGGCTTCGCAAGAACGGGCAATAACAAATCTTACTGATCGAAATCTCGGGACTCAGTCCATGGCCATTTATCTAGGAGCATCGGAATAATGATGAAGAAGTCTTTGATAATAGGGGGAAATGGATTTATTGGTTCTCATTTAGCTGATAAACTAGTAGAGATGGGTAGGGAAGTTACAGTATTCGATCGGTTTTCTCACGGGATCCGTAATTTTATTTCGCCAGATATTCGTACGCATGCAGGTGATTTTCTTAATGTTGACGATCTTCGTAGTGCGGTTGCAGGAAAAGATGAAGTTTTCCATTTTCTTTCAGTTACGACTCCGGCAACGGCCTACAACGATCCCTTACTTGACATCAGGGTAAATACCGCCCAATCTGTCGCACTTTTTGACGCGTGCGTGCGCGCGAATGTTCCTGATGTTTACTTTGCGTCATCTGGAGGAGCGGTCTACGGAGAGACGCCGCATGCTACATTGCGCGAAGAAAATCAGACGAACCCCAAATCTCCTTATGCTATTTCCAAGTTATCACTCGAGCATTATCTAGAATATTTTCGCGTTACCAAAGGGTTGAATTATCGCATATTTAGGATTTCGAATCCGTACGGGCCCCGACAGAATCCAGTTAAGCCACAAGGGTTGATTCCCATTGTCTTGCGACGCATTTTATCGGGACAGTCCGTAGTCCAGTTCGGAGATGGCTCGATGGTTCGCGACTATTTGTACGTAGAAGATTTGGTCGACATGATTTCTTCGAGCTTGGAGGTGAAGGGAAATTATCAAACCTATAATCTTGGAAGCGGTATTGGAACGTCGGTCTCGGAGATATTTGGTATTATCCGTCAGATTACCGGTATTGAGTTTCCCATCGAATATCGCGAGATGCCACCGACGTATGTTCATCGTGCTGTTTTAGATATGACTCGATTTCAGGATGATTTTGCGACGAAAACTAAGATTTCTCTGAATCAAGGTATCCACAAAACATGGGAATCGATTCAAATTCCTAATTAACGCTTAATGAGGTAGTCTAATGCGTGCTCTGCCCTGAGAAACTTCCAGCAATTATCAGAATCAATAGCTTGAAAAGTAAAACAGAGTTGCATGCGGATAAAGGTATGATGGTGTGCCGAAGATTCAGGGCTCCGGTCGGCGATGTAATGCCTTTAGTATCGGGTCTTATTTTGATGGCGTATTTGAGGATTACCTTTGTGCCGACGTAGCGGATTTCGGTGGCTGTGAGGTGTTGACAGAGCTCGTCGATGGCCTGGGTTTTGGCTTTGGTGGTTAGCGGGTCCAAGGTGATAATCAGGTGGCCGGGTTCGAAGGGGTCTATGTCATCGGACTGGTTGAAGGCCTGGCGCAGCAGGGCGGGGGATTTGTCGTCGACGCATTTGTAGCCGGCGTTGGTGCGAATCTCTCGGGTGATGGTCATCGCGTGTTGGTCGAGGACCTGGGCCTGAGGCATCAGTGGCCTTCCGTCCGTCGTGGTGATTTCTGGTTTCGTGTCCTTGAACAAAGGTGGCTCGTAGCCCTGTTGGGATGGATGTTCTGACACATTCATCGATGACAGGACTACGAGCCTTGAACGAGCTTACTTTGGTGCACCCTGGTGCTGTCACCACGATCTTCAATCTGGACGATTACCGAGTCCTGAAAACCCAGACATAGAGTTTTGGCCAACGAAGAATCTGAATTAAGACCACTGGTGAATTCGTGTGCCCGGGGCGGAATTTTCAAGTTAAGCGGTACCGCGGTGAGTCAGACAACGGAGAGCCGCTTTGAGCTTCCCGGTCGGATCGTCGGTGGTGAAGACTTTCTCGGCTCTCCTCGGTTCGTGGTGAATTCCATTGTTGTCATGGATGATTCACCGCTGTTCGGGCGGCGCTCCTGAGCATAATACGTGCTGTGTAGTCGGCGCTATTGACGAATCCACGACCGGTGCGTTTGATGTGTTTGATGTGCTGGCGTTGTTGGCTTCTACTTTTCCTGTGGTGGCGCCGGTGACGATGAGAACTTCGATCTCTTTCCACCACCGGCACATGGTCCGCCACAGCGTGGTCGTCTCGGGCTGATTGGATTCCTGCTCGAGATGTTCAAGGTCTTCCTTCGCCAGCTCGGCATCCTCCAAAGATCCGGTGCGCAGTAGCGTCCGGACTTGTTCTTTCACGTCCCAAGCCGCTTTGAGGGCTCTTGGTGGTTCGTGGGGATTTGGATTCCTGGGTGAGTGTCATACCGTCGTTCGGGCGGCATTTCTCAAGAAAATAACTGATGTGTACTTGTTTGGGTTGCCGTTGCCACGAGCAGTTCGTTTGATGTGCTTGATACTGGTGCTGTTCACCTCGACTTTTCCTGTAGTGGCACCGGTAACGATGAGAATCTCGATTTCCTTCCACCAGCGGCAAATAGTCCGCCAGAGCCTGGTCGTCTCCGGTTGCTTCGATTCTTGTACCAACTCTTCGAGGCGTTCCTTGGCCAGCTCGGCATCTTCTAAGGAGCCGGTGCGCAACAAGAATCTCACTTGTTCTTTCACCTCTCAGGCTGCCTTGAGTTTCCCGATCGGATCGTCCGTGGTGAAGACTTTCTCCATCCTTGCGCACGCATTATCTGAGAGTGTGTCGCCAGCTCGTAGAAGCAACAATGGGTGTGCCCAAGCTGGATCCACGGCCCGTCCGCGCCGGCCATGAACCTGGTGAGAGAGTTATTGGCGAACCTCGGTCTCAGCCTGGTTCGCCAGAGAGACCAGGTGGAAGTGATCCACCGCCACCGCTGTTCTAGGCAGCCACATCCGTAGTGCTATGCGGAAGGCAGCTGAGGGGTCAATGGCCATTACGTGCACTCCGAGACGCCAGTCCAATGGTCGTTGGATCAACCACGCCCCAACGCCTGTGTGGTCGCGGCCGCCTACAACGCCCAGGACTTGACCGCAATCGAGGTCAACGATGGTTGTCATCTCTTGTCTCGAATCGTTGCCACGCCTTGGTATCTGGGTCTTTGAAGTAGCGAACGGAGCGGAAGCGGTGCTCATCAATGCCGAGCATCCGTGGCCTCACAGCATCGACGTCTGGGAACTTGAGCAGGCAAGCTTCGTTCACTGCAGCCCTGACCATCCACCAAGAGACAGCGAACCCGGCCGCGGTCTCTGACAAGGCCTGGCCTGAGCGGATCACTGCATCCACCAAATGATCGTGGAGCCTGCCCGTAGAGCGCGCCCTAGTAGGAACTTGGCTGGTGGATTCAAAGAACGACAGCCGCTCACACGCCAACTCGTGGCAGTACCAGCGGTACTTTCGCCACAACACCTCAATCTTCCCGGCGACGGGAATGTCGCGGATCCGTTGGAAGCGGCGTTCCTTCCTGCGTGTAGCCACCACTCCACAGCTAGGACAGCCCTTTGGTTACTCGCTTTTAACAATGACTTGGCGGCAGCCATCAGCGGTCACGACCGTAGATATGACGCGGTAGTCGGGCAGATTGAAAAGCATGGTGGCAGCATCAACCGCCATGACGGTAGGCTCGTGGTCCTGTTCAGGTTGAACGCGTAGATAACACTCATCCCAGCAGGGCCACGGGCCCTTTGTATAGCTAAATCAAGAACTCAAATCACCACAAACCACGAAGAGCCGGTTAGCCCCATCAGCCGGATTCCCCCGGCAAGGGCCATCACGGTGTTGTATGCGGCCGTCCTGATCGCGTGGGTAATCAGCTTTACTTGAGAATCGAGGACACGCAGTCCGGGAGCGAGTTCACTTAATGGCAAGCGTGCCGGGATATCCCCGGCACGTTGCATCGATATTTTCGTACCCGGCATCGTAGCGTAACCAATATCAGTGGTGACCGGTTCCACTAGCGTTGTGCTGCCGGGGGCGGAGCGCTTGAGTATTCTGGCGTTCCCAGTCGAGTAGTACTTGAACGGCGGGCGTGATTTGTTGGCGCATTTGTTCATATACATCGTCAGAGCGGCGGTAGGGGTCGACCACGTCGTCGTCTTCGGGATTGTGGCCCTGCAGGCTGCGGGCACGCAAGGCCAGCGGGATCGCGGTGGACCACCTGTGGGCAACGACTGCACCCCGTGGTGTCGGCACTTGCGGTAGAATCCTGGCCAGTTCGCGCAGCGTGAAGGTTTTTCGCAGTAGCGCTGGACGGAGTTCAACGATGCGGCTTCTGTGCTTTCTCGTCAAAGCAAGAACCAGGTCCTGAGTGTCTAAGATTTCTGGAGTTAGCTGACGTGCAGCAAATCCTTCCGCCGAAGCTCCGAGGACACGGACAAATCCTTCAATGTGCGGTTCCATGGCAGAGCCCAGCAGGGCGCCGGTACCGGCACTCTCTACAATGTAGGCGCCGGGTGTAATTAGGTCGAGGCCTTGCTGGAGGAGCCGTTCCACCATGGGGGAGCGGCAGATGTTGCCGGTGCAGACGGTCAGGATCCTGAAGGGAGGAGTGACGCTCATGAGATCACGTTACAGTGCATCGTCCAGATTCCTGCATCTGGGGCGCTGAGGGTCGGGCAGACGCAACCGATACAGCCGGTGGACCACGTAGTAAAGGGCCGCGCCAATTCCGGCACCGATGGTGTTGGCTAGGACGTCAAGTCCTGTCGCGTACCTTTCGGGCAGGAACAGACATTGGCTCAATTCAATCAGGCAGGAAGCCAGAGCCCCGATAATGACGCCCAGCCCCACGTTCTTGAACCAAGTGGCTGCGATGTAACCCGTGGGAATGAACATGGCGATGTTGGATGCGAACTCTACTTTGTTGTAACCGATGTAGATGGGCATGCCGTGCTGATGGAGCCAATCAAGGATCATGTGCAGCTGCCCGCTGGCGGGGCGGTCCACGGGGGTGGGCCAGAAAACTACTAGGACCACTCCGACGAGGTAGACGAGGGTAGCTGCATTGGCGATTTGGTGGTGTGGCTTGTTCATATGACTCAGTCTTGTTGGTAAACCTCCGGAATGCCGTCGCCGTTGTCATCACGCGCTTCCAGCTTTGCCAGTCTACGGTAGTGTCGGTTGTGGCTGCGCAGCACGACGGTGGCAAGCAGTGCTGCGATGATCGAACCAGCCAGGATGGCCATCTTCGCGTGGCTGTAGTGCGGGGCGCTTCCAAAACGGAGTTCGCTGATCAGCGGGGACACAGCGAAGCCCACCCCTGCCAGCAACGCAAGCCGATGACATCGATCCGGGCCAGTCCGGCATCGAGCTCTGCCTTGGCAGTTTTGGTGAACAGCCGGGTTTCGCCGAAGACGCCGATGAACTTGCCTGCCATCATGGCCAAGCCGGCAGGAAAACCACGCTAAACCGGCCTACGGGTAGTCAATCACACACAGATAAGTTCGGGCACGGCGTGGGAGGTCATGAGGTTGTGGATCACGGTGGGGCGTTCCTCGCCGGTGGCTTTGGCACGTGCGATCTCGCGGAGGGCTACGAGCGCGGTGCCGGGGGCGGTGGCGCGAAGGGTGTGGTTCAGGTAGGACTGGGCGAGGTCGCGGATCTCGGTGAGCCCGGTCTCGGAGGAGAGGGGGACGGCGCCGGCCTTGGTCATTTTCATGCCGTTGTATTCGGCCGGGTTGTGGCTAGCGGTGAAGACCACGCCTGCGGCGTTGAGGATTCCGGAGGCGAAGTAGAGTTCATCGGTGGAGATCAAGCTCAGGAGTTTCACGTTCGCGCCGCGGCTCGAGGCGCCAGCGGCGAAGGCTTGGGAGAACTCGGGGGAGGAGGGGCGCATGTCGCCGCCTACCAGTACCGTCTGCCCTTTCAGTCCCAAGACCTCTACAAATGCAGCACCCACGGCTTGCACCGAGGCTGAGGTGATGGATGTACCCACGATCCCGCGAACATCGTAGGCCTTGAAAGAGTCGGACAAATTAGCGATCTAGTCTTGCTGTTTAGCCATAATTTCTATGCTTTAGATTCTAGAGGACGTCGGTGTTGCCTTGGGCTTTGAGGCCGTCGACGGCCTTTTTGACCAGCTGTGAATGTGCCAGCGTCGTGATCAGGAGGGCGTCGGGGGTGTCGACGACCACGACGTCTTGGATCCCCACGAGGGCGATCACGCGTTTGGTGTCGGAGACAACGATCCCGGTGCTGTCTTCGGTGAAGACGCGGGCCCCGTCACCGATGACCTTCACGTTCTTACTTTCCGTGGCGCTGCTCAGCCGTGCGATCGCGGCGAAGTCTCCAACATCATCCCAGCTGAAGTCCGCCGGAATCACGGCAACATCACCAGCATCGGCGGCCGGTTCGGCCACCGCGTAATCAATGGCGATCTTGGGCAGGGTCGGCCAGACACGATTCTTCACCGCAACCCGCTCAGGAGTATCCCAAGCCAGAGCAATCTCCATCAGGCCTTCATAGAGTGTGGGCTCGTTGGCTTTCAAGTGCTGAAGCATCAATTCCACCGGGGCCACGAACATTCCGGCGTTCCAGCTGTATTCACCGCTAGCAAAATACTGCTCGGCGATTTCCTCGTTGGGCTTTTCCACGAACTTCGCCACGGCATGGGCACGCGGGGCACCAGCAACCACCAACGGCTCACCGATACGGATGTACCCGAACCCGGTAGAGGCATGGGTTGGCTTGATACCAATCGTGACGATCTTCCCCGTTGCCGCCGTGTAGATAGCCTCACGCACGGCCTCTTGGAACTTCTCCACCGGGCTGATGACCTGATCCGCGGCAAAGGAACCCATAATCGCGGACGGATCCCGAGTAAAGAGGATCGCCGCAGCCAAACCAATGGCCGCACCGGAATCCTTAGGTTCAGTCTCCAACACCAGGTTCTCATCAGCGATCTCCGGCAACTGACGACACACAGCCTCGCGGTGCGCATCCCCCGTCACCAAAAGGGTACGGCTGCCACTGAGAGGTTCAAGCCGGTCATACGTGGCACGAATCAAGGTACTGCCACTACCGGTGAGGTCATGCAGGAACTTCGGGGCAGCAGCACGGGACAACGGCCACAACCGCGTACCAACTCCACCAGCCGGGATCACAGCATAAAACCTGTCCAAAGGATCCAATGTGGGCGCAGCTGTGCCGCCGAAAATTTGAGTGTTCATGATTACACCATACTTTGCATTTTTGCAGGTAAGGTAATGCCCTGAAATCAATATACCCTTGTGTGGTTTATTGCTGTTTTCCTACTGAATTATTTTGCTAATACTTGCAAGTAACATTTCCGCATAACGCAGCGGATCTCGATCAGGCAGCACTAAATAGGGAGATTTGAATCAACGCTGCGTCATCCGTGAACAAATGAGACACGCGTGGGGCCCGGGAAAGTCAAGTCACAAGCTAGCCAGGACCGGTATGCGAAATGTCGAGAATGTGAATTCTGGTATAACAGTATCGACGAAGAAGGTTCAAGCGCAGGGTGCAACACACCGGCCGAGTTAGTGCTGCCTAGGTTAAAGTACCTGAGTATGTTTGCGTTCCCACGCGATGAGTACTTGGATAGCTGGGGTGACTTCACGGCGCATCGGCTCGTAGACGTAATCAGAGCGGCCGTAAGGATCCACAACATCATCGTCATTGGGATCGTGACCGCGCAGGCTGCGAGCTCTGAGCGGGAGGGGGATTACGCGCCCCGACCCATCATGCCGCTACATCTGCACCTCGTTGAGTTAGGATATCCAGCAGGATTCTGGCCAGTTCGCGGAGTGTAAAGGTCTTCTGAAGGAGAGAGCGGGCGAAGCTCAACTATGCGCATTCTGTAGGCCCTTGTTGGGGTGCCCCTATGTGTTTTTTCAAGCAGCTTTTAGCTCGGGAAAATCGTAAAGTGAACCGTCTCGAAGCATGGCAAATGGGACTGTGAGTCGGCGGTGAGCGAGTGCCATCAAGTAGGACAAGGTCCTGTTCGTTCAATGAATCGGGGGTTAGCTGGCGTGCAGCAAAGCCTTCCGCGGTGGCCCGAGTACACGCACTAATCCAGCGATATGGGTTCCATAGGTGAACCGACCGAGGCGCCGGTGCTGGCACTCTCGACTTGGTAGGCGCCCGGTGTAAGCAGGTCACGCCCTTGCTGGAGGAGGCGCTCGACCACGTGGGAGCGGCACATGTTAGCCGAGCATAACGTCAGGGTTCTGAAGGGACGAGTGACGCTCATGAGATCGCGCTACAGGTCATTCGTCTGATTCCCCGAAAATTGCTTGCAACTGGCTCGGTCAGTTCGACATGCGGGACGTTTCAGAATCAATTCTCAAACTGTGGGTACATCCATAAATGACCGCACCGACGCCAGCGACGATGGTATTTGCTAAGGCATCCATTTCGGTCGCGAATCGATCCGGCAGAAATTTCGCCTGGCCAAGTTCGATCAGTCAGGAAGTCAAGAGGCCAATTACGATATCTGGCCAGATATTCCCAAACCAGGCGGAAGAAATGCAGCCCATCGGAATGTACATGGCGACGTTGGCCGGGAATTCCACTTAGCCGGCCGTTGAACCTAGGCATGCCGTGGTTATGCAGCCAGTTCAGGATCGTGAGGAGCTGCCCGCTCGCTGGGCGACCTACGAGCGCCCGCGAGGTACACGACGGCGGCATCCAGGGATATTCGAAGGTGGGTCTTGTTCATCCGGCTCAGCCTGGTTGGTAAACAATCTGGATGCCGGCGCCGTGGCAATCACGATCCTGCTGCTCTGCGAGTCTACGGTAGTGCCGGATGCTGCTGTAAAACACCACTTATCCGATGTGCCCCGGATTACTGACCCTCTTAATATGGCGCCTACGCAGACGCGGGCTTAGTGAGGAGTTGACGCCGGGCGAGCGTGCATCCATCAGCATTGGCGGTGACATCTGTTTGGCGGGCGGCAGTGAGTGCATTAATCAGGCGCAGGCGCAGGACCTTGCCGTCGCCCAGCTCATCGCCAGCATAGTTTTGGATCTTGCGCTGATCGCTGTTCGCTGGCTCAGTGCAACTCTTGGAACCATCGACGTGGTAGTGCCAGCGCCAATCGGCGGAGTGGTCCGGCGCCGGTAAATGCGTGCATTCAGTTTAACGGCGTTCCGTAGTCCGCTTGCTGAACATGCTCGCCGGGGCAGAGTCGCAGCGGCCGGCTGATAAGTAGGGGCGGGTTGCGGACATTGGGTCTTCCTCAACATACGTATGACACGTAGCAAATGAAGCAGCTGAACCTGGTGATCTAGCCAGAAGGAATTAACCGGTCACTCAGGGGCTGTCCGTCCGTCTAGGACTCCGGTTTCTCTGGTGTAGCCTCGGTGTCGTCATCTTCGCCAAGAAAGGCCAGCATGGCGGATGCGGCTTCCGCGCTGGCTGTCCAGTCGCCACGCTTGACGCGAACGAGCAGCCCACGGGCGCGCTGCTCGTCCGTGGGCCAGCCGTATTTCATGCCGTGGCGCTGAACTGTCCGTGCCGAAGCACCCACGTGGCAGCGACTTCCAGCACGCTGCCACAGGCTTTGAGTGAGTCGGCCGCAGTGGTCTCTAGCTGGTGCTGCACTCCAGCTTAGAGTCGAAGCCCTGCTTTGATCCGATCGACTTCGGATGGGTCCGGGATTCCCCTTGGTTGAGGTGCCATGGTGGGAGCTTATCGAGCGGAGCCGCAGCAAAGTTCGCTACTTCTCCGAAGTTCACGGCCCTATACCGGTCTTTTCTATCCCTTCGGCGGGACATTGCGGCATCGCCTTGGTTGCCCTTCGATTGGTAATTCGACAGCCATGTCGTCGCCGCCGCAATCAGAACTGCCAATCACAGGCATAGTGAAGGTTTTTCCGGGATCTGTTCTGGTTCGGTCATCGAAGATTCCTTTCAGGTCTTACGTAGCCCTTGGGCTGCCATAGACTTAGAGCAACTTTGCTTGCTCATATTAGGGGGAATTCTTGGCCAATAGGTTAGCTCATCGGACAGCAGTGAGGCCCAGATCCGGGGCAATAGACGCGGTCCGAGTTCTAGGCATAATTGCGGTAGTTGCCGGACACGTCTTCGAAAACCCCGTTGTCCGCATGGCCTTGTACTCGTGGCACGTACCCATCTTTTTTTTCCTCACAGGGTACTTCTGGACTGCCGGCCGAACGTTGGCAATGGAATTCTCCAAGCGTTCGATGACGTTACTGATTCCCTACGTCATTTGGTTGGTCCTTATTGCGGCACCATTTGTGGCTTCCCTGATTTTGAAGGGCGAATTTGGGATTGGTGAGGCCATGAGATTAGTACTTGGGGGCTCATACGTGGGCCGCCCGTTCTCAGCGTTCTGGTTCGTTACGGCTCTGTTCGTCGCGACACTGTTGTTCAGATTGCTCGAAAGAGTCCAAAAGTTCTACCAGTGGGTGATTCCAGTCGTAGCTTTGGCGGTGACATATGGATATAGCGAGTCCGTCGCAGCTATCCCCTTTTCGGCTGGAGTGGCTCTTCCGTGCCTGATCTTCATGCTGGCAGGCTTTACATTAAAGGGGCATCGGGAGCTGGTCCGTCGACCTCTAATGACGGGCGCTACCATGATTTTCCTTGCAACGCTGCTGATCCTGACGAGGCTGTCAGCTCCACTGGACCTCAAACAGGCAGATTTCGGTACCCCCATCCTCAGTGTCTTGGTTGCTATTCTCGTGAGCGCAGGACTTGTTCTTGTCGCCGAATCATTAGTGCCCCGACTTGGACTGAAAACGAATGCATGGGCAACCCGAATAGCCCTCGGAGGCTTTATGGTTATTCTCACCCACAGCTTTTTCATTTGGATCCTCAACTTCCTGGCCCTTGATAACTGGAGCGTTTTCGCCATTTCCACTGCACTGCCGTGGGCGGCCGCGTTGCTGCTACTTTTGACACCAATTTCCCCATTGCTTCTTGGGGTTCCCACAGCGAAATGGAGAAGGACGACGCCTGGCGTGCTGTCCGAATCGCCCCCTATGGCATAGATTGTCGCCATTACACCTGTGCGCCGACGACAGTCGCGCCTGTGTCTGACAGTGGTGACGTGGATTTGATGCGGAGCTTTCCGGTTTTTGTCTACCCAGAGGTAGTTGGAGCCGAGTCGGAATGTTCCGTTGTCCATGTCCCATCAACTTGGCAGTGATCTCCGGGGTCAAGCCCAAGGGGTGTTGGCCTCTTTTCGTGCAAGTTGCACATCTGGAGTGGCATCGCCAGGACCAAAATCGATTGGTCCCCCGGCGAGGATTTTGGTACGCGAGTTCGTGTCTCCGGCAACTACTCGGCCGGACAGTGCACGGTTTGAGAACGCGCCGCACTCAACTAGGAGTTCAACGTTGGATCGCAGCGTTCCCTCAGCTGCCCGGCCTAGCTCAATATCGAGGGGGTGGTTCCGTTGCCCCATGACTGGCTACCGTCTGAGTTCATTGGCCAGCGCAGTTCCGATTCGCCTGTGACGCGGGATGAATACGTGCAGTTGCTGGTTGCTGTGCGGCGGCAGTTCAATGTATCGTCAAGGAGCAACGTCGATGCGATGGCGCGCCACAGGGCAATGTCGTGCGCTACTGCTACATTGCCCCAGTTCTTCGTGCCGTGGCCCACGAAGCAGAATCTGCTTAGAATATCCCCCGGAAGTTTTTTGTGCGGTAAGCGTGGGTAGTTGCCGAGTCAACGAAAGTTGCCCGTCCCTGTACCCGATGATCTGGAACGGCCGCCTATTGGGATTGGCCACATTTTATGTCCATCAATGACCGCCAACGAAGAGCCTGATATTTGTGCCATCGGCGTTGGCATTGGGGCCTAGATCGAATGTATTGCGCCCTAGGGGCGTTCCAAGAGATTCGCAGTGCATCCGGAGCGAGGTTTGCCAGAAGTTGCCGTCAACGTCCATGCGGGTGGTATTGTGAACCTGCATGAGGCTCACCGCGGATACCGAGGAGTCTGCGCCAGCATTGACTTTGAAACCAACATCGCCGGGCGGCGGGCGTTCGATATGAATAAGACCCCAGTCGCAGTTTCGGAACAATTCCCGCCCGGCGGATGTATGGCGTATCTCGATTCTGTGAGGCAGTAGTCCACCAGAAGCCGGTCAATGTCTGATGCTTCGGTCCACTCCGTCTCATCGTGTAGCAGGATGCCCGTGCCGACCGAGCGGATTACCAAGTCGCGGGCCACCGCACCGTCCATCGTGAAGCCGGTGAACACTACTGGCCGTGTGGACTGTGTGCCACCGTCTCAAATGAAAGCCGCTAATTAGGGGCTGGGAACGGGCCTCCCCTGTCGCTTGGCAACAAGCACTGACTTCTGTTGCACGGCCATCGTCAAAAATCTGACCTGCATTTACCAGAGTCAATACGATGGTGGGACGGCCACAGACTCCAGCTGGTGCCGGGCTGGGCCGGTTTCTTGATTCTCCCAGATTGAAGTACCGATCCATTCTGGAAGACGCCACCTAGTTGGCGGCATTAGCCTCGCCGCGCCTCAACCGGGCCACGCTAGTGGCTTCGGAGCGCAATCTAGTGAAAGTGCCAACTCAACGGCAGCAACTACCACCACACTAGTTGCTTGGGCAGACCCGTATTTGCCCACTTTGTTATGGACGAGGTGCGCCGAAGCCCTAGCGGAGGCTTCATGTGAGGACTGCGACAAGCATCCAAACTATTGCCACACGGGCCACTACGCCAAGCATCAAATACTTCCGATACCCGGGATGGACGGCAACCGGGAGATTCTTGTGCCTGCCACTCATCTGAAAACCTGCTCTCTAGTGTTGGCCCGCGCTTATTGCCAGCGGTCCTTACTTGCGACACTAAGTTGAATAGGACGGCGTAACTAGGGTGGGAGCCACTGGTCTTTTTCAGTGCGGCACTCAGTTCGTGGCGCTGGCCTACTTGGATGGATTGATGGGCCTCGAATCGTCCTGCGCAGGTTTCCACGTCTGGAATGGAATATCGCGGGCGACAATGAGCCCTACGACGCGGTGATCGCCGAGGAAGATCCGACGGCGAAAGCGGGGCGGGGAAGTGCAACTACGACTGAACACCTAGCTACTCTGGCTGACAATATTAGCAGTAAGTTTAATTCTTCAAGCATTCAGGAGTCTCGGAAGCGTCACTTTCTAAAATATATGTGGTAATTCAATAGAATTGCCCAACAAAATAATTCTGGATGAACCGGCAAAATGCCCGTTCATCCATACGTGCTTGGGGGCTATCATTCGTCGTTTACTGTCTTCTATCATCGCGGGGGCTATCGCGCTAGTCCTTGTGACTTCATCCGTTGTACCTGCGATGGCTGTGGCGGATGTTACGCCGCCGACGCTTAATAGTGTGGTGATGGAGTCTCCCGGTGTCGTTGGCCCTGGTGATGTTGTGACTTTTTCTTGGTCCGTCTCGGATGCCTCTGCAATTAGCTTCGTTGAGTTTTGGGCCTACGGGCCGTCGCGGAAGACTAAGAGAATCATTGCCCCGTCCGCCGTTTCGAAGGTCGGGAACGTCAGCACCGGTCGTTCTTCGATGACTGTTGATGCGTTGACGTGGCCCACTGGAGACTGGGCTGTTGAATTCATTGCCTATTCTGATGCGTTTGATAATAGAGGCGATTCTCGTTATGACGGATCAAAGCTGGACTTGACGTCGATGACATTCACAGTAGTCGAGACCCGACAGATGACCATTGTCGCTCCGACACTTGTGGTTTTCACGGATAAGGATGGCACGAAGGATGATACGTTCACGATTCCGTCGGTGGAGGGTGTGGATTATCTGGTGGACGGGAAGGTGGTTTCTGCTGGTACGTACCCCGGTGTTGGGGCCGTGACGGTGACCGCGAAGGCCCAGACGGATTACGTCTTGGCCGACGGATCCGAGGCTTCCTGGACCGCGATGTNNNATCTGGTGGACGGGAAGGTGGTTTCTGCTGGTACGTACCCCGGTGTTGGGGCCGTGACGGTGACCGCGAAGGCCCAGACGGATTACGTCTTGGCCGACGGATCCGAGGCTTCCTGGACCGCGATGTTCAAGGCCAGCCCGTTCCAAGCGACTCCTGCGGCTGTGGTTTTCACGGATAAGGATGGCACGAAGGATGATACGTTCACGATTCCGTCGGTGGAGGGTGTGGATTATCTGGTGGACGGGAAGGTGGTTTCTGCTGGTACGTACCCCGGTGTTGGGGCCGTGACGGTGACCGCGAAGGCCCAGACGGATTACGTCTTGGCCGACGGATCCGAGGCTTCCTGGACCGCCAAATTCAGTGTCAAGGAAGCGGCGTTTGTTGCTCCGGCAGTTTCCCCGTTTGGGGATGTGGCGACGAGTCAGCCGTTCTACAAGGAGATGTCCTGGCTTGCCGCCGAAGGTATTTCAACCGGCTGGGTTGAAGCCAATGGAACCAAGACGTACCGGCCGTGGCAGCCGATTAACCGGGATGCCATGGCCGCATTCCTCTACCGTANNNNAAGGAGATGTCCTGGCTTGCCGCCGAAGGTATTTCAACCGGCTGGGTTGAAGCCAATGGAACCAAGACGTACCGGCCGTGGCAGCCGATTAACCGGGATGCCATGGCCGCATTCCTCTACCGTATGGCAGGGTCACCGGCGTTTGTTGCTCCGGCAGTTTCCCCGTTTAGGGATGTGGCGACGAGTCAGCCGTTCTACAAGGAGATGTCCTGGCTTGCCGCCGAAGGTATTTCAACCGGCTGGGTTGAAGCCAATGGAACCAAGACGTACCGGCCGTGGCAGCCGATTAACCGGGATGCCATGGCCGCATTCCTCTACCGCATGGCCGATAAGAAACTATAGGGGAAGGAACTCCATATCTAATTACTCAATTCCTCGACCCAATTCTTGTGTGAAATCGTTCATGACCTAGTTTTGGCATCCGAGTTGGTGTCATCAAGAATTGGAGAGAATCAGGGATGCTTAGTATCTCAGCCTAGGTACTAAGCATCCCTATCTGGCGTCCGGGGCGGCGGGCTACTTGAATGGACTACTGGTCCTTAGTGGTCTCAACAGGCTCGACCAGCGTGGGTCTCGACAAGGTCGACCAGGTCAGGCTGCGTTGACGTAAGTCGTAATCAATTGCCCTGCCGTCTGGTTGCCGCATCTTTGCAGGGCCAGGAGTTTCTTTACTGCTGCAGTGTGACGTCCGCATTCCAAGAGGTGGATGAGCTCAGAGGTGATCTGTCCTAGCCGGGCTGCCCCGACCATCAGGCTGGAACTGCGCAGGCTCAGCGCGGAGTCCATGGCGTCGTCAACGTGGCCGGACATTACAGCTTCTTGGATGCGTTCGAACCGTCCCGGCCACATCTCGATATAGCGGCACACAAAGTTCCGACACAAGGCCCGTTCACCGTGGAGGGACTCTTCAAGCGAATGCAATGTTGCCGTGCACACGAGGGGCAGTTGGGTAACACCCATGCTCTTCCTGCGCCTCCCGTCGTGAGTCTTTGCCTCAATAGGCCCTGCCAAGAGTTCAAGAGTATCGCCCCGGAGGGCTGATTTGGCGAGTTTTTTGCTTACCGGATGGCAACTTGCGCGAAGATTAAGTAAACGAACAAACCTCAGGTTTTTACCCCTAACCCTTTAGATAGGCCGGCGGCGATTTGATGCAAAAATCTTGAGCGTTTCTTGAGGATTAAAAGGCCCCATGGAGTGTCTTGTTATGGTGCGAGTTCGAGTTCGGGCTCGCCAGTGCGGCCAAGGCCGACGGTCTTGCTACCAGTGCCCAGACATCCGGGCAGGACGAAACGGATGGTGGTGCCAACGTTCCGTTCACTTTCCAAGGTAATGGTCCCGCCGTGCTTGGCAATAATGGTTTTGGAGATCATCAGGCCCAACCCGATTCCTGGGATGGACCTCTGGACGGCAGATCTGGACCGGAAGAATTTAGTGAAGACCTGGGCTTGCTCGCTGCTGTTCATGCCGATTCCTGTGTCCTTGACTTCGCACCACAGATCGGAGCCTTCGGCCCAAGTGCGGACGGTGACGGTACCGCCGTCGGGGGAGTACTTGACGGCATTGGAGATGAGGTTATCCAACACCTGCCCAACCCGCCGGGTATCGATGAGGGCCTCGAGTGATTCTTGAACTTGAGAGTTAAGCGTAACTTTGTTGCGCTCCGCCGTGGGAGCCGCAGAGGCCAAGCTTTCTGCGACCAGCCGGGAAACGTTTGTCCTGGTCAATTCAAGTGACATGGAATCGGTGGTGAGCAGATCCGCAACGAGCGAGCTCAACCGATCCACATTGCGGGAGGCGATGGTGAGGTAGGTGCGGACATCCGGGGGTAGCTGCTCTGAGTCCTCCAGAGCCATATCCAGATAGCCCTGGATGGAGGTCAACGGGGTTCGGAATTCATGGGAAACATTGGAGACGAAGTCGTTCTTGGCCGCAAGGGCAGCCATCATTTCGGTGATGTCGTGGAACGCAATCACCGCGCCGTGGAACGTTCCCTGCTCATCCCGCATCGGCCGGGCCGCCGTGGACACTGCCCGGGCCTTCTCTCCCGATCCGAGCCATACCTGATAGTTGGTGAACTCCTCACCGCGGATGGCGCGACGAACCGGACGTTCTTCAGCCGCCACCGGCGAGAGCGCATCCGCGGCAAAAACCAGCAGATCCTTTTCCTCGGGATCGGCAAAGTTTTCAGGGAGGGCGTAGGCGTGCAGTCTCTTTTGTGTAGCGTTCATCAGCATGTCATTGCCACCTGCGTCCACTACCACCAGGCCCACTGCAACGGTATCCACTACCGTTTCCAGGAGTCGCTCGCGCTGTTGGCTTGCCTCCAGGGCTGCCCGCAGCTGAACGTCTTTGGCCTCAAGCGCCTTGCGTTGCACGTTCATGGTCGTGGTTACTCCCACGACTGTGGTGGCGTACGCCAAGACAACAATGGGAAAGAGCAGCGGTTTGGCCAATTGTTCCAGTGTGAAACCACCTGGGGCGGTCATTAATGGAAGCCACACGATGAGCAAGGCTGCCACCACACTAACCGTGACGGATGTTCGCTTGGCGAGTCCGGATGAGGCTAGCCAAAAAACGGGAAAGAAGATCAGCAATCCCACGGCCGTGAGGAACTGTTGATTTCCTCCCCGGAACAGGCCAATCGCCACGAAGTCCAGATACGGGATGATGAGGACCACGTTCCGTGGAAGTCTTTCCCACGGGATGGCCAGAGTAGCGGCAAGCAATACGACATGCATAACCAGGGCAGCCAAAAACAGTGGTTGCTGGAACGACTGCGGGTAGATGGAGACCGCAATCAGGACTGCAACGACCATGATCAAAGACAGCGGAAGCTGCGTTAGGAAGACCCGCTTCCGCTCACCTCGCAGCCTGAAAAAGCGACCGCCGGACGACTTCGTGACTCCGGTGTGCGTCATGATAGGTTCCATCCTTCAAATGGCCAGCTAGGCAAGGGTGAAGCGACCCATCGCGACTCCCCTATCGGTATCGATGATGTCACACTGGCGGGAATCGCAGGCTCAGTGTTCCGCACGCACACTAACGCTGATACACGTCCGGGATGCCGTCGCCGTCGTCATCGAGGTCTTCCAACTCGGCAATGGTGCGGTAGTGGCGGTTTCTTGCGCGCAACACCACCGCCGCCAGGAGGGCCGCAATGACGGAGCCCGTCAAGATGGCCACCTTGGCGTGGCTGTAGTGAGGGCTGTCACCGCCGAAGCTCAACTCGCTGATCAGTAGTGAAACGGTGAAGCCCACGCCGGCCAACAGCGCGAGTCCCACTACATCGATCCAGGCTAGGCCGTCGTCGAGCTTTGCTTTGGTGGTCGTGGTGACCAGCCAGGTGGCACCAAAGACACCGATGAACTTGCCGGCCACTAACGCGACAACGATGCCTATGGCAACCGAGTCAGTGAATGCTGACTTGAGACCGGCCACGCCACCCAAGGCCACACCGGCGGAGAAGAATGCGAACAAGGGTACGGCCACTCCAGCAGAGATGGGCCGAACTAGGTGTTCCAGGTGTTCGGCCAAGCCCGGCCCGGCGTCCGGCCCGCCGCGTTTGGCCGAGCGGAGGACGGGTACGGCGAAGCCCAACAAGACCCCGGCCACCGTGGCGTGAATGCCCGATGCGTGCACCAAGGCCCACGTTGCAAAAGCCAGCGGAAGCAGCAGATACCAGGAGCTAATCCGCTTCTGCACCAACCAGGTGAACGCTAGGAGCGGCAAGGCGGCGATGGCGAGGAACCCCAGATGAAGATCGCCCGGATAGAAGACGGCAATGATGGCGATGGCAATCAAGTCATCCACCACAGCCAGGGTCAGTAGGAATGTCCGGAGGGCACTGGGCAGGTGGGTGCTGATGACAGCGAGTACGGCCAGTGCAAACGCAATGTCCGTGGCCGTGGGGATGGCCCAGCCGCGCAGGACCTCCGGGCCCGCCGTGAAATTGACGAGAGTAAAGAGGACTGCCGGAATGATCACCCCGCCCACGGCTGCGGCGACAGGAACAATGGCGCGTGCGGGATTGCGCAGGTCGCCGGCCACGAACTCGCGTTTGAGTTCCAGGCCAGCGACAAAAAAGAAGATGGCCAGCAGGCCGTCCGAAGCCCAGCCACCCAGGCTGAGGTTCAGATGCCAGGCTTCCGGACCAATCCGGAAATCTCGCAAGGCGAAGTAACCATCCGCCAAGGGGGAGTTGGCCCAGACTAGGGCCGCGACTGTTGCTATCAAGAGCAGTGCGCCGCCAACAGTTTCGGAGCGCAGAATCTGGCTGATGCGTAACGATTCGCCGTAGCTACCGCGAGTAAAGATTCGGCGTGGTGAGGGGAGTGGCATGGATCAGTGCCTGCTAACTGTGAGCATTGCTTCTAGGAACAATTGGGTTCGACAATAACATTGCCGACCAGACTTCCCGGCGCACCTAGTGACAAGTCTAGCGGCTTGCGGCCATGCTTTCGGAATCGACCTTCAGATCGGCTGTGAAATCGCCCAGCCAGTCGCGCAGGTCTTCGCCGAGCTCTTCGTTTTCGCAGGCAAGCGTGACCACTGCCTTGAGGTAGCTGAGCTTATCGCCGGTGTCGTAGCGCCGACCATGGAATACAACGCCGTAAACTCCACCGCCTTCGCCCTCCATGGTGGCAAGGGTCTGCAGGGCGTCGGTCAGTTGAATCTCATTGCCACGTCCCGGAGGGGTGTTTTCAAGAACCTCAAACACGGCCGGGTGCAGGACGTAGCGGCCAATGACCGCCAAGTTGGAGGGAGCCTCTTCAACTGAGGGCTTCTCCACGAGATGGTTGACGCGAACGTAGTTTTCGCCCTCAATAACTGTCATATCGGCACAGCCGTAAGCCGAAATCTTTTCCTGGGGAACCTCGATCAAGGCGATCACTGAACCGCCGGTGCGCTGCTGCACCTCGATCATGGTGGTGAGGAGTTCATCGCGCTCGTCGATTAGGTCATCTCCAAGGAGTACGGCAAACGGCGCATTTCCGACGTGGGTCTTGGCGCACAACACTGCGTGGCCCAGGCCCTTGGGGTCACCCTGACGGACGTAGTGGATTTCGCCCAGATCGGTGGCGTGCTGCACGGCGGCGAGGCGCTCGGTGTCACCCTTGGCCTCGAGCAGCTGCTCCACACCGGGCACACGGTCAAAGTGATCTTCCAAGGCGCGCTTGTTGCGACCGGTGATCATCAGGACATCGGTGAGCCCGGCACTGACGGCTTCCTGCACCACGTACTGGATAGCGGGCTTGTCCACTACCGGCAGCATTTCCTTAGGCATTGCCTTGGTTGCGGGAAGGAAGCGCGTCCCGAGACCTGCTGCAGGAATGACGGCTTTGAGTACGCGAGGCGAAGAGTTCATGCTCAAATATTAACTGATGATTCTCATAAGGCTGGCAGTGTGTTGCCTGTATGACGGGTGGAAACGGCTGTGACGGGGCCGGCGCGGGGCTTGAGGTGGGCCGGCGCAGGCCTGCGCCAGCCCGGCGTCGGACCTTCCCCCACTAACTCTTCTAGCCACCTTGAGGTGTTCTTGAGTCTTTGGGAAGGCGGGGAATTCTTGAGCCTAACTTGACTGAATCTTCCGGGTTTTTGTGGCAGTTTCTTGAGTTGGACTCGGCATTGTTGTTCTCAACGGCAGGAACACTTGCTGAGAAGAACACGAACAAGGGGTCTCACAATGAACAAGATGGCTAAAGGCGCAATTGCAACCGGTGTTGGCATCATCCTGCTGGCAGGTGGCGGCGGAACGTTGGCTACCTGGAACCAGACAGTCAACACTTCTATTGGATCGGTTGTATCCGGTGACTTGAACTTGAAGGCTTCCTCCACTACCCCGGCTGTGTGGACCAATGCTGCCGGCACGGTAATCCCGAACATCGCAGCCTACAAGGTTGTTCCGGGTGACGTACTGACCTTCAAGCAGAACCTAGACGTGACTCTGGTTGGTGACCTGGTGGCCGCCAATCTGACGGTTACGGGCCTCCCCACAGCCCAGACAGCAAACGAGGTGATTGTTGCCACAGTCCTGAAGGACGGCACTGCAACTCTTCCTGCGACTCTGACGCAGGCCAACGCCAACGGTCACACCATCACGGCGACCACTACGTTCACCTTTAATGCAGCTCTGGGATCCCTGGGTACACCTGTTGACGGCCGCCAAGCAGTCACCAAGAGCTACAGCCTCGACGGCATTGGCTACAAATTGGAGCAGCTGGCTCCTGTTGCCTAATTGTTAGTTTGGTAGACCCCGGTGGTGTGCCGTTACCTGCACGGCACACCACCACCCTTTCCCGACGGAAGCAGCCATGAACAGCACGCGCGCACTGAAAGCAACCGGCCTTGTGCTGATTGCCGTGGTGCTGGCACTGTTCACCGTCCAGGGAAGCTACGCACTCTGGAACAAGGCCGTCAGTTCCAACGCCGGAACTGTCCAGGCCGCCGATTTTCGGATAAGTCTCACAGATACCATCACCAGCCAAGTTACCGACATGACCTTGGCCAACGGGACCGCAGCGACGCTGTCCCTGAGCACCACACCGGCTGGCCTGATCATCCCAGGACAAAGTACTTACGCCGGTGTGCAAGTGGGAAACGTGACAAATGCAGGTGGAGATTTCACAGTTCGGGCAAGTACCTCCACGCCGATTATTAACAACAACGCAGGATCGCCGCTGGCCCCCTACCTGGTGGTCAAGGCCGTAGCCGCAACGTCACTGTCGCAGTGCAGCCAGGCATCACTTTATGCGGCAGCAACACCTTCCGGGACTTCCTCCATGGATATCGCCAAGGCCGGTACCGGAGTGTTCTGCTTCCAAATCTCACTGTCCGCAGACATGCCAGCCAGCCTTGCCGGGCAAACTGCCACGATCGCCATCCCGATCACCGCCACTCAACTCTAAGAGGGAACACCATGTCTGTCATCAGCCAAGCCCATGCCCCTGTTGAACCCAGCAGCGAGGAAGCTGCCACCGAACGCCGTCAGGGCGGGGCCGTGCGCATCATTGGCCGCGGAGTTGCCTATGTCCTGCTGCTCATCGCCGCTCTTGCTGCTTTGGTGATGATTGTTGTTCCCATGGCCACCGGGTCACAGACGTACACCGTGCTGACCAGTTCCATGGCTCCGAAATATGCTCCCGGAACCCTTTTGGTGGTCAAACCAACCCCGTTCGCCGAACTTCAAGTTGGCGACATCATCACGTATCAGATCGAATCGGGGAAGCCAGGCGTCATCTCCCACCGAATTGTCTCCGTGGGAGCAACCCAGGCAGGGGAACGGGTCCTCACCACCAAGGGCGACAACAATTCCCTCGAAGATGCAACCCCGGTTCAGGAGGCTCAGGTCAAGGGCAAGCTCTTCTATGCAGTCCCTTATGTGGGCTTTCTTGCCAACACCGTGAGTCAAGAACGCGACGTCATTATGCCCATCCTTGCCGCAGGATTCATTGGATTTGGTGCGCTGAGCATGATCAAGGGTGCCGTTGAGAAGAACCGCAAGAAGAAAACGGATCGACTCAGCAAATGACCCACAAAGTCCCGCTGCACGGCCGTGCGGGTTCCGTACGCATAGCCGTTTTGGCCTTGGTGGCAAGCATTGCCACGGGACTGCTGCTGGCAGGACCTGCCATAGGCGCCGAGAACAAGAATGAACTGCTTCAACTAAGCCGCGACGGTGTCAACTTTGCCACTGACGCAATGCCAACAATGTTTAGGAGCACAAAAGGTTATGTTCCAGGAGAATCACGGCGAGGACTCATTTGGGTCCGCAACGCCAGCAGCCAAACAGCCCACCTCTCCCTTGCAGTGCGGAACACCGGCACGGCAAGAACATCTGTCCTGCCAGGACATTTGCACTTGCGGGCCCAATCTCCAGGCCACAGCGCTACAGCCGTTACCTTTCCCGCCGCCGGGGGCTGCGCTCCGCTCATCGATGGTTGGACGCTGGCCGCTGGAGCCGTGCTCCCTCTGACCATGGATCTGGGCATGGCTGTGGAATCTCCCAACTCGACGCGGAAGCAAGCAGTCGACTTCACGTTGACATTTGTATTGCAGGAACAGGGGCCCGGACGGCTTATTGAGCCCTGCTCCGGGAGTTTGAACAATCGACCGGACGACGGCGTCCTGGCCTCCTTGGCCATTGATGGAGGAGCGGCCGGCGCGGCGACGGAGTGGGCTGATGGTTCTTATGCGGACCCCGAGGAATCGGGGAGCGAAGTCTTGCCGGAAGCTCCTCCCGTGTTCCGCCAGGTGCAAAGTAATGTGGAAGCCACTACTTACAACCCTTGGACTTGGATTGTGCTGGCCAGCGGATGCTTGTACATATTCGCCATATCTCGAAAACGGAGCACGACCAGATGAGTTCAGCAGGGCCACAGCAACCCGAGTCGAAGAAGGGTAACAGTTCTCGGCGTGCCGACCGCGGGCTGCGCAATGTGCCTGGATTCACCACGGCAGCGGTGGTCTTTGTCCTCATTGTTTTGATGGGTGCAGGCGGAGCAGCGATTGCTAACTGGAACCAAAGCGCCACGGTTGCCATTGCGATCACGGCTGGGGCGGCACCAACAACCAGCCCGACGCCCACGGTGCCGCCGGCCGGGCCCGCGAACATCGTGGCAAACCCCGTGATTGCAATGCGGCCGGTTCTTCTGAATCCCGAAACGGTTACCTGTGATGCCAATGGAAATTCCGGGAAATACACCGTTAACTGGACTGCAGACGCTTCCGGTGGCATTAGCTATGTGGTTTCCGTAGGCATCAGTGACAAAAATTTTGGCTCACCGCAGTCACAGACTGTCACCATCAACAAAGCCAGTTTCAGCCTCGATAACTCCGACGCCGCATATGGCCTATACATACTGCGGATTCAACCGATGAAGAACACTGTTGTAGCTGGCGACCCGGTCTACAGGACCATCCAGCACGAGAAAAAGACGCAGCAATGCACCTACGCCAGCCCGAATGGCAAGTCTCCCTTGGGTCCATTCACGGTCAATGCAGTCCCGGCAAGTGCCGCGAAAACGAACAACGTGCTCAATGTCAATTGGACGGCATTGGCCGCCGGCACTCAGTACGTGGTGTCCATCTCTTCTGTTGGCACGGCCTCTAATTTCGGGGCGGAGTTCACCACCGCAACCTCGAGTGCCACGCTCACTTTTCCTCCATACTTGTTGGACCAATGGGGCAATCCAAGCAATGGGGGTGCATTCAACGGTGAGTACCTGATGCGCGTCATTCCGATGAACGGATCTCAAGCCGGAGATCCTGTCTACAAAAAGGTGTTCTACTTGGCAAACGACTTCAGGGTTGAGAACTTCCAATACCAGTATTAGCGAGCCCGGCGTCAATGACACAGGCGGGAATCACAAAGCTCATGGTGGTTCCCGCGCCTTGTTGGCTCTCTATGGACAACGCGCCGCCATGCGTTTCAATAATGGTCTTGGAAATCATCAAGCCCAGTCCGATGCCGGGGATGCCGCGTTCGACCGCGGTTCCTGCGCGGTAGAACTTTTGAAACAGGCCAGCTTGTTCGGAAGTGCTCATGCCGATCCCGGTGTCTTTGACCTGGCACCGCAGATCGGTGCCGTCTGCCCAAGCGCGCACGGTGAGGGTTCCGCCGTCGGGCGAGTACTTCACGGCATTCGAGACCAGGTTGTCCAGCACCTGGCTGATCCGGACGCCGTCGACCATGGCCAGCAGCGGTTCCTCACACTGGCAGTCCACCACCACCGAGTTGGCAGCGGCGGCCGGAGCCGCGGAGGCGATGCTGTCTGCCAGCAGTTGGGTCACGTTGCTGGGGGAGCGCTCCACCGTGATGGAGGCGGTGGAAAGCAGGTCCGACACCAGCCCACCGAGCCGCTGCGCATTCCTCTCAGCAATTCTCAAATATTGCCCAACCTTTTGGGGATGCGACTCCGGGGCCTCGAGGGCCAAGGCAATATACGACTGGATGGCAGTCAAGGGCGTCCGGAATTCGTGTGAAACATTCGCCACGAAATCGTCCTTGGCTGACAGCGCATTGACCATGTCGGTGACATCGTGGAAGGCGACGACAGCACCTTCGCAGACATCATCGTCAGAGCGAATGATGCGGGCAGTGGTGGACAAGGCGCGGGCCTGTTCACCATCGCCAATCCAGACTTGGTAATTGGTGAATGACTCCCCATTGATGGCCCGGCGTACTGGGCGTGCCTGAGCGGGCAGCAGGACCCTGTCAGGGTTGAAAAGCAGGAGTTCTTTCTCTGCGGGATCTGCAATGTCATGCGGACGGCCAAGTGCGTGGATGGCTGCTTGGGTGGAGTTCATCAGCCGGTCGTTCCCGTCGGCGTCAACCGCCACCACGCCCACGCCCACGGTGTCCACAATGGCTTTCATGAGCCGCTCACGAAGTTGGCTTTCCTCCAGAGCTGCGCGCAGCTCCTTGTCCTTGGCCAACAGGTTGACGCGGTGCCTGTCCATGCTCATGGTCAACACGACCACCGCGACGGCGAAGCCAAGCATCATGAACGGGAAAAGTAGCGGCCTGAGCAGGGCTTCAAAAGTAACCTGGCCCAATTGAAAAACTGGAATCCAGACGAGAATCAAAGTCAGCAGCGCACTGGAAACTATCGCAGTCTTGGGTGCAAAACCGGAGGCACAGAGCCAAAAGACCGGAAACAGTGCCAAGATAACTGCCGAGGAGAGCACGGTCAGGATGCCGTCACGAAAAAATGCGACGGCAACAAAATCCAGATATGGGATGACAAGAAAAGCTGCCGGATGCAGTTTCTCCCACGGGACCGCGAAGCAGGCCGCCAAAAGCATGCCGGTCAATACCAAGCTGACGAGCAGGTTGGTACTCCCCAAGCGTTCCGGATGCAAAATCCCGATCAACACAGCAGCCAAGGCCACCGTCAAGAAGAAGGGTAGCTGGGACAGGACCACACGCATTCGAAGGGAACGCTCGTAAAAATAGCGGGCAATGAGGTGGTTTGCGTGTGTGTCAGTCAAGATTGCTTCCGTTATTAAACATTTCCCCGAAGTCGATTCGGTGGCCATCTGGAGCCGTCGGTACGGCTGATACACAAAAAGACCACCGAATACGGGAAGACGATGAGGGTGCCGCTTATGATAATGCCATACTGGAGATATGGATGAGTCTGGGGACTCAGAAACCGTCGGAACCGACGGGCGTTTTCATTGGTCTCAGTATGTTTGGTGGGGGAAAGAATGGACAATTCTCGTGTGGCGGTCATCGTTGAAGATGACCAGGATATCCGGGAGCTCATCAGCGTAATTCTCAGTCAGTCAGGATTTGAGGTTTTCGCTGCGAGCACTGGTGCTGAAGGTGTTGAAATGGTCCGGGACAACAACCCTGACATTGTGACTTTAGATCTTGGACTTCCGGACATCGACGGCTTCGAAGTGGCACGGCGAATCCGACTCTTCAGCGATACGTACATCATCATGCTGACCGGGCGCGCCGATGAAATGGACACCCTTCTGGGCTTGGAAACCGGCGCAGATGATTACCTCACCAAGCCCTTCCGCCCCCGCGAACTGAGGGCCAGGGTTAGTGCCATGATGCGCCGACCGCGGATTGCCGGCGATGGCTCTGCAGCCGTGGCCGCAGAGCGTGCCCCCGTGGCTGACGCGGTTCGGGAATCTAAGACCAGCAGCCACCCGGTAAATGTGGTGGCCGGCGCCATGGAGCTACCCGAGGCACAGGGGCTCAACGGCCTCCTACTCAATAGCGGGGACCGCACAGCTGAAGTGGACGGCGCGGAGCTTGAGCTGACGCGCACAGAGTTCGACATCCTTCACGCCCTGGTTGACAGCGGAAGACAGGTGCGTACCAAGTCAGATTTGGTTCGCCGGCTCCGCGGTGAAGAGTACGACGTGGGCACTTACATCAGCGACGCCGACGAACGGACCATTGAGGTTCACGTAGCGAACCTGCGCCGCAAATTGGGCGACAACCCGCGGGAGCCGCGCTGGATCAAGACCGTTCGCGGCGTGGGCTACCGCTTGGTGCACTAGCCCGTATTGCCCAAGCGCCGCCGTCGGGTTTTCCGGTTTGTCTGTTTCCGTGCGGTCAGGTGGAGCGCAAAGCCAGCAGTGTCACAGAAACCGCAGCCGCGCAAAGCACGCCAAGGATCAGATATTTCCAGAACGGGGACCGTTCCTGGCTGCGCCTTCTCCGCCTTGCCCGCAATCTACTGTTCCGGCTCATCATGATGCAACAACCTTCCCCTGTATCCAGCCCCAAGCTGGGTACGAATGTAAGTACCTACAAAAGAGCCTATGAAAGCCCCGTATGGAGTCGATAGAGTGGCCGCCACTCTATTCCAGAGTCGCACCACTCGCTCCTTGCATCACCTGCTGTCCAGACGCGGGAATTATGAACGTGTTTGGGAGCTGGGTCCTGCATCGTGGCTATGGCCGCCGTGGTTCTGTCCGCGCCTCCCGGCGTCTACGTTCGACGTTGACTTTGAAAGACGTCCGATGTTGACTTTGGAGGATCCAGCAGTCACCTGACCGGCGGAAGGCAAGAACGTGAAAGTGTTCGTCTACGTTGCGTCCATGGTCTTAGCTACCGCGCTCATGCTCGGCGGAACGATCTTGATTGGTGTCCAGTCGCCGCCCGGCTCCATCGGGCTCCAGATGATGGCAATCTTTGCCCTAGCCGTGATGATTTACGGACCGTTGGTGCTCGGCTCGCTGACTTCTTACTGGAACGTGACGAAAACGGAGGGAAGTCGCAGCTACTACAGACGGTGGCTGTGGGCGGTGACTGGACTTCAAATCCTGGGTACGGTCGCGATCATCGTGTTTGCGGTTACTTTGCACTCGCCATGGTGGCTTCCCTGCCTGTTCATTGCCGGCGGGGCCGCGTTGACCGTGTTCGCCCACTTTGTGGGCCGTTTCATGCTCCGCAATGAGGAGGCAAACCCGCGGCAACCGAGCTGGGCGCCGGTCACCAGACATGAAGTTCGCAAGAAGGTCGCAGCCGTTTGTATTACATACTTCGCGGTTTTCGCCATTACAGCCGCGGCGCTGGCAGTTGTCCGAGCCAGCTTTGACGACCCGGATTTTGGTGTCGCGGAGCAATTGCTCGGCGCATTGGGATTCGCATGGATGGGCGCAAGTGCAGCGTGCGTGATTGCTAGCCTGTCGCTAAACCGCCGCCTCAAGGATGCGGTGGACCGGGACCTCGGCACGATCCGAAAAATCAGCAAGGTTGTACTGCAGAACAAGGAAATCGTGTTGGATCATGGCGAAGAGGTTGCCGCGGCGAAATACGCGGCGGTGGGGCCGACCGTGCTGGCGTTCATGCTCGCCTACTTCATCCTTCTTGAGTTGGGACTCGGTACAATTCAAGTTTTGCGGTTCACGTCCGGACAGGCGGATGGATGGACGATCGGCTACTGCGCCGTCCTCGTTGTCACGCTCGTCATTGTTGTTCCGATCAGCGCTGTCCGCATCCGACGTGCCCGGGACTACGCCCGTGCGCACGAAGGGCTCTTGCCACTAGCTGACGCTTGACGGCTTGTGCAGTATCTTGGAGACTTCGCATATGTACCGGACTGGTGTCACTTTGTCCGTTGACGGCTGCGACCCCTGCACCCGGGTGAGTCGGCCGCCGTCGTCCGTTCCGAACGCGAAGGAGGCTGGCACAACAGTGCCAGCCTCCTACTTTTTGGTGAGCTATTTCTGAGCCGGCAGAACCAGCTTTCCGGTCTTGTCCGTGGACAGGGCCAGCGAGGAAACGTACTGGGGTTCACCGTGGGGCCCGTCCTGGGCTGAGCGGATCATGTCCGGACGCTCGAACTCCAAGCCGGTGACGTGGCAGAGGAGCTTGTCATCGCTGGGGTTGCCGTCTGAATCGAACATGGGCAGGTCGATCCCGTCGTCCGTGCGTCGGAGGTAGTACTTGCCCTTGGTTAGGATGGCCAGTACCGGTGGCAGGACAAGCGCTAGTCCGACGGCGAAAATGGGCGAGTAGGGTTGAATGGCGGAACCAAAGGCGCCGAAGAACACGGCGATGGAAACGCCGGCCGAGACGAGCATGGACACGAAGCCCACGGGGTTGATGCCGTAGAGCATGCCGCGGCGGAACTCTGGAACCTTGGGCGAGATCTTCAGCAGGTACTTATTGATGGCGATGTCTGAGGCAACCGTGACGATCCAGGCCATGGCGCAGTTCGCGTAGAAGCCAAGAATTGTGTTCAGGAATTCAAACATGTTTGATTCCATGAGCACCAGGGCAATTAGCAGGTTGATCAGTACAAAGACCATGCGGCCCGGGTAGGTCTTGGTGACGCGGGTGAAGCTGTTGGTCCATGCGAGCGAGCCTGAGTAGGCATTGGTTACGTTGATCTTGAGCTGGGAGATGACCACCAGGACCACTGCTAGGGACATGGCCAGCCAGGCCGGCATCATTTCTTGGTACACGCCAAGGAACTGGTGCACGGGCTCGTTGGCGTGTACGGACGCCGCCGGATCCAGTTTGGCGATCAGGTAGATGGCAATGAACATGCCCACGATCTGCTTGATTGCACCGAAAATGACCCAGCCGGGTCCGGCCAGGATCACGGCGCGCCACCATGCACCCTTGTTTTCGGCCGTCTTGGGTGGCATGAAGCGCAGGTAGTCGATCTGCTCGGCAATTTGGGCCATGAGCGAGAGACAGACGCCAGCGGCCAGCATGACGGAGGCGAGATTGGTGCCCTCGGCGCCCGACTTGCCGGTAAAGGCAAAGAAGTCATCGATGCTGCCGGGGTGGGATAGCAGCAGGTAGCCGACGGGTACCACCATGAGCAGGAGCCATAGGGGAGTGGTCCAGACCTGCAACTTGGCGAGGGTTTTCATCCCGTAAATGACGAACGGGATGATGACAATGGTGGATACGGCGTAGCCAATCCACTGTGGGATGCCAAGCCCCAACTGCAGGCCCTGGGCCATGATGGAGCCCTCGAGGGCAAAGAAGATGAACGTGAACGTCGCAAAGATGACGTTGGTGACCACGGAGCCGTAGTACCCGAATCCGGATCCGCGGGTGATCAGGTCAAGGTCAATGTTGTATCGGGCCGCGTAGTAGGCCAGCGGGAACCCCGTAGCGAAAATGATCACGGCCGCTACGATGATGCCGAAGATGGCATTCACGGTGCCGTAGGCGATGCCAATGTTTGCCCCGATCGAGAAGTCGGCGAGGTAGGCGATCCCGCCCAGTGCGCTGGTGGCCACGACCCCGGCCGTCCATTTCCGGTAGGAACGCGGTGCGAACCGGAGGGTGTAATCCTCAAGGCTCTCCTTGGTCGCGTTGACGGCCGCGTCGTTGCCGGGAGTGGCTGGGCTGGGGCCCGGCAGTGCCGGGTCAAGAACTTGGGTTCTCATTGAATCAGTAGTCATCCGGGCTTCACTTTCGTTGCGGGGAAGGTCACCTGTGAGGCTATCCGCGGCATGAGACGGTCCGGTCTCCTGTGTGTTTCCGGTATGTTAATCCGATTGCCGGAATAGGAGACATCAGGCCGACGGCCAGCCTTGATCCACCGGAAATCCCGCCTCATAAAGATCGAGGTTAGACTGATAATCGTTCTCGGTTAAAGGCGCAATTGGGCAAGTTTATTTTGCCTAGAGCCTATAATTGTCCAATACATGAGCTCGCCCTATTTGAAATAAGGAACAAAATGAATAGGTATTTCCCGATTTCAATGGTATTGGCTACGGTTCTGGCGGTCAGCGCAATCGCAACGCTAACGGTTCCAGCAGCAACGGCGGTCAGCCCAAGTGTCTCAAATTTCACGCAGGAAGCACAGGCTTCGCCCGTTCAAGCAAACCCATATGGCACTATCGAGGAACAAGTGCAATATTTGTTCGAAGAAATAAATTCATATCGAATGGAAAACGGCCTCAAGCCCCTCGTCCTAAATCCTGCCATTTCGAAAGTAGCCCAAGATTGGACGAACAGCAGCGTCGCGAGTGGACGTTTTGCGCACAATCCTAACTTCTCAGTAGAAATCCCTAATACAGGCAGTGGGTGGTCCGGTGAAATTATTGGATACGCGCGAAGTTCCGAGGCTATTCTGTTCGGATGGCAAATGTCTGAACTTCACAATGATCAACTTTTAGATTTCAGGTTCACGGACATTGGTATTGGGTATGCCAAGCAGGATACGCAGCCGAAGGGGGAAGGCTATGGCTCGTATTACTCAACAATTAATTTTGGAGATTACTCAATGGTCACGCCTTCTCCTTCGCCGACACCCATACCTACGACCACACCGACTGACTCGGCCACGCCAACCCCCACCCCGTTCCAAGCCGCTCCCACGCCCGTAGTGTTCACGGACAAGGACGGCACGAAGAATGATACCTACGCGGTTCCTGCTACAGCTGGGGTTGACTATTTGATCGCGGACAAGGTTGTTGCGGCTGGTACTTATCCAGGCATGGGCACGGTGACGGTGACCGCGAGGGCGAAAACTGACTACGTTCTGGCCACCGGAACCGAAGCATCCTGGACCATAACGTTCAGCGCTACGGAAGCGCCGTATATGGCTCCTTCGGTTTCCCCGTTCAAGGACGTGTCCACAAGTCAGCCGTTCTACAAGGAGATGTCGTGGCTAGCGAACCAAGGAATTTCGACAGGCTGGGTAGGAGATAACGGAGCCAAGACCTATCGGCCTTGGACGCCCATTAACCGAGATGCCATGGCCGCATTCCTCTACCGCATGGCCGGGTCACCTGCGTTTGTGGCTCCTTCGGTTTCCCCGTTCCAGGACGTGTCCACAAGTCAGCCGTTCTACAAGGAGATGTCGTGGCTAGCGAACCAAGGAATTTCGACAGGCTGGGTAGGAGCTAACGGAGCCAAGAGCTATCGGCCTTGGACGCCCATTAACCGAGATGCCATGGCCGCATTCCTCTACCGCATGGACAGTGCGGGGGTCTGAAACCAGGCAGGCTTGGTCAACGGCAATCGTGTTCAGTTCCCGGCGCCACGGGACGTCGGTGATTCTCATTCTGCTATTTGGGCAAGTAGTCCAGCGGAGTTCGGGTTTGGCGAACAAAGTGTCTGTGATGATCTACCTGAATCTATTCGACGGATCTCATTGGAGGCATTGGGTGGGGACTGCGGCACAAGAAAATGTGCCGAGGAGCAATGCTCTGCAAATCCCGTTGCCGCCTCCCGGAAACTAATTTCTTCCACGCATAAAAGTGGCTACTTGGTCCTTTAAACGCGTAGGCCCCTCCCCGTGTATGAGGGGAGAGGCCTACGTGAGGTTGGAGATTAGTGCTTGCTTGCCGTGCGGCGGTTGCGCCACAGGGCCACGCCACCGAGCAGAATCAACAAGCCGCCGATGGGCAGTGATGGAGCTGCATCCAGGCCTGTCGCGGCCAGAGGCGCTGACTGGACTGCAGCACCAGCCGGCGTTAGTGCTGCCGGGGTTGTTACTGTCGGAATTACTGCCAGTGCTTTTCCTGCAGGTGTTGTCGCCGGGGGAGTTGTCACAACGGGGCACTCCACCTTGTCAAGGGTGACGGTGAGGCTCGCGGAACCGGATCCATCCGGTGTCCAACCTGCCGTCTCAGTCAGGACCGTGTTTTCCTGTGGGGTAGCGGTGACAACAACGTTGCCTCCGTTGGCGACCGCACCGGCAACGGTGTAGCCGATCCCTGTGGTGACGGCGAGAGTCAACGTGGGTACGGTGACTTTACCGTCGGTGCAGACAGCCTGAATAACGGCGGGAGCAACCGGGGTGGCCTCTACGACCGGTGGTGGGGTTTCGCAATGCACCGTGTCAAAGGCCACGGTGTAGGTGGCGGAACCGTCGTCCTGGAGGACCCAGCCATCGCCATCGGCCAGTTCCAAGTCAACGTCATCGCTTGGCGTTGCGGTGACCGTGGCGACTCCGCCCTGGGCGACTTCACCGGACAAGGTGTAGCTGATGTCGTCGCTGCTGTCTGGCAGGGACAAGGTGGGCGTGGTTGCCGTACCTGCATCGGTGCAGACGGACTGTTCTACCGTGGGTGCCACGGGCGGCACCTCGTCATTCTCGGGCAGCTCGCAGTCGTTCTCGAAAATAGCCTGGCCTTCGCTGGTCCAATTCTGACCTTCAGAGCTGTACCGGTTCGGTGGGAAAATATCGCCCCAGTCGCCGTCCTCATCCGTGTCCGGGAAGATCGGACCTATGTCGTCGACATGGCCCGAATTGAAGAACGTGTTGACGCTGGTTTCAAGATAAACGTAGGGATTCCAGTGAGAGGCCGTGCGGTGACAGAAGGCGATCTTCCTGGACCGTTCGACCTCTTCCGTTGCTGCCGCGACCTTTGCAACGGGTTCCTTTGCAGCGGGTTCTGCCGCAGATTCAACGGCCGGTGCTGCAATTGCGGGCAGCTCCACCGACGATGCTGCGGGGGCCTCCGGTGCTGCGGGCACGTCTGCCAGTGCTGCAGGTATGTCCGCGGGGGCCGGTGCCTCCGCTGGTGCGGGCACATCCGCAGGAACCGGGACGGGCAGTTCGGCGGGTACCACTACGGGTACTTCTGCTGGAGCCGGCACTTCTACTGCTACTTCCGCTGGCGCTTCGACGGGTACTTCGACCGGAGCGGGAGCATCGGCGGCCGGAACGTCAACGGGTGCTACATCCGGCAAAGTTTCAACTGCCGCATCCTGGATTGCGATCGCGGCCGCTTCGGGTACCTCTGATGTTGAGGCCATGGCGGGTCCGGCGGTGAGAGCGCCGAGGCTGGCCAGTCCCAAGGCAAAGATGGCTGACGTGGAGATTATCCTGATACGCATTGTGCGTAACTGCGTTGTTGGAGCGAATCTATTCGGTCCTGCTGTGTCTTTCATGGTTCCCCAGATCTTCAAAGACTTCTGCGATGAGCAAGGCTTAGTCGCAGCCTGAAACCTGCTGATCATCGATTCACTTAAGGTGGTTAGTGCTATTCCGGAGACAACAGTAGGGCGGTTCGAGTGCACACCCCCGGAGCCAACTGTTACGGAAAACTTCAGTTTCAATGAATCATGCTTATTCAGGTATGGAAATTGAAGACTACGGGTACTTACTTTCGCCAAATAGAGTGTTCACTACTTGTTTTACCGCATGTCACTACTTGTCGCTGCCCGTCATTACTCGTTTTAGTGAAATGATGGGCCATGCCGGCAAGCGTTATCGGGGAGAGTAAATAGTGGAAACTAAATATTGTGATGCAAGAAGTTTTATGGGACGCCAATAGGGGGCTGCCGGAGCAACCCCAAATTACCTAGTCCGTCGGCGCTAGAAGAACCAGACCAAGATCACGGCTACGACGACCGCTACTGCAAGAACGGCCATGAACACATAAATCCCGGTGCGCTTCTTCTCGTCGGATCTGCTGCGGGAGTACTTTCCACCCATGAGGGGTTATGACCTTCCTATTGCCCTGTAATGACTGTGAGCCTATGGGCTCCGGGGTGCGGTAAATAGAGTGGTCAACACTCGTCTTTTTGGCCAGTTCACGGAAGATACTCAGTACCAAGGCGGCGGCAAGCAGGGGAGTTAAACAAAAAAGGTGCCAGAATCCGCGCGGCAATTGCAGCGGATTCTGACACCAGTCAGCTAATGCTTAGTTGTGGGTGTTGAGCCATTCCTGAGCAAGTGTTGCCTGCAGGTTCAGGGCCCGGCCAATCACGGGCTCAGCTGCGGAGGCAATCTTGGCGCCGAGGAACGGCACGCCGGAGGAGACCTCGCCCGTCAGCGAGACCACTGTGGAAACGCCGTCGGCCGTCAGCTTCTGCTCAGCCGACACATCCACGGGAGCCTTGGCCACGGTGAGCTTGATGGAGTTGGTGCGGGAACCATCGGCCGCCGGAGCGCTCCAGGACTCATTCTGGGTAACGGTCAGCGAGTCGCCGACGAACTTCTGCACGATTTCCGGCATGCGCGTGGTGGGCAGCGTGCGCACCGTCTGGGTAGTGAAGGCCTCGGTGGTGGGACCGCTGATAGTGAACGACTTCAGCTCCCCGCCCACGGTTTCGCTAACGTGCTTGATGAAATCGGCATTGGTAAAGACGTCTGTCACGTTCTGGGCCGTGGCCGAAAGCGTTGTTGAGGCGGCAAGCGCCATGGTTCCTCCAAGATCGGGGGTGTGTTTGGGGCACCTCCTACGATACCTTGGCCACCCGCCACGAGTAAGCTGGATAACGTCCCGGGACCTCCTATGAAGTTTTGGGCTTTCGTGCTGTCCGGCACGGCAAAGAACGTACTTCAGCGGCGGCCACGATGCGCCTGCGTTGGGCAAAAAGTTGTTATGCAACAAGGAGAAACCACCCATGAGTCTTGCAGGGTTGCGAACCGCGCTCTCAGCCGATCCACTCTTCGCCCGTGTCCGCAGCTACGCGGGTGCCGACCCCGCCACGCGAAGTGCCGACATCGCTTTTAGTGCACCTGCCGGCATGCGAGCCGTTCTCCTTGCCGAAGTAGCCGACGGGTTAGCCGAGCGCGCCGCAGCCGCGGGCACCGGCGTCGTGCTTGCCGTCACGGCAACGGGCCGCGAAGCCGAAGACACAGTGGCCGCGCTGCGTTCCTACCTTCCCGAGGGTTCCGTGACTGAATTCCCGAGCTGGGAAACGCTGCCGCACGAACGCTTGTCCCCGCGTTCGGACACCGTGGGCCGCCGGCTTTCCGTGCTGCGCCGCCTGGCCCATCCCGAGCTCGACGCCGGAGAGCAGCTGCGCGTGATCGTGGCACCCATCCGCGCCGTGGTTCAGCCGCTCGTGGCGGGCTTGGGTGAGCTGGTTCCGGTGCGGGTAAAAGCGGGCGAGGAGATCCCCTTCGCCGAGCTCATCAAGAAATTGGCCGACGCCGCGTATTCCCGGGTCGACATGGTGACGCACCGCGGCGAGTTTGCCGTGCGTGGTGGCATCCTTGACGTCTTCTCACCGACGGACAACCACCCCGTCCGCATTGAATTCTTTGGCGACGAGGTTGAATCCCTGCGGTGGTTCAGCGTGGCCGATCAGCGCACGCTGACGAGCGTCAGAGACAACATCACGCACCCGACCGAACTCTATGCACCGCCGTGCCGGGAAATTCTCATCACCCCCACCGTCATGGGCCGTGCCGCCAAGCTCAAGGACAGCATGCCCGCCGCCGCGGCCATGCTGGAAAAGATTGCCGGCGGCATTGCCGTGGAGGGCATGGAGTCATTGGCTCCGGCGCTGGTGGATGGCATGGTGCCGCTGACCTCTCTGCTGCCCGCCAGTTCCATCACCGTGATTCTTGACCCCGAAAAGGTTAGTGCCAGGGCGCACGATCTTGAATCCACCAACGAGGAGTTCCTCGAGGCCGCCTGGTCCACCGCGTCCGACGGCGGCAGCGCACCTTTGGACCTGACCACCGTTGCAGGCAATGGAGTTGACCTCGCCGCCGCCGGTTTCAGGTCGCTGGCACAAACCCGCGAATCCACTCAGGGCCACGGCGTGAGCTGGTGGACCTTGAGTTCATTGGTCCAAGACGAGGAACTGGACCTCTCCAGCGATGTGCTGAACCTTGCCGCCCGCGAACCTCGCGGCTACCGCGGCGACGTGGCAGAAATGATGGAGTTCATCGGCGCCCGGGTCAAGGACCAATGGCGGGTTGTCGTCGCAACGCAGGGGCCCGGGCCGGCCCAGCGCTTGGCCGAGCTATTCCACGAAGCCAACATCCCGGCGTCGCGCGTTGACTCCTTGGATGCGGAACCCCAGCCGGGCATCATCGAGGTGACCACGGCCGACACCGGCCGCGGATTTGTCCTGGACTCCCTCAAGCTGGGACTGCTGACCGAGGCGGATCTGCTGGGGCGCGCCTCGGCCGTCTCGACCCGGGACATGCGCAAGATGCCCTCCAAGCGGCGCAACGCCGTCGACCCTCTCCAGCTGCAGGCCGGCGACCATGTGGTCCACGAACAGCACGGCGTGGGCAAGTTTGTTGAGCTCATCCAGCGAAAGGTGGCAGGGGCCGGCGTCGGCGGGGCAGCGGGTCTGCGCGAATACCTGGTGCTCGAGTACGCGCCGTCGAAGCGCGGCGCACCGGGTGACAAGCTGTTTGTCCCCACGGACCAGCTGGACCAGGTCACGGCCTATGTTGGCGGTGACGCGCCGGCGCTGTCCAAGATGGGCGGCTCGGACTGGGCGGCGACCAAGACGAAGGCGCGCAAGGCCGTCAAGGAGATTGCCGGCGAGCTGATCCGGCTGTACTCGGCGCGCATGGCATCCAAGGGCCATGCCTTTGGGCCGGATACTCCCTGGCAGGCTGAGCTGGAGGAGGCGTTCCCGTATGTTGAGACGCCTGACCAGCTGGTGGCCATCAACGAGGTCAAGGCGGACATGGAGAAAGAGGTCCCCATGGACCGCCTCATCTCCGGCGACGTGGGTTATGGCAAGACCGAGATTGCTGTCCGTGCAGCGTTCAAGGCCGTGCAGGACGGCAAGCAGGTGGCCATCTTGGTGCCGACCACGCTGCTGGCGCAGCAGCACTTCGAGACGTTCAACGAGCGCTTCTCCGGCTTCCCCGTGCGCGTCCGGCCGCTGTCGCGCTTCCAAACCGCCAAGGAGTCCAAGGAGATCGTTGAGGGTGTTCGCAACGGGACGGTTGACGTTGTCATTGGCACGCACCGCCTTTTGTCGAAGGATTTCACGTTCAAGGATCTGGGGCTGGTGATCGTTGATGAAGAGCAGCGCTTTGGTGTTGAACACAAGGAAGCGCTGAAGAAGATGCGCACCAATGTGGATGTGCTGGCCATGAGCGCCACGCCTATTCCGCGTACCTTGGAAATGTCCATGACAGGTATTCGTGAGACGTCCACGCTGGCTACTCCGCCCGAGGAGCGCCACCCCGTGCTGACGTACGTTGGCGCACACAGCGACAAGCAGGTGGGTGCGGCCATCCGCCGAGAGCTCATGCGCGAAGGCCAGGTCTTTTATGTGCACAACCGGGTTAAATCGATTGAGCGCACGGCAGCCCATATCCAGCAGCTGGTCCCGGACGCCCGCGTGGCCGTGGCCCACGGGCAGATGAGCGAGTCCCGGCTGGAGCAGATCATTGTTGACTTCTGGGAGAAGCGCTTTGATGTGCTGGTGTGCACCACCATCATCGAAACCGGACTCGATATTTCCAACGCGAACACGCTGATCGTGGAGCAGGCTAACAACTACGGTTTGTCCCAGCTGCACCAGTTGCGTGGCCGTGTGGGCCGTGGCCGTGAACGCGCCTACGCCTACTTCCTGTACCCGGCCGACAAGCCGCTGGGTGAGATTGCCCTGGAACGCCTAAAGGCTGTGGCTGCGCATAATGAGCTGGGTGCTGGTATGGCGCTGGCCATGAAGGACCTGGAGATTCGTGGCGCCGGAAACCTGCTCGGTGGCGAACAGTCCGGGCACATTCAAGGAGTGGGCTTCGACCTGTACATCCGACTGGTGGGCGAGGCTGTGGCCGATTTCCGTGGCGAGGGCGAAGAACGCGTTGCCGAGATGAAGATCGAGCTACCGGTCAATGCCCACCTGCCGCACGAATATGTGCCGGGGGAGCGGCTCCGACTGGAGGCCTACCGCAAGCTTGCCGCCGCCGTGAGTGTTGAAGGTATTAACGAGGTGGAGGAGGAACTCATCGATAGGTATGGTGAGTTGCCGCCGGCCGCCGTCAACCTTATTGCCGTTGCGCACTTCAAGGTCTTGGCCCGTACAGCCGGACTGTCCGATGTGGCGCTGCAGGGCAACTTCATCAAGTTTGCCCCGGCGGATCTTCCTGAATCCAAGGTCATGCGCCTGAACCGCATGTACCCCGGGTCAATGGTGAAGCCGGCGCTGAACTCGATCCTGATCCCTAAGCCCAAGACGGCGAGGATCGGTGGCCGCGACCTGGCCGACGCCGAGGTGCTCAAGTGGTCTCAGGGCGTCCTGGAGGCCATATTCGAGACGGTTCCGGCCACGTAGCTGCGTTTAGGCCCGCCCGTTGACGATCGATATGCGCTGAACTCGATGCGAGTTTGGCGCATGTTGTTCCTGGCGCCAGACTCACACTGAGTTCGGCGCATGGCGGAAGCGGCGGGTGGGCCGAACGCCGTCGGGCCCTAAATAACGGGTGTGAGAAAGTGCCTGCCGTGTAGTTAACTTATGCGCCGTCGTCGGGGGCGTGCCGTGCGCATAAGTGAAGTGGGCGCAGCAGCTCCGTCGGTATGCGCTGAACTCGATGTGAATTTGGCGCATGTTGTTCCTGGCGCCAGACTCACACTGAGTTCGGCGCATGGCGGAAGCGGCGGGCGGGCCGAACGCCGTCGGGCATTAAATAACGGGTTTGAGAAAGTGCCTGCCACGTAGCTCACTTATGCGCCGTCGTCGGGGGCGTGCCGTGCGCATAAGTTAAGCGGGCGCAGTAGTTCCGTCGGTATGCGCTGAACCCGATGCGAATTTGGCGCATGTTGTGCCTGGCGCCAGACTCACACTGAGTTCGGCGCATGGCAGAAGTGGGAGGCGGGCAGTTTTCGCGTGGACCGCAGCAGAGGCGCGGAGCCTCAGGAGGTTATGGTGATGAGGCGTTCCACAACGTGCTGGGAGGTCTCGGAAAGTGGCTGGCGGTTGGATCGTGCATAGGACCGCAGCAGGCCAAAGGCATCATCGATGCTGACATTCGCCGTATGCGCAATGACGCCCTTGGCTTGTTCAATCACGATTCTGCTGTTGAGAGCCCGCTGGAGCTGCTCGTTGACAATGGTGCTTTCCCGCAAAGCACGCTCTTGCAACAAGCTGATGGTAGCAACGTCAGCAAATGCCTGGGCGATGGCGGCATCCTCGGTGCTGAGTGCCCCCGTCGCGTGGCGGAAGAGGTTCAAGGCGCCGATGGTGGTACCGCGCAACCTCATCGGGACGGCATGAACCGAGGCAAAACCTTGGGAAAGCGCCGCTGACTGAAAGAGCGGCCAAGGGGAACCGTCGGTGGCGATGTCATTGATCGCGACTACGGCGCCGGTGCGGAAACAGTCAACGCACGGACCAACACCAGCCTCCAGCTGGAGCACCTCAACGAGTTGGCTCTTCTCGCTGGTGGAAGCCATGACCTGAAGGTCACCTGCCGGATCAACTAACAGGAGCCCAGCAGCAGCCGCATCGAGTAGTCCCACCGACTCATCGACAAGGGTATGCAGCAGGTCGACGACATCGTAGTCGGCCACCAAGGTATCCGCAATCTTCACGAAAGCGGCACTCACGCGCCGGGCGCGGCTTAAGATCGCCATAGCCAAATTCTACTCCACGGAAGTGCTGACATCGTCCCCCCTAGGCCGTGTGAAGTCCAGTTTCCTGCTGACCACATCACGGGCGACATCGCGCACCGAGCGGCCCTGAGAAAAAGCGTGGGCGCGCAACAACAGCAACGCATCCGTGGCCGAGGTGCCGGCCTGAGCAAGGACCATCCCTGTCGCCTGATGGACTTCTCTTCGCGACAGTGGAGACTTCTCCCGGTCCTTGCCCTCTGAGGGTTCACCGGCACCGGAGGTGTCACTGGGGTCGACCGTCAAAATGTGCCGCAACAACTGCCACGCCGCGGCATCGGAGAGTTGCAGCGCCAAGGAATGATCAGCCGGGCTGAGGGAGCCGGGAGTTGAACTGTACAGTTCAATGACCCCAACGTCCATGGCCCCGAGCTGCAGGGGAAACACGAAGATGGCCTCGACGTCGTAGGCCAAAACAGCCTTGGCAAAGACAGGCCAAGCCGAGTGCGCGTGTGTTTTCACATTCGGGAGCATGACCGGCCGGCGGGTTTGCAATGCTTCCCAGCGGGGACCCTCGCCCAAATCGAACTGCAGTTCGTCGATCCGGGCGGACGTGTCGTTGCTGGCGCAGATCGTGGTCTCCGGGGCATGCCCGGGAAAAGCCGATACCGAGATGCCGGAGATGGGCAGCTGAGCGAGAAAATTAGCGCACAGCTCTGCTCCGAAACGCTTGAATCCCTCGGGCAACAGATCAACCACGGAGTGTTTTCATCCCTAGCGACGGGTAATCACCCTTGAAGGGAGCAGGGGTCACGGCCAGCGATGCAACATCTGGACAGGCAGTGAGAGACACAGCGCCGCGCCTCCTTGGACTTTGTCAGAGTGCTTTAAACGTACTATGAACGAGCTCGTGTTCCTACAGCTTATGCCTGTTCGGCCCAGTAGCAGCGCCAGGGATGTCCGTAGCAGGCGACGTAGCAGCGCCGTAGCTGCAAGTTAGGTCCAGGCGCACCGATTTCCTTGAGTTTGGTGGGGTACACTGAGGCAAACGTCCCAGACCCCGACGCGATCTCAAATAGCGCAATCAAAGCGAAAGAGTAGCTATGTCGGGCCTAAGATTGCACAAAATTCGGCCACCACTGTCGGCCGGGGTAGATCTGAGCATGGATGGCGGGTTGTCATGACACCGTCAAAGAGACGTGGGAAAACCGCCCAAGGCGTACAGCCTTTTGATGCCAACAAGCTTATCCACGACCTCGAGACCTTGGCTGCGCCAGGGACAACCATCGATGGGCCCGGATACCTTGTGTCCAGCGTTCTGGCGGATCAACAGGAACAGTTGGCGCAGGAACTCCTTGGGCTTGTTGTGGAGCTCAGGAACAAACTCGAGCTCTATCTGGACTTTCAAACCTCAAGTTCGACTGACGACACGGTGAAACTTGAAACCGAGGCCGCTGTTGAATGGATGGGCCAGACCATTGAGGATCTCGTAGCCACCATTGTGGGCCTCGAATCCACGTCCTGGGAATCCGCAGATCCCGTGGCGTCCTGAAACGTTCGGGTGGGTTCGGCGCAAGGCGAGTTGCCCGCCGTCGGGCATTAAAAAAGTGGGCCTCGGCTTACTCGACCAGAAACGGTCAAGTAAGCCGAGGCTCACTGTTCAGCTATTTACTCGCCAGCGGAGTTTGAGCGGCCCAGGATCGTCAACGGGACCCAGAATGAGAGGGCGCACAGGCCGAGGCCGACTCCGGCGGGCACGAAGGCATGGGCAAAGCTCTCAAGGCTCCAGAACGACATAGCGAAGATGCCGCCGAGGAACAGGGCGAAGAAGATGACGAACAAAACGATGGACTGCGCACGGCTGTTCTCGCCACGGTAACTGCTGCTGGACATGGTTCCTCCTGGCCCCAAAAGTGGGGGAGCTAAGCTGGTGCACCGAAAACGGCGCGATGATCTGTACTCGATCTTAGTACGGATTAGTAGGCGCTTGTGGCTGTTCCGCCGGCAACGATGGCAATGCCGCCGCTGGTGCCGATGCGGGTTGCCCCGGCTGCAATCATTTCCAGCGCCTGCTCACGCGAACGGACTCCGCCTGAAGCCTTTACCCCGATGTCCGGGCCTACGGTTTGGCGCATAAGTGCGACGTCGGACGCGGTGGCACCGCCGCCGTTGAAGCCCGTGGACGTCTTGACGAAATCGGCGCCAGCCTCAACGGCTGCTTCACATGCGAGGACCTTCTCGGCGTCGCTGAGCAGCGAAGTTTCAATGATGACCTTCAGCAAGGAATCCTCGCCATGAACTACCTCGGCAACGGCTGAAATGTCCGAGACCAGGGCGTCCCGGTCCAGCGCGCGGGCGGAGGCGATGTTGATGACCATGTCGATCTCATCGGCACCGTCCATGGTGGCCCCGCGAGCCTCGAAGACCTTGACGTCGGTGTTGTGGGTGCCCAGCGGGAAGCCCACAACGGTGCAGGTCAGAACGCCCGATCCCAGCAGCGCCTTCTTGGCCGTCTCAACCCAGATGGGGTTGACGCAGACGGACTTGAAATGATGTTCGGCGGCTTCCTTGCACAACTTCAGGATGTCTTCCCGGCTGGCCGCAGGTGCCAGGAGCGTGTGGTCAATGTAGCGGGCCAAATCTTCAGTGCCGGTGGGCTCTGATGCGGCGTTGGTGGTCATGAGGGTACCTTCCTGCGTACGACTAGTTACACCTATGGTGCCATATTTGCTGGTTTTATATCCGGGGCGGGCGGAGCCGGTAGCCGCGCTTGAGTACAGTTTCCACGATGGTGGGATCGGGAAGCGCGGCCCGCAGCCGGCTGATGGTCATGTGCAGCGCGTGGTCCGCGTCGCCAACACCCATCGCGGTCAACAGTTCGGCGTGGGAGCGGATGGTGCCGCCAGCCTCCATGAGTGCCTTCAAAAGCTGCAGTGGTGCAGGTGCCAGCGCTAAGGGAATCCCGTCAACGCTCAGCGACTGCCCGCGAATTTCCAGGACCGATCCGCCACTCTGAACCCGCAGCGCACCGGTGTTTTCTAGGTACTCGCACACGAGCCTGATCAAGGCGCCCATGCGGAAGCGCTCGGGAATTAGCGGGGTGATGCCGGCATGTACCAGCGGAGCAGCTGTGACAGGTCCGACGGCGGCGCTCACCACCGAGCCCAGGCCCTCGCCGCTGGGGCTCCGGTCATCGCGACGCAGGGCGTGGCGGAATTCGGCGCCACGTCCCAAGGCATCGGCTGTGCTCAGCACGGCGTCGACGGCGGGGGCGCTCGTGAACGTGAGTACGTCGATCTCCCGGTTGATGACAGCCTCGATCAGCTGCGGCAGTTTGTCCCCGTCCTCGGCATTGACCCAGCGGTATGGGGTGACGGTCAGGACGGTGGCCCCGGCTTGGCGCAAACGTTCCAGCGCAGCAACATCTGTATAGCCATGAACCTGGACGGCAACGGTCTTGCCTTCTACCCCGGCATCGATGACCAGATCCGTGAGTGTGGCGGTGGTTTCATCGGAGCTGATGCCGTCATCGTCCAGCCCGGCGGCCCGGACGGCGCCGCGAGCCTTGGGCCCACGAACATAGATGGATGATGTGGCCAAGGTGGCCAACAGGTCCTCGCCCTGACCGGCGGCATCGGCCGCCTCAATCCAGCGACGCATGCCGTACGCCGTCGTCACCATGACAATGTCAGGAGCGGCTGTGATCACTGCGGCCGTCTCGGTGCGCAGCGCCTCATCATCCTCAACCGGGGCAATTTTTAGGGCCGGAGCGTGCATCACCGTGGCGCCCTTGCGTTCCAGCGCCTCGATCAAATCGCCGGCGCGACGATGGGCGGTGACACCGATCCGGAAACCGCGCAGCGGCTGGGCTAGCTGCCCCGTTGATGCAGGCGGGGTAGAGGGGTGTTGGGGCGTCTCGCTCATGTGTTCCTTAAAGCTGCCGGCAAACCGGGATTGGAGAGGAAGTCTTGGTAATGGTACCGAAGCTCCCATTTATTGCGCGGTATGTGCCGGAGACGTGGACATGTTTGGAGCCGGCCGGCCGGAGCGGGATACAGTGAAAGCATTGCCAACGGCCGGGCGATCCGCGTCCTGCCGCAAGCGGGGGAGTTAGTTTGAGCGTTCAGCCTGCTCTGGGGCCGCGGCTCCGGACCAAACCACGCAACGCGGCTCTGGACGGGATCCGGGGCCTGGCCATCAGCGCTGTGATTGCATCCCATTTTGTCCCGGCATTTCTCCCGGGCGGGTTCAAAGGTGGTGCGTACGGCGTTCTCATCTTCTTTGTTCTCAGCGGATACCTCATCACCACATTGCTCCTCAAGGAACACGATGCCTCGGGGCGGATCGACATCAAGGCCTTCTATGCCCGGCGCGCTTTGCGGCTCCTGCCGGCGCTGTACGTTTTTCTGCTCGTGGCCCTTGTTCTGACATTCGTTTTCGGCACGCAACTCCGTATGGATTCCGGGGGTGCCGTGGTGGGGGCTGTGCTGGCGTTCTTCTATGTTTTCAATTGGGTGGATTTCGCCGGACTTCACATTCCGCATTCGATGACTCCGCTCTGGACCTTGTCCGTGGAAGAACAGTTCTACCTTGTGTGGCCGCTGGCACTGACCCTCATGCTGGGGATCCCCGTCCTGAAGCGGCACCTGCAAGGAATTGTGCTGGGTGCTGTGCTGCTCTTTACCGGGCTAGGAATCCTGACGTTCCTGATGTTCGGCCTGATGTCCTATTACCGGACATGGACGTGGATAGCCCCGCTTCTCCTTGGCGTGTCATTGGCCATTGCCCAACGCCGCACTCAGGGCCGGTTCGGTGCCGAACTTGCCCGTTTCTCACCCATAGCATGGTGTCTGCTCCTTCTTGTGGCGTTCTATCCGCCCACACTGGACAGCGTGGTGACCCATGCGGTGACAGTCCCGCTCCTGAGTGTGGCCGCCTGCGCCATCATCGCCCGAAGCACGGAAAGCGGGTCTGCTGAAAGCCAGCGCGCAGTGTCCACGCGCGTGCTGGGCTCGTCACTGCTGGTCTATCTAGGCAGGCGTTCCTATGGGCTTTACCTGTGGAACCTGATCGCTCTTGAAACGTTGGAACACTTTATCGAGAATCCCGCCATGCTGATCTTCTGCGCGCTTGCGGTCACCTTTGCCGTTGCAGAGGCGTCCTACCGTTGGGTCGAGATGCCTGCACTGCGTCTCAAGCATAGATTCGAGCGGGTGCAGTTGGGCTAGGACTGGGTCCGCTCACGCTGATTGCAAATTGGCATCCACGAGGAAGTTCGGGACGGCCAAGCCGTGCTCGCCGGCCAGGTTCACAACATCCCCGATGACAATGACAGCGGGATTGCGGCAAGAGGACGACGCGTCAACTATGGTACCCAGCGTAGCGATAGTGGTGCGCTGCGCATGGCTAAAACCATTCTCGACAACCGCCACGGGCGTAACATTTGCCAATCCGGCCAAACGGAGGCCCGCAACGAGTGAGGGCAGGGTGCCGATGCCCATGAGCACCACGATGGTGCCGCCCAGGCCCGCCAGATGCTGGTATTCATGGGTGGCCAACGGAGCATGCCCGGAGACAACGGTGAAAAGATGGCTGACGTTGCGGTGCGTGACCGGGATGCCGGCGGCGCCCGGCACGGAGATGGCGCTGGAGATCCCAGGGACCACCGTGACACCGATTCCGGCGGCCACGGCTCCGGCCATTTCTTCCCCACCACGGCCAAAGACGAACGGATCCCCGCCCTTGAGCCGCACAACATGCAGGCCGGACTTGGCGCCGTCGATCATCCGGGCGGTGATTTCTTCCTGCGGGACCTTGTGATGTCCCGGTGTCTTTCCGACGTCAACAAAGGTGGCGCGTGGTGCCAATTCGGCCAGGTCCTCCGTGGGGCCAAGCCGGTCAAAGTAGACCACGTCGGCGGCGGCAAGTGCCCTGACCGCGCGTAGCGTGAGGAGATCGGCCGGGCCGGGGCCGCCGCCTACCAGGGTGATGTGACCGGTGCGTCGTTTACGGGGCATGAGCTTCACCTTTTAGAGTGTGTGCGCGTCGGCGCTACGGACGGGGATGTGGGTGGCGATCAGGACCGGGCCGGTCTTTTCAGATTCGGTGGCCGGACGGATCTGGCCGCGTTCGGGGACGAACACGATCGAATCGTCAGACTCTTCCGGGGCGTTGACGAAGGAACGGAAACGGCGGAGGCGCTCGGGATCGGCAAGGGTTGCCGCCCATTCGTCCTCGTAATTGCCAACGTGCGTGTTCATGGCCGCTTCCAAATCTGCGGCGATGCCGAGTGAATCGTTGACGACAACATCGACAACGTGAGCGAGTCCGCCGTCGAGCTCTTCCTGCCAGCGAGCCGTGCGCTGCAGCCTGTCAGCGGTGCGGATGTAGTACATGAGGTAGCGGTCGATGTAGCTGATGAGCGTGTCATCGTCGAGGTCCTTGGCCAGCAGCTGGGCGTGCGCCGGGGTGGCACCGCCGTTGCCGCCCACGTAGACGTTCCAGCCGTCTGCCGTGGCGATGACGCCCACGTCCTTGCCGCGCGCCTCGGCGCATTCGCGGGCGCAACCGGACACGCCGAGCTTGAACTTGTGCGGGCTGCGCAGGCCGCGGTACCGCAGTTCCAGCTTGATGGCCATGGCCACGGAGTCCTGGACACCGTAGCGGCACCAGGATGATCCGACACAGGATTTCACGGTACGTAGCGACTTTCCGTACGCCTGCCCTGATTCCATGCCGGCGTCGATGAGGATCTTCCAGATTTCCGGGAGTTGTTCCAGCCGGGCGCCGAAGAGGTCGATCCGCTGCCCGCCGGTGATCTTCGTGTACAGGTTGTAGTCCTGCGCCACCTTGGCGATCACGGCCAGCTTGTCAGGGGTGATCTCGCCGCCCGGGATGCGGGGGACCACAGAGTAGGTGCCGTCCTTTTGCATGTTGGCCAGCGCGCGGTCATTCGTATCCTGCAAGGTGCCGCGGCCCTCATCCAGGACGTAGGCGCTGTTTTGGCTGGCCAGGATGTTGGCAACCGTGGGCTTGCAAATATCGCAGCCGCGCCCGGCCTTGGCCGTCTCGTCGACGCCGAAGCGGGCCAGGATGTCGGGGAAACTTGTCAGTTCCAGTGCGCGTACTGCTTCGAAGAGCTCGCGACGGGACATCTCAAAGTGTTCACACAAGGCCTTGGAAACTTCAATGCCGGACTTGGCCAGCTCGCCCTCCATGAGCTTCTTGAGAAGCGGCACGCAGGATCCGCACTGGGTTCCGGCCCGGGTGCAGGCCTTCAGTCCGGGCAGGTCCTGAACGGGTTCGGCGCCATCGCAGCTGCCGCAACCGTTGACGGCGTCGCGGACGCTGCCGGCAGAGACGTTGTTGCAGGAACACAGGATGGCGTCGTCGGGAAGTTCGACGACGGGAGCGTCACCACCTCCGGCTGCCGAAAGGAAAGCTCCGGGTTCGGCCGGCAATTCGCGGCCAAGGAGAGGACGCAAGCTGGTGTACGGACTGGCGTCGCCAACGAAGATGCCGCCGAGGAGGATTTTTGCATCGGGGCTCGTGACGATCTTCTGGTAGACGCCGCGGGCAGGATCGGCATAGACAACTTCGAGGCTGTCTGCCGTGCGGGCGAACGCGTCGCCGAAGCTTGCCACGTCGACGCCGGAAAGCTTGAGCTTGGTTGCTGTGTCGAAGCCGGGGAACGTTGCACTTCCGCCGTGGAGCCTATCGGCAACGATCTCAGCCATGGTGTTCGCCGGAGCCACAAGGCCGAGGCACATGCCGTCGAAGTTGGCCACTTCACCAATGGCCCACACGCCAGGAACCGTGGTGGCGCAGCCGTCGGTGATGACAAGGCCACCGCGTGCGCCCAGCTCGAAGCCATGGTGAGCCACGCCGTCGCTGTCCCTAGCCAATTCATCGCGGGGACGCACACCAACGGAGACCACCACGAGGTCTGCCGCAACCACGGAGTCGTCGGCCATCAGGACCCCGGTGACCTGGCCGGCGTCGTCCGTCTGGACAGCGGAAGGATACTGGCCGATGGAGGCGGTCATGCCCTTGGCGGCGACAAGACGGCCTAGGGCCTGGCCGGCGCCCTCATCGAGCTGGGCGTTCATGAGCCAGCGACCGCCGTTGATGACCACAGATTCGGCGCCGAGCTTGATGAGTCCGGCGGCGGCTTCCAGGCCGAGCAGACCGCCACCAATCACGGCCGTCTTGACCGTGCGTCCGAGTTTCTCGGTCAGGGCCGTGACCTGCTGGTTGAGGGTCCACACATCCTCAAGCGTGCGGTAAACGTGGGTGTGCTCGGCACCCGGAATGCTCAGGCGGGTGGCGTCGGAGCCAGTTGCCAGGACCAGTTCGTCATACGGGTAGTGGGTCAGCTCGCCGTCATTCATGGTCTGGACGGTGCCAGTGGCCGGATCGATGCTGGCCACTTCGGCGCCGCGAACAAGGGTGACCGAGGGGTGCTCCCACATCGAAAGATCGCCGAGCGTCAGATCGACGTCGGTGTCCGTGAGTGCCTGGCTCAACGCAACCCGGTCATAGGGGTGGTGGATTTCCTCGGTCAACACCGTGACGTGCCAGTTGGCCAAGCCGCGGGAGTGCATGGCCTCGACAAAACGATGGGCGGCGGGCCCTCCGCCGACCACCACAATTCGGCGGAACCCGGTGGCGGAGTCCGGGGAAACCTGGTCCGGGAGGTTCTGCTCGTTTTGCTGTGTCATGTCTATGGCCTTTCACTTCGGGGCCCGGTGCTCGCGGCCTCATGGTGTGGGCTGTGCTAGGCCCTGATGGGCCGGATCATGCCGGCCTCAACGTGTAGTTCAATGCTACGAAGCTGCCATTACTGAGCCATTTCGCAAATGTAACGAGCATTTAACAACGTCCTCACGGGACGGTGCACAGTGGCGGTGAGACAAGGTTAACTTTGCCGTCATACGGGGTGCGGAAGGGAGAAACATGGGCGTCATAGTGTGTGAGTCAGTTGTCCAGCAGAAACGCCGCGCAACACCATCTGTCCCGCCACAAACGTAAGGAACGCTCATGGAAAAGCTCATGGAAAAGCCCCGCACCGCCCACCAGTCACGTGCCACGCACCATGGACTTTCGCCGCAGTGGTTCCGAGTGTGCGCTCTCCGCGATTTGGAGGATTCGTGGGGCGAGGCGGCACTTATCAACGGCCAGCAGGTTGCCCTGTTCCGTGTGGGTGAGAACGACGTTTTTGCCGTCGCTCAGGCAGACCCCGCAACGCGGTCGCACGTCATGGCCAGGGGGATGGTTGGATCGCGGGGAAACACACACACGATCGCGTCGCCCCTGCACAAAGAGGTCTACTCCTTGGCGACGGGGGAGTGCTTTGGCCGCCCCGAGCTGCACCTTGGCACGTACCCGGTGCGCGTCGTCGACGGCGCCATTGAGGTTGAGATCTAGCCCTTAACCAGTCTTAACGCATCGAAACCACAGATCACGCGATATTTCCGAGCGGAAAGTCGCGTGATCTGTGGTTTGGATGAGGCTTAGAGGCTTTCTAGCCCCAGAGCAGCTTTCACATCAAGTACGACGGCGGCCAGCGCACGTTGCGCCTCTTCCCTGGCGGCGGTCAGCTCATCCGTCCCGGCGGCGGGAACGATGACTTCCAGGTAGCACTTGAGCTTCGGCTCCGTGCCGCTGGGCCGGATAATCACCCGGGTGCCATTCTCGGTCAAGTACGACATACCATCGGTGGCCGGCAGATCCTTGGTCCCGACCGAAAGATCGGTCAGTTGGGCAACGCTAGAACCGTCGAAGCTGACAGGCGGCTGCGCTCGCAGACGGGCCATCATTTCGGTGATGTCAGAGAGCTCTTCAACACGGATGCTGATCTGGTTGCTGGAATGCAGTCCATGCTCAAGCGCCAAGTCATCCAACACGTCAAAGAGGGTGCGCCCGACGGACTTGAGTCCGGCCGCCATTTCGGCCAGCAACAAACCTGCCGAGATGCCGTCCTTGTCGCGAACAACCTCCGGGGCAACGCAGTAGCCCAAGGCTTCTTCATAGCCAAAGGTCAGCGAAGGCACCCGCGAAATCCATTTGAACCCGGTCAGGGTCTGGACGTGGTCGTAGCCTGCCTTTGCGGCAATTTTCGCCAGCAGTCGCGAGGAAACAATCGAGTTGGCAAAGACCGGCTTGCTTGTGTTTTTGGCGCCAGCTGGATTTGCAGCGACACCTGCGCGCCCGCCGCGGGCTACAAGATGCGCACCCAACAGGGCACCCACCTGGTCTCCATGCAATTGGTGCCATTGCCCGGTGGCCGGATCGAGCGCGCCAACGGCTGCCCTGTCGGCGTCGGGATCGTTGGCCAAGACGATGTCGGCACCAACCTTTTCGGCCAGTGCGAAGGCCAGGTCCATGGCGCCGGGTTCCTCGGGATTCGGGAAGGATACCGTGGGGAAGTCCGGATCCGGCGAGGATTGTTCGGGGACGGCGTGGATGTCCGTGAAGCCGGCCGCGTTCAGGACGGCAAGGGCCGTTTCGTGCCCTACTCCGTGCAGGGAGGTGTGCACAATGCGCAGCTCCCGAGCTGGGAAAGCGTCAGTGTCCGCCAGTGCGGCGATAGTTTTCTTGTAGTCCTCAAGCACTTCGGCGCCGATGACGGTCCAGCCATCGCTGGCCATGTCAATTGCAGAGGTATCGCCGAGTTCCGGAGTCTTGGCGACCGCGGCAATGTGACCGGCGATCAGGGAATCATGCGGGGCAACAATCTGCACGCCGCGGGCCTCCGGGGCCACGGCCCGGCCACCCAGATACACTTTGTAGCCGTTGTCCTGGCGTGGATTGTGGCTGGCGGTGACCATGATGCCGGCCTCGCACTTCAACGCCCGCACGGCGAAGGCCAGGACGGGTGTTGGCAGGGGAGTCGGCATCAGGAAAGTTTCGATCCCCGCGGCGGTGAGGATGGCCGCAGTCTCCTGGGCAAAGGCCGCCGAGTTATAGCGGGCGTCAAATCCCACAACCGCCCTGGGCTGGTAGGTGGGCTGAGGCGCGGAGGAGGTTCCGGCGTCGTCCGTTAGGGGAGCGTCAGCCAACGCCAACAGGTGGGCGGCCACACCGGCGGCGGCGCGACGCACGACAACCTTGTTCATCCGGTTCGGGCCCGGCCCCATGGCGGCGCGCAGACCTGCCGTGCCAAACTGCAGATCGCCGGCAAAACTGTCGGCCAGCTCCACGGGATCGGTGAGGGCAGCAGCGATCATGGCACGCAGCTGCGCAGCCGTTTCCGGGTCAGGATCATGCGTTGCCCACTGGTCTGCAGCTTCCTGCAAGGCGGCAACTTCGAGTGCGGCGGTGGACTCGGATTGGCTCTGGTTTACATGTCTCACCAGATAAATGTAACCGCACCGCCGCGCGAAGTCCTACAATTTCGCGATGATGCCTGCCAGCAGTGCCGAAATGCGCGGGCCCGCGGCGACACCGGCCTCGAGAACTTCCCCATGGCTGAGCGCCGTGGGGCTGATGCCGGCGGCAAGATTGGTGACCAGCGAGATGCCAAAAACCTCCATGCCGGCGGCACGGGCGGCGATGGCTTCCAACGCCGTGGACATGCCCACGAGATCGGCGCCGATGCGCTTGGCGTACTGCACCTCCGCAGGAGTTTCGTAATGGGGACCCGTGAACTGCGCGTACACGCCCTCATCCAGGCTCGGGTCCACTTCGCGGGCCACGGCGCGCAAACGGGAGGAGTAAAGGTCCGTCAGATCAACAAACGTTGCACCCTCGAGCGGCGAGGTGGCCGTCAGGTTGATGTGGTCGCTGATCAGGACCGGGGTGCCCGGCGTCCAGGCCTCGTTGAGTCCGCCACAGCCGTTGGTCAGCACCATGATCTTTGCTCCCGTCGCGGCAGCCGTGCGGACGCCGTGAACGACGGCGCGAACGCCCTTGCCTTCGTAGAAGTGGGTGCGGGCGCCGAGTACAAGGACGTTCTTTCCGGCGGGCGTGCGGATGGAGGTCAGCGTTGCGACGTGGCCCACCACGGCAGGAGCCGAGAATCCGGGGACGTCGGCGGCGTCAACCACGGCTGTCACCTCACCAATGAGGCCCGCTGCTTCACCCCATCCGGAGCCAAGGACAACGGCGATGTCGTGCGTGGGGACACCCGTATGTTCGGCAATATAGGCGGCGGCCTCGGCGGCCAGCTGGGTGGGATTGGTCTGGGCTGGCGTCTGTTCAATAGTCACGAAACCAACATACCGGCACGAGCCGCACATGCACAGAAAGCTGAGAAGTTGGTGCACGGGGCTGCCTAGGGAAGAATGGTCTCTCGTGACCAGTCAACAGGATGTATTCCAGCCCTTTGCCCTTCCCAGCCTTGCCATTCTTGGTGGTGGACCCGGCGGTTATGAAGCCGCCATGGTTGCCGCGTCGATGGGTGCCGAGGTGACCATCGTTGAACGTGCCGGATTGGGTGGTTCCGCCGTTCTGACCGACGTTGTCCCGTCCAAGTCGCTGATCGCCGTGGCCGAGGCCATGAACCGCAGCGTTGACTCCACACAGCTCGGTGTGAGCTTCGAATCTGCCGAGGGCAACCCCAAGACCGTCATGAAGGCGGATCTGAAGCAGATCAACGAACGCGTGCTGCGCCTAGCCAAGGAACAGTCGGCCGATATCCGCCGTGGCCTTGAAGCCGTCGGCGTGAAGATCGTCATCGGCACCGGCCGCCTCCTGGATAACCGCACCATTGAGGTTGACCGCGGCGAGTCACGCGAAATCATCAAGGCCGATTCCATCCTTGTCTCCGTTGGCGCCCACCCGCGCGAACTCGCAACTGCCCAGCCCGACGGCGAACGCATCTTCAACTGGACGCAGATCTATGATCTTGAGGAACTTCCCGAAGAGCTCATCGTAGTTGGCTCGGGTGTCACCGGCGCCGAATTTGCCTCGGCTTTCAACGGCCTAGGCTCCAAGGTCACCCTGATTTCCAGCCGCGACCAGGTTCTGCCCGGCGAGGATTCTGACGCTGCTGCCGTGCTCGAGGACGTTTTTGCCCGCCGCGGACTGCGTGTTCTTTCACAGTCACGCGCCGAGGCCGTAGAGCGAACGGCCGACGGCGTCGTAGTCACCCTGGGCGATGGCACCAAGGTCACCGGCAGCCACTGCCTCGTGTGCGTAGGCTCCATCCCCAACACCACGGGCATCGGCCTGGAAGCCGCTGGCGTCCAGATGACCCCGAGCGGCCACATCAAGGTCGACGGCGTCTCACGCACCAGCGCGCCCAACGTATACGCCGCCGGTGACTGCACGGGCGTCTTCGCGTTGGCATCCGTTGCAGCCATGCAGGGCCGCATTGCGGTTGCTCACATGGGTGGCGACGGTGTTCGCCCGCTCAAGCTCAACCACGTTTCCTCCAACATTTTCACCTCGCCGGAGATTGCTTCCGTTGGCGTTTCGGAAGCGGATGTGGCCTCCGGAAAGTACCAGGGCGATGTCATCAAGCTGTCCCTGAACACGAACGCCCGGGCCAAGATGCGTGGTGTCAGCGATGGATTCGTCAAGATCATCGCGCGCAAGGGCTCCGGCACCGTCATCGGCGGTGTGGTTGTGGGCGCGGGCGCCTGTGAACTCATCTTCCCGATCGCGATGGCCGTGACCCAGAAGCTGCACGTGGACGACGTCGCGAATACCTTCACGGTGTACCCATCCATGTCAGGTTCCATCTCCGAAGCAGCGCGCCGCCTCCACGTCCACATGTAGCCGTGGTGGCACTTTCGCTATGCGCCTGACTGAGGGTCGGGTTTGGCGCATAACGTGGTGGCACTTTTGTTATGCGCCCGACTGACGTCGGGTTTGGCGCACTAGCGCTTATGCGCCGTACTGGCTGCCATTACGGCGCATAGGCAAAGTCGCAGAGCACTGAAATGACCTTATGCGCTGCAGTTGGTTCAAGTTCGGCGCATAAGGTCAAGTCGGGGCTAGCTTTTTAGCTTTAGGCCGGGGCGAAATGCGCCTCGATGAGGTTCTTCAGGTCGCTGTGGCAGCCGCCGCAGCCTGTTCCGGCGCGGGTGGCGGCCGATATTTCTTGCACGCTGGAGCAACCGCCAACGACGGCGGCCGTAATGGTCTCCTCCGCGACACCGGCACAGCGGCACACCGTCCGGGCTGGATCAGCCATGGTGGCCATCTCGCGGTCCGGGCCGTCCAGACGCAACAGCGCCGACCTGTCGGCGGGCAGTTCAGAGCCACGTTCAAACAGCAGCGTCAGCTCGGCCCCCGTGCGCGGCATGCCAACGCTGACGAAGCCTGAAAGCACACCGTCGCGGGTGCTCATCTTCACGTATTTCCCGTGTTCGGGATCGGCCCAGACGCTCACCGAAAGGCCGGGGACGTCGTCGAACGGGCCAGCGGCAACGTCTCCTGCCACGGCCACATCTACACCGCGTGCCTTGAGCATCATGACTGGGGCCCGTTCGGACGGCAGGGGGACAGCGGCAGCGGCTGAGCCGGTGAGGAAAGCTGCCAACCATTCGGCCTGCCGCCAGCCCGGGCCGATCAAGCCCAGCGGTCCCGAGCTATCGGCGCATTCTGCGCAGTCAGCATCGAGGCAGCGGACCTCGGCACAGTCACCCACGGCGAATACGTTGGGATCGTGGTGTGCCGCCATGGTGTGGTCCACCAGGATGCCGCGATCGGTGGCCAAACCGGCACCTGCCGCCACTTCCACACGGGGCCGAACGCCACAGGAAAGCACCAGCAAGCCGCCCTGAACTGCCGAGCCATTCTCCTGCAGCAGGCCGGAGAATGTGGCGATGCCGTCGGCTCCCGGCGCCATTTCCACGCCCACGGCGCGGGCCTGGGCGACCACGGTGATGCCGCGGGCCCGCAGGGCTGCTGCCACCGTGTGTCCGGCCCCGGCGTCGATGCTGCGGCCAAGAGTGTGCGCCCCGTGGTGGACCACCGTCACCTCGGCGCCCTCATCGCGGGCGGCCAGGGCAGCCTCGAGCCCCAGAATTCCACCGCCCAGGACCACCACCTGCTGGCGGCGTTCGACGGCGTCGCGCAGCACGGCAGCGTCGGCAAGGTCGCGCAGGGCTATTACGCCACGAGGCAGCGGTACTCGCGCGGCGGGATCCGGGTTGAGCCCGTGAAGTGTGGGGACCACGGGGCGGGCGCCGGTGGCGAAAACCAGCTTGCCGTAGTTGATCCACGTGCCGTCAACAAGCAGCACAGCCTGGCGGGCGCGGTCCACGCGTCGCACGCGCGCGTCCAGATGCACCGCAACACCGGCGGCCTCCAGCTCGGCCGGATCGGACACGGAAATGGCTTCCGCCGTCGTCCTGCCCACGCCCAGATCAGCCACCAGAACTCGGTTGTAAGCTGCCGAGCTTTCCTCGCCAATGATGGTCAGGGACAGTTCGCCCCGGCGGACGCTGGGCAGCAACTCGTCGGCCAGCCGTGCGGCAACGGGGCCATAGCCCACGATGACCACGTGGTTCGGTGAAATAGTCATGACGCCTCCTGAAGGTCTGCTCGCGCAGGATCGGCGGTGCTCGGCGTGCTGTGGGCCGCCGTCACGGTGACGGAGCTTGCCTTGAATTCGGGCATGCCGGAGATGGGGTCAACCGCCGCGCTGGTGAGCAGGTTGGCGTTTTCCTCGTGCGGAAAGTGGAATGGCAGAAAAACGGTGTCGCTGCGAATGGCCGTGCTGAGTTTCGCGGTGCAGCGGACGGTACCGCGCCCATTCGCGATGATGACGTGTCCGCCGTCGGCTATTCCACGGGCCGCGGCAGCCAGCGGATGGATGAGCAGCTCGGCGTGGGGGACAGCACCGGCAAGCTCCGGCACATGCCGGGTCTGGGCGCCCGACTGGTAATGCTCCAGCAACCGTCCGGTGACAAGCGCCAGGGTGGAGTCGGCGAAAAGCGCATCCCGCGCAGTGGTCGCGGCTGGTGAAACCGGCGTCAGCACGGCCCGGCCGTCAGCATGGGCGAAGCTTTCCAAGAACAACCGAGGCGTGCCCTGGCTACCCGTCGGATACGGCCAATACGCCTCGGCGCCGGAATCGAGGAGGGCATAATCAATGCCCGAGTAATCCGACAAACCGCCAGCGGAGGCCGCACGCAATTCGGTGAAAACGGTCTCCGGGTCCGGGCTGAACGTTGACGGAGCATCCAGCCGGCGAGCGAGCTCGGAGAAGATCCACAGCTCGCTCCTGGCACCGGCGGGCGGCGTCACGGCCGCGCGACGGCGCAGCACCCGCCCCTCGAGATTGGTGATGGTGCCTTCCTCCTCGGCCCATTGCAGGACCGGCAACACGAGATCGGCCTCCCTCGCCGTCTCGGACATCACGAAATCGCACACCACCAAAAAGTCCAGGCTGCGCAGGCCCTTGACCACTTCGCTGGCGTTGGGTGCCGACACCGCAACATTGGCGCCGTGAATGAAAAACGTGCGGACGCCGTCGGGCTTCCCCAGCGACGCCAGAAGTTCGACGGCGGGAAGTCCCGGACCGGGGATGACGCTGGGATCCACGCCCCACACCTTGGCGACGTGCGCGCGTGCGGCGGGATCGGTGATCTTGCGGTAGCCGGGGAGTTGATCGGCCTTCTGGCCGTGCTCCCGGCCGCCCTGTCCGTTGCCCTGACCTGTCAACGTGCCGTAGCCGCTCGTGGCGGATCCGGGCAGGCCCAGGAGCAGGGCCAGATTGATGGCGGCCGTGGCGGTATCGGTGCCATCCACGTGCTGTTCCACGCCGCGGCCCGTGAGGATGTAGCTTCCGCCGCGGCTGACGCCCTCGGCCAGTCGGCGGGCCGTCTCACGCAGCAGGTGCACCGGGACGCCTGTGACGGACTGAACCCGTTCGGGCCACCAGGAGGAGACGCTGCGAGCCAGTGCTTGATAGCCGGTGGTGCGGCTGGCGATGAAGCTTTCATCCACGAGACCCTCGTGAATGACGATGTGGCTCAGGCCCAAGAGCAGGGCCAGATCCGTTGCCGGGACGGGCTGCAGGTGCAGGCCAGCGCCGTCGGCCGTGAAATCCGCTGTGGCCGTGCGGCGAGGGTCAACCACGATCAGCCCGCCCGCGGCGCGTGCCCCTTGGAGGTGCTGGACAAACGGCGGCATGGTCTCGGCAACGTTGGAACCAAGCATCAAGACGGTGTGGGCCGTGTCCAGATCCGCGAGCGGGAACGGCAGCCCCCGGTCCAGACCGAAAGCGCGGTTACCGGCGGCCGCTGCCGAGGACATGCAAAACCGGCCGTTGTAATCGATGCGGGACGTGCCCAAGGCCAGCCGGGTGAACTTGCCCAGCTGGTACGCCTTTTCATTCGTCAGCCCGCCGCCACCAAAAACACCCACTGCATCGGGGCCAAATTCTGTGCGCGTCTGCTTCACCTGGTCCGCGATCAGATCAAGTGCCTGGTCCCACTCAATGGGGCGGTGGATGCCATCGGTTCCGCGGAGCAGGGGAGTGGTCACACGCCCCGGGTGCCCCAGAAGGGACGCCGAGGTCCAACCCTTCCGGCAAAGGCCGCCCCGGTTCGTGGGGAAGTCGCGGCCCTCGATGGTGGGTGTGGCCTCTGGTGACGGGGCGGCGGCCGGGGTGACGCGCATGGCGCACTGCAGCGCACAGTAAGGGCAATGCGTGTCGGTCCCGGCCGCCGTCGTGAGCTTCTTCATTAGATGCGGCTCAGTGCCGTCGCGGAGGACGGGCGCAGGTAGACGAGCCAGGTGACGGCCATGAGGATCAGGTACGCCGCGACGAAGCCGAGGAACGCACCCTGGTAACCGCCCGTGGCGATGCGTGAGGCGTTCAAGACCTGCGGGACCACGAATCCGCCGTAGGCGCCGATGGCCGAGATGATGCCCAGCGCGGCCGAGCCCTTTCGAGCGGCACTCATCATGCCGCCGTCGGACGCGTCAGAGGAGCTGGCTCGCAGCGCAAAGACCATGGGGATCATGCGGTACGTGGAGCCGTTGCCGACGCCGGCTGCCGCGAAGAGCACTAGGAACAGGGTTAGGAACAGCGGGAAGCTGCCCAGCGGGAGTGTGAGGAGTTGGGCCAGGGCCGTGAGTGCCAGGACACCGAAGGAGACCAAGGTGATGCGGGCGCCACCCCAGCGGTCGGCCAGCTTGCCGCCGTAGGGACGGGCGAGTGAGCCGATCAAGGCGCCCAGGAAGGCCAGTGAAATGATGGCCGGGCCGATGGGAATTCCCACGCCGGCGCCGAAGGTATCCATGATGAGCTTCGGGAAGACCGCGGAGAAGCCGATGAACGAGCCGAAGGTGCCGATGTACAGCAGTGCCAAGATCCACAGATGCGGTTCACGTAGCGAGGCCAGCGAACCGGCGATGTCCGACTTCGCGCTGCTGAGATTGTCCATGTACTTCCAGGCGCCCCAGGCCGCGATGAGGATGAAGGGAATCCAGATGAGTCCCGCAGCGGATAAGCCCACGTTGCCGACGGCCAGGATCATGACGGCCAGGGGCACCGTGAACTGTGCGACGGCGGCACCAAGGTTTCCGCCGGCGGCGTTCAGTCCCAGCGCCCAACCCTTTTCGCGGGCCGGGAAGAAGTAGGTGATGTTTGCCATCGAGGAGGCGAAGTTTCCGCCGCCCAGGCCGGCAAGGGCTGCAACGGCGAGCATGGCGCCGAAGGGGGTGTCGGGGTTGCTGACGCAGATCGCCAGACCCACGGTGGGGATCAGCAAGAGCAGTGCGGAGATGATGGTCCAATTGCGTCCGCCGAACCTAGCCACCATGAAGGTGTAGGGGATGCGCAGTGTGGCTCCCACGAGGGAGGGGATGGAAATGAGCCAAAACAGCTCGCCCGAACTGAAGGTGAATCCCGCTCCGGGAAGGAAGACCACAACAATGGACCAGAGCTGCCAGATGACGAATCCTAAGAATTCGCACGCGATGGACCAGGCGAGGTTCCGACGGGCGATGGTGCGTCCCACAGACTCCCACTGCCCCTTATCCTCCGCATCCCACTGGTGGAGCCAGCGCCCGCGGCTGCTGGTGATGATGGCGCCGCTTTGTTGCTCGGGTAACCGTGTGGTGCTCTCGATACGCTCTACCGTCATGACAAGCCTCCCGTTCGCTGCACAGTGATCTGTGCGGTTCTTCTGTGTTCACTACGTTAGAGAAGGGGAGTTTCGGGGCTTGTTCCCGGGTGTGAAATCGTTGTGACTTTTCCCTAACCAAGGGTCGAGGGGTGTTGTTAGGGTTGGTCAACGCCTCCATCCGGATCGTCCACCAGTTGGTACGATTGTCCAACTGGTGGACACTGGGAGTAACCTGAGGGTCGAGAATAATTCAAAACCGGCCTTGCCGCGCCACGTCAGCTCGCAGACTCTTCCTTTGGAAGTCTGTGAAATAACGTCTTCGGCGATCAAGAGCAAGGCCACGAGAGAAAGTCAACCATGAGCACCTCCCAAAAAGCGGGCGCGGCGGGAACGCCGCAGGTCAACAGCAGGGGCCGGGTCATTGTTGCCAGCCTTATCGGAACAACAGTGGAATTTTATGACTTCTATGTCTACGCCACTGCCGCCGTACTGGTCTTCCCCGCACTCTTCTTTCCCACGGCCGATGCCGCAACAGCGTTGCTGAGCTCCTTTGCAATCTTCGGTGTGGCCTTCGTGGCCCGCCCGCTGGGTTCCATTGTGTTTGGTCACTTCGGTGACAAGTTCGGCCGCAAGGGAACTCTGGTGGCCTCCCTGCTCACCATGGGTATTGCAACGTTCCTCATCGGTTGCCTTCCCACGGCACTCGTGCCGGGTTGGACGTTCTGGGCTCCGGCACTTTTGGTTGTTATGCGCTTCATGCAGGGCCTGGCTCTGGGTGGCGAGTGGAGCGGTGCGGCCTTGCTGGCCACCGAGAATGCTCCTGAAGGCAAGCGCGCCATCTGGGGCACGTTCCCGCAGCTGGGTGCACCGATCGGCTTCATCCTGGCCAACGGCATCTTCTTGGGCCTCAGCTTTGGCCTCTCGAGTGATCAGTTCCAGGCCTGGGGCTGGCGCATTCCGTTCCTGCTCAGCGCCGTCATGGTCATTGTTGGCCTGTATGTCCGCCTGAAGCTGGTTGAGACTCCTGCATTCCAGAACGTGATCGATCAGGGTGAAGTTGCCAAGCTCCCCGTGGGCCGCGTCTTCAAGACCAGCTGGCGCCCGCTGATTCTGGGTACCTTCGTCATGTTGGCCACCTACGTGCTGTTCTACCTCATGACAACCTTCACGTTGTCGTACGGAACGGCAGCGTCCTCGCTGGACGCCGCCAAGGCCGCAGCGGAGGCCAAGGGCAAGCCCATGTCGGCCGACGCGATCGCCTCATGGGTTCCGGGTCTGGGTTACACCCGCAATGAATTCCTCATCATGCTCATCATTGGCGTGGTCTTCTTCGGCATCTTTACGCTGGTCTCCGGTCCCTTGGCCGAGAAGTTCGGCCGCCGCAAGATGCTGCTGTGCGTTACGTCCGGCATCCTGGTCTTCGGCCTGACATTCGTGCCGCTGTTCGGAGCCGGCACTGCCGGTGTCATGGCGCTGCTCATCCTTGGCTTCACGCTGATGGGTCTGACGTTCGGTCCCATGGGTGCGCTGCTGCCTGAACTGTTCCCCACCAACGTCCGCTACACGGGTTCGGCCATCAGCTACAACGTGTCCAGCATCCTGGGGGCGGCAGTTGCGCCGTTCATCGCGGTGGCCCTCTGGCAGTCCGCCGACGGCAGCCCGGTACTGGTAGGCATCTACCTCTCCGCCATGGCTGTGCTGACCTTGATTGCACTGCTCATCATGAAGGAAACCCGCGACCTGGAGTACACCTCCAACGTCAGCTAACTCCTCCTTCCAAACGCTCCTTCAGATAAGGGGCGCTCAAGACGGACGCTCCTGCAGATAAGGGGCACAAACGCCAAACGCTCCCTCATTTCAATGAACTGGGCCCCGAAAGTTGGACTCGGTAAATAAGAGTCTACGCAGCCAGTGCCTGAGCCCGATATTCCATTGGGCTCAGGCACTGCAGCGTTAACGAGATGCGGTCGGTGTTGTA
>NZ_JAFCXC010000007.1:0-184753 GCF_049897845.1 Arthrobacter sp. TWP1-1
GCGAAACTCAACCGCCGGCCCCGCCCGACCCTCAACCTTGAGACGCCTGCCAACCGACTCAACCAGCTGCTGCAAACAGCAGCATAACCCCCGCGTTGCTACGACCACTTGACTTTGCCACTTGAACATCGGCATCAACTGTACGTTCGGCAGACGACAGCTGCTGTCAGCCCAGCAGCATGTTGTCGATGAGGCGAACCGAACCGACCTTGGCCGCAATGAGCGCGAGTGCCTCGCCGGTGAACGGGGTGTCTTGGCAGTTCTCGGCTCGCGGAGCAAGGGTCTGCGGATCAACAACTTCCAGGTAATCCAGTTCCACTCCGGGGGCGCTGTGCACCAACGCCTCTGCCGAAGCGATGTCCAGCGGCTCGTGGGCCTGAGCCCGGCTCGCCAACAGCCCCAGCGCGCGGGAGAGCACCAGCGCGGCGGTGCGTTCCTGCTCGGAGAGGAAACGGTTCCGGCTGGAGGTTGCCAGGCCGTCCTCATCGCGAACAATCGAGACCGGAACAATCTCAACCGGGAAGTTCAGGTCCGCGACCATACGGCGAACAAGGGTCAACTGCTGGGCGTCCTTCTGACCAAAGTAGGCGCGGTAGGCCGGACGGCCATCGATCGCGGCCAAGCCCTCGTTCGGCAACGCCACATGAAGCAGCTTGGACACGACGGTCAAGGCACCATCGAAGTGCCCGGGGCGTGAGGCACCTTCATGGATCTCGCCCATCTTCCCGGCCGTAACACGGATAGACGGTTCCCCGTCGGGGTACATTTCCTCCACGGATGGCGCAAACATGAAGTCAACACCGGCCTCATCGAGCAGCGCCAGGTCTGCCTCGGTGGTGCGCGGGTAGCGTGCCAGGTCCTGCGCGTCACCGAACTGCAACGGGTTCACAAATACGGAGGCAACCACCACCGAATTTTCGGCAACGGCCCGGCGGGCCAACGTAGCGTGGCCGTGGTGCAGGGCACCCATGGTGGGCAACAGCCCCAATGATTTGGGTTCGCCAGCTGCCTCCTTCAGGCGCAGCTTCTGACTTGTCAGCGCCTGCAATTCGGCAATCGTTGTCACCAGGGCAATGCTCATGCTCTTCACTTTCTTAAATCTCTTCAATCCATACAAATCACACAGCGAAAGCCCGCGAACCAGCCGACAGGCCGTCACATGGCCAATAGATATCTTAGGCGGCCAAATATCCTAGGCGGCCGGGGACCCGGTGGAGGGTCCGGCGTCGTCCGTGGTCAACGCGGCCTGAACTCCAAGATACGCCTCCGCGGACAGCAGCCGGCGCCGTGCCGCCCTGGCAGCCGTTGCACCAGCCATGGCCAGGTAGGCATCAAGGACGTCCCCCGATCCGGTGTCCAGCGCATGCTCCCGCAGCGCGGCCGAATGCGCGGCCACGGTGCCAATATCCCCGCGCGCAACCGGACCTGTCAGCGCCGATTCCCCGGAAGCCAGCGCATTCTCCAGGGCAGCGCGCAGCAGCGGACCGAGCACCTGACTGGGCGATTCAACGCCAATGTCGCCCAAGATCTGCGCCGCCTGGGCCACGAGCGTGACCATGTGGTTTGCCGAATGCGCCAAGGCCGCGTGGTAGAGAACACGGTCAGCCTCGGCGATGACCACCGGCTCCGCCCCCATCTCAACCACTAGTGCCTGGGCGATGGGAAGCATGGCGGGATCGGCCGTGACACCAAAATTGCAGTCCGTCAGCCGGGCCAGGTCAAGGCTCATGCCGGTAAACGTCATGGCCGGGTGCAGGGCCAGCGGGATGCCACCGGCAGCTTTGACCGGGGCCAGGACTCCCACCCCAAAGCGCCCGGAGGTATGTGCCACCAGCTGGCCAACCTGCCACGCCCCCATGGCGCCAAGGCCCGCCACGAGTTCGGGCAGCACGTCATCGGGAACGGCGAGCAAGACCAGCTCGGCCCGCTCAACAATTTCGGCCACCTCCAGCACCGGCACACCCGGCAGGAGCAGCTCTGCGCGCTCCTTGGAGCTTTCCGAAACCGCTGAAACTCCCACGACGGCGTGCCCAGCGCCACGCAGGGCGGCACCCAAAACGGCACCCACCTTGCCGGCGCCGATGATTCCAATGCCTAGACGGCCCGGCTTAATAGCCACGTTCTTGCTCCTTGATACGCAATTGTTGTTCTGTTGCCGCGGGGGCCTCGACAGGCTCGACCGGCAAGGCAGGCTCGACCACCGGAGTCGCCAGCCACTTTTCGTTTCGGTGGACGCGCCGGGCCGTCGCTGCACGGGCGGCCTGCTCATCGAAAAGTTGCAACCCGTTCGCCAGGGACATGTGGTGCACCAGCGGGCGGATGGGCCCCGCCGTTGAATGCAGCTCAAAATCCACAAGGCCAAGGGCGGCCATGAGCGGGCCCTGGCGCAGCCCGAGCGATTGGGTCCGCTCATGCGGTACCACCTGCAGGCTGCGGAAAATCACGCCGCGGCGGCAGAGCAGGGCGGTCTCGGTGGCCCGGAAGGCATTGCGGCGCCAGGACAGCGGGTCAATCCAGCGGGCCGACCGCGGCGAGTGGACAAAGCCTTGGGCATCTGCCGGTCCGCGCAGCCCGGCACCAAATACCTCAAAGGGGTTTTCCACGCCCGGATCCGGAAATATCAGCCCCAGCACGGCCATAACCTCATCAAGGGTTCCCACCGGAAGCAGCACGGTCCGGGAGCCGTGGTCGGAGGAGTCGGTGCCATAGCCGGCAACGTTCACGTGCACCCGGTACCAGCCACAAAGCCGCCAGAGCGGGCCCTGGCTGATACCCACGGCCTGGACGCGGCCCGGCGGAATGGTTTGCGAACGAGTTTCCAGCAGGCCGTAGTGCAGGCGCACGCCGTCGGGGGAAACCGCAACCCTGAAATTGAAATCACCCGTGATGTTCTTCCAATACGCGGCACCAATACCAATGAAAATGGGCACCGCACCGACCAAAACACCGGGTTTGCCGCTCCAAGCTACGGCCACAAGCGCCGCCGCAATGACGCAGAGGGCCAGAACGGTTGTGCTGCCAAGGAAGGCCGCACCGATGATCCGGCCCGGCCTGAGAGCTAGCACATGCGACTCCGGCGCCTCCTGTACCTGCCCTGGCGCCTCCGGGTCAATGGCCACGCCGGCGGCCCGGGCAAGAATGGCTGCCCGAAGCCGCTTGGCCTCCCCCAGCTTGAGGAAGGAAAGCTTCATGGCCGACTTCCCGCCGTCGGCCACTTCAAATTTCAGCTCGGCCAGCCCAAAGGCGCGCGCCACGAGCGGCTGGGCCACGTCGATGGCCTGCACCCGATCGATCCGTGCGCGCCGCTGCTGCCGGAATACGATCCCGGAATTAATGTGCACGTGCTCATCCGTGACCTGATACCGCGTAAAGCGCCAGGACAGGAAGAAAGCCACACCGAAAATGACGACGGCGGCACCCACCACCACGGCCATAAAGAGCGCAGGGGTCCCGCGAGTCAGTGCATTCCCGCCGTCCCAGCCCTCCGAAAAAACCGACTCCAACGAGTTCCGGCCAAAGATGAAGATGACAGCAACAACTGCCACCCAGCCACGAACCAGCGGCGAAACGGGGTGCACACGGTGCCACGTTTCGGTGTCGTCGGTGGTGAAGGGCTGCTCGCCGTCAAGAACGTCCTCGCTCACAGGCCGGCCAATTTCGCCTCACCGCGGGCCGAAAGCTGCTCACGCAGGCGCGCCGCCTCCGCCGCTGGCAAGCCGTTGATCACGGCGTTGGTACCGGGCGAGGCCGTGTGCAGGTGAATGGTGCTCAGGCCGAGCATGCGCTCCAGCGGACCCATCGTGACGTCCACGTACTGCATACGCCCGTAGGGAACAACCATGACGCGGTGGAACATGATGCCGCCGCGAATCAGCAGGTCCTCGTTGCGTTCGGCGTAGCCAATGGCGCGAACCTGCCGCGGAATCAGGATCATTTCCCACACGGCAACAACAATCACCACGGCCGGAGCTGCCCAGGCGAGCCATGCCGGGTAGCCGCTCCAGACTCCTGTCAGCTTCAGGACGAGGGGAACGGCGGTTACGGCCAAAAAGATGAGCGCCCCAATGCCGCTTGAAATGAATCGTGCCGTGACCAGCCGTCCTGAAACCCCCAGAAAGTTGACGTCCGCGGGGTCGATGGCGCTGCTGTGTTGCTTAGGCAAATTCTTCCTCCCCGTGGCTTTCACGCTTAGGCCGCGGTTTTGATGTCGGTTCACTGTCTTCCGGCGGCAGTTTGCAGAAACGTTCGACGGCGATTCCCACGGCCACCATGACAATCCCACCCGACAGCAGGGCCACGATCTGCCAGATGACGGCCAGATCTTCCCGCAAGAAGAGGGTGGGGAGCTGGTCTAGGAGAATACCGGCGTGCCAACCAAACAGCATGGCGCCGGCATAGGCGCAGGCCTGGGCCAGCACCAAGGTGCGGGCAGCAAGGAGCGGGTCAAGGACCTTGTCACGCTTGCCATCACGCCACCGGCGGACCTTCAAACCAAGAATCAGGCACACCACAGCAATCAAACCCATGGTCACTAGGGAACTCAACGGCAAGACCGGCAGGGCCAGGCTGGCGCGGGACGTCAGCTCCGTGACGACCCAGCCAATGACCGCCACAGATACGGCCACGGCCAGCAGCCATGTAGGCCTGATGGTCCGCATTGTGCTTCTCATGATTGCCTCATCGATTCGCGTTGGAACTACACATTTAACCGTACTGGTTTTTTGCCGCTTTGGACTTTTTTGCCGCCCTAGGTTCTTGCGGCTGGGCGATGGCAGCTGGGTTGTGGCTGGCAGTTACTCGGCAGCAGCCGCAGAGTCATGGGCAAGCAGCCCATCCTGCGCGTGGGCAATGCCGGGCATATCGGGGGCGGCGGCGGCGAGCTCCGCCACGGACTGCCCGGCCAAGGTTGCACTGGGGTCCATGAGTGACCACGGATACAGCACGAACGCCCGCCCGGCAGCACGCGGATGCGGCAGCGTCAGCACCGGATCCGCACTGACCACGTCGCCGTACGTGATGATGTCAACATCAAGGGTGCGGGCACCCCAACGCACATCCCGGGTCCGGTGATGGGCCAGCTCGACGACTTGGCAGTGCGCTAAGAGCTCCTCCGGCGCCAGTGTGGTGTCCACGGCAATGACCATGTTCAGAAAATCGGGCTGGCCCTCGGGTCCGCCCACCGGCTTGGTGGTGACCACGGGTGAGACATTTTGCAGGCGCACCTCGGGCCGGTCAACCAGTTCGGCGACGGCGCTTTGCAGCGTCCCCTTGCGTTCGCCGAGGTTGCTACCTAAGGCCAGAATGGCCCTGGTCAGCGGACGAACGGCGTTCATGCCGACTCAGTTACGGTTACGGTGCGGGAGCGGTAAACGGTGATGCTGACGTCGCCGAACGGCACCTGAATGGGGGCCTTGGGCTTATGCACGGTGACCTCCACGGCATTGACCACGGGAAAGTCAGCCAGGATCTTCTCGGCCATGCGGACGCTGAGCGTTTCGATCAGATCGAACGCCTCGCCTGTCACCATGGAAACGATGGTTTCTGCCACCGCACCGTAATCAGCCGTTTTACTCAGATCATCCGTTTGCGCAGCCGCCGAGACGTCCATGTACAGCACAGCGTCCGTGATGAACGGCTGTCCGTCACGCTTTTCATGATCGAAAACCCCGTGGTAGCCGATGGCCGTAACACTTGAGAGCTTGATCGAGTCGCTGTGCGCCACCGCTGAAGTACTCGGAGCCGTCACTCGCCACCAGCTTGCGCAGCAGCCAACAACCGGGCGTCGCGAGAGCGCTTGCCGGCCACCAGCTTTGCGGCGACCTTTGCAGCGTCAAGGCTCGCTCCGACGTCGTGCACGCGAACGCCCCAAACGCCTTGTGCGGCAGAAATGGCAGTGGTTGCCGAGGTGGCGTCGTCACGTTCCTTGGGTGCCGCGGCCTTACCAGCATTGGTCAGCAAGGAGCCAAGGAAACGCTTGCGGGAGGTGCCCACCAGAATCTTGTTGCCCATCTCCGCAACCTGCTGGAGGTTGGCCAGCAATTCCCAATTTTGTTCTGCCGTCTTGGAAAAGCCGATTCCTGGATCAAGGATCAGATTTTCTTCCTTGACGCCCGCGGCATAGAACTTCGCCCGAATCTCACTCAGTTCACGCACCACATCTTCAACGACGTCGGTGTACTGGGTCAGGGAGTCCATGGCCCGGGAATCGCCGCGGCTGTGCATCAAGACGTAGGGAACCTGGCGCTCCGCGATGAGTGCGATCATGTCGTCATGGACGTGGGCACCGGAGACATCGTTGATCAGACCTGCGCCGGCATCCAGTGCCAGGGCAGCAGTAGAGGCGTGGCGGGTGTCGACGCTGATCAGGGCGCCAGCCTTGGCCAGAGTTGAGATGACGGGCAGAATTCGTTTCTGCTCTTCGAGCTCATCAACATCCGCTGCGCCCGGACGGGTTGATTCCCCGCCCACATCGATGATGTCCGCTCCGCCATAAAACATACGCAAACCGTGTGCGATGGCAGTTTCAGTGGAGTCGTACTCGCCACCGTCGCTGAAGGAGTCAGGGGTGCAGTTCAAGATACCCATGACCACCGTGCGGTCCTTCGGCAGGGCGGCAAACGTTGCCACCGCCCGCCGCGCCCGGAGGACGGGCAAGGGAGAGGTGGCCGGGCCCGTACCGGGGGCGGCTGCGAGAGAATCCATGGTTTGTAAAGTTACCTTCCGAGAATCAGGCTCATGGCTTCGGCCCGGGTTGCGGGCTCATGAAGCAGGCCGCGGACAGCACTGGTGACTGTCTTGGCCCCTGGTTTACGCACGCCACGCATGGACATGCACATGTGTTCACACTCAACGACAACTATGGCGCCGCGAGGTTTCAGATGCTCAATCAAGGCATCTGCAATCTGGGTTGTGAGCCGTTCCTGAACCTGCGGGCGCTTGGCATAGATATCCACAAGGCGTGCAAGCTTGCTCAGGCCGGTAACGCGCCCATCCAACGCCGGGATGTAACCAACGTGCGCGCTGCCGTGGAAGGGCACTAGGTGGTGTTCGCACGTTGAGTAGAAGGGAATGTCCTTGACCAGGACCATTTCCTCATGCGCAATGTCAAAAGTTACGCCCAACACATCGGCCGGATCCTGATGCAGTCCGGCAAAGACTTCACCATAGGCCTTGGCCACCCGCTTAGGGGTATCTAGGAGTCCGCTGCGTTCGGGGTCTTCGCCGATGGCAAGCAGGATTTCCCGGACGGCCGCTTCAATCCGCGGCAGGTCCACCTGAAATTCGTCGCCCTCCGGGGCGGCACCTGAGGCGCCGCCCCGTACGGAGTCGTGTTCGTCGTCGTAATAAGTCACGGATGTGATCCTATCTTCGATTACGGTTGGCCGGGCAGTTCCGGCGCGTCATCCTTCGTCAACTCCAGGGCCGGTGCCGCTGCAGATTCGATGGCGGCCGCGGCTTCGCGCCGTTCCTTGTCGGTGATGACAGGGGGCAGATCCGAGACGGGCCGGGTGTCCTTGGACAGCCAGACCTCGCGCTCGGCCGGCTTGCGGAGGTCGGTGAAGATGGCCGCGATCTCGGCCTGGTTCAGGGTTTCGCGCTCCAGCAGTTCCAAGGCGAGACGGTCAAGGATGTCGCGGTTGGCGATCAGTGCCTCATAGGCGTCATCGTGGGCCTGATCGATCAGCTTGCGAACTTCCGAATCCACGATCCCGGCAACCGACTCGGAGTAGTCACGTTCGTGACCGCCACCGCCGCCAACGAAGGGTTCACCAGCGGCCGCGCCAAGCTTGACGGCACCGATGCGTTCGCTCATACCGTACTGGGTGACCATGGCCCGGGCCGTTGCGGTGGCCTTCTCAATGTCATTCGAGGCCCCGGTGGAGGGATCGTGGAACACGATTTCCTCGGCAACACGGCCGCCCATGGCGTAGGCCATCTGGTCCAGAAGTTCGTTGCGGGTGATCGAGTACTTGTCATCCTCGGGAACCACCATGGTGTAACCCAGGGCGCGGCCTCGAGGCAGGATCGTGATCTTCGTGACCGGGGCCGTGTTGTGCATGGCCGCGGCAACCAGGGCGTGACCACCCTCGTGGTACGCGGTGATCTTGCGTTCCTTTTCCTTCATGACGCGGGTGCGCTTCTGCGGCCCGGCCATGACGCGGTCAATGGACTCATCCAAGGCACGGTCATCAATGAGCTGGGCGTTGGAGCGGGCTGTCAGCAAGGCCGCCTCGTTCAGGACGTTGGCCAGATCGGCACCCGTGTAACCGGGCGTCTTCTTGGCAACGGCGTTCAGGTCGACGCCGGGAGCCATGGGCTTGCCCTTGGAGTGAACCTTCAGGATCTGTTCGCGGCCCAAGCGGTCGGGTGCTTCAACAGGGATCTGGCGGTCAAAGCGGCCCGGGCGCAGCAGTGCGGGGTCCAGGACGTCGGGACGGTTGGTTGCGGCAATCAGGATGACGTTGGTCTTGACGTCAAAGCCGTCCATTTCCACGAGCAGCTGGTTGAGGGTCTGCTCGCGTTCGTCGTTACCGCCGCCGATGCCGGCACCGCGATGGCGGCCAACGGCGTCGATCTCGTCAACAAAGATGATGGCAGGGGAGTTCGCCTTGGCCTGTTCGAAGAGGTCACGGACACGGGAAGCACCCACACCCACAAACATTTCAACAAAGTCAGAACCGGAGATGGAGTAGAACGGCACGCCAGCTTCGCCGGCAACGGCACGAGCCAGCAGCGTCTTACCAGTTCCGGGAGGGCCGTACAGCAGCACACCCTTGGGGATCTTGGCGCCAACGGCCGTGAACTTGTCCGGGTTCTGCAGGAAATCCTTGATTTCGTGCAGTTCTTCCACAGCCTCGTCCGCGCCAGCAACGTCGCTAAACGTCACCTGCGGATGGTCCTTGGTCATGAGCTTGGCCTTGGATTTACCGAACTGCATGACCTTGGAGCCGCCACCCTGCATGCGGGAGAACAGGAACCAGAAGATCAAGCCGATGAGGACGAACGGAATCAGCAGCGAGAGCATGCTGGACCAGAAGTTGTTGGACGCCGGCTGGTCATCAAACTTTTCCAGCTTGGCGTCGTCAATGGCAGCAACCATGGTTGTTGCCCGGTAGCCACCGAAGTAGAACTGCACGTTCTTGCCGGCCTTGCGGCCCTCGGCAGTCGTGTAGTCATCCTTGAGGATCAGGTCTACCCGGCCCTCGGAGCCAAAGACCTTGGCCGAGGCAACTTTGTCGCTCTTGAGCAGGTCCAGAGCTTCGGACGTGCCGACCCGGTTGGTCCCGGTACCGGTCAATGTGAACAGGCCGGCTCCAATGAGCACAACCACCACAACGATCCACACAAATGGACCTTTGAAGAGTTTCTTGACTTTCATGTGTTCGAGGCCAGGCCTCGTCCCTCCTGCTCAACCAATTCGTACCTGTAGAGGACGCGGCGACACGTTCCCAAGTAATAGCTTTACACCGTTCGCATTACAACACGTACGGGAATGCCCAATAGTTCCCTGAGGGCATAACGATTCACGCATTTGGCCGAATATTCACCCATGTAAGCCACCGAAATGCAAAAACGCCCGCCTCCCCGAAATAACGGAGAAGCGGGCGCCCTACGAGAATTACTCGTAGATGTGCGGTGCCAAGGTACCGATGAAGTCCAAGTTGCGGTACTTCTCAGCGAAGTCCAGGCCGTAACCGACAACGAATTCGTTGGGGATCTCGTAGCCAACGTACTTGACGTCGATCTCTACCTTTGCTGCTGCGGGCTTGCGCAGCAGGGTGCAGATTTCAACGGAGGCCGGGCCGCGTGACATCAGGTTGGCGCGCAACCATGACAGGGTCAGGCCGGAGTCGATGATGTCCTCGACGATGAGCACGTGCTTGCCCATGAGGTCGGTTTCGAGGTCCTTGAGGATCCGTACAACACCAGAGGACTGGGTGCCGGAGCCGTAGGAGGAAACTGCCATCCAGTCCATCGTGACGTGGCTGTGCAGCGCCCGGGACAGGTCGGCCATGACCATGACAGCGCCCTTGAGTACACCGACGAGGAGGACATCGCGGTCCTGGTAGTCAGCGTCAATCTGTGCGGCCAGTTCGGCGACGCGGGTTTGGATTTGTTCCTTGGTATAAAGAACGTGCTTAAGATCGGCTTGGACGTCTTGTGAATCCACCAATGACTCCTGATTGTGAAGGTTTTGGTACTGGTTTTAGTACTATTGGGCGCTTACGTGCTGCGTCTAAGAACTAGCTTCCCATAGCCGGGGCCATCGTGGGGAACGCCCTGGTTCCGTGAGATTCGCCAGGCGCTGACTTTTCCGGCTAATTGCACCGGTCCGGCGGAGCCCTTCCGCTCGAGGAGTTTTTCGGCGGAGCCGAGCCGTTCCAGGCTTGGTTGCACTCCCCCAAGTTCGACGGCGGCCAGCGCCAACACCCTCATCCTCAGGGCCGGAGCCAGTCCCCTCAGACCATCTTCGGACAGGGCGATTTCCTGCACGCCGGTAGCTTCTGTCCCATTTTCGGCGCCATTTCCCGCGTCATTTCCCGCAACATTGCCATCTGCAGACAGCGGGCCACGGAGGGCCATTCTGTTGTATTCAACAGCCGCCAACTCGTCCAGATAATCGGCGTCATGTCCCAAAATGTTCGCTGACCTTGCAAGGGATTCGGCGATCCCCGGGCCCAACTCGGCGCCAAGATAAGGGATGACGTTGTTCCTGACCCGGACCCGCAGATAGGCCGGATCCTGGTTGGTGGGATCGTGCCACGGTGCCAAGGCGAGCGCTTCACATATGGCCAATGTCTCATGGCGGCGCAGGGCAAGGAAGGGACGAAGGTAGATTCCGCGACGTTCACGCATGCCGGCCAGTGAGCGGGTTCCCGAGCCCCGGGCCAACCCTAAGAGGACGGACTCGGCCTGGTCATCCAGGGTGTGTCCCAACAGGACATTCTGGGCGCCGGATTCTCGTGCCGCCGTCTCAAGTGCGCCAAAGCGGGCGGCGCGGGCTGCCGCCTCCGGGCCAACGCCGTCGTGCTGGAGATCAACGGTGCGCACCATGACCGGGTCAAGGCCCAGACCACGCAGCTGGTCCGCGGTTTCCTGAGCCACCTCGGCGCTGCCGTCCTGCATCTGGTGGTCAACCACCACGGCGCCTACGCGAACTTCGCCGCGAGTTGCGAAGAATGCGCAGACGGCTGCCAGCGCCAGCGAGTCCGGCCCACCGCTGCACCCCACCAAAATAAGGGGCGGATTGTCAACGGGGCGGTTCTTACCGGTGGTTTTCAGACCCAAAAGCTCTCCCACCATGGCCCGTGCCTTGCCAACCGTGGGGTCAAGACGACCGCGGGCGCGGCGATGGTCGTGGGGTGTAATGGCGGTTTCCATCTACAGACCCATCCGTTCAATCCAGAGCCGGGCGTTGTGGATTTCCGGTTCCGTCGGCAGGTTCTCCGCCTTTGTCCAGACGTTATTGAAGCCGTCCATTCCGGCCACGGCCACAACGTCGCGGACAAATTTTGCCCCGTCACTGTACTGGCGCATTTTCGCGTCCAGGCCGATGAGGTTGCGGATGAACTTTTCAATCACGCCACGGTCTTTGCCCCGTCCGTTGAAACGCTGGCGAATGGTGCGCACAGTGGGCACAATGCGCTGGTCAACGCCATCCATAACAACGTTTGCGTGGCCTTCCAGGAGGCTCATGACGGCCGTCAGATGTGAAAGTGCGGCCTTTTGCTCGGGATTTTGCAGCAGATCCAGGACGCCACCGCGGCTGGGATCCTTCGTGGCACCCTCGGTCCCCAATGACTTGACCCCAGATGGCTTGGATCCCATGGACTTCACTGTCTCAAGGAGCCGTTCGCCAAATTTTTCCGAGTCTCCCACTAGGAGCGATCCGAGCTTCTCGATCTCGCTGAGCATGTGATGTCTCAGCCATGGTGCGGCCGCAAACTGCACGCGGTGCGTCTGTTCGTGCAGGCACACCCAAAGCCGGAAATCGGACGGGTCGACCTTGAGTTCACGTTCGACAGTAATGATATTGGGAGCTACCAGCAGCAAACGCCCGCCGGATGCCTGTTGCTCGGCGGAACGGGTAGGCGCCAAGGCTGCAAAGGGATCGTACTGGCCAAGGACCTTGCTGGACATGAAGGCCAACAAACCGCCCAATTGGGCGCCCGTCACCGTGGCACTAAGCGCGTTACTGCTTCCCTGTGCGGAACCGGCTTGTTTGGCTGCAACTGCACGTAAAACCGGATCCATCATGACGGCGAAACTCTGGGTGTTGGCCTTGGCCCAGGAGGCCCTGTCTACCACCAGCACCTCGGAATCGCGAAGATCCTTGGCCGCTTCGAGCCGGCTGATTTCGTGAACGTGTGGCACGGACTTCTCCGCCATGAGCCGCAGGTTTTCTACGGCCGAGGAAATCTCCGATCCCTTCAGCGGGGGCCCGGCCGGCGTCAAGTTTGCGGCCGTCTTTGCGGCAAGTTCCCAATTGATCATGCTGGGCAGCTGCGTGGATGTAGTTTTGCTCTGCGGAGTCATAAATACCATCAGACCACAGATGCCTGAAAGCTGGCCGACACCTCACAGCTGAAGCACAGGATCGGACTAGATGCGGCCTAGAATTGCCGGTCACACTGAGATAAAAGCAACTGAAAGGCCGCCGCCTTGAGCCGCGGGCAATTACTGTTGGAACCACCAGATGCAGGTCACACCAGGGCCGGCCTTTACGAAAGACTCACGTTCATGACGCAGAACCCGCGGATTTCCTTCACCGACCTGCCGCCGCTGTCGCACCCGGATGGCAGCCCCATCCGCGCCCTGGTTGTCGATGATGAAGCGAGCCTGTCGGAACTGATCAGCATGGGCCTGCGTATGGCGGGGTGGGAAGTTGCCACGGCGGGCGACGGCGCCGAGGCCGTTCGCACTGCGCGCACCTTCCGCCCGGACGTACTGGTCCTTGATGTCATGATGCCCGGAATGGACGGGATCGAGGCGCTGGGAAAGATCCGTGAGTTCGCCACGGACATCCCGGCCCTTTTCTTGACGGCCCGCGACGGCGTCAATGACCGGATTGCCGGGCTGGCTGCGGGTGGCGATGACTACGTCACCAAGCCCTTCAGCATGGAGGAGGTCATGCTGCGCCTGCATCGCTTGGTACAACGCTCCGGAATTGCGTCCTCAGACAACGCCGAGATTGTGGTGGGCGATCTGGTCCTGAACTTTGACACTCGCGAGGTCACCCGCGGCGGCACGGACATCGATCTGACCGCCACCCAGTGGGAGTTGCTACGCTACCTCATGGAAAACGCGCGGCGTGTGGTCAGCAAACCCCAAATCCTCGATCAAGTGTGGCACTACGATTTTGGTGGTCAGGCGAACATCGTAGAGCTTTACATCTCCTACCTGCGCAAGAAGATCGACGCCGGTCGCACCCCCATGATTCACACCGTCCGCGGCGTGGGCTACGTCCTTAAGCCGGCCAATTAGTGACTGGTCCCATCAGCGCCGAGGCGCAACCCGGTGTGCGGAGACAGCGAACCCACAGGCTGCGGACCAAATTGATTCTCGCTGTCCTGGCGTTGCTTGCCGCTATCTGCGCCACGATTGGAATCGTGAGCCACCTGGCCATGAACACATATCTCACAGAACAAATCGACAGCAGCCTCCACGAATCGGCGGCACGCTCCGCAGGCCCCAAAGACCGGCCGCAAGGTTCCGTCGTTAACGCCGATGGGCTGTCATCGCTACCCAGTGGGCAGCCCAATCCACTGGACACCCGGGGCCAGCGGCCAGGAACGCTATTGGCGCTGTTCTCCCAGAGCATTTCGCCAACCACCGTCATCGACTCTTCTGTCGTCCAGTCAGATGGTTCCGCCATCGCCCTGACCTCCGCGGATCTACGGCAAATCCAGCACCTGCCCACCACCGGCGAGGCCACCGAAATGGACCTCTCCATCGGCACCTACCGGCTGTCCGCGTCCTCGACGTTCATGCCCACGGGAGGGAAACTCGTGGTGGGATTCCCCACCGCGGAGCGGGATTCAACCCTGAACTCCCTTGCGTGGACAACGGTGATCGTTTCCACGGCTGGTCTGGCCTTGATCGGTTTGGTTGGGACCATCATCATTAGGCGCTCCCTGCGTCCCCTAGATGAACTTTCCGCCGTGGCAACCACTGTTGCTTCACTGCCACTGGACTCGGGAGAAGCGCCCATCAACGTGCGCATCCCTCCTATGGCTTCGGCACCCGGCACCGAAATTGGTGATGTGGGCGTGGCATTCAACAACATGCTGGACCACCTGACCCGCTCCTTTGCGGCCCGCCATGCCGCCGAGGTGAAGGTGCGTCAGTTCGTCGCCGATGCCAGCCATGAACTTCGTACTCCCCTCACCTCCATCCGCGGCTACACAGAGCTTGTCCTCTTGAGCGAGAAGCTGACCCCATCCGGATCCTCTGCGCTGCGTCGGGTGGACAGTGAATCCCGGCGTATGTCCGCATTGGTGGAAGACCTGCTGCTCCTGGCCCGGCTTGATGAAGGCCAACGGGGAGCACCGGACTCCGTTGACCTGACGGACTTGTTGATGGAAACCACGCAGGACAGCAGAGTTGCGGCACAGGACCACACGTGGGCTTTGCAACTCCCCGAGGAGCCGGTCCTGGTGTTTGCCGTGGAAGCCGAGGTGCGGCAAATCATCATCAACCTCCTCTCGAACGCGGCAAAGCACACAGCTGCCGGCACCCACATTCAAGTGAGCTTGACAGCTGCCAAGGGGATGGCAGCGCTGTCCATCGAGGACAACGGAGAAGGCATTCCCCAAGAGTTCCTCGATCGAATATTCACGCGATTCAGCAGGGCCGATGCCGCGCGTGCCAGCAGTAACGGAAGCAACAGTTCGGGGCTGGGCTTGGCCATTGTCGATGCCCTGGCGGAGGCGAATCAAGGCACCATCACCGTAACCAGCGTCCCCGGCCGGACGTGCTTTATGCTCCAGCTGCCGGTCCAGGAGCACACCAACTAAGGCTCACAGCTTCAGCACAAGGTAGGGGATGCAAACGGCACAGGGTGCCTGCGTAAAAAAGAAGTATGAACAATTCTTCTTCTCCCACAGGCCCAACAGAGCAGATCCCCACAGAGCAACTATCCGCAGAGCAAGCACCCGTTGCCGCCGGTGCCAAGAAATCCCCAAGTCGACGCGTTGTCCTAGGCGGGGCCCTTGGATTGCTTCTCTCCGCCGGCGGGGCCACGGCTTGGGCCCTTGACCGGTTCGTCGTGGAGCACGTTGAAATCACTGACGTCGACGCTTACGAGGCCAGCGCGGTCACGTCAGAATCCAGCACCACGGCGAGCGCCGCCGCGACAAGCGCATCCGATGCTGCCAGCGTCGTTAGTGACAACGGTTTCACGTCCGCAAACGCAACTCTCGCCATTGAACAGGTCACCACCGGGAGCGGCGATTCAACGCTGAACTACTTCACGGCGAAGATCGATCTGACCGACGCGACGGCATTGAAATCCGCGTTCGCGCAGAACAGCTTCGGGGAAAACATCACCGAAACCACCTCCGCCATTGCCGCGAGCAAGGACGCCATCTTCGCCATCAATGGTGACTACTATGGCTTCCGCGATACCGGAATCGTGATTCGCAACGGCGTCGCTTACCGCGACGCCGGCGCCAGGGACGGCCTTGCCTTCTACCGCGATGGCACGGTCAAGGTTTACGACGAGACGGCAACAGATGCCGCAACCCTCGTGGCTGACGGTGTATGGAACACGCTCTCCTTCGGTCCCTCACTCATTGAGAACGGCGCCGTCAAGGCCGGCATCGACAGCATCGAAGTTGACACCAATTTTGGCAACCACTCCATTCAGGGACTTCAGCCGCGAACGGCGGTTGGTTTCATTGGCACCAATCAGCTGGTCTTCGTTGTGGTGGATGGCCGCTCCACCGGGTACAGCGCGGGTGTCACCATCCCTGATCTCGCCCAGATCATGCTCGATCAGGGCGCCACCACGGCGTACAACATTGACGGCGGCGGATCCTCAACCATGTACTTCAACGGCTCGCTTGTGAACAACCCCCTGGGCAAGAACCAGGAACGCGGCACCTCCGACATCCTTTACTTAGCGAAGTAGGCAGCGATGATCATCTTAATCCCCTCCTTTGAACCCGATGAAAAACTCCCCGAGCTGATCCACGCACTGAATGATTCCGGCACCGGAATAAAAATTGTGATTGTTGACGACGGCAGCGGTCCACGCTTCGAAGCAATCTTTCGGCAGGCGGAAACCCTTGGCGCCATAGTCATCGGTTACCCCCATAATCACGGCAAAGGGCAGGCACTTAAAACAGGTTTCAGTTACATCGCCGCCAACCTGCCCGGTCACGATGTGGTGTGTGCCGATAGCGACGGCCAGCATTGCGTAACAGACATTCTCCGCGTTGCTCAGGCAGTTGAGCCCAACAATTCCATTGTTTTAGGTGAGCGGCATTTCAGTGGCCAAGTTCCGCTGCGGAGCAGTTTCGGTAACTCTGCCACGCGGTTCTTCTTTGCCTTGGCAACCGGCACCTGGCTTCGTGACACCCAAACGGGTCTACGGGGCTACCCGGCCCAGCTACTTCCCTGGCTGCTGTCCGTGCGCGGGGACCGCTATGAGTATGAGCTCAATGTTCTGCTGGAAGCCCGCTCGGCGGGTTACACCTTCGAAAGCGTCAGCATCGCCACCATCTATATCTCCGAGAATGAGTCATCACATTTCCGCCCCCTGCGTGACTCCCTGCGGATCTACGCACCACTCTTGAAGTTCTCCATGTCATCGTTCATGGGGTTCCTGGTGGACACGGTCGCTTTCCTTGTCCTCATGGCCGCCACAGGATCCCTGTGGATGGCCGTAGTGGGCGCTAGGGCCATCAGCTCAGCTGCCAACTTCGCCGTCAACCGGCGCCTCGTTTTCCCTGAAGGGCGATCCGCCCCACTCAAAGGAACAGCGCTGCGCTACTTTGCCCTGGTGGTGGTCCTGCTGGGCGCCAATTATGGGCTCCTCATCAGCTTCACGGAGGCCGGCCTGCCAGCATTGCCGGCCAAGATCCTGACCGAGATAGTGCTGTTCCTGCTCAGCTTCGCCGTCCAAAAACGGTTCCTGTTCCGAGAGCGGGCCACCGCCAAAGAAGAGAAATCGGCAACGAATATATATTCACAAGCCCAGCTGTCCACCGTCACAGATTCAGCACAGCTTCACGCGGAAGTCTAGTTATAGAACCCCTTTAGAACCTTGAATTTGGAGACAATTATGAACGCTTGGATATTCGTGGCCGCCGATCTTGTGGCAATTATGGTGCTGACATTTGGCATGTATCTGCGCCGGCACCGGCGCCGCGACCTGGTGGTCTCCTACCTCGGTATCAACGTTGGCGTTCTGGCCGTGGCAACGGCCCTCTCGAGCTCGGGCGCTGGCGTCGGACTTGGCCTTGGCTTGTTCGGTGTCCTCTCGATCATCCGTCTGCGCTCCACGGAACTGTCCCAGCACGAGGTGGCCTATTACTTCTCGGCGCTGGCACTTGGCCTGATTGCCGGACTTGGTGTTGATCCGCTGTGGCTCTCGCTTTCGCTGATGGCGCTGATCCTTGCTGTCATGTTCATCGGTGACAACCCCCGCGTTCTCCCGGCCTACCGTCAACAGAGCGTCATCCTAGATCAGGCCATCGCCGATCCGGAAGTTCTGAAGGCTCGGCTGGAAGAGGTCCTTGGCGGCACCGTCCACACCGTTATTGTTCAGTGCCTTGATCTGGTCAACGACAAGACCCACGTAGATGTCCGTTTCGAAGTTGGCGTCTACAGCAAGCAGGAATCGGGCCCACGGGGGCCGCTCCTGGAGCAGCTCCCCCCAGCAGCGGGCCGGAACTTTGATCAGGTAGGTGCCTAGTGAAACTCAGCTACCAGAGCACCCTCAGCCCCCGGCTGGACACGCTGCCAACCATCAATCTTGAGGATCTCAACACCACCGCGGCGTTACAGACCAGAATTGACCGCAAATATCTGGTCCCGGTGGACAAGTTCACGGAGATTTTCAACAGTTTTGACGCTGAGATGCAGGTCTTGGACACCAACGGCCTGCAGATCTTCCCTTACGATTCCGTGTACTTCGATACCCCGGGGCTGGACAGCTACCACCTGGCCGCTTACGGCCGGCGACGACGCTACAAGATCCGCACCCGAAGCTACCTCGACAGCGGCGTCAGCTTCCTCGAAGTCAAAACGGAGGGCTCCCGTAGCGCCACCGTCAAGGAACGTATTCCCTACGACCTTGCCGATCGCTCCACCATTACGGATGAGGGCGCGGCCTACATCACCGAGACACTCCTAGGAACGGGCCAGGCACCGCCGGTCAACCTGTCTCCCGTGCTGGAAACGGTCTACGGGCGGATCACCCTGTACCTGCCGGCTTCCAACAGCCGGGCCACGATCGATGTGAACGTTGCGTGGTCACTGCCTGGAGCGGATCCGCTGATCATGACGGATCAACTCGTGGTGGAGACGAAATCCGGCTCCGCCCCCGGCCAGCTCGACAAACACTTATGGAGGAACGGCATCCGACCCTCCCGCATCTCAAAATTTGCCACCGGCATGGCCACCCTCATGCCGCACCTGCCGGCCAATCGTTGGCACCGCGCACTAAGCCTCAACATGCCGCAACCCCCGAACCGATAAGGAACACACGATGAACTTCTTCTCCCGAGCACAACGCGTCACCTCCGTAGCGGCACTCGCCCTGGCCTTGGCCCTGGCAGGCTGTTCAGCCCAGTCCTCAAGTTCGACGGCGGATTCCACCTCCGCTGCCGAGTCGTCGGCCACCAGCGTGGTCACCAGCGGAACGACGGCCGAGCTGGCCAGCAGCATCGCCGACTCAACCCACTACGATGCCGACGACCTTACGTGGGATGCTGCCAAAGAAACCACGGTGACTCTGGCCGACGGTTCCACCGCAGCCTCGGGTACCAACGCAGATGCCGTTTCGGTTGATGGCAACACGGTGACCATCACCGCCGGCGGAACATACCGGGTCTCCGGCTCGCTGGCCGATGGCGAGCTGGTAGTCGCTGCGGGAGAAGAAGATGTAGTGCGCATTATTTTGGACAATGCCACGGTAACCAGTTCAACCGGCTCGGCCGTTGATATTAAAAGCGCCAACGAGGTGTTGCTCTTCCTTGAAGATGGCACCACCAATACCCTCAGCGACGCCTCGAGCTACACGGCCACGGGAACGGATGCCGCCAACGCCGCCGTCTACTCCTTGGCAGACCTCACTATCGCCGGAACGGGCACGCTGGCCGTCAACGGCAACTACGCCGATGGCATTGTCTCCCAGGACGGACTAGTGCTTGCCGCTGGAAATGTCACCGTCAAGGCAGCCGATGATGGCATCAAGGGCAAGGACTACACGGTTCTGCTCGACGGCGCCTATTCGGTGACCGCAGGCGGCGACGGTGTTAAGTCCACCAACAGCACCGAAACAGACAACGGCTGGCTCCTGGTAGCCGGCGGAACACTGAATGTGGCAGCCGGGGATCACGGCATCAAGGCAGCCACAACGCTGACCATCAGCGACGGCACCGCAACCGTTTCAGAGTCCGAAGAAGGTCTCGCGGCCCCCCACATCTCCATCTCGGGCGGCACCGTGAATATCACCTCCAACGACGACGGCCTCAATGCCGCCGGCGGGTCCACAACAACCACCGATACTGCTGCTGAGTCAGCACAAGGTGGCCAGCAAGGCGGCATGGGCGGTGGCGGCATGGACACCGTGGGCGACTTCTCCCTAGATATCTCCGGCGGCACCATCACAATCAACGCGGAAGGCGACGGTTTGGACTCCAACGGCAACGCCTCCATCAGCGGCGGAACCATTGTTGTCAACGGGCCGTCATCCGACGGCAATGGTGCCCTGGACGTCAACGGTGATCTGACTGTCACTGGCGGCACCATCGCCGCGGCAGGCAGCGCCGGAATGGTTGTGACTCCCAGTGAGACCTCAACCCAGTCCGGCCTTCAGATCACCTTTGACTCCGCTGTGGCCGCCGGAACAACCGTTCAGATCACCGACTCAACGGGAACCGTTGTCGCAACGTTTGTGACCACCAAGCAAACCTCCTCAATCGTCTTCTCGAGCGCTGACCTTACGGCTGGCGAACAATACACCGTCCTTACCGGCGGCACGGCTGATGTTGAAGCTGGGCTCGGTACGGGTTCCGCCACCGGTGCCACGGAAGTGACAACGGCTACGGCTGGCGAATACACCAGCGGTGGCGGAATGGGACAGCGCTAATAATATGAATCAACTTAGAGAAAGTGCCATGAATAAAAAATCACTTGCAGGACCCAGCCGACGTAACATCCTGGCTTGGTCCGTCGCCGCTGCTGCGCTGGCTGTAACAGGCTGCTCCAGCTCGTCAACTAGCTCGGCTAGCTCGGCCGCGGGTAAGAGCGATACCTCCATCACCGGATCTGTCACTCTCTTCGACGCCAGCGTCCCACACGCGGTGAGCATTGTCTGGAACGAGGACGACTACACGGAAATGATCGCGAACTACTCGAACGAATCCGACAAGTCGTGGATCACCGCAGACATCACGATCGACGGCACATTGATCAAAAACGTAGGCGTCCGCTTGAAAGGAAACTCGACACTCATGTCACTGGGTGGCAAAACATTCGGTGGCGGCGGAATGGCCCCCGGCGGAACAACCGATGGCACCATGCCCACCGATATGCCAACCGACATGGCCGGCATATCGCCTCCGGAAGGTTTCGACGGCACCATGCCAACGGATATGCCGACCGATATGGCGAATATGGGTGGGATGGGCGGAATGGGAGATTCCGCTAACATCTCTTCGGACGATCCGGCTAGCTTGCCGTTGCTGATTCGTTTCGACAAGTACGTTGATGGCATCCAATATGAAGGACTGACCCAGCTGGCACTACGCCCGGGATCACCTGTTATCAACGAGGCCTTGGCGCTTTCACTGACGGCAGCAACGGACCAAATAACCCAGCGGTACGCCTACACCACCTACTCGGTCAACGGCTCGGCAACAAAAACCCGGTTGTTGCTAGAAAATCCTGAGGAGACCTACGCTGAGGGCCTCTTGGACGGAAATGGTGTCCTCTTCAAGGCCGATGCCGATTCCAAATTCTCCTACCAGGGAGATGACTTGGCCACCTACGAGGACCAGTTCAAGCAGTTGAACAAGACCGACGATCAGGACGCCAAACCCATTGTCAGCTTCCTGAAGTGGCTCGATGAGGCTGACGATGCCACCTTTGACGCCGAACTGGCTACATGGGTTGACGTGGATTCCTTCGCAAAATACACGGCTATGCAGAACCTGTTGGCCAACTCCGATGACATGGCCGGCCCCGGCCAGAATTACTACCTCTACTATGACCTCGGCACGAAAAAGTTCACCGTCATCTCGTGGGATCTAAACTCGGCCCTGAGCGGCAACGCCACAGCCAGCCCGGACGAGTCCATGTCCATGGGCGGCGGCAAGGGTGGTGCCGCTGGTGGACTTGGCGGGAACACGCTCAAGACCCGTTTCCTGGCTTCGGAGACTTTCAAGAAGCTCTACAAGTCGGCCTACCAGGCGCTTTACACAACGGTGTTCACCGATGGAAAGGGGACGTCGCTCTTGACGACCATCACGGCGTCGATTCCGGTAAGTGACGATCTAACTCAGGACGCGGTTAAGGAAAAGTCGGCGACCCTTACTACCTTCCTGAACCAGCGCGGCGAGGCCTTGAAGAAGGCCCTTGCTAGCTAAGACGGGTAGCTAAGACGGGCTATCTAGCTGCGGGCCAGGACTGCCGCGGCCGCATCGACCACAGGACGAGCGGCTGCGGCACCACCTGTCAGGCCATTGCCGAGAATCGAAAAAACCAGAAGTCTGCCGTCGCTGTTAATGACGTAACCGGATAGCGATGTCACCTGGTTCAGGGAACCGGTCTTAGCGCGGACCACCCCGGCGCCGTCGAGCAAGGAAGAACTACTAAAGCGCTTGTCCAAGGACCCGGTCAGCCCGGCAATGGGAAGCCCCGGCAGTGCCTGGCCGATGTCCGCGGCGGGATCTGCCAACATCAGGCTCAGCAGCGTCACGAACTTTTCGGGGCTGATCAGATTGCCCGTCGCTAGGCCACAGTTATCTGTTGTCACAACACCATCCAGTGGCAGCCCCAGCTCGGTAACAACTTGGCGGACGGCGGCCACGGCGCCGTCGTTGGTTGCCTCAAGACCCAACTTCACGGCCACCATCCGGCCAAGGACCTCGGCCACATAGTTATCGGACTCGGCCAGCATGTATTGGGTCTGCTCAGCCACCGTGGCAGAACTGACCGACGCCAGCACCGCGCCTGGCTGGGCCTGGCCGGGGGCTGCGGAAGCCTCAGCGGAAGCAGTGGAAGCCGGGGCGGTCCCTCGCGAAATGGCACCAGTAGTGGACACTCCGGCGCCTTCCAGTGCGCTGGCGAAGGCCTCCGCAACGGAAACGGCTGAATCCTGCGGGCGGCCCCCGGTCAAAACCTCGGGAGCAACACGTCCGGCATTCAATGCCATCGGGAAAATCGGTGCAATTTCGCCAGCGTCAACGTCACCGTCGGTCCACTTGGGATTCAGTGCCGCGCCAGTAAACAGTGTGTCATCGATGACGAGCGTTACCGGGCCGCTGACACCGGCGGCTGCGAGCGCCGTCGCCGTCTGCTGGGCCAGGGTGGCCAGACCGGCGTGACCCATAGCCGCGTCAGCATCGCTCTCCCCGGCAGCCAGCATGGCGTCTCCGCCGGCAAGCAGCACAATTTCATTGGGCGTCGCTCCCGAAACGGCTGAGGTGCTGAACCGGGTATCCGTACCCAGCGTCCTTAGCGCGGCAGCGGCCGTCAGCAGCTTCAGGTTTGACGCGGGAGTCTTGGCGGTCTCACCGTCCTGGGAAAATATTGCCTGGCCGGTCACGGCGTCGGCGACATACATGCCGAAAGTACCTGCGGCGTCGTAGGTCAACGCCTTCTTCAGATCCGTGGCAAGAGTTGCGGCGTCGGGCAGGGGCGCCGTAGAAACCAAGGGATCCACCCCGGCAACCTCACCCAAGGCGGCGGGGGTTTTCTGGGCCGCCGGCAGAACGGCAACGGCCGCGGGATCCTGCGGGAGGAAGGCGGGTACAAGCTGCAGGCCGGCGGGAACACTCACGGCGGCCAAGGAGCATATGAGCAACCCGCCCGTCACAACTCTTGACGTGCGTCCCATTGAGCAGGCAGTTCCTTCGCGGAGGGTCCCGGCACACCACATGGGGCGGGAAAATGACAAGAGTGGGCCCGGAAATTCCGGGCGGGTTTTTAGCGCAACGAAAGCGCCTATATCCTCATACTAGACGGAATTTACGTGCACGGCCGCGTCTGGCCGCGCGCACCACCCTCATGAGGAGCATAACGATGAAGCACGACGTCACCATCGAGATCCCCCGCGGATCACGAGTCAAGTACGAAGTTGACCACGAGACCGGCCGCGTCCGCCTGGACCGCGTGCTGTTCACCTCCATGGCGTACCCCACCCACTACGGCTTCTTCGACAACACTCTTGGCGAAGATGGCGATCCTTTGGACGCCCTCGTCATGCTGCAGGACTTTGACCTGCACCCCGGCGTTGTTGTGGATGCCCGCCCCATCGCCGTATTCAACATGACCGACGACGGCGGCGGCGACGCCAAGGTTCTGTGCGTTGTTGACGACAAGCGCTACGACCACATCCAGGAATTGTCCGACGTTGATGAATTCCTGGTCAAGGAGATCGAGCACTTCTTCACCCGTTACAAGGACCTGGAGCCCGGCAAGTGGGTCAAGGCCGAGGGCTGGGCCGACCGCGCAGCTGCCGAAGCTGAGCTCGAAGCCTCCATCAAGCGCTTCGAGGCACTCGAGCACTAATCCCTACTCCTCCCCCAGAACGACGTTGAGCCGTCAGATAATGCCCGAAACATAGATCCATAACGGCATTACCTGACGGCTCATTGCATTTCGGGGAGGGCGTGGGGTAGTTGTGCCCATGGTGGTCTTGGGGGCAGCCCCATAAACTGGGGCCGTTGACTTCCCCACCCTTGTAGTTCCCAGTCGCTGCAGGGCACCCTCCCTTTGAAAGGACCGCCATGGACGGATTTTTAGGCGCAGACATCGCAGATCTGCGCGATTTCGCCAAGACCATGGATAAGGCCTCCCACGCCTTGATTCAGCAGGCCCAGGCCCTCTCCAGCGCGGTGAACCAATCGCACGGCTGGCGGGGACCGGACGCAGAGCGGTTCCGGCAAACCTGGAACTCCTCGCACCGCCCCGCCATCGCGGCGACGTCGCGGTCATTGCAGGAGGCTGCAGACCTGCTGCGCAGGAATGCCCAGGAGCAGGAAACGGCGAGTTCCGTCGGAAGTATGGACGGCAGCGGCCCGGGCAGTGGCGGAAATACTGACGACAAGAGCTTCATTGCAAAAACCCTCGATTTTCTTGGACTTGGCGGCAAGGCGATAGGCATCGCCTTGGGCATCAAGGGCTTCATCAGCAACTTCAGGGAGCACGCCACGTTCCTCGCCGGCAAGCAGTGGAAGCAGTTTGGTCAGGCGTACAACGCCTTCAAAACCTTCCAGGCCGAGGGCGGGCTGCTGGGCAAGCTTGGCGCAACGGGCCAGTTCCTAGGCAAGGCCGGAAAGCTGATCGGCGCCTTTGGGCGGTTTGCCGGACCGCTGCTTGCTCCGCTGGGCATTTACAGCGGAATCCGAGACATGATTGATCCCGGACATGATGGGTGGCGCGGAGTCGGCGACCGCATCGCTGGCGGACTCGGCGTCATTGGCGCGGCCGGGTCTATTCTGATCGCTGTTGGCGCCGTTGCGAACCCCGTCGGTATCGCGGTGCTGGTGGGCGCAGGAGTCATTGCCGGAGGCTGGGCGCTGGGTAACATGATTGCCGACAGCGAGTGGGGCAAGGCCGCCGGAAAGTGGATCGGTGACAAAGCCACTGAAGGTTGGAACCACACAACCGCCGCGGTTGGTAACGTAGTTGATGGAGCAAAGAATGCCGTCAGCGGCGCCGTTGACGGCGCCAAGGACTTCCTGTCCAATCCCGTCAAGAGCCTTGGAGGGCTTTTCGCATGACAGAACAGCCTGAGATCACCTGGACCGAGCGCGACTACAACTGTGCCCAAGCCTTGCTGGCACGCATCGACGATCCGGAGTTCCAGCTTCCCACGCTTACCGATGAGGCCATCGTTGCCCTAGACGGCATCAACCGTGAACAGATGACTGCCCTACCCTGGCTGGATGAGCATCAAGATCAGCGGGAATTGGCCTGCAATGTGGCCCTGCGTGGCCTACTCACCAGCGGCGCTGCTTTTCCGCTGATCCTTGGTGAGGATCTGCAGCCCAGCGGCCTCGCCGCCAACGACGAGATCACCGGCGTCATGGCGTTGCGGCGCACCGGAGAACGGATCATCACGGCAGAGCTGAAAAAAGAGACCGGAACCGTGTGGCTTTACGGCTACGTCCATGGCGACGTGGTCCTGGAGGAACTGTTGGACAACGCAGGCTCCCACACGTTCATGCTGGCCACCCGCGCCGATTTCCCCACGCACATCATGGAGCTGGCCAATGCGGCCGGTGTGGAGTCCGCGGACGGGGAAACCTCGTCGTTCACAGTTGAGGAGTTCCAGCAGCAGGCAGGCACCGTCTTGGCAGGAGCCCTAGGCGTCACCTCAATCACGGGCGTGAGCCTGGAGGAAGAGACTTTCGCCAACTACACGCTATACACAACAGCCGGACAGCTGTTGTCGCTGTCGTCACGCCCCGTGGACGGCGCCGTGAAACTTGATCTGACTCCCGTAGCGGCGGCAACGGCCCGCCAGGCCGTCGTCGGCCTTGTGGAAAAGGGACTACAGTGACCGCGCCCGCCCAGCAGCCCCAGGCCGGAATCGGTGCCTGGAGCGGAAACCGTACCGCGCCCTTCCGTAACGGCAGTTGGGGCGTGCGCGCCACGGACCGCAGGATAGTTGCCGCGTGGGCAGTAGACCTACTGGTTGTGCTTGTGCCGGTCATCGCCGTCGCCGCCAGTGCCACAAAGGGCTCTGGAAGTATCGGAGCCGGCATTTTTGTGGGCATCACGGTGTGGCTGCTGTTCCCCTGGTTTTACGGCTTCTGCTGTGCCGGCGGGAATACCCTCGGCACGCTTCTGGCCGGCACCCGGCTGGTGAAACTGCGGGACGGCTCTGCCCCAGGATTCTGGCGCAACGGATGGCTCATGTTCCTGCGCACGGTCCTGTTCCCGCTGATGCCGCTCAATGCCGTGCTGAACTCCATCAACGGCGTCGGTTCGGAGACGGAACGCAAGCACCACGTAAGCATTGATAAAGCCGAAACGAAGGCCTTGCACCAAGGCCGCTCCTAAAGGACCGGGTGGGGCCAGTGTGTTGGGCCCACGCGCCCGAGGACCCCGAAGCGGAGACGCGCCAGCGGCTCAGCTTCGGGAGGGCGTGGGGACTAGACCAGGCTGCGCAAGATGGCGACAGCACCGTCGTCGTACACGGAGGCTGTCACCTCGTTAGCGGCTTCCTTGACCTCAGCCTCAGCCTGCCCCATGGCCACGCCGCGACCGGCCCAGCGGAGCATCTCAATGTCATTCGAGCCATCACCGATGGCCACCGTCAGGGCGCTGTCTACCTCGAGGGAAGTACGCAGCACCTCCAACGCCGAGGCCTTGGTGACACCGGCGGCCGCAATATCCAGCCATGCGCTCCACCCAATCGCGTAGGTGACACCGCTAAGCCCGGCGGCGGCGATGGCATCGGCGAATTGTTGCGTGCTCGCCTCGGCACTGTTGACCACAACGCGTACGGCTTTGGCCTCTAGAAGGTGGTGGAAGTCGACGCCGCGGGCCTCAATACCGAAGCTGTCATCCTGGAAGCGGGACGTTGCTAGGAAGTTGCCTTCTGCATCTTCAAGGGCGAAACGGGCGCCGGGCACACGGTCCCTGAGCGCATTAAGTGCGGGGGCCGGATCGAAGGTCACGCGGTCAATGACCTCATAGCCGTCGACCAGATCGGGGTCTAGGCGGATGGTGACGCCACCATTGGAGCAGACACCGTAACCTGAGCGCAGGCCGATCATCTCCACGATGGGAAGGAGTGCACCTAGTGAGCGGCCCGTCGCGATGATCACGTGGTGGCCTGCGTCAACCACGGCCCTGGCCGCGTCGCGGACCCCGTCGGTCATGTTGCCGTCGTGGTCAACCAGCGTGCCGTCTACATCAAGGGCTACGAGGTACTTCGTATTTGTACTTGTATTTGTATTTGACCGGTCATCGATGCCGGCAATTGCAGTGTTTACTGTCATTGTCATGTCTCTAGTCAAACAGATGGACCCTAAAAAGCCACGTCCGTTGGCTGTTAAAGCCATGAACGCCCGGTTAATACTCACAGCTGTGTGCACAGTGTGGGTATTAACCTAGGCGCTCATCAAAGGCCAGAAACAGCTAGATGCTACAGGACCGGGAACACTTCCAGGCCACCCATGTACTTGCGCAGGGCAACCGGAACATTGACGGAGCCGTCAGCATTCTGGTGGTGCTCAAGGATCGCCACAATCCAGCGGGTCGTAGCGAGCGTGCCGTTAAGCGTGGCAACGGCGCGAGTGCCACCCTTGCCGCCGTCATCCGTGACGAGGCGTTCGCGGATGTTCAAGCGACGAGCCTGGAACGTGGTGCAGTTTGAGGTAGATGTCAGCTCGCGGTAGGCGTCCTGGGTGGGAACCCAGGCTTCGCAGTCGAACTTGCGGGATGCGGACATGCCCAGGTCACCGGCGGCCGTGTCGATCACGCGGTAGGGCAGCTCAACCTTGGCGAGCATTTCCTCTTCCCACGCGAGCAGGCGCTGGTGCTCCTCGGCAGCCTTTTCAACAGTGGTGTAAACAAACATTTCCACCTTGTTGAACTGGTGCACGCGGATGATCCCGCGCGTGTCCTTGCCGTGCGAACCGGCCTCGCGGCGGTAGCAGGAGGACCAGCCGGCGTAACGAACGGGCTCGTCCACCTTGATGATTTCGTTGCCATGGTAACCGGCAAGGGCCACCTCGGAGGTGCCCACCAGGTACAGATCGTCATCGGCCAGACGGTAGATCTCGGCGTCGTGCTCAACGTCGAAGCCGGTGCCGGCCATGGTTTCGGGCAGCACCAGCGTGGGGGTGATCATGGGCGTGAAGCCGGCTTCGATGGCCTGGTCCATGGCCAGCTGCAACAGCGCCATTTCCAGGCGCGCGCCGACTCCCTTGAGGAAGTAGAAGCGTGAACCGGACACCTTGGCGCCTCGTTCCATATCGATGGCGCCAATGAGCTCACCGATTTCCAGGTGGTCTTTCGGCTTAAAATCGGGGAATTCGCGCGGCGTACCAACGGTCTTGACGACAACGAAGTCGTCCTCGCCACCCTCGGGGACCCCGTCGGCGACAAGGTTGGGGACGCTGCGTACCAGCGCGTCGAGCTCGGCGGCGGCGGCATCGGCAGCGGCGGACGCCGTCTTCACGGAGACTGACAGCTCCTTGACCTCGGCCAGGAGTGCCTGCTTCTCTTCACCCTTAGCCTTGGCAACCTTCTTACCAAAGGCATTTTGCTCGGCCCGCAAAGCCTCAAAAGAGGTGATCGCCGACTTCCGGGAGCTGTCCGCGGCGATAATGGCGTCCACCACAGACGGTTGGGCACCACGCGCACGTTGGCTGGCACGGTAAATTTCAGGATTTTCGCAGAGGTCTCGTACATCGATCACGCCCTAAGCCTATCGAATCAATGCAACTTGACGGGATAGGGTTAGGGAATCATGCCAACAGAACTTCTTGTCGCCATCATTGTGGCCATCATCGTGCTCGTTATTGCCATTAGTTGGCTGGGGGTGCGCAAGCTCGCGCAAAAGCACACACGCAGTGCTGTTGCGGATTCCCCACACAAAATTCATCTGGCAAAACAGCAGGTGGCGTTCATCTTCAACCCCACCAAGGGCGGTGTGGATGACGCCAAAACGCTGATCGCCCGGTCCGTTTCCAAGGCCGAATGGCCCGCCCCCCTCTTCCTTGAAACTACCGCCGAGGATCCGGGTTTCGCTATGGCCCAGGCCGCGCTGGACGCCAAGGCCGACGTCGTTATTGTGGGCGGCGGCGACGGAACAGTACGCGCCGTGGCTCAGACCCTGCGGCACACCGAGGTTCCTCTGGGCATCGTTCCGTTGGGCACCGGAAACCTGCTGGCTCGCAACCTGAGTCTCGACGTTGCCGACGTTGCCGGCAGCGTCCAGATTGCGTTATTTGGGCACCAGCGCCATATCGACTCGGGACTGATGGAACTTGAGAACAGCGTCACCGGCGCCGTTTCCAAGCATTCCTTCATGGTCATCGCGGGCCTTGGCATGGACGCGGAGGTCATGAGCGACACGAATTCCAAGCTCAAGGAACACGTTGGCTGGTTGGCTTACAGCGAGGCCGGGCTACGGCACATGGCGGGTCCCCGCAAAAAGGTCAGCATTGAATTGGACGACGAGCCGGCGCAGCAGCGCAAGGTCCGTTCGGTCATGTTCGCCAATTGTGGCCTACTGCCAGGTGGCATTGATTTTGTCCCCGACGCCTTGATTGACGACGGCGTTTTGGATGTTGTGGTGGTGAGCCCACGCAGCGCACTGGGCTGGATCGCGATGGCCGGCAAGGTGGTCTTTAGGCACAAAAACAACCTGCCGGTGATTGATTTCTACCGCTCCAAAAACCTGACGATCCGCACCATCATGCCTGTGGAAACCCAGATCGACGGCGATCCGTCCGGCCCGGCAACGTGTGTCAAGGTCAGCGTTGAGCCCAAGTCGGTACTGGTGCGCGTTGCCGCACCCAACAACCCGGCATAAAAAGAGTTAGTCCGTTTCGGGGCGTTGCGATTGCTCCCGGATGAGACGTGCCTCTTCGTTAAAGCGCAACTCGTTGGCGTCGTCGCCCTCGTCACCAACCGAGGTGTCCCGCCCTTGATTTGCCCCAGGATTGACGATCGTGCCGTCCTGGCCACTGTCCTTATCTGCACGCACCGGCTGTACCTGCGAAGTCATGATTCGCTCGCCTCTTTCCTACTAAGGCCAACTTTTCCGGCCTGGGACCTGATTTCCTGAAGATAGGCCAATCATAGGTTCGCGAGTGCTGGAGCGAAAGGGTCACGCCACAGCGTATTCTTAATCTAGTTATTAAAAGCTTTACTTGTGGACCAGGAGTCACCACGTGAGTCACCCCTTGTCGGACAAGCCGGAAATCCCACCGTCAGTCCCGCCGTCCCAGCAACCAGCCATCAATGAGCCGGTTCCTAACGAGCTGCCAGCCGATCCCTTGAGTTTCAAACTTCCCGGCGGCATCCTCTTGACCATCTTGGGCATTCTGGAATCCTTGGGAGCCTTCGCCCAGGTCCTCACGAATATCTTATTTGCGCCTTGGTATTTGCTTCTGCTGTCCATGCTGGGACTGGCAATCGCCGTTGCTGTCACCGGCTCTGGCGTCCTGATGCTCTTGCGGCGCAGAATGGCCGAACGGCTGACCCCCTTGGTTGGCATCGCCAGCACGGGAGCCTTGTTAGTGCTCAAAGTTCTCACCCAGGTGGTCCTCAGTGGCGGATTCTTCGGACTACTAGTCCCCGTGGGCCTCTCGATCGCCATCTTCGTCATCGTGGGGCGCGGCATGTTCAAAACGCGGCGGCAACTGCCCCGTTAGACCCACTCGCTACAGCAGCGACTCGACCCACGCGGCTGCTTCGCCGAACGCCGCATCCGAGTTGTAAGAGCGAATCAATGGCGGCTGCTTATCGGCCCGAGGGTATGAACCCAGGAAGCGCATCTCCGGGCTAACTCGGTGCAATCCCCGCAGCGCGTCCGCCACGCGTGCGTCACGCACATGACCATCAACGTCAACGCTGAAAATGTAGTGGCCAAGGAACTGGCCCGTAGGGCGCGACTCAATCCTGCTGAGGTTCACTCCACGGCTGGCAAACTGTTCAAGGATGGCCATCAGGGCCCCTGGGTGGTCCTCCGGAAGCGGAATCGCCAGTGTTGTCTTGTCCGCACCCGTTGGCTCGGGCAGGGAACCTGGCTGACCCACGAGGACAAAGCGAGTCACGGCACCGATGTTGTCCTCAATGCCTGCGGCAAGGATACTCAGCCCGGTCTGATCGGCGACAAGTGGCGCGCAAACGGCAGCCTGAAACGCGTCGGTGCCAGCCACCAGGGAATGGGCGGCAGCCGCAGTCGAATTCGCCGGAACATGTGTGGCCAACGGCAGGTGCTCACCAAACCAGTCGCGGGTCTGAGCCCAGGCGTGCGGGTGCGTCCCGACGGCCGTTATGTCCGCCAGCGTCACTCCGGCGGGAGCCACCAGCACAAAGCTGACGGGCACCACTACTTCATGCAGGATGCGCAGCTCCATGCCGTTGGAGATGGCATCAAGGGTTGCTGGCACGCCGCCCTCAATGGAGTTCTCGATGGGCAGCATGGCCGCAAACGCCTCACCCTTGCGCACCTTGGCGAGCGCGGAAGCGGCATTGGTCGACGGGATCCGCTCCATGTCCGCAGCGCCCGGAACCTGCAACAGGGCGGACTCGGTAAAGGTCCCCTCCGGCCCAAGGAACGTCAAGGGCAATGCGGAGACATTGGGCACGGAAATCATGGGGCACCTGTTCGTTGCAGCAATAAGCGGAAGAGAATTAGAGGACGCGCGGGGATTCCCCGTTGGAGGAAATCATGGGCTTATCCGCCTCGAACCAGGCTCCCATGCCGCCAATCACGTTAAACGCACTGTAGCCGTTTTGGTTCAGCCATGTGGCGGCGCGGAAGGATCGCCCGCCGGTGCGGCAGATGACGTTCAAATCCATGTCCGGATCAAGTTCTTCCAAACGGGCCGGCAGCTGCTCGAGCGGGATGTGGACGGCGCCATCAACGTGCCCGGCTTCCCATTCGTAGTCTTCACGGACATCCAAAATCACCGCGTCCGCACCGAGTTCGCTGACGCTGACGTTCATGATGTCTGACATGTTTTACTCCTGGCAGGTATAGACGAAATACTGTGGCTAAGCCTAGTCCCCGAGGGGCCCGGCGCGCCCACTCGAGGGGCCTTCCCGCCGTCGTCATTTCTCCTCAAATGTGACGATTCGTGACTATAATGCAAAAATTGAAGCTGTGAGTTCACAAAAGAGTCCCGCCGAATCGGCCCAGACACAGCAAAATCCCCGAGATACTTCCTTCTTCGGACAGCCAAAGATGCTGCTGAACCTCTTCAGCGTAGAGCTGTGGGAACGGTTCTCCTTCTACGGTATGCAGGGCATTCTCGCCTACTACATGTACTACACGGTCACCCAAGGTGGCCTCGGTATTGACGAAGGCACCGCCCTGGGAATCGTCGGCGCCTACGGCGGCGGCGTGTACCTCTCCACGATTCTTGGCGCTTGGGTTGCCGACCGCCTGATGGGCTCCGAAAGGGTCCTGTTCTACAGCGCGATTCTCATCATGGCCGGACACCTGTCCCTGGCCCTGCTTCCCGGCACGGCCGGACTTGCCACCGGCTTGATCCTGATCGGTGTCGGTTCCGGTGGTTTGAAGGCGAACGCCACATCCCTGGTGGGAACCCTGTACTCAAAGGACGACGAGCGCCGCGACGCCGGCTTCTCCATCTTCTACATGGGCATCAACATCGGCGGTCTCATTGGGCCGCTTGTCACCGGTTGGCTGCAGGTTACCTGGGGCTTCCACGTTGGTTTCGCTGCCGCTGCCGTCGGCATGGCCCTTGGCCTGTTGCAGTACGGGCTGACCAGGAAGAATCTGCCGGAAACAGCACACCGCATTGCCAATCCACTGCCCAAGAACCAGTACGCCAAGGTTGGCATACTGGCCGCGGCCGCCGTCGTCGTTATTGTTTTGGCCGTCATCTTCAAGCTCATCACGGCCGAGAACCTTAAGTGGATCATCGTTGCTTTCGTGATCCTGGCCTCCATCGCCTACTTTGCCGTCATTCTCTCCAACAAGTCGGTAACCGGCGTAGACCGTAGCCGCGTGTACTCGTTCATCCCCCTGTTCCTGGCCAGCGCCGTCTTCTGGTCCCTGTTCCAGCAGCAGTTCACGGTCATTGCCCTGTACGCGGACAAGCGCCTTGACCGGAGCATCCTTGGCTGGGAAGTCCCGGCCAGCTGGGTCACCTCCATCAACCCGGTGTTCATCATCGTCCTAGCTGGCGTCTTCGCCGCGCTCTGGACCAAGTGGGGATCGCGCCAGCCGGGCACCCCCGCGAAATTCTCGGTGGCGCTGGTTGTCATGGGCCTTGCCTACCTGGCGTTCATCCCGTTCTCGGGCATGGCCGCGGTGCCCATGCTGGCGATCGTGTTCATCCTGTTGCTGTTCACAATTGCCGAGCTCATGCTCTCCCCTGTTGGCCTTTCGCTGGCCACGAAACTGGCTCCGGCGGCCTTCCAGACGCAGATGGTGGCGCTGTTCTTCCTCTCCGTCTCACTCGGTACGGCCATGTCCGGTGTGCTGGCCCAGTGGTACGACGCCGACAACGAAACCCCGTACTTCCTCGTAGTCGGGCTGGCCTCCATTGCCTTCGGCGTGGTGTTGTTCCTTGGCCGCAAGCCCGTCAAGAAATTGATGGCCGGAATCATGTAGTCCCGCGTTAAAGTACGACGGCGGCATCTTCCCTTTCGCTTGCGCGAAGAGGAAGGTGCCGCCGTCAGTTAAGGGACGCGCGCAACCGGTTTAGTAGTTCGAACCGCTCTCCGACGCCGCAATAACAAAGATCAGAAAAATGTACAGCAGGCCCCAGATCAACAGCGCCAGGTAATTGGTGATCAATCCGGTAATGGCGAATCCTCGCCCCTGCGGATCTTCCTTGCGCAATCCCAGATGACCCAAGACAATGCCCACGATCTGCGGGACCATGAAGAACCCGGCCCCCGCCACGAGGGAGGCCAGACCCAAAATCATGCTGGTCAGGCTCAACCCACGCGGGCCGGTGGTGGTACCGATGTACCCCGGGCCGCCCTGGTAATACGTGGGCGCTCCGTTCTGGAACGGCTGCTGGCTTGGGTACGGCTGTTGCGCACCATAAGTAGGCGCTTGGAACTGCTGGCTGCCACCGCTGTAGGTACTTTGCGGAGCCACATTTGCAGGAGGGACTTGGTATGGCGGCGGGACTGCGGGCGCGTTGTAACCCGGTGGCGTGTAGCTGGGCGCCTGACCCTCATAGGGTTGGGGGTTCTCTGGCTGGTTGGACACGACGGGCTCCTGCTGAACATTGTGCCCCGAAATAGGGGTAAAGCGGTTATCTAAAGTTGCCTCCCATCGTAGTGCAGCCTGTGCCTACTTTCCCGGGGGAACTCAAATAAAAGTGCCCTCGGACGGTAATTCAGGTTCACACAATGGGCAGCACGTGCCAATTGGACCGCGGCTCTGTCATGCTGGAGCCATGGCTAGCCGCGCGGGCACTGTTGCCCTTCCCCAGGACCTTGTTGATCTTTCTATGTTGTTGGATGCTTACTACGATCTTTCGCCCGATCTCAGCGATCCGGCGCAGCGCGTGGCGTTTGGCACCTCCGGACACCGTGGATCGTCGTTGAAGGCTTCCTTCAACGAGGGCCACATCGCCGCCATCACGCAGGCCATCGTTGAGTACCGCGCCGGGCAGGGCATCACGGGCCCGTTGTACATGGGCAAGGACACCCACGCCTTGAGCGAGCCGGCACAAAACACGGCCCTCGAGGTGTTGGCAGGAAACGGCGTCGAGGTTTTGATCGATGCGCGCCACGGGTACACACCTACACCGGCCGTTTCGCACGCGATTCTTACCCACAACAAGGGCCGCACCGACGCGCTTGCCGATGGCATCGTTGTGACTCCTTCGCACAACCCCCCGGGCGATGGCGGATTCAAATACAACCCTCCGCACGGCGGTCCGGCCGACTCCGATGCGACCGGGTGGATTGCCAACCGCGCCAATGAGCTCCTGGAAAATGATCTGCGCGGCGTGAAGCGTGTGCAGCTCAGTGAGGCCAAGGCCGCCTCGACCACGGGCAGTTTCGATTTCCTCTCCAGCTACGTTGACGATCTTCCCTCCGTGCTGGATCTGGATGCGATCCGCGCCGCCGGTGTTCGCATCGGCGCTGACCCCATGGGTGGCGCTTCGGTGGACTACTGGGGCGAAATCGGCGAACGCCACAACCTGGACCTGACAGTTGTGAACCCCACCGTTGACCCGCAGTGGGCGTTTATGACGTTGGACTGGGACGAGAAGATCCGCATGGACTGCTCCTCCCCCTCAGCCATGGCTTCGCTGATCAACAAGCTCAAGGCCGGCGCACCCTTCGACATTGCCACCGGAAACGACGCCGACGCGGACCGCCACGGTATTGTCACCCCGGATGGTGGGCTGATGAACCCCAACCACTACCTGGCCGTAGCGATTCAGTACCTTTACACGCACCGTTCGCAGTGGCCGGCCACCGCCGGTGTGGGCAAGACCCTTGTCTCCTCCTCCATCATTGACCGCGTGGCCGCCGATCTGGGCCGCCAGCTCGTGGAGGTGCCCGTTGGCTTCAAGTGGTTCGTGCCCGGCTTGCTCTCCGGCGAGGGCGTTTTTGGTGGCGAGGAATCCGCTGGCGCCTCCTTCGTGAAGAAGGACGGCTCCGTATGGACCACCGACAAGGACGGAATCCTGTTGGCGCTGCTGGCCTCGGAAATCACGGCCGTCACGGGCAAGTCCCCCTCGGTTCACTACGGTGAGCTGACCGACCGCTTCGGGGCTCCGGCGTACGCACGCATCGATGCGGCCGCTACTCGCGAGCAGAAGGCTGCACTCGGCAAGCTCTCCGCTGCCGACGTCACGGCAACCACCCTGGCCGGCGAAGCCATCACGGCTAAGTTGACGGAGGCTCCCGGCAACGGCGCGGCCATCGGCGGCTTGAAAGTCACCACCGAAAACGCCTGGTTCGCGGCCCGCCCCTCCGGCACCGAGGACGTCTACAAGATCTACGCCGAATCCTTCAAGGGCGCGGAACACCTGGCCCAGGTTCAGGCCGAGGCGAAGGCACTAGTAGACGGCGTCATCTCCTAACACCGGAGCCCGGGCCGACGGCAATGAAGCCGGAGTCGGCATTTTTTGTAGGCGACGTAAAGGAGACGCCAAAGGCCGCCCGCGGCCGACGCGTCGGATAGGCCCCAAGCACTCCCACTGCTCGCAAGCTCGCAGCGGGGCCCTCGTGCTTGTGGGCCCAGCCGGAAAAATGTCGATCCGGTTTCATCGTCCCGCGGCGGTTAGTGGTGCGCGCCGTGTTCGTGTTCGGCGTGGGCTGCGGTTTCCAGCTGGAACGTTGAGTGTTCCACGCTGATTTCGAAGTGCCCGGCCACGCAGTTTTGCAGTGAATCGAGCAGCTGGGGCACATGGCCGTCATGGAAGCATTCGTCGTCAACCACCACGTGCGCGGACAGGATCGGCAGCCCGGTGGCGATCTGGCTGGCGTGCAGGTCGTGGACGCTGATGACGTGGTCAAGTTCGAGGATGTGAACACGGACCTTGTCCAGATCAAGGCCCGAAGGCGTCGATTCCAGCAACACGTGGACGGTCTCCAGCAGCAGCTTCACGGTGCGCGGCAGGATGAGGGCTCCAATGAGCATGGCCACGATGGCATCGGCCTGCATCCATCCGGTCGTTGAGATCACGATCGCGGCAACGATGACGGCCACCGAGCCCAGCGCATCGTTCACCACCTCCAGGAAGGCCGCCCGCATGTTGAAGTTCTTGCTGCGCCCGCCCATGAGGACAAACATGGACACGATGTTGCCGAGCAGGCCGATCGCACCAAAAATGATCATCTCGTTGGAGGCGATCTCGGTGGGGTTGAAGAGCCGTTGGACGCCCTCCACTAAAACGACAAGTCCGACGGCGAGAAGCACCGCGGCCTGCGCTGTGGCAGCGAGGACCTCGGCCCGGGCGAACCCCCAGGTGCGTCGGCTTGTTGCCGGGCGGGTCATGAGGCGTGCAGCCAGAAGTGCCATGGCGAGTCCACCGGCGTCGGTGAGGACGTGGGCCGAATCAAAAAGCAGTGCGAGCGATCCGGTCAGGAACGAACCGATGATCTGGACGACAAAAACGGCCAGCGTGATCCCCAGTGCCACGGCAATGCGGCCCTGGTGGCTTTCGCCCGGGGCTCCGGCGTGGGAATGGGAATGATCGTGACCTGACATACCTCAATAGTACAGCCATGGCTGAATTCAGCAACTAATGTATGATATTGAGAATGAAGACCATTAGCAACGCAGCCGTGCTGGCCCGCTTTGGTTACGCCCTCTCCGACCCCACCCGGGCCGAGATCCTTATGAGCCTGGCCAAGGCACCGCAGTATCCTGCCGATCTGGCGGAACAACTGGGCGTTTCACGACAAAGCATCTCCAATCACCTCTCCTGCCTGCGCGAGTGCGGCTTGGCCGTAGCCATCGCCGAGGGCCGACGGGCCCGGTATGAATTAGCCCATCCGGACCTGGCGCACGCGCTTAACGACCTTCTCGGCGTCGTTCTCTTAGCCAACGAAGGCCACATTCCGCACCCGTGAACCCTGTCCGATATTCTTATCTGCGGGCCGCGTACATGCGCGGCACCAGAATCGGAGAAGCGGATGAGTTTGCTGGGCACACAATGGAGCATTCACGGAGACGGGCGCAGCATCAAGCCGGGTCAGGTTGTCACCCCTAATGAGCGCCTGAGCTGGCCGCGCACCATCGGCATTGGCATGCAGCACGTGGTCGCCATGTTCGGCGCAACGTTCCTGGTCCCCCTCATCACGAACATGCCCCCAGCCACCACCTTGTTCTTCTCCGGTATTGGCACCTTGTTCTTCCTGGTCCTAACCCGTGGCAAGGTGCCCAGCTACCTGGGCTCCAGCTTTGCCTTCATCGCCCCGATCCTGGCCTCCCAACAGCAGTTCGGCGTGGCTGGCGCACTTGGCGGCGTGGTGGTTGCCGGCGTAACACTGGCTGTTCTTGGCCTGCTCGTGCAGAAGTTCGGTTCTTCATGGATCAACCGGCTCATGCCGGCTCCCGTCACGGGCACCATCGTGGCCCTGATCGGCTTGAACCTTGCACCGTCCGCGCGCACCAACTTTGAACTGGCCCCCGTCACAGCGCTGATCACGCTGCTGGTCATCATCCTGGTCAGCGTGCTGTTCCGCGGAATCCTTGGCCGATTGGCCATCCTGGTGGGCGTCATCATTGGCTACGGCGTGGCCGTGCTGCGCGATGAAGTGGACTTCTCCAAGATCGAGGCTGCCGCGTGGGTTGGCCTGCCGCACTTCCAAACCCCCACCTTCCACATCGCCGTTTTGGGCTTGTTCATCCCCGTGGTGTTGGTGCTGGTTGCCGAAAACATTGGCCATGTGAAGTCGGTGGCACTCATGACGGGTGAAAACCTTGACCCGTACGCTGGCCGCGCCATCATCGCCGACGGCGTCGCCACCACCCTTGCCGGCTTCGGCGGCGGTTCCGGCACCACCACCTATGCGGAAAACATTGGTGTCATGGCCGCAACGAAGGTTTATTCAACAGCCGCCTACTGGGTGGCCGGCATTGCCGCACTGCTGCTGAGCTTCTCGCCTAAGTTCGGCGAAGTCATCGCCACGGTCCCCGCTGGTGTGCTGGGCGGCGCGGCAACCCTGCTCTACGGCATGATCGGCGTGCTGGGTGTGCGCATCTGGGTCCAGAACAAGGTCAGTTTCTCCAACAACATCAACCTGACCACGGCCGCCGTTGCGCTCATCATTGGCATCGCCAACTTCACGTGGACCGCTGGGAACCTCACTTTTGAGGGCATTGCGCTGGGCACCGCCGCGGCCCTGATCATTTACCACGGCATGAGCGCGCTGGCGAAGTGGCGCGGTACGGCCACCAATCCGCTGGATCCCGATGACCAGCCCGCCGAGGCAACGCTCGGAAAGTCCTAACTCCTCCGCCGCGAAAGCACGACGACGGGAGGCCGACTTCGCTGCGAAGGCGTCAGGAGGTTACACCGTTAATCCGTTGAGGAACGCCCAACGGGTTCCCGTCGCGCAGGGCGGCTGGCAGTAGGTGGGCTGGCAGCCCCTGGTAGGCCACGGGACGCAGGAAGCGCGTGATCCCGGCCGTGCCGACAGATGTGGACGTGGGGGCGGTAGTGGCCGGGTATGGTCCGCCGTGCTGTTGCGCGTACGTCACGGATACGCCGGTCGGCCATTGGTTCCACAGCACGCGTCCGGCTTTTCCGGCCAGCACGCGCACCAGCTCGGGGGCGATCGCGTCGCTGTCTTCGCCCTGGATGGTGGCCGTGAGCTGGCCGTCCAGCACGCCGGCCACGGCCAGCAGCTCGGACTCTTCCTGATAGGTGGCCACCAGTGCCGACGGGCCAAAGCATTCGACGATCAGCCCAGCCGGGTCCTCGAGCAGGGCCTGCGCCGTAGTGACATTCAGGGCCGGGGCCGGCGGGAACGCCAGGGTGTCCACGGTCCCACCCAAGGGGGCAACGGCGTCGTGCATCAACAAAGCCTGTAGGGCCTCCGTGTAACCGGACTGGATCCTTTCGTTGAGCAGTTTGGCCGGCGCCGGGCGGCTGGCTGCAGCCAGCTCCGCCACCATGGTGGACCCCGTCGGAACGAGCAGAATGCCGGGCTTGGTGCAAAACTGCCCGGCACCCATGGTGTAGGACTGCACAAACGCTGACACAATTTCCGGCCCGCGCGCGGTGGCGGCGGCCTCGGTGACGAAGACGGGGTTGACGCTGCCCAGCTCGCCGTAGAACGGGATGGGTTCGGGACGTGAATTAGCCAGGTCAAACAACGCCCGCCCGCCCGGGATGGAGCCGGTGAACGCGCCGGCCTTGATCCGGGGGTCCAAGAGCGCGTCGCGGCCAGCCTGCGTGCCGTACACAAGTTGCAGGATGCCCGACGGCGCACCGGCGCCTTCCAGCGCCTCCGCGGCCACGCGTCCCACCGCGGCAGACAAACGGGGATGACCCGAGTGGACCTTCAGCACCACCGAACAAGCTGCGGCCAGGGCGGAACAAGTGTCTCCCCCGGCCACACTGAACGCGAAGGGGAAGTTGCTGGCGGCAAACACCACCACCGGCCCCAGCGGCTCGAGCACGCGGCGGATGTCCGGGCGGGCGCCCATGGGCCAGGCCTCGTCGGCATGGTCGATGCGGACGTCCTGATAGCCGCCGTCGTGCAGGAGTTCGGCAAAGAGGCGCAGTTGGAAGGTGGTGCGTTTCAGCTCACCTGACAGCCGGGCAGGCGGCAGATTGGTTTCCGCTTCAGCGATGGGGATGAGCTCCTGCGCGGCGGCATCCAGGGCGTCGGCCACAGCGACCAAGGCGGCCGCCCGGTCTGCCGCGGGACGTTGTCCCCACTGCTGCGCTGCGGTGGCTGCCGCGGCCAGAATGGCCTCCAACTCGGCCGCGGTGGTGGCTGTTTCACTCATTGTTCGCACCCTTTTCTTCATGAACTTGTCCGTTCTTCATCAGCCTCGGTGGCCAGTGCAGCGAGGCGGCCCAGTGACACTGGTGCGGCCAGCGTCCTTTTGGACATGGCCCGCAGGTCGTCGGCCGAGGTGGCCCGGCCTGCAAAATCTGCGGCAATGCCTGCAGTGGCAAACCCGCACACACGCCCCTGGCACCAGCCCATGCCGGGCCGGGCAAAGGACTTTAGGCTCCGCGCATCCTGCGCCCCCAGTTCCTCGTGGGCGCTGCACAGCTCCCCGTAGCTGACTTCCTCGCAACGGCACACCACCGTTTCCGGTGTCAGCCAGCCGGTCCAGCGGGCGGGAACCGGGTTGGCCCGGTGCATGGCCACGGCAAAGGCACGCAACCGTGCACGCTCCCTTTGCAGGCGGGAGATCCGCGGGCCCACGCCCAGCCCGGCGGCCCGGGCTGCGCTGACGCTCAACGCCGCAAGTTCGCCTTCAACAACGGCCATGGATGCACCGCCAATGCCTGTGGCCTCACCAGCAACGCTCACACCCGGCACGGTACTGTTCAGCCCCTCATCCACCACGGCAACGAGCGATCCGTCAACATCCACTGTGGTGTCGGCACCCACGGCCATGACCAGTTCCAGCGAGGGCGTAAAGCCCCAGCCCAGTGCCACAAAGTCGCACGGAACGCGCCGACCGCTGCCGGCCACCACGGCACCGTCTGCGGTCAGCCGGGACATGGTGACAGCCTCAACCTTGTCCGTGCCATGGATTTCCGTCACGGCGGTGCGGATGCGATACGGGATGCGATGCCGCGCCAGGGCCGCCGCGTATTCCACGCCTTCCACGGCCTTCTCCGGCGCCCGGACCGCGCCGACCATATTCCGCAGCCAGCCAGTAGGTGAATTGGCCTCGCAAACCGCCGCAACCTTGACGCCCGCAGCTGCCAGGGCCGTCGCGACCGGCAGCAGGAAGGGGCCGGTTCCGCCCACGACGCCGGTTCCCCCCGGCATTGTCATGTTGCCTTTCAGCAGGGCCTGGACGCCGCCGGCTGCCATGACGCCTGGCAGGTCCCAGCCAGGCACCGGCAGTTGGCGGTCATATCCGCCGGGGCACAGGATGAGGTGGGATGCCCGCACGGAATCCGGGTCTGCGCCGACCTCCGGGACGCCCACAGTTTCTGCACCGCCATGCGCTGACGGAACGTCAACGGTGGGGCTCAACTGCAGCACTCGCGATCCATCGGCAGCGGCTGACTCCACCAGCCACAGCTGCGTTCCCCTTAGGTAGCGCAGGCGGCCCTCCGCCTCATGACTGTAGAGGCGAGAACGCAGGTCCACGAAGCGTTTCCAGTCATGGTGGCCGGAACCTTCGCCGGACTCGCTTCCTGCCACGGCGCTCCCGTGTCCGGCCTCGTTGCGGTGGCGCCAGAACTGTCCACCCGGCTGCTGCCCGGCATCCACCAGAACCACGCCCAGCCCGGCGTCGGCCGCATGAACTGCGGCGGCGAGTCCCGCGGGCCCGGCACCCACGACCGCGACATCAAAGACCTCTTCAAAACTCATGAGTGTCCCCTGTTTCCAGCACCATGCCTTCACGCACGGGCGTGAGGCAGGCACGTTGGTTGGGGACGCCGTCGGCCATGATGAGGCAGTCGAAGCAGACGCCGATGCCACAGAACAAGCCTCGCGGGCGGCCGTTTTTGGCCGTGGTGCGCCAGCTTGCCACGCCGGCCGCAGTCAAGGCGGCCCCCACGGTCTGGCCGGGGCGGGCGGGGAGCGGCACTCCGTCAAATGTCAGTTCGATCTCAGGCAAGGGCCCTCTCCTGTGCGGCTGGGACATCAAAACGTTCAGGCGCAAAGGGCGCCAGGTCCATGGCGGGAGCAACGCCAGCTAGCTCCGCCGCGATCAACGCGCCCGTGCCAACGCTCAGTCCGATCCCCGCCCCTTCATGCCCGCAGGCATGCCACAGCCCGGGAGCCCGGGGATCGGCACCAATGACTGGCAGATGGTCCGGGCAGTAGGGTCGGAACCCGAAATAGCTGCGCAGGGCCTTGGCGCCGGACAGGAACGGGAACAGGGCGATCGCCTTGGCCGCCATGGCAGCGATGACCTGTTTGTCGAAGGACTTGTCAAAGCCCACGCGTTCACGGCTGGAGCCAATCAGGATGGTACCGCCACCCGTCCCCTCCACCACCGGGGAGGTTTGGAGGCCGGCGTCGGAACTGGCCACATTGTCAACATACTCGGCCGCGTACACCTTGTGTCTGACCATGACGGGAAGCGGTTCGGTCACGAGTACATAGCCTTTTCGTGGCAGCACCAGCACGTCCACGTCAGCCAGGGCCGCAATGGCGCCTCCCCAGGTTCCTGCGGCATTGACGACGGCGGATGCGCTCACGTTCCCCATGTTGGTCACCACCCCCGTGACCGCATCGCCCTTCCGAAGGAATCCTGTGACGGTGGTGTTCGTGTGGACGCTGGCACCCTGTCCCCGCGCCAGCCTCAACAGGTGGGCCGCCGCCAACATGGGCTGGACCTGGGCATCCTGTGGATAATATGCCCCGCCAGACATGTTTGGGTTCAACTGCGGTTCAAAGTCCAGCAGTTCCGGCCCGGGGACTAACTCAACGGCGATGCCGGCCGCACGCTGCCGCTCCGCTAGGCGGGCAAGGTTTCCCTGGGTGCCGGGCAGGGCGGACACCACCAGACCGCCCTTGGACTGAAACTCCCACAAGTGCCCAAATTCGGCGAGCTCGCCGCGCCACAACTTCTGCGAGTATTGGGCTAGGGCGAGTTCGGGGCCAGCCTCCTTGTCGGAGACGAGAATATTTCCTTCGCAGGCGCTGGAGGTTCCCGACGCAATAGCGCCCCGCTCCACAACCGCCACGGACAGGCCGGCGCGCGCAGCAAAATACGCGCAGGCGGCGCCCACGGCACCTCCGCCAATGACAACAACGTCAACGAATCGGGGAAGACTCATAGCGGTAGTATGTCACACACCACAGTTGCGTAGCAGATGTTCTGACAAGAAATCCGACGGGTTTGCGGCCGGGCCCGCTGCGGGCTGCGGCTAGTGCTTGGCCCAGTCGGTGCGGACATGGCCAATGTGCATGGTCATCAGCTCCTGCGCCTCCGCAGCCTTGCCGGCGGCGATCAGGTCCACGAGCTCCACGTGTTCCAGCGCCGAGTCACGCAACTTGCCCGCAGCGGCCAAGGGCGCCAGCCCCAGCAGCCGCGTATGGGACCGCAGCTCCGAAATCAGGGAGATCAGGCGCTTGTTGCCGCTGTACTCAAGGATCGCAATGTGGAACGCCCTGTCTGCTTCCGTGTACTGGATCAGGTCACCGGAGACGGCAAAGTCCACGATGGCGTTCGCCATCCCGCGCAGGCGGGCCAGTCCGGCGTCGTCAATCAGGGGCGTGACCTGATAGACGGTGGGAGGTTCGATGAGCAGACGCAGGGCCGTGATTTCATCCAAGTCCTCGTCGGAGACTTCGGTGACGCGGAAACCCTTGTTCGGCAGCGAGGTCACCAGCCCCTCCTTGGCCAGGTCAAGCATAGCTTCGCGGACGGGGGTGGGCGAGACGCCGAAGCGCTTGCCGAGGGCCGGGGCGGAATACACCTCGCCCGGCTTCATCTCACCGGAAACGACGGCGGCCCGCAGTGCCAAGGTCACCGTTTCGCGCAGGCTGACGTTCTTTTTGACCACCGTCAAGTGCGATGCAGTTTGCATGCTCACGCCACTCCATTTCCTAGAAAGGGCAACTCTGCGGGAGAATTCCCCACTGTAATATGACATTTTAGTGCACGGGCATCCCGGATTCACTCAATGCTTCAAATGCGCGCCCGGCCACAACAATGTCCTCCCACGCCATGCCAACACCCGTGTAGAGCAACGGCCTGCCGGCGGCAGGGGCAAATCGTCCGGACACCAGATCCGACAGCGTGGCTAGGCCGCGTTGCTCCCATTCCACCGCGGAGCGGGCGGGAATCAGATCCCCCGCCTCGCGCAGCGCCGAGGCCCTGCCCTCAACCACCACGTCGGCGCGGCGGGCCAGCACGGGATCTATTTCCCGCGATCCCAGGCCATGTGAACCGATAGCGGCCACCACGGCGGAGTCACTGGGCAGGTTCCCGTCAAAGACCGGCACCTGCGAGGATGTGGCGCAGATGATGGTGTCGGCCCCGGCAATATCATCCACGGACCCGGCACGGGCCACCATGCCCTGCCCGGCATACTTGTCCGCCAGCGCCTGCGCAGCCTCGGGACGGCGCCCCACGATCACCAGAGACTCAATGCCACACACAGCCGCCAACGCTTCGATGTGCCGGTCGGCCTGCAGCGAAGTTCCAATCACCACAACGGCTCCGGCCGAGTTCGCCCCGCGCAGCGCCAGTAGCCCCTTGATGGCCATGACGGTGACGGCGGGTGTGCGGATGAGCGTCAGCTCGGCTCCATCCATGGCGGCCAGCGGCGCCAGAGTTGCCTTGTCCAGCAGCAGGTAGGTGCCTTGGATTTTCGGGTGGCCCTTGGCCGGATTTCCGGGCGCCACGGTGGCCACCTTGATCCCGGCATACCTAGCCGACTGCGCCGGCATGAGCAAAAATTCCCCTGCATCCAGCGGCGCAAACAGGCGAGGCGAATCGAGCTCCGGATCCAGTCCGCCGCGCAGCGCCTCCTCGAGGGCGGCCACGGCAATCGCGGGCCTGAGTAGTTCCTGCAGCTGTGCTGCGTCAATGTAGGGCAGTGTCATGGTTGTCCTCATGTTTGGCGTTCATATTTGGCGTTCGGGCAAGCCCTCCGGTTTCAGGGTAAGTACGACGGCGGCGCTCCCGCCGGGTGCTGCCGTCACCGACACGTGGGCCGGGCCTGCGCTGCGGCCCAGTGTATCGGCGTCGGCCTGGGTCAGCAGCACCACGGGGGTTTGGCTGCCGTAGAGTTCCGCTGCGGCCAGTACGCCAAGGCAGACGATGGCGTCCCGTGTCGTGAGCAGGATTGCGCTCGGCCCCACACCTGCCCGGAGCTGCTCAGCCAAGACGGACGACGACGAACTGGAGCCGCGGGAAGCACCCATCAACAGGACGGTACCGCCCAGCAAAATGCCCCGCTGCGGGTGGTGGGTGTCGATAATCTCGCCGGTATTCCTGTCGGTGCCACCCCAGAAGGAGAGGGGTTCCGCCAATGCCAGCAGCGTGCCGGATCCCGCACCGGCACACAGGGTGGTGGCCGGCAATGTGATGGCGCCAGCGGAAGTTTCAGGCCCATTGATCGTCATGGCGGACCACCTTTCCAGCGATGGCTGAGTCGACGCATTCGGCCATGGTGCCGAAGACGATGTCCACGCCAAGGTTCATGGGCGCGTACCAGGCCCACTTCCCCGAGGGCGTCATGACGGCGCGTTCCTCCGGCCCCAGAATGGGGGTGATGTAGGTGCAGGTGTCCACCACGATCCGGGCGCCGCGGTCCTCGGCGAATTGGACATGCCCGGCCTCGCGGGCCTGCGCGAGGACCTCGCGGGAGGTGTTGATCCAGACGGTGCAGCCCGGGCTAAAGGACGGCTTATCTTGGAGCAGTCCGGCCAGCTGGCTGAATTCGGTGGTTGAAAAGTGCGGCGTGCCCAGGGCGATCGCATCCAGCGGCGAGGCGGGGTCCGCCGTCGTCAATTCATCCCGCATGGCACGCACCACGGCGGGCGTGATTACTTCCTTTTCCAGAGCCCCGTCCACGGCACCGCCAATGGCCCCGGCGTCCCAACCAGCGGCGAGCGCCTCCGGAGTCACTCCGGCAATATGAAACAGTGCCACGCCCCCGGATGAGGCCGCCGTGGCGCCGAAGGCCTTGAGCTTGTCCTCATCCGCCACCTGCGGGTCGATTCCAGTCAACAGCGGGATCCGCTCCCCCACCAGGCGCCCCACCACTCCGCCCAGGGCGGCCCACACGGCCTCGTGTCCCAGCATTGCCGCGGACAGTTGTGAGCAATCAAGTTCGACGGCGGGCATCCGGTGTTCGCTCAGGTGCAGCCCGGCGTGGGGCACCCTTCCGGTGACGGCGGCGCAGATGTCCAGGAAGTCGCCGTAGCGTTCGGTGCGGGCACCGAGGACGGAGTTGGCGAAGACGATGGCGTTGGATTCGGCCCAGGCGATGTTCTCACCAAAGGCTGGCCGTTCCGTGGACTGGTAGGGCGCGCACGTCCACGTGGCGCGCGCGCCGAGGCTCCGGTAGGCGTCCATGAGGGCGCGCGCCGGCACCGCATCGCCCGGCGGCAGGTGGACCAGCCCGGGGTGCAGCAGGTCAAGGGAGCTGGTGTTCAGCGTTGTGGGGACCGCGACCTTCGCACCAAGGTCGGCGAGTTTTTGGGCAAAGTCCAGCCCGGCCTTGCCGTGGTAGAGACAGCTGTCGATGTGCGCGTTGGTGATGGGCATGAGCCTGTCGGCGCCGAGCACCCCGGCCACGGCCACCACGATGCGCATGGCCATGGCAGTTCCGGGACCGCGGCCGCCGTCGAGCATGGCAGTTTCCTCAGGGGTGAGGAACAACCCGCGCCCGATCACAGCCCCACTCACAGCAGGAACCCGGCCGGGAAGGGGTCGTCCGGATCGAGCAGGTATTGGCCCATTCCCGTCACCCAGGCGCGGCCGGTGATGGTGGGGATGACGGCGGGGAGTCCGCCCACGGTGGTTTCGGCGATGAGCCGGCCGGTGAATTGAGTGCCGATGAAGCTCTCATTGATGAAATCGGCGTCCAGGGCCAGTTCGCCACGGGCATGCAGCTGTGCCATGCGGGCGCTGGTCCCCGTGCCGCAGGGTGAACGGTCAAACCAGCCCGGAAAGATGGCCATGGCGTGGCGGGAATGGGCCGCGGTGGAGCCGGGCGCCTTGAGGTAGACGTGGTGGCAGCCGCGGATGTCGTCGCGTTCCGGGTGCACGGGCGGGTTGTGTTCGTTGATGGCGGCCATGATGGCCAGCCCCGCGGCCAACAGCTGGTCCTTGGCTTCGCGCTCAAACGGCAGCTTGAGTTCGGCAAGTTCGACGACGGCATAAAAGTTTCCGCCGAACGCCATGTCGTACCGGACTGCTCCATACCCGGGGACGTCTACGCTCTGGTCTAGGGCCAGCGAAAAAGAGGGGACGTTGGTAATGGTGACCGACTTCGCCGCCCCGTTTTCCACGTGCACCTCAGCCACGACCAATCCGGCCGGGGTGTCCAGCCGGATGGTGGTGACGGGTTCCTGGACCGCGACCATGCCGGTTTCCACCAGCACGGTAGCCACGCCTATCGCGCCGTGACCGCACATGGGCAGCAGCCCCGAGACCTCAATGAACAGCACCCCATAATCGGCGTCCGCCCGGGTGGGCGGCTGCAGGATGGCGCCGCTCATGGAGGCGTGCCCGCGCGGTTCCAACATCAGCAGAGTCCGAATGTCATCGCTGTTCTCCATAAACCACTGCCGGCGTTCCGCCATGGTGGCGCCGGGCATGGTGCCCACGCCGCCGGTGATGACCCGTGTGGGCATCCCCTCGGTGTGTGAGTCAACTGCGTGAAATACCCTTGTGGACCGCATGGGACGGTTTCCTTTGTGCTGGGGCGGGCGGCTGGGTTGGGGTGGCTATTTGTAGCCCTTGGCCAAGACGGCCTCGGTGTCTGCGGTGATGCGTGCGGTGAGTTCGGCCGAGAGTGGCAGGCGGGGCTGGCGGCAGGCTCCGCCCTTGCGGCCCACCATGTCCATGGACAGCTTGATGGACTGCACAAATTCGGTCTTGGAATCCCAACGCAGCAAAGGGTGCAGCTCACGGTAGATGGGCAGCGCCGTGGCAATGTCCTCCATGTTGCCGCTCGTGACGAGGTTGTACAGGTTCACCGTGCTTTGCGGGATGGCATTGGGGTAGCCAGCGATCCAGCCCACGGCGCCGGCGATGCCCATTTCCAGCAGCACGTCGTCGGAGCCCACCAGCAGGTCAAGCTCCGGCGCCAGTTCGGCGATTTCATAGGCGCGGCGCACATCGCCGGAAAATTCCTTCACGGCCACGATCAGACCTTCACCGTGGAGCCGGGCCAGTAGCGGCGGGGTCAGGTCGACCTTGGTGTCGAGCGGGTTGTTGTAGGCCACGATCGGCAGGCCCGCCTTGGCCACTTCCCGGTAGTGGGCCATGACGGTGTCATCGTCGGCCCGGAACGTGTTCGGCGGCAGGGCCAGCACGGAGGCTGCCCCGGCGTCGCGGGCCTGCTCGGCCCAGCGCCGAGATTCGGCAGCACCGTAGGCGGCGACGCCCGGCATGACGGTGAACCCTTCGGGAGATGCGGCCACGGCGGTCTCGACAACCTTGGCCCGCTCCTCATCGGTCAGCGTCTGGTATTCGCCGAGCGAGCCGTTGGGGCACACACCGTCGCAGCCATTGGCCGCCAGCCAGGCCACATGCTCGCCAAACGCGGCGTAGTCGACGCTGAGGTCGTCGTTGAAGGGAAGTGCCGTGGCAACGTGGATGCCCTGCCAGGGCTGGGTGCGGGTTGTCATGAATTTCTCCTTGCAGGTGGTCAGCGGCCATAGGTTTTTGGTTGCGCCGCCCCCGGGAGGGTGCTGGCAGCGCCGCCAACAATGGATTACACGGTCAGCCTAACAGTACAATGTCACATTCCACTAGGGTTTTAGTGGACCATTCTTGTGCCCCTGGGCCCCTCCTCACCCCAGGGTCTGGCGCGCCTCAGCGCAACACGAAGCCCAGCCCCAACGCGTCTCGCGGGTCGAAGGTGAAGAGGGATTGCGCCACCTGGTGGGCAGTGCCGCGGACGCCGACCACCACCCCGGACGGCTCGCGGACCACCACCTGCGCCGAAAAGTGTGAACCGACAATGGAAAAGTGATCCAGCACCTCCCCGTCGGCCAGTTCGCCGGAGTCATCCAACGAGGCCACCCGGGCCGCCGTCCCGGAGCCGCAGGGCGAGCGGTCCACCTGTCCGTCGGCAAAAATGGTGACGTTGCGTTGGGCGAGGTTCCCGCCCCCGCCGTCAGCCGGTTCGTGGAAGATGGTGCCGTAAATTCCGTCCAGCCGCGGCTCGATGGGGTATCTGGCGGCGGAATTCCCGGACAGCGCGGCCTTGATTTGCCGCCCCGCCTCGATCAGCCGGTTCAAGCACGACGGCGTGACCTCCAGTCCCGCTGACTGTGCCGGCAGTGAGGCGTAAAGCGCCCCTCCCCAGAGCACATCCACCTCGAGCCGGCCAAAGTCCGCCGTGTCCACCGCGACGGACCGGGCCATGACGGCGGAGGGCACATTGAGGAAGGTGACGGCATCCACTTGGCCGGCCAGCATCGTCACCCGGGCCGTGACGCGCCCCGAGGGGACGTCGATGACAACGTCCGTGTCGCCGTCGTCCGAGGCAGGAACCAGACCGCTTTCCACGGCCCACGCACCCAGGGCGATGGTGCCGTGGCCGCAGGCGGTAGAAAACCCATCCTTGTGCCAGAACAGCACGCCCAGATGGGCGCCGGAATCATTGGGCGGGACGATGAAGCCACCGTACATGTCGGCATGGCCGCGAGGCTCGTTGACCAACAGCTGCCGCAGCACATTGGCCGGGCCTGCCTGCGCGCTTTCACGCCGATCCAGGACTGTGGCCCCTGGAATCTCAAAGGGCAGCTCCGGGACAATCCGGAACGGCTCCCCCGCCGTATGGTAGTCCACCGTAGCCACCCGCCACGCCGCGGCCTGCACCAAACCAGCCTGCATCAAATCAGCCGCTGCCAGGTCCGACTTAGGCACCAAGATACGCCTCGACAATGCGTGAATCGGCCAGCAGTTCCGGCCCCGTTCCCGTCATGGTCGTGACCCCGCTTTCAATGACGTAGCCGCGGCTGGTGATCTTCAGTGCCGCACGCGCATTCTGCTCCACCAGCAAAACGGTGGTGCCGTTGGCGTTGACGTCCTTAATGACCGCCATAACCTGAGCCACGATCAACGGCGCCAACCCCATGGACGGCTCATCCAGCATCAGCATCTTCGGCCCGGCGATGAGCGCCCGTCCGATGGCCAGCATCTGCTGCTCACCCCCGGAAAGCGTGCCGCCCTGCTGGTTGCGGCGCTCGGCCAGCAGCGGCAGCATCTCAAAAACGTCCTTCATCCGCTTGCTGACCGCGCCCCTGTCCTTGACGAGGTAGCCGCCCAGTTGCAGGTTCTCCGTGACGCTCAGGGTGGAGAAGATCCGCCGCCCCTCGGGAACGTGGATGAGTCCGGCACCTACCACCTCCCACGGTTTCGCCTTCGTGATGTCGGTGCCGGCAAAACTGATCCTGCCGGCGTGAGATTTCACGATGGCCGACGCCGTAGACAGCGTGGTGGTTTTTCCGGCCCCGTTGTTACCCAGCAGCGAGACGATTTCCCCTTCTTCTACCCGGATGTTCATCCCGCGCAGTGCCTGGATCTTGCCGTAAAACACTTCCACGTTCTCAAATTCCAGCATGGACATTAGGACCCACCCTCTTCCGGTTCGTCTTCCTTGCCCAGATAGGCCTCGATCACGGCCGGATTCTTCTTCACTTCCGCAGGGGTGCCGTCGGCAATTTCCTTGCCAAAGTTCATGACAACCACCCGTTCGCTCACCTCCATGACCACCCCCATGTCATGCTCAATAAGCACGACGGCGGCGCCCTGGTCTCTGATCTTGCGGCACAGTACCAGCAGGTCTCGTTTCTCCGAGTGGTTCAGTCCCGCACCGGGCTCATCCAGGAGCACGAGCTTGGCCTTGCGGGCCATGGCGCGGGCCATTTCCACCTGCCGCTGCTGGCCGTACGCCAGGTTTCTCACCGGGATGCCCCGGCCTCCCTTGTAGCCTACAAAGTCCAGCCAGCGGTGGGCCTCGGACGTGTAAAACGCCTCGCTTTTGCGGTATCTGGGCGTGTGAAACAGGGAGTCCAGGAAGTTCTGCCCACCATAGAGGTGCATGCCTCCCCTGACGTTGTCCAGGACCGTCAAGTCGGGGAACAGGCGCAGGTTTTGGAAGGTGCGCGTCACGCCCGTTGCGGCAATCACGGCAGGGCGCTTGCCGGTGACGTCCTGCCCGTCCACCGTGACGGTGCCGCTGACGGGCTTGTAGAAGCCGGTGATGCAGTTGAAGGCGCTGGTCTTGCCGGCGCCGTTGGGTCCGATGACGGAGACAATCTCGCCGGCGTCGGCCGTGAAACTGAGCCCGTTGACGGCCTTGACGCCACCAAAAGCAATTTGCAGGTCCTTGACCTCAAGCAGCGGGCTCATGCGTCTTCTCCCGTCTCAGTGCTGGCATTGCTCGCAGGACTGGCAGGGGCCAGTTTCTTCCTGCGTGAATGTTTGCCGCCGCGGGCACCCGGCCCCGTCCCGCCGTCGTTCCTCTCAGGCCGGTCGTTCTCAGTCCCGCCCTTCTCAGGTTCATAGGCCCTGGCGGGCCAGAAGCCCTGGGGACGCAGGACCATGACGGCCACCAGCACGACGCCGAAGATCACGTAGCGCAGGTTGCCCATGTCGCGAAGGAATTCGGGCAGCAGCGAGATGACCACGGCACCGACCACCACGCCTCGGGTGTTGCCCATGCCGCCGAGCACCACGGCCATCAGGACCAGGGCGGACTGCAGGAACACGAAAGATTGCGGGGAAATGGCGGAGAGGTGCGAGGCGAACAGCATGCCGCCGATGCCGCCCCAGATGGCGCCGAAAATGTAGGCGGCCAGCTTGACCTTGTAGGTGTGGATGCCCATGGCCTCGGCAGCATCCTCGTCCTCTCGGACAAAGCGCCAAGCCCGGCCCAGTCGCGATTTGCCCAACCGGGCCGAGCCCAGCACCAGCAGGCCCACCACCACGACGCAAAAGTAGTAGAACGGCACCGGGTTGGAGAGGTCCACGCCGAACAGTTCCACGCCAGGGATCCCGTAAATACCGGAAGGGCCGCCAGTGATGTCGAGGTTGTTGGCCGTCAGGCGGATGATCTCACCGAAGCCAAGGGTCACGATGGCCAGGTAGTCGCTGCGCAACCGGAGCGTAGGGCCGCCGATGATCAGCCCGGCCAGGATGCACATGAGAACGACGGCCGGGATGGTGAACAGGATGGGCATTTCAAAGGCCTTGGACACGATGCCAGCCGTGTAGGCTCCCACCGCCATGAAGGCGATATAGCCCAGGTCCAGCAGGCCACAGTAGCCCACCACAATGTTCAGACCCGAGGCCAACAGCACGAAGATCACGGCCGTGGTGGCGATGTTCATAGCGTAGTTGTCTGCGATTAGGAAAGGGAAGATGACGGCCACGGCGAACGCCGCCCAGCCCAGTTGCTTGCTTTCAAACAGGCGTGAGACGCGGCTGGCGGGTTTGCCGATCCGGCGTGGTGCGGTGGAGGTGTCGACATTCTCGCTCATTTAGACACGCTCCGTCACACGCTCGCCCAGCAGGCCGGTGGGTTTTAGGGTCAGGAAGGTGATGAGCACGGCGAAGGTGAAAACGTCACGCCATTCCCCGCCCAGCCACTGGGAGCCGAATGCTTCCAGCAGGCCCAGCAGCAGGCCACCCAGCATGGCGCCCTTGATGTTGCCGATGCCGCCAATGACGGCGGCGGTGAACGCCTTCAGGCCAATAATGAAGCCCATGAGGAAGTCGATCTTGCCGTAATACGCACCGGCCATCACGCCAGCAGCACCGGCGAGCGCCGAGCCGATGAAGAATGTCCAGGTGATGACCTTGTTGACGTTGATGCCCATGAGCAGCGAGCCCTTGGGGTCCAGGGCGATGGCCCTCATGGCCCGCCCCATGGACGTCCGCTGGATGTAGGAATTCAGGCTGAGCATGAGGATCACGGCAACCACCATGAGGACAATTTGCGGTGCTGAAATGCGGGCTCCCAGCACGTCGAAAGTCTGGCCTTGCAAGCGCACGGGGAACACTCGCGGATTGGGGCCGGCGAGGGCACTGACACCGTATTCGAGGGTGAAGGAAGCGCCCACGGCGGTGATCAGCACCGCTAGCCGCGGCGAATTTCGCAGTGGCCGGTAGGCGAGGCGCTCTATGCCCACGCCGATGCCGCCGGTGATGATCATGGTCAGCAGCAGCACCAGCAGCAGAGCCGTGATGGACATGGAGGCTGGGATGATGCCAAAGGAGCTCAGTGTGGCAAAGCCGATGAAGGCACCCAGCATGTAAATGTCACCGTGGGCGAAGTTTAGAAGTTTGATGATGCCGTAGACCATTGAATAGCCCAAGGCGATAAGTGCGTAGAACGAGCCCACAAAGAGGCCGTTCCAAATTAGCTGAGACATGTTTGTCCTGCCTTGACGTAAGAGCCGAACGCGGGAGGGAACGCCAACCGGCGGGCGGAATTGCGCGGAGCGCAACCGTGGCCCGCCGGTTGTGGATGGTCAGCTCAGATCGTCCTGGAGGGCGAACTTGCCATCCTTGACGATCAGGATCTGGAAGCCGCCGTTGGTCAGCGTGTGTTCCGGGGTGAACTTCAGGGGCCCGGAGAACAGCTGGAATCCGTCGATGGCCTGCAGGGCGGCAATGATCTTGTCGCCGTCGGTGCTGCCGGCCTTGGTGATGGCCTCGGCGGCAACACGGACTGCGTCATAGGACTGTGTTGAGTACGGTCCGGGGGCACTGCCGAACTTCTTCGTGTAGTCGGCAATCCACGTTTCTGCGCCCTTGATGGTGTCAGGGGTCTGGGTCATCGTGGCGAACACACCGTCAGCATTGGTTCCTCCGGCAATCGTGATCAGTGAGGCGTCAACGCTGCCGTCTGCCACCATGATCTTGCCTGTGTATCCGGCTGCCTTGAGCTGGTTGATGATCAGCCCGCCCTCTTGGTAGTAGCCGGTCCAGTACAGCATGTCGGGGTTGGCGCCCATGATGTCGTGGACCACGGAGGAGTAGTCGCTTTCACCGGCTGTGACCGAGGTGGCCAGGGCAACCTTAACGTTGCCGTCCGCCTCTAGGTCCTTCTTGGTCTGGGTGGCGATGTCCTTGGAGTAGCTGGTGTTGTCATCAACCAGGGCCACCGTCTTCACGCCGTCCTTGACCATGAACTTCACGGCAGCGGCGGCCTGCTGGACGCCGGTGCCGTTGATCAGGAACACGTTGGGCAGTTTCTGGTTGACCAGGTCCTGGGAGTTGGCGGCCGGGATGATCATGGGGATGTTGGCTTTTTCAAAGATGGGCAGGGTTGGCAGGGTGGCGCCGGAGCAGTAGCCACCCACGGACACCACCGCGCCGTTGGAGACTGCCTTGTTGGCAGCGGCTGCGGCCTGGGTGGGATCGCAGGCTTCGTCCTCGGGATCAAACTGCAGTTGGCGGCCAAGCACGCCTCCCTTGGCGTTGATTTCATCGACGGCCATCTGCATGCCGTTCTTCATGAACACGCCAGTGGGTGCGCTGGAACCTGACAATGGAATGACGGCGGCAATCTTGATGGGGCCAGCATCGGCGGTTTCCTCGCCTCCGCCGCCGAGGATGCCGCCACACGCTGTCGTGGCAAGAACGGTTGCGGCCACGGCGGCCATGGTGACGGATTTGGGAATTCGAAGCTTCATTGTCTACATCTCCTTTGACGGACAACGTGAAGCAAACCACGCGGATACTCCCCGCATGCCTGCCTGCTGTCGGGTACATCACACTTCGCTAGTCAGTAAAATATGACATGTTACATGTTTTGATGTCAACAGTTTTGCCGAACCGAGATGCAATTGAGCCCTGAGTGTCCGCGCCCCACCCCTAAGTGAAATTCGGGACGGCGGCAATCTTAATGAGGTGGCAAATCCAGCTAGATGCCGTTGAGCGCCTCGGATGTAGCGATCGTGGTGTACCGCGCAGCGTCGGCCAACGCCGCCTCCGGAGATCCGGCCACATCTGTGGCGCTGACGGCAGCAACAACACCATGCTTGGCCAGCTGTTGCGGCGTCACCGTGATCCGCCCGGCAACTACGACGACGGGAAGTCCCCTAGCGTGCGCAGCGTCAGCAACGCCGAGGGGCCCCTTGCCGGACAACGACTGCGCATCCAGTGAACCTTCGCCTGTGATGACCAGGTCGGCATCGTCTAGGTGGGTTTCCAGGTCGATGAGGTCCGCCACTAGGTCAAAGCCGCGTTCCACAGTGGCGTTGGCATAGGCCACGAACATGGACGGGAATCCGCCGGCTGCCCCGGCTCCCGGAACATCAATGTCGATTCCGGTTGCTTCCCTGACCACCGAGGCCAGATTCCGCAGCCCGGCATCCAGCAGTTCCACGGCATCGGGATCGGCACCCTTCTGCGGTCCAAATACGTGTGCGGCACCGTTATAGCCATACAGCGGATTATCCACATCCACGGCCATCCGAACCTTTACAGCAGCCAAGCGCGCGTCGAGGCCGGAGGCATCCACGGCGACAACATCCACTAAGGGTCCCCCGCCCAGGGGCACCAGGTTTCCGTGAACGTCCAGCAATTTCAGGCCGAGGGCACGCAAGGCACCGGTTCCGCCGTCGGTCATGGCCGAGCCGCCCAGCCCGATGATGATCTCCTCAGCCCCGGCATCCAATGCGGCGGCCACCAATTGGCCGGAACCGTAGGAGTGGGCACGCAATGAATTTTCGACAGTGGGTTCACTGAGCAGATAGCCACTTGCCTGCGCGGTTTCAATGACGGCCACCTTGCCGCCATCGTTGAATCCCCACACCGCGGCAACGGGTTTAAGGATGGGGCCAATGACTGTGCTTAACCGCTCCGAAAAACCGGCAGCCACGGCAGCCTCAACAGTTCCTTCGCCACCATCGGCAATGGGCAGGGAGGTCACCACAGCGTCAGGGTAGACCCGCAAGGCACCTTCAGCCATGGCCGCGGCGGCTTCCGGGCCGGTTAAGGTCCCCTTGAACTTGTCAGGGGCAATAAGAATACGCATGCCCCCATCCTGCCACCGGTCACTGACACGGCTTAATAATTACGTCCAGTAGCCGCGCTGGCGCATAACTTCGGCGAGAAGATCGGCCCTGTCGGTCATAATGCCGTCCACACCCAGCTCATATAGCTCGTGCATCTGCGCCGGATCGTCGATGGTCCAGACATGAACCTTCAGCCCCAGCCGGTGTGCCCGGCGAACCTTTGCCCCGGTGACAAGCGCCATCCCCTTGTACGTTCGGGGTATCTGCAGGACGTCCACGGTGCGCATCAGTGACCGCAGCAAAGCCTTCGGCAGCCATGCTTCCACGAGGAAATATGCCACCAGCAGCCCCTGCCCCGGGGAACTTGCAACCGGACGGGATAGCCCGGCCAGAACCTTGCGCCGCCGCGTGTCCGAGAACGATGCGACGCATACACGATCGTGCAGCCCGTATCTCTCAATGGCCGCCACCAGCGGTGCCACGGATCCGGCATCCTTCACATCGATATTGAACCTAGCCGTTGGCAATGCCGCAAAGAATTCAGGCAGCGTGACGATCGGCTCGGTCCCGCCTATACGTGCCGTGCGCACTCGGGACCAGGGCAACGCCGCGATGACCCCTACCTGATCCGTGGTCCGGTCAAGCGCTGCGTCATGGAAGACAACCGCGACGCCGTCAGCCGTGGAGTTAATGTCCGTTTCAACGTAACGATAACCGAGCTCCAGGGCTGACCTGAACGCTTTCAGGGAGTTCTCCAGCCCGTCCCGGGAGTAGCCCCGGTGTGCGATCGCAAGAGGATTCTCCGAGTTCAGATACGGCTTTGAATCGACGGACTTTGCCACCGTCCCTCCGCTGCTCACGCCAGGCGCAGCGCGGCGAGACGGGACTCGATGACCTGAGCTACGCCGTCGTCCTCGAAGCGCGGGGCAACGAGGGCTGCGGCTGCCAGCGCCTGCGGGTGACCGCTGGCAAGGGCGTATCCGGAGCCCGCCCAACCCAGCATTTCAATGTCATTGGGCATGTCACCAAAGGCCACAACATCGGCGGCGTCGATCCCGCGGGCCGCGGCATACCTGGCCAGTGTCACGGCCTTGTTGACGCCGAGCGCACCCATCTCAAGCAAGGCCAGATCCGGAGCCGAATGCGTCACGCCGATCAAGGCGGCGAGGCGTGGGGCAACAAGTTCGAGGTAGTCGTCGGCGCTGCCGGTATGGCGAACGGCCAGCATCTTCACGATCCCTGCGTCGGCCATGTCCGGGGTCAGCATGGAGGGCACCACCTCGGAGCTACTGGCCGCAGGGCGGGAGCCGAAGAAGCCCTCCTCGACGTGCAATCCGGTCAGTGATTCCAACGCGAAGTAGGACTCGGGAACCAGCTCCGTGACAATGCTGCGAACTTTATCGACGGTGTCCCACGGCAGCAGGTGGGAATCGAGGACCTTTTCGGCACCCAGATCGTAGCTCACCGCGCCATTGGAACAAATGACGGTGCCTGTGTGGCCCAGCTGCTCGCGAATCGGTTCGAGCCAGCGCGGCGGGCGTCCGGTCACAAAGACAATCTCAATACCGGCCTCGGCTGCGGCCGCGAAAGCATCCACGGTGCGGCGGCTGATCTTTCCGTCGTGACCGAGAATTGTTCCGTCAATGTCGCTGGCAATTAAACGCATACCCAAGGCTACCCAACTTCCTCTCGCACGGTGGACCCGCGGTGCGCCTACTGCTGGAGCTCGGCGCGGCTGGGCGGGTTGGCACCAGCCCTTGACACTGTGATGGCGGCCGCGCGTGCGGCATAGCCAATCACCTCGGCGAGAGTTGCCGTGCTCATGGCACGCAGCTCGGGGCGACGTTGGGCGCCATCAAGTTCACGGTCCACGAGGGTGGAGAGCAACGCTGCCATAAAGGAATCGCCGGCGCCTACGGTGTCGGCAACCCGAACCGGCGGCACGGCGCAGGAAACTTCGCCGGCGGCGCATACCGCCCACGGACCTTCCCCGCCCTGGGTAACAACTACGACGGCGGGGCCCTCCGCACCTCCTATGGCAAGCCATCGGCGGGCCGATTCCTTGGGGTCAACACCGGGGTATAGCCACTCCAGGTCCTCATCGGAGGCCTTGACGACGTCGGCCAGGCGGACGAATTTCTTCGCCTGATCCCGGGCATAATCCACGTCCGTAATGATGCTGGGACGGCAGTTGGGGTCATAGGCGATGGTGGCGTGCGGATGGGCCTGCATCACGGCTTCCAAGACCTGCGCGGCTCCCGGCGCCAACATGGTGGCAATTGAACCGGTGTGAAGCATGGAAGTTGCCGCCAGCATGAAATTCGGCCCACCATCAGCCACACCTGCGGCAAGCTCCGGCAGTGACCAGTCCAGATCAAATTCGTAGCTGGCAGCACCGTCGGCATCGAGCGTGGCCCTGGCAACGGAGGTAGCGTGCGAATCGGCAGCTAGTGGAACCATGACACCGTTGGCGTGAAGATGACCGGCCACCATGTCGCCGTAAGGGTCCTGCCCAAAGCGGCCAAGGAACTGCACGGGGTGGCCTAGCCGGGCCAAGCCCACCGCAACGTTCATGGGGCTTCCGCCCACGTGCGGCACAGGGGCTTGCCCCGGGCGCACCACTTCATCAACCAACGCTTCACCAATAACAGTCAACATGGCACCAGCCTACGTGCCGCACCCGGCATTATGTTCATGGGCTGTCGGGCGTCCGCGGCCCCTTGCCAACTGCCGTTGAAATCTCTAAAATTCGAGAGTTTCCACCTTTATGAAGAGCACGTGGCGCATTGTGACGGCTCTTGCCGCACCCAGCCTTGTGTTGGCCGGCATGGCCGTTGTTTCACCTGCCTCGACAGCACCAGCACTAAACACTATGGGCGAGGAGTTTTTGCGATGATCTGGCCGACACGTTCCTGACGGGACTCGGGGCACTTACCCTGGTGCGCCGTCGTTCTTGACGGGGCAACACCAAGGAAAGAACGCAATCCGGAGGTAATTCTGCGGGGGTTGGGCATGACGCCCAACCCCCGCAGTTTTGGTTACAGTTCTTGATATGACCACTGCAGCTTGGATTACCGAATGAGCAATTCCGCGTCACGGCCGACCGGCATTCGCGATGTCGCCAACGTGGCCGGCGTTTCGCCGCAGACCGTCTCGCGGGTGTTGAACGGCCACCACAGCGTGAGGCCAGCCACGAGGGAACGCGTCCAGGCGGCCGTTATGCAGCTCGGGTACCACCGTAATTACGCGGCCCGTAGCCTTTCCACTGGCCGGACACAAATTATTGGCCTGGTTCTTTTTGATACCGATTCCTACGCCCGTTCGATGGTGGTTGGCAGTATTGAAATGGCCGCGGCCCAATTGGACCATTCGGTCATTTGCTCACCCATCTCTTCCATGGATGACCACGTGATCGAGACAGCTGTGCAAGGGCTCGTGGACCGTGGCGCCGACGGCATCATCCTTGCTGTCCCCATGATCCAATCCAGCCCGGTCGTAGCGCGGATCGGTACTACGACGCCGATCGTCACCCTTGACGGCTCACGAACCGAGTCAAGTGAACTGCTTGTCATTGATCAGGCTCTCGTCGCGGAGCTGGCGACGCAACACCTGCTGGATCTGGGCCATGAGACGGTGTGGCATCTGGCCGGACCACAAAATTGGATCGAGGCCTTCGACCGCAGCGAAGGATGGCGGCGAACCCTGGAACGGGCAGGAAAGTCTGCACCTCCGGAGCTCCAGGGTGATTGGTCCCCTAAATCGGGGTACAAAAACGGGCTGATTGCGGCCCGAATCCCCGATCTGACGGCAATTTTTGTCTCGAGCGACGAAATGGCTTTCGGCTTGATTCGCGCCCTTCATGAAAGCGGCAAGCGAATCCCGGAGGACATCTCCATCGTCAGCGTTGACAACATTGCGCTGGCTGAATTCAGCTCCCCGTCGCTGACCACGGTAGCCCAACCGTTCAAGATGATCGGAAAACTGGCCGTCAAACGGCTCCTGCACCGTCTGGATCCTGCAAGGGGTGAGCTGCCGCCGGTCTCCTTGGTTCCGGAGCTGATAGTGCGGAGCAGCACGGGAGCTCCGCCAGCACCGTGACACTGCAGCCTCCGCGACACTGCCAACGCTCGCGAGGGAACATAAGTTAATCGAGAATTTGTGTCATAGTCGGCGGTGCTGCTCGCATCCAGCCCACCCGGGCGTTTAGGCTCGGGTTATGGGTAGCAACTGGGATCGTCTCGATGAATCACTGCGTCCGGCGGTCAGCGCCTCAGTGGCTGACTACGAGCGCACGCGGCCTGCCCTGGAAAAGGTCACCGCAGAGATGGAGTCCCTGGTCCGGGAGATCTTGTCCGAGGCCGAAGACAAACCACTTTTTGTGACAAGCCGGACCAAGACCATTGAGTCCTTTAGGGAAAAGGCGTCGAGGATGGTGGCCGAGCCGGATGCTGATCCGGCCCTGCTGTTCCCTGAACCTCTGCGCAACCTGACCGACATGGTGGGCGTACGCGTCATCACCACCCTGCCCGGGGAGAACGCCGAAGCTGCCAACCTGATCAAGCGCAAGCGCAACATCTTCGACTGCCGCGGCGATACAGAGAAGGACATTGGTTCCATTGAATCGGGCACCTACGGATATTCCAGCCGTCACCTGATCCTTCGAACGATCCAAAATGATGTGGTGCGCAGCTACCAAGAGCTGCTTGATCCCGAGAACAAGCCCAATGGCAGCTACTTTTTCGAGTGCCAAATTCGCACCATTTTTGCCCATGCGTGGAGCGAGATCGAACACGACATTCGCTTCAAGTCCCAGGACCCGCGCGCGTGGAGCCCGTACTTTGATAGGCAGTTCACGGCCACCGCGGCCATGTTGGAGACCGTGGAATCGGCATTTTCCGAGCTCCATGGCAGGTATGAAACCGTCACAAGCTATTGGGACGCCGACGGCGAGGGCAAAGTTTCCCTGACGCCCAACCGAATCAAGGCCGTCTGGCAGACGCTGTTGCCGCACGTTGACAGGAAGGCCGACGACGATTGGGGCTGGGCTGCCGAGTTGGTCGCCGCGCACGGGCTGGGCAAAACCATGGATCTAGCGGCTTTGCTGCAACCTGAAATCATCTCCAACGTCCGCAAGGCGCTGGACCACAGGTACTCCCCCGGACCCGACCGGCTGCTCGATGACTTGCTGCTGTGGCAGTTCGGCGAAAGCCACATCGACCTGACCGCTGAGGTGGCCTCATCGGAGCAGACACCACGCCGTGACAGCCTGGTTCGTCGCCACCAGCAGATGCAGCGCTACCGCAAGGCTCAGGGTTTCTAGCCCGTTGCACATAGTGGACTGATTCGGTTACGTGGCTGGCGAGGTGCAAGATTAACGGGTGCCTCAGTCAATCATTGCAACACCAAAGACCACAGAACCCGCCACGGCAGACCGGGCCACGCTGATCGCCGTCACCGTTTTCCCGCTATTGGTCGTTGTCGCCGGCGTCCTCGGATTCTTGCTGCCGGGAGCGTTCAAGCCCATGGCTCCATCCGTGCCGTATTTGTTGGGCATCATCATGTTCTGCATGGGACTCACGCTGACGCTGCCCGACTTTACCGCTGTGGCAAAGCGCCCATGGGCCGTAGCCCTTGGCATATGCGCCCATTACATCATCATGCCCGGGGCCGGCTGGCTCATCGCCATGGGCCTTCACCTGAGCCCGGAACTGGCCGCCGGCGTCATCTTGGTAGGCTGCGCACCCAGCGGCACAGCCTCGAATGTTATGGCCTTCCTCGCAAAGGGCGATGTGGCCTTGTCCGTTGCCGTGGCCACCGTCTCAACGCTCATCGCGCCCATCGTCATGCCTGCCCTGACGCTCTTCCTTGCCGGTTCCTTGCTCAATGTTGACGCCGGCGCCATGATGGTCGACATCCTCAAGACCGTCCTCGTCCCCGTCATCGCGGGGCTGCTGGCCCGGCTGTTCCTCAACCGCGTGGTGAATTTTGTTCTCCCGGTGCTGCCCTGGATTTCGGCCGTGGTCATTTCCTTCATCGTGGCCATCGTGGTGGCCGGCTCCGCGTCCAAGATCGTTGCAGCCGGCGGCATCGTTTTCCTTGCCGTCATCCTGCACAACGGTTTCGGGCTAGGTCTTGGTTACCTGGCCGGCAAAGTGGGCAGGCTTGATGCGAAGGCCCGCCGAGCACTGGCCTTTGAGGTTGGCATGCAGAATTCGGGATTGGCCGCGACCTTGGCCACCGCGCACTTCTCGCCTCTTGCCGCGCTCCCCTCTGCCGTGTTCTCCGTTTGGCACAACATTTCAGGCGCCATTGTGGCTGCATGGCTTGCCCGCAAGCCGCTGGCCGATTGACCGTTGACGCACTGACCCGCTGACCCGCTGGCCGATTGACCGTTGACGCAAAAAAGCCCTCTCCTTCGAGTGTCGTTAGACAAACGAAGGAGAGGGCCTGCAGAAGTTCAGCCCGTGCGCAGCGCTAGTTGCGGGCGTCCCCCCAACCTTATTGGCGATCATGCGAGCACCAATATAGAACGCCTAAAACAAGCAGGCTCATGCTGCCTAGCAGCCGAGCCCGGATTTTACCGTTGGCTCAGCACCAGCGAAGGCCTGCGAAACTGCACGGCAAATACCACATGCCTAAGGTAGTGGCCACGGAACCTTTATCTACGGCCTGCGAAATACTTGGAGAGCTTGAGGTAGCTTCATCGGTTGTACTGGCTGACGCCGGAGAGAGGCCCGGAGACAGAATAAGACCTGCCGCGAGAATTGCTGTAACGCCCGCGGAGATGAAGGGTGATTTCATGACAGGTGCCTTTCAACGAGGCGGGGCTGGCCCGCCGATGCATGGATGTTCCCCAGCATAGGTCGCACGCGACGCTAGGTATACAGCCAGAACACCCCTGACCCCTGTCCTTTTGGACAGTCTTTCCGTTAATGCCTTACGCGACAACTCCCGTGCGAAGCGCTGTAATAACTAATTGCAGACGGTCCCGGGCCTCAAACTTCCTGCCCAAACGGACAAGATGATATTTGACGGTGGACTCGGAGAGGAAGAGCGCAGCCGCGATTTCACTATTGCTGCGCCCCTCGCAGAGGAGCCGGAGAACATCATTTTCCCGCTCAGAGAGGTCTATATCGGGGCGGGGCCTACGGGCGGGCAGGCTCTTGCGGACATCCGCAACGAGGAGGTGCGTGACGGCAGGATCAATCGGGCAGTCCCCGGCATGGACCTCCCGGACCGCTGCAACGATTCGCCCAGGTTCCGCATCCTTGACGACGTAACCGCTGGCGCCAGCAATCAAGGCCGCCTTGAGGTAGGTATCGGAAATATGTCCGGTGACCACAAGAATTCGGACCTCGGGGATCTGGGCCACGATTTTGCGAATGGCGGCAATGCCGTCCATAACGGGCATCTGGATGTCTATCAGCATGACATCCGGGTGGTACTCGTGCGCGAGGCGGACAGCGTCAGCGCCGTTCTCGCCTTCGCCCACCACCACCAAGTCTGCAGCCTGGGACAAATATGTCCGCAACGCCCCGCGCACGAATTTTTCATCGTCAACAATGACCACGTCGATTGGTTCGGACGTGGTAATAAGCTCGGTTACCTCAGCGCTCATACTCATGTTGACAGTCTACGTACCCGGTTTCAGACGCCGGGTACAGGAATGGTGCCAGTTGGCCAGATGCCGGGGATTTTTGACTGCCCGTGCTGCGTTCTGGAACCAGTGCAAGATACACGTAAAGCGTTCATCGTTTTCTCCTTCGAACTGGCTTGGCAGGTGCTTGGCCTTGAGCACCAAGTACTTCTACCGCGCCCACTTGACGCTACGGACAAGAGTGCTCCAACAACAACAAGTCTGCGAGATTCTAGCCAATTGGACAGGGATTTAGGGGTCAAAATCCATTAAACTATCCGCATGGCCAACCTTGGCCCTGCGTTCCAAAGCTCAGGGTGCAAAGCCGCGTCGACTCAAGAGCCCACAAGAGCCCATGGGTGTTTTCTCGCTCAGTGGAGTGTTTGGCGTCCCGTGAAAGGCAGCACCGCACGAACCGTCCACGAGCCGCGAGACTGTCCGGCTTCAAGGCTTCCGCCGAGACGGGATGCCCGCTCCCTCAACCCCACCAGGCCAGTTCCAGAAACCGGCAGTCGGGGCTTGCCCGAAGTCATCTGGTTCCGGATGCTGAGCTCCAGACGGTCTTCGTGGACGTCAAGGGCAATCTCGCAGTCCGTGCCGGATCCTGAGTGCTTTGCAACGTTGGTGGCGCTCTCTTGCAGGATTCTCACAACCGTTGAGCGGAGTCCATTAGGCGTGCGGTCCAGATCCCCGGACGTCGTAACAACCGTGGGAAACCCGAGGCCACTGAGCCTTTTCTGGGCATCTGCAACACTCTGGGCAAGGTCAATGGTTGCCGAGCTGGGCGCAACCTTTGCCTCCAGCAAAGCCACGGCGGGTGGATCGTCGGCTCGCATGGTCTGCAAGAGCCGGCGTAGGTCATCAAGGGAGTTGCGGGCCATCTGGCCAATTTCCGCCAACGCCCGGTGCTGTTCCCCGTCTTCTTTGGAAAGCGTGCCTAGGTTGGCTTGAACGGCAATCATGGTCAGCCCATGCGTGACAACGTCGTGCAGTTCCCTAGCCAGCTCCGTGCGCTGCTTCAAGGCAACTTTTGCCGCCGTCTCCTCGGCCGCCATCTGCACTCGTTCGGTTTGCAGGGAACGCTCCCGCTGAAATTTCACAGCCAATCCGGGTGTCACAAGCATCAAAGTAGCCGGGAAAAGTCCCCACAGGCCTGACGTGCCCAGGGTGGAGACTCCTGACGTCCATGCCATCTGCCACACCAGAAACGCACCCACCATGACAACAAGTCCACGCGCCGACACCCGGTACGCCGCAACTGCGAGCGCACCGAAGGCCATCAACATGGCCCCGCCCGGTGTTACCTGGGGATACATGGTCACCAACAACAGCGCAAAGGCGTACGGCGCCAGCTGGGGCAAAAAGGCCAATGCCATCCACAACGTCCAGTAGGCAACCGTTCCGGCAAGTACCCACCATGGCTGGTCACCCGTTGGTCCCGTCAAGATAAACAACCGCGAATCGTCAAATGCTGACACGGTCACAAAAAGCGCCATTGTGAATGACACCCACGCCGGGATCGGTGAACTTCCAAGCTTTAGGACCTTGGCAATGGAAAAATTCCGACGCGCCCGGCTGCCGCGTGACTCGGTGCTGCGTTCCATGTCAGTACTGCCTTTCATTTCAGCACCGCCAGGCAATCAGCGTGCACTTCACCGGAGTACGAACCCCAGTCCCAATTCATCATCGGCATCCAACGTGAATTTCCCTTCCCCCACGGGGAAAGCGCGGCCGCTGACTTCCACGACCAGCCCGCCGCCTGAGCCGTTGACTTGGTCAACCACACGGGCCGCAAAGCGTGAATCTATCATGGAATAGTGTTCCAGCACCTCGCCTTCGGCCAGCTCTCCGGAATCGCTAAGCAGGGCAACGCGGGCGGCAGTACCCGAACCACTGGGCGATCTGTCCACCTGCCCGTCGGCAAAGACGCTCACATTGCGTTGGGCCAGCCCAGGACCGGAATGAGCCACCGGCTCATAAAGGATCGTCCCGAATATGCCTGACAATCGCGAATCCGAGGCATGGTGCACGACTTGCTCGTTGGCTAGGCCCGCTGCCACCTGATGCCCTACTGCAACCACTTTTGCCAAGTTCGACGGCGTGACCTCCAGTCCCACGGCTGCGGCAGGGAGCGAGGCGTACAGCGCGCCACTCCAAGCCAGGTCAACACGCAGCCGGCCAAAGTCCGCGGTCCTGACCTCAATGTCCCTGGCCACCACATAGGAGGGCACATTATGGAAAGCAACCTCGGCGACCTTGCCCTCCGCCATCATGACCCGAGCCGTAACGCGACCCGAAGGAATGTCAATCACCACGTCAGTTTCGCCGTCGTCCGGGGCACGAACCAGACCGCTGCGGACCGCCCAGGTGCCCAGCGCCATGGTGCCGTGTCCGCAGACCGTGGAAAATCCTTCACGATGCCAGAAAAGTGCCCCAAAATGGGCGCCGGAATCGTTGGGCGGCACGATGAACCCGCCATACATGTCTGCGTGGCCACGCGGCTCGTTGACTAACAGTTTGCGGATCTTGTTGGCGTCGCCCGTCATGGCGTTCTCACGACGTTCCAGTACGGTGGATCCTTCGATGGGGAAGGGCAGGGCAGGAACTATCCTGAACGGCTCCCCCGCCGCGTGATAGTCAAAGGCCTCAATTTCCCACAGTGCCGATTTCATGACCGCGCCTCCTCTTGGGCCGGCAATCCTTGGCTTAAACGGGTACCGGGCCCTGCCGTCAATATGGCACGGCCCCCATGGCCTGTCAATGATTCAGGGGTCCCTAGCGGCATCGGTCCCGGTTCTGATCTTGGTCCCGTGGGTATGGGCAGTCCTGCATGGGTAGCTCACCCCATCGACGGGACTTGCCGGGTCGGGATAGATTCTTAGTAATCGCTCAGCCGGAACTTCCCGGTCAGGGTGGTCCTGGAGCGGCAACGCCGCGACAAAATTTCTAATCTAAGGATGTGCATCATGGCAGGTGGAATGATTGGTAACGACCCGGCAGACATGGCTGATTTGGTCTCCAAGCTGGGGCAGGCCATCGACCAGATCACTCAGGTGATGTCGACGTTGGACAGCAAGGCTCAGTCGGTTCGCTGGGAAGGCCCCGACGCCAACAACTTCAAGGGTCAGCAGTGGCCGACGTCCAAGAAGCAGCTGGCCAACGTTGTTTCAGACCTCGGCCAGGTCAAGACCTTGGTGAACAAGCAGAAGCAGCAGCAGGTCGACACCTCCGCTCACTGACACGTGGCAGTAAATGCCGGTTTCCGCATCATGCGGGAACCGGCATTTTTGCGTTTAATTGATGGACCAAACCGTCCATGAGACCCGGTTTCGGCGCCACGATTGTCGAAGCTACTTGGCCGAGGCCGGATCCGAGTCACCGATGTGGCCAGGTGCGTTGGCGGCCAGGACACGCGTGACAAAGGCTGCAAATTCATCGATGTAATGCTTCAGGAACGCCTCCGTCTCGGCGTTCTTGACCTCCCCGTCAGGACCGTAGGCTTCCGCGTCAAAGCGGATATATCCTTCCGGAGCGTTGAGCTGGGGAGCATCGAGGAAGCTCAGGACGCCGCGCATGGAGGACTGCATGACGGCCGTGCCGATGCCGCCCGGGGAAGCTCCGATAATTCCTGTTGGCTTGCGGGCGAATGAGTTGGTGCCCCAAGGGCGCGAGCCCCAGTCGATGGCGTTCTTCAGGGCGCCGGGGATCGACCGGTTGTACTCCGGGCTAACAAAAAGGATCCCGTCAGAGGCTTCGATGGCCTGCTTCAGGTCCCGTCCGGCGGCAGGGAAATCGCTGTCAAAATCCGAGTTGTACAGTGGCAGGGTCCCGATGGGGATTTCGGTGAATTCGAGCTCCGGAGGGGTCAGCCGGATCAAGGCCTTGGAGAGGATCCTGTTGATGGATCCGCTGGCAAGGCTTCCGACGAAGTATCCGATTTTGTAAGTGGCCATTGCATTCTTCCTTATCTACCGTCGGTGCCCGCCCACATTTTTTTCGTTGATTCGGGCACCGTGACTAGTTGATGGGTCACGCGATTCCGACTTTAGTACAGGGCCGATGTCCTGACTAGAGTTGGCATCGTCGACGGTCGTAGGGCAAAAAAAATCCGCTCCGGTCCGGTTTTCAGCCGCGGGGGCGCAGCTGAACATTTGGTAGTCCCGGTGCGGGCAAAGGTGCTGGCATATTGTCTGGGAAGGGGCCAAAGCGCGGGTAGGGTGCCCCGTCCGGGTAAACGTCGCCTGCCGGTGGCGCGGCCGGTTCAGCACCGATCTCGGCCTGCCAGGCCGCGCGGTAGGCCACGACTTCCTCGTGGCTCCGCCCAATAAAGTTCCACCACATGACGATCCTCTCGCCCAGGGGCTCACCGCCGATGAGGAGGACGCGCACAGGACTCGTACCCGCTTCAAGCACCACAGTCGAGCGGCCCGGGGGCAGGTACACAAGGTGGTCCACCGGCACCTGTTCGCCGTCCACCTGCAGATCGCCGGTATCCAGCAGAATCCCGTATTCGAAGCTCGGATCCAATGAGAGCTCCAGCCGGGCGCCAGACCTCAGCACCGCCTCGGCTCCCATCAAAGGAGGGGTGTAGCTGTCAACCGGTGAGGTCGAACCCGCCAATGAGCCAAGGAACACCCGCAGCTCCGTGCCTTCCCCGAGAACCGGCTCCGGAACATAATGTGCGAACGTTGGAGGCATGTGCCGGGTTGCCTCGGGCAGGGCGAACCACAGTTGCGCACCGTGCAGGATCGAGGTGTCCGGGGTCGAGAACTCCTGATGCGAGATGCCCCGGCCCGCAACCATGAGGTTCACCTCGCCGGGCCGGACGACGGCGGTGAAGCCCGCCGAATCACGGTGATCAATCTTGCCGGAGAACAACCAGCTAACGGTCGCCAGGCCGGTATGCGGATGTCTGGGAACGTTCATCCCGCCCGATGCGGGGATCAGATCGGGCCCATAGTGGTCCACGAAGCACCAGGCCCCGATGAGGCTGCGGCGTTTCTGCGGCAGGGTCCGGCGAACTTCCATGGCCCTGATTCCACCTAGCGGAACAGCTCTCGGCGGAAGAACCTCGGCGCCACCGACATTCTGCTCGAAGGCGCAGACCACTTCTTCGGATTGTGTCTCCACGTTGCTCATGGGCCAAGTCTAGATCCACCATGATTGCCGAAACCCTCTTCGCAGGGGCGCAGTTGCAGGGCCGCAACGGAATATGTCAGCCGCGGGGCCGGACCGGGTGTTGGCTAAGGATCGAGACCCGGTTGAACGCATTGATGGCCACGCCAGCCCATTGCAACGCCGAATACTGGTCATCCGTCAGAACCGAGCGCGCCTTCTGGAGTTCCACCTGTCGCTCGTCGCCATCGGGCAGGAGTGCAGCGGCCTCGCCGATCGCGAGCGCCGCCTGCTCCAGGTCCGTAAACAGTGCCGTTTCCCGCCACACGGGCAACACCGCAAGCTGCTGGCTGGCCACACCGGCGTCCAAAGCGTACTGGCTGTGCATGTCTAGGCAAAACGCGCAGCCATTGATTTGTGAGACTCGCACGTTCAGCAGTTCGATCACCGAACGTGGAATCCCGGCAGCCTCAGTGGATGCATGGACCTTCAGTGCCAATCCATTAAGCGCGCGCCAGCTGCCCGGGTCGGACTTGTCCAGAAAAAAGCGTTCGGTCATCGTGATCGTGCTCCTAAGTGTCTGGAGCGGAGCCGGCCCACTCCGTCAAATTCCGAGATTCAAGAAGTTGGATTTCCTTCGTGCCACGGCACCCAGGCCCGTTAGCGACGCCCGCGCTTTTGCGCCCTGGCCTTGGCGCCGGGACGCCCGCCACCGCGCAGGTTGGGTCCGCCAGACTTGCCCTTACCTGCACCGGCACGGGCCGGCGTCGAACTTTTAGCGACCTTGGCACCCTTTTTAGGCGCAGCATCCTGCTTGGCCTGTACCGACGGCTGGCGGGAGCTGTTGGCGCTACGTCCGCGGACAACGCCAACGAATTCTTGGATGACGGCTTCTTCTTCTTCCGGGAGCGGGTAGAAGGAGTCGATCCAGGCCAACGCGACGGTGGTTTGCGCAACGCCATGAAGCAGTCGCGAGCGGAGGGTCTTGCGGCTGAAGTGACGGCCCACCGACATCGGCAGGATCAGGATTCCGAGCCCGGCCTCGACCAGATCCAGCGCCTCTTCAATGGAGGCCATGGGCGGCAATGGCTTGCGGGTTCCGGCAGCAATTTCGGTGGAAATATCGCGCCATTCCGGGAATTCATCCGGGTCCGCGAGCAGGTATTCGTCGGCCAAATCTTCAACGGAGAGCTCGTCAAAGGCTGCAATGGGGTGATCCTTGGGTGCCACAACCACGGAGAGCTCTTCATAGAGCGGAATGACGTGGAGTCCGGTCTTGTCCACGGGCAGGCGAACGAACGCCATGTTGACCTCGCCGGCGCGCACGGCATCCAGCTGGTGCTCCTCCGATACCGGATTCGCCACGAGGGGTACGCCGGGCATGCGCTCCTCCCAGCGGTGGATCCACTTTCCGGGGGTCACACCCGGGACAAAGGTCACTGTAAGTTCGCGGGATTCAGACACCTGTTTACCCTAACGCACCCTTTTCCCCTAAACTACCGCGCGAGCACCGGTACCCTTAGAGATATGAGCATTAAACCTTCCCCCCAAGCAATGAAATCCGCCACCGCGGCAAAGAAGCTGGGCATCCACCTGCCCGCAGCTCCCGTGGAATTCCAAGAGAACGCGATCAGCCGGGAGGAATTCAAGGTTTTGCAGGAAACCCCGCCCACCTGGCTGGAGGACTTGCGCCGCAATGGGCCGCACCCGCGCCCCGTCATGGCGCAGAAGTTGAACATCTCCATCGGTGGTCTGAACCGTTCAAACATCACCGATGCACTCACGACGGCGGACATCACCGCGCTGCTGCAGGCACCCCCTGCGTGGCTGGTTGAGGAACGCGCCGTTCATGCCAAGGCTCGCGCCGAGGCAAAGCTGGCGAAAGAGCGCGAAGCGGCACGCCGCCCGCAAAGCTAAACCCGCTGATTCCAAAAGGGACGGCGTTTGCGCAATCGGCGGGTGGTCTACCACCGGCTTTTTGCGCAAACGCCGTCCCTTTTCGTGGTTACGGGTTGTAAGGCTGACTGGCCTTGCTCAAGACCTGGCCCTTGAAGAACTCCGGATGACGCCAGTTCATGATCAACATCAGGACCGCGCCGAGCAGGATTACGCCGGCGCCAAGGATGAACACGAGCCCCAGCCCGCCAATGTTGGATCCGGATCCGTAGTCAGGATCCATAGAGTCGTAAGCGGTCTTGAAGAACATGACCAGCAAGATGACTCCGCCCACCAGGGGTGCCAGGAACTTGAAGAAGAAGTTGCGGGCCCCACGGAATGCCTCTGCCCGGAAGTACCAAACACAGGCCAGCGCCGTGATGCCGTAGTAGAAACAAATCATCATGCCTAGCGCCGTGATGGTGTCCCACAGAGCATTTTCCGACAGCGTGCGGGTAACCACGTAAAAGGCTGCCGCCGCGACGGCCGCCGCAATGGTGGCATAGCTGGGCGACTTGTAGGTGGGGCTGATCTTGCCAAAACTCTTCGGCAAGGCCTTGTAGTGCCCCATTGAAAGCAACGTCCGGGCCGGTGAAACAAAGGTCGACTGCAGGGATGCCGCCGAGGAGCTCAGGATGGCTAGGGACATCAAAATCGCGAACGGCCCCATGACCGGGCCCGCCAAGACCGCGAAGATGCTGCCCTGATTCTCCGGGTTTCCGGCACCCAAACCTTCCGTTCCGATGCCTGCGAAGGCGAGGGTGGCCAAGGACACTGTCATATAAATCACCATGATGACAATGACGGTGACGGTAGCCGCACGCCCCGGTGTCTTCTCCGGGTTTTTCGTCTCCTCATTCATGGTCAAGGTGACATCCCAGCCCCAGAAAATGAAGATCGACAGGGAAACTCCGGCGGCAAATTGTGAAAATGACTCCACGGCAAAGGGGTTGAACCAGTCGGCCTGAATTGCGGTGGCGTCAAAGGCCGTGTCGTTGGCAACGTGGGCGAAGGCCGCAATGGCAAACCACCCCAGCACCAAGAGCTGGAAGGCAACCAAAACGTACTGGAACGTCTTGGTTGTTTCCATGCCCCGGTAGGAGATCCAACAGGCACCGGCAATGAAGACCAAGGTCGTGGCAATGTTCAGCGGCAGCACCGTAGTCAAGTCGGCCAGGGACGGGTTGGAAAAAATCTGCGCCAACATCAAATAGAAGAAGTCGACGGCCACCGCGGCCAGGTTGGACAACACGATGATGGTGGCGGCGATCAAACCCCAACCACCCATCCACCCCAGCCACGGACCAAAGGCGCGCGATGCCCACGTGAAGGAGGTTCCGGCGTCGGGCATGGCATTGTTCAGTTCCCTGTAGCCCAGCGCCACCAACAGCATGGGGATGAACCCCACAATAAAGATGGCCGGCAGGTGCACACCCACCTCAGACACGGTTGGCCCGAGCGCGGCGGTCAGCGTGTAGGCCGGAGCGATGCAGGAAATGCCAATCACGACGGCGCCGATCAGCCCCACCGAGCCTGCTTTTAGGCCCTTCTCGCTCAAGCCGCGATCGGCGGAGTTCACTGCTGCATTGGGTGTGCTCATGTCGTCACCTCGGTGGTTGAAAATTCAAAATTGCGCGGCACCACGATCATGGGCACCGGCAGGGCACGCAGAATGCGGTTTGCTGTGCTGCCAAGGAAGATGGATTTGTTCTGGGCCAGGCGGCTGGATCCGATCAAAAGGATCTCGCCCTTTTCCCAGTCCAGCCCGTCCACTGCATCCTCAATGGTGCGTCCGTGGCCAACGACGACGTCGATCTCGGGTTTGTCGAGTTCGTCGACGTCGAGGCCTTGGCTGGCTTCTGCGACACTGCGCAGGTGGGCGTTTGCCTCTTCGATGGTGGCCCCTGAATCGGCTTGGCCCAGGGCCACGAGCGAGACCAGCCGGAGCGGCAGGCAACGGCGTTTGGCCATGTCCAAGCCGGTGCGCAGCACGTCTTCGGCTCCGGCACGGGTGCCCAGCGCACAGGTCAGGCGTGTGATGGGATCCGTGCGGCTGTAGCCCGAGGGTGCAAGCACCACGGGAACTGTGGAGGCATGCAGCAGGGCGCTGGCGACAGACCCAATGGAGAATCTTTTGAACAAGCCCGAGCTGCTGGCCCCAATGACCAGCAGTTCAGCCCCCAACTCCTCGGCAGCAGTGATCAGCGCCTCCGCCTCGGATTCACCCCGGCGGATGTGAGCCTGCGACGGGACGTCGTCCGGGATCAGGGCCAAGCCCTCATCGATCCACTGCGATATCTGCTCGGCCAAGATGTCGCCAAAACCGGAATCCGGCGGATAGACACCGTTGTACGGCGAATCCTGGGGCATGATCATGACAAGATCCAGGCTGGCACCCTGCCTACGAGCCAAGGCCACGGCCAGGTTGACGGCGTCGCCGCCACGGGCATTGGCCGCATATCCAACTACGTACCGCATAGGGTCCTCCTCAGGACGTGATGATCAATGTGTTGGTTCTGGCCGCCGGGTCTCGGCAAGCTCGACCAGCGCGGTGTTACGCCAGTTCTGCGATCAGGGCTGCGGCGGTGAACTGGCCCATGCGAACCGCACCGTCAACGTGTTGGTAGCCTTCGGCAGCTAGGTCGGAGCAGGACCAGTGGATGGGGCCAACAGGTGCCAGCTGGTCGGGACCGTAGCGGTGCAGTCCGCCTAGGTCGTAGCTGGCCGCATACGCGCCTCGGGTCCATTCCTCCGAGCCCCAGTCCGATTCGTAGTAGACCACCGGTTCGGCGGCAGCCTCGCCAAGGAATTCCGCGAGTGAGGCGGTGATTTCCTTCTTGCGCTGCTCCGGGGAAAGCGTGAACGCGTAGTCGGCCTTCTCATCGGAAACAAAGCCGACCAAGGTGCCGCGGGGGTCTTCATGGTTGGTGTTGTCGTAGACCTCCTGAACCAGTGATGAGGCACTGAAGCCGGTTCCGGAGAGCCCGTCTTCACGCCAGAACGGGGTTTCGTAGACGGCGTGGACCTTGATGACCAGGCCCAGCGACTGGTGCTGGTGCATCTGGTGCTGGCGGCGCGGCAGCGGCGGGTCAAAGGAGACTCGGCTGTAGAGGTTAGGCGGAACGGCCATGATCACGCGCTTGGCCGTCACAGTGGCGCCGTCGGCAATCACGGTGGCGAGGTAGCCGCCGTCGTTCTCTTCCCAGCGGACTGTGCGGGCCGCGGAGTTCAGGATGACGTCCGCGCCGAGCTCCTTGGCGATCGCGAGGGACACGCCCTGCATGCCGCCCACCACACGCTTGTCGAGGATGAAATTGTCGTCAACAAGGTTGCTGAAGGAGCCAGCGGAGGATGCCATGAACACTGCCTGCAGAGCGGAGAAAGCGTGGGCGGGCTTGGTGAGCATGCCGCCGGCGATGAACAGGCCGATGTTATTGCAGGCCTCCTCATCATTGGACTGGCCGCGCAGCCAGTGGTGGAAGGAGATGATGTCCAGCTCGCGGGCCTGCGGATGGTCCCAGGGTTTCGCGGGATCCATGGCGGCGGCGAGCCCGTCGAGGGTATCGATGAGCTTGTTCATGGCCGCTTCGGTGTCCGCTGACACGGGGAACATTTCGCCGGTGTAGCGGGTGCGGGTGCCGTCGGGGGCGATGTAGACGCTGTCCCCGTCGCGGTAGCGCGGGTACGTGCTCAGGCCGAGTTCCTCCAGCAGACCGATGAGCGCCGTCTGGTCCGGGGAAACCCACTGGCCGCCGATCTCCAGCCATGCACCGTCGATCGTGTTGGACCAGGTCCGCCCGCCCACGCGATCACGCGCCTCAACGACTGCGACGCTCAGGCCGGCCTTCTTCAGTTCGTGGGCAGCCGTCAACCCGGACGGGCCTGCTCCGATGATGACCACATCGCGATCGATCGTGACGGGGGTTTCTGCCGATGTCATGTTTCCCTCTCCTACGAGGCGCTGGTGATCCGCCTCACTAAATGAATGCCGTTCATTTAGAATAGACTGTAACGGACATCACCACCACCCGTAAAGGGGTGTGCGGAAAATCTTGCGCCACCGTTGCGCCAGGAAGGGGAAATGGCCTTGGCCGAGCTTGTAGAGCAGCACGCAAATGCACGACGTCGGGCAGGGCGCCCCCCGCAGGCACTGCTCAGTTCCGCCCGGATCACCAAGGCTGCCCTGAAACTCGTCAGCCACGCCGGCTACAAGGGTTTGACGATGGCGGCGCTGGCCAGGTCACTAAACGTGGCTCCGTCCGCCTTGTACAACCATGTGCGTTCCAAGCAGGACGTGCTGCTGCTTGTGGAAGACCACCTCATGGGCCGCGTGGATGTTTCCGCCTTTGGTTTGGAACCGTGGGAAACGGCCGTGACCTCGTGGGCGACGTCCTACCGAGACGTTTTCGCGGCGCACCTGCCGCTAATTCCGGTCATCGCGCTGCTGCCGGTAACTAATGCCCCGGCAACCATCACGATGTACGAGGCCGTGACGCGGGGGTTCCTGGCCGCCGGCTGGCCGCGCGAATCCATCATTGACGCCGTCGTGGCATTGGAGTCATTCATCTACGGATCCGCGTATGACGTCAACGCGCCGGCCGACATCTTCGACGCAGGCTCGCTGGCGTCCGAGGCCCCCAACTTCAGCGCCGCCGTCGAGCTCAGGGCGGCAAACGCGGGCGCCAGAAATGACGCCGATGCCGCATTCATGCTGGGCTTGAAGGCCATGATCGCCGGGCTTGCGGCGACGGTTGGGCCACGGAGCTAGCTGATCCGCACCGGGTCGCGATGGAACACGCCCTGCCGGGCACTAGCCACGCGATGCACACGACCCTAGGCTGAAACAACAAACGCCACCAAGACGCACGGGAGATCATCATGGGATTCAGCATCAGCAACGCAGCACTTCGCCTTGTCTCCGGGGCGTTTATTCTCAACTCCGGAATCAACAAACTCAGCCTTCCCGAGGAACACGCCGCTGGCCTGCAGGACATGGCGCAGCGGGCAGTCCCGCAGCTTGGCCAGCTTGCCCCGGAGCAATTTGGCAAGTACCTGAGCTATTCCGAGATCGGTCTCGGCGCACTGGTTCTTACCCCGTTCATTCCCAGCCGCCTGGCCGGGCTGGCCCTTGGCGCGTTTTCCGGCGGCCTCGTAGCCACCTATCTCAAGTCGCCCGGCATGACCGAAGCGGATGGTATCCGCCCAACGGCTGCCGGCACAGCACTGGCGAAGGATTTCTGGCTTGCCGGAATCGCCGTTGCCCTGCTGTTCCACCGCAAGCGTGCCGCACGAAACAGCTGAACCCGGGGTCCGACGTCGAATATTGAGCTGAACTATCCATAGCCAGATCGTCATGGCAATGGCAGGCTTTAACACAGGCCGTCTGGGGGTCTAAGCGCTGTGCACGGCCGTCATTGCGAGAGGTCACCATGGAACCCGCCAGCCCCCGCCCGGATTTTTCCCGCCTTCGAAGTGCCTTGTCCGGCACTCTCCACGAACCCGGCGAACCCTTGTACGCACAGCTGGCCACGCCGTGGAACGTGGCCGTGACGACGAGCCCGGCGGCCGTCGTGGGCGCCACGACACCGCAGGATGTGGTTGAGGCGGTGAATTTCGCTGCCGCCAACGGACTGGCGGTCGCCGTTCAGGCCACTGGCCATGGCATCGCCAGCAACCTCGACGGCGCCCTGCTCATCCACACCGGCGCCTTGAACGAGTGCGTGATCAGCGAGTCCGAAGGCGGCGGCACCGCGCGTACAGGCGCCGGAATAACGTGGAAAACGGTGCTTGGCGACTGCGCCGCACCTGGACTGGTCGGCTTGTGTGGCTCCGCCCCCGGCGTCAGCGTCGCCGGCTACACCAGCGGCGGCGGAATCGGACCCATGGCGCGGACCTTCGGTGCCGCCTCAGATATGGTGCGCTCCTTCGATGTCGTAACCGGCGACGGCGCGCTCCGCCACGTCACCGCCGCCACTGAACCCGAACTCTTCTGGGGTCTCCGCGGAGGGAAGGGATCGCTGGGCATCATCACGGGCCTTGAATTCGATCTGCTGGCGTTGCCCATGATCTATGCCGGCGCGCTCTTCTTCGACACGGCCGACGTACCAAGCGTCCTGCACGCCTGGGCTCAGTGGTGCCCCACGTTGCCGCACGCCGCGACCACCTCGGTAGCCCTCATGCAGTTGCCACCCATGCCGGGAGTCCCGGAACCGCTGGCCGGGAGGTTCACGATTGCCGTCCGCTACGTCTACGCCGGAAACGCTGACGACGGCGCCACCTGGCTTGCGCCGATCCGTTCGGCTGCGCCGGTGCTAATGGACGCCGTCGGGCTGATGCCAGCTTCGATGATCGGGCTGGTACATTCCGATCCGGAAGATCCCATGCCTGCTACCGAGGGTTCAGCCTTGTTGACGGACTTCAACACGGCAACCGTCGATGCCCTGCTGGAGGCTGCCGGTCCAGACGCGGCTTCATCGCAACTTCTGGTGGAAATCCGCCAATTTGGCGGCGTCCTGGCCCAAGATCCGGACGAGCCCAGCGCCCTGTGTCATCGGGATGCCCCCTTCGGGCTGTACACCGTGGGAGTCGGGGCGCCCCCTGATCTAGCTGGAATCCAAGCCCATTCAGCAGTGCTGCGGGAAAATATGTCGCCATGGGCATACGGTGGGACCTTGCCAAATTTCTCCGCCGGCAGCGGCCAGGCAGGCTTCGCGGCGAACTACACCGCTCCGGTGCTGGAGCGGCTAACAGCTCTGGCTCGGCAGTTTGACCCCGGGAATGTATTCCGGTTGGGTCAGGTTCCGGCGCGGTAAGCTCAGGGTCGGGCCGCCAGCACGGCCCAACTCCACGTTTACCCCAGCCGTACAGGAGCCGCCATGCCCGCCTCACCCAGCGAAGGCTCCGCCAACGCGTCGAGTTCCAGAGCGCTCGGGGCGCTTACGCCGAGGGCCGCGGAAATTCTGGACCGGGATGACGTGATGCTGCACCGCGGCCGGCTGGCGTTGATCAACCGTGCCAGCGCTGCTGATGACAGCTCAGCGGCGCAGACGCCAAATGAAGCAATGACTGCGGACCTTCTTGCGATCCGCAGCGTGCTGGATGCCCACTCGATTGAATACCTGCTGGTGCGTGGCAATGACCTGCGCCCGGTGCTTGCCATTGATGCCGTGTTACGTGAGGAACTGCAGCAGGCCCTTGCGGAGGCGTTCGCAGACGAGCCGTTTTATGCCCGCAGCGTGGACACCCGAAAGTCAACGGTGTTGCTCGCGGACGGGCACTTGGCGGCCTCGGCAAAGACTCGCATCATGCGACTCTTCCGTCCCCGCGTAGAACCGCGTGGTGGTCTGCACTTTGGCGCAGCGTGGGGCGTTCAGATCGAGCTGTGGTCCTTCACCGCCGATCGCATCGACCTCCCGCTGGAAAATTCGCTTACCCGGCGCAGCATCGATCGTGCAGATGCCACACGCAGCTCCGTCGACCGCTACGGGCAGCATTGGCCCACCATCGAAAACATGTTCATTGACCACGTTTTCGACATTCGCTTTGACATCGACATGGTGTTTTCCTGGGTGGACGGCAGCGGCGCCGAGTACCAGGCGTCCCGGCGCGCCCTTGAAGCGGACGCAATATTAGGCGAGGGCGATGACCACGAATCACGCTTCCGGCAGGTGGACGAGCTGAAGTACGCTTTGCGTTCCGTGCATATGTTTGCTCCGTGGGTCAGGCGCATCTTCATTGCCACTGACTCACCCGCGCCCGAGTGGCTGGCCGCCCATCCCAAGGTCACCGTGGTCCGGAGCAAGGAGCACTTCGCCGACCCTTCGGTGCTGCCAACGCATAACTCCATGGCCGTGGAGTCTCAACTGCACCATATCGAGGGATTGTCCGAGCATTTTCTATATTCCAATGACGACATGTTCTTTGGTCGCCCCATCTCCCCGGATTTGTTCTTCACGCCCGGCGGTATCACCCGCTTTGTACTCTCCCCCAACCGGATTGGTCTGGGCGAAAGCGAAGCGGCCCGCAGCGGCTTTGAAAACTCCGCCCGAGTGAACCGCAGGCTCCTATGGGACCGTTTCGACGCCTTCACAACTCACCATCTGGAGCACAGCGCCGCACCCTTGCGCAGGTCAGTACTGAGTGAACTTGAACAGGAATTCGCCCAGGAGTTTGCCGCCACGGCGGCCAGCACATTCCGGGCCGCAGAGAATATCTCCGTGACAAACTCGCTCTACCACTACTACGCGCTCTTGACCGGCCGTGCCGTCATGCACAAGGACGGCAAGGGTATCTATGTTGACACGGCAAACACTGCCGGTCTGGCCTCTCTTGATCGCATCCTGGCCCAACGCAATGCCGACTTCCTGTGCTTGAATGACGGCAGCAATGGTGATGCCAGCCCATCACGGCGACGAGAACTCGTCACAGACTTTTTAGAGAAGTATTTTCCCTTCAAGGCACCCTGGGAAAAATAGCGCCGGCGAGCTGGGCCCAACCAGACTGTGATGCAGTAGATGCTCTAAATCGGCCAAAATCGGCACAAATTCAGCAACTACTGCATCACAGATGGTGGCTAGTTCAAGTAGCCGTTTGGATTCAGCACGTACTTCGTGGCAGCACCGGCGTCGAACTCGGCATAGCCGCGAGGTGCATCCAAGAGGGATATCGCCTTCGCGTTGACGTTCTTGGCAATGGAGACCTTGTCATGCAGAATCGCCATCATCAAGCCGCGGTTGTATTTCATGACGGGGCACTGACCGGTTGTGAAGGACAGGGACTTGGCCCAGCCGGTACCCAAGCTTAGGCTCAGTGCACCCTTCTGCGCGGCCGCATCGATGCCACCGGGATCGCCCGTGACATACAGGCCCGGAATGCCCATTGCACCGCCAGCCGCCGTGATGTCCATGAGCGAGTTCAGCACAGTCGCCGGCGCCTCACCAGCACCTTGTCCGTGCCCCTTCGCCTCAAAGCCCACGGCATCAACGGCACAATCCACTTCCGGGATGCCCAACAGCTGCTCAATCTGGCTGCCTGGATCTCCCTGCGAAAGGTCAATAGTTTCACAACCAAAGGTGCGGGCCTGCGTCAATCTGGACGCGTTCATGTCACCGACAATGACCACCGCGGCGCCGAGCAAATGCGCGCTCGTTGCTGCGGCCAGACCGACAGGACCAGCGCCGGCGATGTAGACAGTGGAGCCAACCGTGACGCCTGCCGTGACAGCGCCGTGGAAGCCCGTGGGGAAGATGTCCGACAACATGGTCAGGTCCAGCATCTTTTCAAGAGCCTGATCCCGGTCCGGGAACTTCAGCAAATTCCAGTCGGCGTAGGGCACCAGGACGTACTCGGCCTGGCCACCAACCCAACCACCCATGTCCACGTATCCATAGGCACTGCCGGGCCTGTCTGGGTTCACGTTGAGGCAAATGCCGGTCTTACGTTCCTTGCAATTGCGGCAACGACCGCAGGAAATGTTGAAGGGAACCGAGCAGATGTCACCGACCTTGATGAATTCAACATCCGGGCCTACCTCGATCACTTCACCGGTGATCTCATGGCCCAGCACCAAATCCGTGGGAGCCGTGGTGCGTCCTCGCACCATGTGTTGATCGGAGCCACAGATGTTTGTGGCTACAGTGCGCAGGATGACGCCGTGGGGGACTTTGCGCCCCACATTGGCCGGGTTGACGCCCGGCCCGTCCTTGAGTTCAAACGTGGGGTAATCGACGTCAATGACCTCAACTACTCCGGGTCCCTTGTAGGCAACAGCTTTGTTTCCTGACATGGCGATGCTTCCTTCCTAGTTAGTTCAGAAGGTTCCTTCTGGAGCCTTCTAGTGCAACAAGAAATCAACCCCGCCCGCGAAAATATACGCCAAGCGCAATACTTGGTGCCGAAATTTATCGGGGAATCAAGGGGTTCCAGCCAGTCTAGGGGTGGAACTAGGAATATGTAAGGGCGGCTACGTCAGGATGATGACGTCGAGGGTGCGCGGGCCGTGCACGCCCTCGACGCGTTCAAGTTCAATGTCGCTCGTGGCACTCGGCCCGCTGATCCAGGTCTGTGGGCGGGTGGCCTCCAGACGCGCAATAGCCTCGGGCAGCACCTCCACAATGTCGCTGGCCCGCAGCAGGCAAATATGCCGGTCCGGGACCAGCGAGATGATCCGTCGACCCTGATCGTCGCTGCCGTCGAGCATGATGGTTCCGGTCTCCGACACGGCCGTCGCCGCAGCCGTCACCACAGCATCCACGGCATCCAGTTCCAAAGTGGTGAGGCGGTGCTCGGGTGAGTCAACGTGCACAGCCAACGTCTCGGCGTCGTTCTTCACCGCGGCAAGCCACTCCTGGGGCAAGCCGTGCGGCACCACGATGGCGGTGCTCCCGGACAGCAGTTCAGCCAGCTTCGCCGCAGCGCCGTCCGTGGGAGTGACAAACACTTTGGCCTTGTAATCCACCAACCTGTCCACGAGCTGATCGAGGCGCTGCTGCGCGGTCATGGCCGAGCTGCGGCGGTATTCCCGGGGGACTTCGGGCGCCTCTGGGGCGTCGCTCAGGGCCGATTTGATGCGGTTCATGATGTCCTCGCGCGCGCTCATGCCTGCTCCCCTTCGTTGCTGTTCTCGGTTCCGACTGCGGTCCCGGGTACGACGGCGGCACCCGGCTGGTGTTCCTTGTCCCACCACTGGCGGAACGATTGCGTGGGCGGGGCCGGAATATCCCTGCTTTGGGTCCACCCTGCGGCGATGCCTGGGAGCTTTTTGATGACCTTGTCCCGGCCCGCAACCAGTTTGCCCAACGGCAGCCCCTTTTCCAGCAAGTTCAGGTGCGAGCCGCTGGAGAACGCCCACTCTGCGCCCTTCATCATGAGGTCCATCTGGCTGGGCACCTTCCCTTTGGAGCGCTTGGAGTCCACGTCCACGCCGCGCAGGTGCACAAGGATTTCGGGAATATTGATCTTCACGGGGCAGGCGTCAAAGCAGGCGCCACACAATGAGGACGCATAAGGCAAGGAGTTGTTTTCCTCGCTCTTGATGCCTGTCATGAGCGGAGAAAGGATGGCGCCAATCGGGCCCGGATAGGTCGAACCATAGGCATGGCCGCCCGTGCGTTCATAGACGGGGCAGACGTTCATACATGCTGAGCAGCGTATGCAATTGAGTGCCGTGCGGCCCATTTCATCGGCCAACGCGGCGGTGCGGCCGTTGTCGAGCATGATCAGGTGCACGTTCTGCGGACCATCGCCGGGGGTCACGCCCGTCCACAGGGACGTGTAAGGATTCATGCGTTCGCCCGTGGAAGACCGTGGCAGCAGCTGCATGAACACCTCGAGATCGCTCCACGAAGGCAGAAGTTTTTCGATGCCCATGACAGTGATGAGGGTTTCCGGCAGGGTCAGGCACATGCGGCCGTTGCCTTCGGATTCCACAACAGTCAGCGTGCCTGTGTCGGCAAGGCCAAAGTTGGCGCCTGAGACCGCAACCTTGGCGGAGAGGAATTTCTTGCGCAGGTGCTTCCGGGCAGCCTCGGCAAGCCGTGCCGGTTCGTCCGTCAAGTTTGGATCCACCACGGGCATTTCGCGCAGGAAGATCTCCCTGACCTGGCTGCGGTTCTTGTGGATAGCGGGGACCAGAATGTGGCTGGGCTTGTCGTGGTCGAGCTGAACAATCAGCTCCGCGAGATCGGTCTCGAAGGCTTCAATCCCCTGCTCTTGCAGGTATTCGTTGAGACCGATTTCCTGGGTGGCCATGGATTTAACCTTGACCACTTCACTTTCACCGGTTTCCCTGATGAGAGCGGTGACAATTTCATTGGCCTCTTGGGCGTCACGAGCCCAGTGGATGATGCCGCCGCGGGCCGTAAAGTTCGCCTCGAACTGCTCCAGCAGGGCTGGCAAATTCGCCATGGTGGCATTCTTGATGGCGCTGCCGGCGTCACGCATCTGTTCCCAATCGGGAAGCTCGGCAACGACTTTGAGACGCTTGTCCCGGATGGTGTGGGTCGCGTGGCCAAGGTTGGCACGCAACTGCTCGTTGCCAAGTTCTCGATGGGCCGCTTTGGGGAACGGCTCCGTGGCGTTGAGATTGCCGTGGCCATAAACGGGCAGCGACGGCATGCCCAGAAAAGTGTTGCTCATCGCTTGCCCCCTGCCAACGTGACCGTACCGGTGACCGATACCGGATTTTCAAGAGTGCTGGCCAGGATTTCTGCGAAGTGCAGGGTAGCTACGTCACTCCCCTGCCGCGCTAACCCGCCGCCGATGTGCATGAGGCAGCTGGCGTCTCCCCCGGAACACAGCTCGGCGCCTGTCCCGCAGATGTTGGCAGCCTTGTCGGCGTTCATGGCGCTGGATACGTCTGCGTTCTTCATTGAGAACGTGCCACCGAAGCCGCAGCATTGCTCGGCTTCCGGCAGTTCCACCATCTCGATTGCGCCCACACTTTTCAGGAGGTTCAATTGCCTGTCCGCCAAGCGCAGTAGCCGCATACCGTGGCAGCTCGGATGGTAGGTGACCTTGTGCGGGAAGTGCGATCCCAATTGCTCGGCCGCGTTGGTAACACCCAAGACGTCAGTCAATAGCTGGGATAGCTCATAGGTCTTGGCGCCCACGACGGCGGCTCGGGCTTCCAGCGCACTGTCTCCGCAGCGGCGGGCCACCAACTCATGCTGATGCTTCACACTGGCCACACAGGAGCCGGAAGGCGCCACGGCGACGTCGTAGTCTTCCGTGTCAAAGGCCCGCACATGATTCGCAACCACGGAGTGGGCTTCCTTGAAATAGCCGGAATTCACGTGCATCTGCCCGCAACAAGCCTGGCCGGCGGGGAAAACGACCTCGTGCCCAAGCCGTTCAAGGATCGCCACGGTGGCCTGTGCCGTGCGCGGATACATGGCGTCAACGATGCAGGTGGCGAAGAGCGCAATTTTCATGATCACCACTGTAGGCCAAATCACGCATCATGTGGACTGACCACACCCTAACTTGTCGAAATTCGCGCAATTCAGGGGTGCCTCAGCAGGGCTTTTCTAAAGCGGCAAACCCGCGCTTGGCTTGAGATTCTTCATGACCAAAGTGGAGCGCAGTCGCAGAACGCCGGGAAGGCTGGTCAGCTCGGTGTCATACAGCTTTTGGTAGTCGTCGAGATCCTTGGTCACGACCTTCAGAATGTAATCCGGGTCTCCGAACAAGCGCTGGGCGGATGTGATGCGCCGGTTGCCGGACACCTTCGCCTCGAATTCGTCGATCGTGGCACGGTCCACCTGGGCCAGCGAAACGAAGACCAGCGCCTCAAACCCCAGCCCCACCGCACCCGGATCTACGATGGCCCGATACCCACTGATGACGCCAGATCCTTCCAAATCCTTCAGGCGCCGATGGCACGGGGCAACCGTCAACCCAACCTCGGCAGCAAGCGCGGTGGCACTCATGCGTCCGTCATTCTGGAGCGTGCGCAAAATTTCTTTATCAATTGCATCAATCACGCAATTATCTTATCGCCCAGACCTGAATTCGGGGTGAAAAAGGTAAGCACTTCTTGTGCACGTTTCCCTAAGCTTGCCGTAACCCAACAATCAGGCAGGAACATTATGGAACCGCAGGCACTCACGGGATTCCTCATCGTGGCCATCACCCTGAGCTGCACCCCCGGTCCAGACTGGGCCTTCGCTATTGCTGCGGGCCTCGGGCGGCGCAGCTTTGTCCCAGCGGTGGCCGGATTATGTGGCGGATACGTGCTTCACACAATCCTGTTGGCCGCCGGAATCGCGGCTCTCATGGCGGCCATCCCGAGCCTGTTGCTGTGGTTGACGGTGGCTGGTGCCATTTATCTTTTGTGGCTGGGGTTCATGACCACCAAGTCCTGGCGCGGAGCAGGGTTCGTGAGTGTCGGGGCCAATGGCGAACTTCCCGCCGCGTCCGGGACATCCGCTGCCCCTGACACGGCGGGCTCGACGTGGGGGTCCTTTGTGCAGGGCTTCGGAACAAGCAGCATCAACCCGAAGGGGCTGCTGCTCTTCGTGGCTCTCACCCCGCAGTTCATCAGGACCGACGCCGCCTTCTCGGTACCGTTGCAATCGGCAATTCTTGGCACGTCCTTCGTGGTCTCCACTGCCGTGATCTACACGTTGGTGGCCGCCGGCTCGCGAAAGCTGCTGCGTTCCCGGCCCGGCGCTGCCCGCGGCGTGACGCTCTCCAGCGGCATCATTATGTGCGCCCTCGGCGCCGTTTTACTGGTCGAGCAGATTGGTCCGGTGACCGAAGCCGCCGGCAGACTTACCGCGCTGGCCTAGCCGAGGCCGCCGGCATCTGAGCCACAAATTAGCCCTGCGCTGCACTCCAGGAATCAAGTTCAGCCAACAACTCGCTCTTACGCGAGTCAGATGCAAACGATGACCGGATGGAGTTGCCGGCCAGCGTCCGCGCAACCGAAGCGCCCCAGGCGAATTCGGTCTCCAGCGCCTCAAAGTTGGTACCAAGATAGCCGCCAAAGTAGGCCGGGTCATCCGAGTTGACGGACACGTTCATGCCGGCCTCGATCATGCGGGGCAGGGGATGCTCCGCCAGCGTATCCACCGCGCGCAGGCGCACATTGGACAGCGGACACACAGTCAGGGGAACCTGCTCCGCAACGAGCCGCCTGACCAGCGCAGGATCCTCCACGGACCGAATGCCATGATCGATCCGCTCAACCCCGAGCAGGTCAAGGGCTTCCACAACATAGCTGGGCGGGCCTTCCTCGCCGGCATGGGCCACGAGCCGCAGCCCGGCAGCACGCGCCCGCTCAAAGAGCCGGACAAACTTCGACGGCGGATTCCCCACCTCCGCGGAGTCGAGGCCAATACCAATAATGGGAGCGCCCATGGACAGCAGGGCCTCCAAAACCTCCAGCGCAGAGTCCTCTGATTCATCGCGCAGGAACGCCGCGATGAGCCCGGTACTGATACCAAACTCGGCTTCGCTGGAAGCCAGGGCCGCAACGATACCGTCCACCGCCGTCGTCAGTTCAACACCGCGGGCAAGGTGGGCCTGGGGATCAAACATGATCTCGGCATGCCGAACCCCGGCCGCCTGGGCCCGGCCCAGGTAAGCACGGGTCATGTCAGCAAAGTCAGCCTCGGTGATCAGGACGGCCATGTTGGCGTAGTACAGGTTCAGAAAGGACTGGAGATCCTTGAATTCGTACTGCGCACTCAGTAATTCCAGCGTCGGGAACGGCAGAGCAATGCCGTTGCGGGCCGCAAGTTCAAGAATTAGCTCCGGCTCGAGCGTCCCCTCGATGTGCAGGTGGAGTTCGGCCGTGGGCAGCGTTAATTCTCGCGTTGTCATGCCATTAACCCTAAGCTGCCAGCCGTCAGGACTTGTAAAGTTTGGCCATGAGCTTCGGGTCAACGATCTCAGTCTTAATGACTTCGCTCAGCGCCTCGGGAGTTGTTGTGATGCCTGTACGCCGTTTAACTTCCTTTCGGATCTGCTCCAGCAAGGCTTCGGAGAGGATGAGCTCCAAAAGGGCTTTCGGCTCGGTGGCCGCTCGGTGTTTCCAGGACTCATCGATCCGCCGACGCTTGAGCGCCTCACGGTGCAACAAGAACATCAGCTCGGCTTTTTCCTCGAGCGACTCCGGGCCCAGCAGGTCAATCTCAAAGGCCATATTGATGATGACTGGCAACCCACCGGTGAGGTGATAGGCCTGCCAGACGGCGCCGTTGGTCAGGACCATCCATTCAATTCCCTCATTGACGGCGTACATCTGTACCTGCCGCAGATGCCGCTCGTTGAGTTTCTGGCTGATCCGCTTCACTTCAATGAAGGCCACGAGTTGCTTGTCGATCCGCACTCCATAATCGGCAAAATCCTGCTTCACCATGTACTCGGTGGTGAGGTCCCTAAATTTGTCGTAGTCCAGCCCCTCACACAAGATATCGGTGACAACAAGGCGGGTATCTCCTTCGTTGGCATCGCGGGCCTTTAGATCGTGCAGTGGCTTGGTGTACCGCTTAATGGCCTCACGCACTTGCTCACGGGCAGCTGCTTCCCACTTCGGAAGCTTGGACGGGGATGTTGCCTTGGGCAGGACCTCAAGGACCTCAGTGACTTCCTCGTTTCCCTCGAGAACGACGGCGGGGCCCGGCGTTGGGATGCCCGCCGGACTGAGTAGCTCCTCGGGCAGGTGCCGGAAGGGATCCATGACACCGAACGTGGCTTGTTTCAGCATCCAGCTGATGGTTGACTCCCACCCTTGAACCACGGATGCGCCGCTTCCCTCTACGGCAACAAGCTTGGTGTGCGCAATGATTTGCAGATCACCCTGCTCCGGCACCAGATGGCCGGCCAGCGCCGCTTCCGCAGCCCATTGCACAAGGATGTTAAGCCTGTCCTGTCCTTTGGCATCCAACAAAATCTCCGTCATGATCCAGCCCCCAATTCATGAATGACGCTGCAGCGGCAGCATAAGTCCAACTGAGCCTGACCATACTGCTTTCCACACTTTTGCGCAGCTAACCACAGCTGCGTGACGCCTGACTGCGGCGCCCATCCACTCTTAGAATTTCGAAGATAATTCACCCAATAGTGAAAACCCATTTCCGCAACAGCTTTGTCAGTGCCGTGATGCACCATGGATACCATCACTTTGATGAGAAAAAGGGAACCATTTCGGCGCCCCAACCATTAGGAATATATAGAGTGAATGGAGATAATTGACTTTGAACGATCCGCGCGTACGCCGTCGGGCCGCGTGCGGGTATTCTCACATCGACCACAAATCCCTGATCCCATGTGACCGGGGAACTCTTGAGGAGCTTGTCAGCGCGTGTTCATGAAAACTTTTGGGTGGTCTTTCGGGATCACCGCCGTGGCACTTGTTGTCGCCTTTTTCTACGGTGGCATTGAAGCGCTAATTCTTTGCGCCATTCTGGGTGTTTTGGAAGTTAGCCTGAGTTTTGACAACGCCGTGGTCAACGCGCGCATCTTGGAAAAGATGAGCGAGTTCTGGCAGAAGATCTTCCTTACCGTCGGTATCTTGATTGCCGTTGTGGGTATGCGTGTTGCTTTCCCGCTGTTGATCGTGGGCGTGACCGCCAATCTCAATCCTGTGCAGGCCATTCAATTGGCGCTGGAAAAGGGCGATATCCACACCGAGGGCAGCTACGCCTACCTCCTGCACGATGCGCACCCGCAGATTGCCGCTTTCGGTGGCGTCTTCCTGCTCATGTTGTTCCTCGACTTCATGTTTGAAGAGCGTGAGATCCATTGGCTCAAGTGGCTGGAAAAGCCACTTGCGTTCGTTGGTCGCCTCCACGGCGCCGCAATGGCGATCGCCATGGTCATCCTTGTCATCTCGGCCACCATGGTCCGCCCAGGCAAGGAAGTTGACGTCCTGATCTCCGGAATCCTGGGTATGGTCACCTACCTCCTCGTGAACGGCTTGGGTGACTTGTTCGACGTCGATGGCGACGGGGATAGCGACGCCGATGACATCGATGCCCAGGCCGCTGCGATCGCCAAGAAGTCGAACAAGTCCAACAAGGGCGTCGGCAAGGCAGTGGGCAAGGCCGCGTTCATGCTCTTCCTCTACCTTGAAGTCATTGACGCATCATTCTCCTTCGACGGGGTCATCGGCGCGTTCGCCATCACCTCCGACCCCATCATCATCGCCCTAGGCCTCGGCCTGATCGGCGCCATCTTTGTCCGCTCGCTGACTGTTTTCCTGGTTCGCGAAGGGACCCTGGATGACTACGAATACCTTGATCACGGCGCGCACTGGGCCATTGGTGCGCTGTCCGTCATCCTGCTTTTGACCATCAGCATTGAGGTCAACGAGGTCATCACCGGCGTCATCGGCGTGGTGTTCATTGCCGCCGCGTTCGTGTCCTCGATTGTCCGCAACAAGCGCCTCGCCGAGTCGGAGCAGCCCAAAGTTGACCAGCTAACCAGCTGACGAACCACTGTTTTCCTCATCTATTCACAAGGAGCAAGAACGTTATGGGACTTAGTTTGCAAAAGGGTCAGGCCCTTTCACTGAAGAAGAACGACGGCGCTGCCCTCACCCGGGTGCGGATGGGTCTGGGCTGGGACTCTGCGGCCCCTGCCAAGCGTGGATTGTTTGGTGGCCTGAAGAAGGCTGCCGACGTTGATCTGGACGCCTCGGCCATCTTCTTTGACGCGAGCGGCAAGGCACTCGACACCGTCTTCTTCAACCAGCTTCAGAGCAAGGACGGCTCCACCCGCCACACGGGCGACAACCTGACCGGTGAGGGCGATGGCGACGACGAGGTCATTCTCGTTGATCTTGCCAAGGTCTCCCCGGCCGTTGCACAGATCGTATTTGTCATCAGCAGCTACAGCCGTCAAACCTTTGACCTGGTCGAGAATGCTTTCTGCCGCCTCGTTGATGAGTCCACGGCTGGTTCCCCGGAAGTGGCTCGTTTTCAATTGACCGATTCCGGCACCCACACGGCCATGATCATGGCCAAGGTTTCCCGCGACGGTGGGGCTTGGCAGTTCACGGCCATCGGTGACCGTGCCAACGGCCGTACGGCCATGGACCTGATCCAGCCGGCAGCCGCAACCCTGTAGGGATTCGCCAACCGTTTTTCTTAAGTTTGTTAGCGTCGCTTCGCGATGAGAGGAGTTCAGTTTTCATGGCATCTTTGACATTGTCCAAGGGCAGCAACCTATCCCTGACCAAGGCCGATCCCGGACTGCAGCTGGCCATGGTTGGCTTGGGCTGGGACCCGCGCACCACCAGCGGAGCCGCCTTTGACCTGGATGCGTCCGCCATCCTTGTCACCAACCGCGGCAAGGTTCGCAACAATGACGACTTTATTTTTTACAACCAGCTCGAATCCAAGGACGGTTCTGTTGTCCACCAGGGCGACAACCGCACCGGTGATGGTGACGGCGATGACGAGCAGGTCCTGATCAACCTCGCCACGGTGTCCGAGGACATCGACAAGGTCATCATTGTTGTTTCGATTGACCAGGCCGATTCCCGCGGCCAAAACTTTGGCCAGGTTCGGGACGCATACTGCCGCGTGATCAACCAGGACAACGACACCGAGATCGTGCGCTACGACCTCTCCGAGGACGCGGCGTCGGAGACCACCATGATCTTTGCCGAGATCTACCGCCACGGCGCAGAGTGGAAGTTCCGCGCTGTTGGCCAAGGCTACGCCAGCGGCTTGCACGGCATTGCAACCGACTACGGAATTATTCTGGACTAAACGCAGCTGCTCCAAATAGTAAATCCACAACGTAAGGACTCGATTTCATGGCTGGACTGACGCTCGCAAAAGGTAACAACCTCTCATTGACCAAAACCGATCCGGGACTGCAGCAAGCAGTTGTTGGTTTGGGCTGGGATCCACGCACCACCACCGGCGAAGCCTTTGACCTAGACGCCTCGGCGCTTCTGGTGGCCGCCACCGGCAAGGTACGTTCCGGTGACGACTTCATCTTCTACAACCAGCCTGCCGCCAAAGACGGTTCCGTCACCCACCTCGGTGACAACCGTTCCGGCGACGGCGCCGGCGACGACGAGCAGATCCTGATCGACCTCACCAAGGTCGCCGCGGATGTTGAACGCGTTGTCATCGTTGTCTCGATCGATCAGGCCGAAGCCCGCCGCCAGAACTTTGGCCAGGTACGTGGCGCCTACTGCCGCGTAGTGAACCAGAGCAACGATCAAGAAATTGTGCGCTTTGACCTGAGCGAAGATGCAGCCCCCGAAACCTCCATGCTGTTCGCGGAAATTTACCGCAACGGTGCGGAGTGGAAGTTCAAGGCCGTAGGTCAGGGCTACGCAACCGGTTTGGCCGGCATCGCCACCGATTTCGGTGTGCCGCTGGGCTGATCCATCGCTTTTTGCATTGCTGAAGCCTGCCGCCACAGCCACCTGTGACGTGGCGGCAGGCTTCACCCATAAATCAGCATTCTGCACACCTTGCTATCTGAGAATTGGATCTAACAATGACTTCACCTTTGACCCCTCCCTCCGAAGCCGAAACCGCACTAGTCCTGAAGGCGCCCGACGCACCGGAGATCGTTGTGGCCGAAGAGGCCCCCGGCATGGTTCCCGTTCCCGCGGAGCGTCAGGTCGAAATCAGCCGTCAGGCCAAGGAATTCATTGCCGAGATCGCCACGGTTGATGCTCGCAGCCCTGAATTCACCTCCAAGGTTGACGGCATTTCCAAGCTGGCCGGCACGGAAATGACCACCTCTTCGGACGCATCCAGCCGCATGCTAGAACGCTCCACAACGTCCATGGCCGGGGCAAAGAAGAGCGGCAATAGCGCCCAGGCTCAGGTTGCCGGCACGTTGAACGACCTGCGCACCACCGTTGAGGACCTCACGCCCAACAACGCCGATCTCGGTGTTGGCCGCAAGATTCTGGGCTTCATCCCCGGCGGCAACAAGCTGGCCAAGTACTTCCAGAAGTACGAATCCGCGCAGACCCAGCTGGATGCCATTATCAAGTCGCTGATGGCCGGCCAGGACGAACTCCTCAAGGACAACGCCTCCCTGGCCGGGGAAAAGGTCAAGCTGTGGGAAACCATGCAGAGCCTGAGTGAATACGCTGTCTTCGCCAAGGCCTTGGACGCCGCCTGCGTCGAGAAGATTGACGCCACCCGCGCCTCGGGCCAGATCGATCAGGCCCAGAAACTTGAAGCCGATGTTCTGTACCCCATCCGTCAGCGCCATCAGGACATCCTGACCCAGCTGGCTGTCTCGGTGCAGGGCTACCTGGCCATGGACCTGATCCGCAAGAACAACCTTGAACTGATCAAGGGTGTCGACAGGGCTCGCACCACCACCATTTCAGCCTTGCGTACCGCCGTGATCGTTGCTCAGGCCTTGGCGAACCAAAAGATGGTGCTGGACCAGATTGATGCCATCAACACCACAACCAACAACATGATCCTGAAGACCTCGGAGATGCTCAAGGACCAGACGGTTCGCATTCACCAGCAGGCCGCCAGCTCAGGCGTGAGTGTTGAAACCTTGCAGAAGGCCTTCGACAACGTCTTTGCCACCATGGATGCCATCGACACGTTCCGTGCCTCGGCCGCCAAAAACATGGAAGGCACTGTGCACGCTCTGGAGGACGGATTGGCCAAGGCCAAGCCGTACCTGGAGCGCTCACGCCAATCCGATCGCGAGTAGGCTAGAAGCACGTTCGAGGAAACAAGGGTGGCGCTATGATTGGCCGTTTTATGGGGGGCAGATTTGGCGGCGGAGGGGCACCTAGTGTGCCCGACCGCCCCACCGTTGACCCGATTGCGCAGGAGATTGCCCAGATGGGTGCCTCCGTAGATTCTCTGCGTGCGGCTGTACGCCGTTCGGGGAGCACTCTGCCACCCCTGCTGATGTCCCAGCTGCGTCACTTGGGTGACCTGATGCGGGACGCAGTTGCCGATATCCAAATCAGGGGTTGCTCCACGGAGCAACGGGTTCTGCTCAACGCCATGATCACCAGCTACGTGCCAACACCACTGCAGGCGTATCTGGCACTGCCCCCGTCCCATCATGACGAGGAGTCCTCTGCGACGTTCATGTTCGCCGAACAATTGGCGACTCTTGAACAAACCCTTGCGGATCTACTGAACCAGATTCGTATTGGCGCCGTGGAGGAACTTTCCACCCATGGGCGCTTCCTTGCGGACAAGTTCTCCGCCCAGGATGCAGCCCTGCAATTGCAACAACCAGTTTCTGAAAGGGACCCATTGCGTCTGGAGGGCCAATCTTGGCAACACTAGTGGCAGGGGCAAATGCTGCCCTGACTGCCGAGAATCCGGGCCTTGACCACGTTGTGGTCGGCTTGGGTTGGGATGCCATCCCCAGCCTGGGGCCGCAGGCGGAATTGGTGCCGTTCGCCGTCATGTGCGATGCATCCGGCCAGGCCGTCTCCAACGACCATTTGGTGTATTTCAACCAGTTGGTCAGCGCCGATTCCTCGGTCACCTTTATTGACGACGGCGATCAGGAACAGATCGATGTCCAGCTGGGCCTGGTTCCTGCAGACATTTCAAAGATCATTTTCCTGGCCCATGTGGATCCAGAATTCCGGGGCCAGGGCACTTTCGCTTCGGTACGCAGCGCCCATATCCGGGTGGCTACCGCGGATAATCGTGAATTGGTGCGTTTTGACCTTTCCGTGACGAACGTGGATTCTGTTACGGCTATGATTTTTGGCGAACTGTACCGGCATCGCGATGATTGGAAGTTCCGGGCCCTCGGCCAGGGCTACACCACAGGCTTGGCCGGCGTGGCCAAGGACTACGGAATCAGCCTGTAGGGCCGCCCCGTGAACGTCTCCTCCACTCCGCGCACCGACATCACTTTCCTGCGCCGCCGCATCAAGCCTGGCCGGGCCCAATCAGCCACCAGTAGCGGGACCAGCACAGGCGCCACGTCCGCGCAGACTGCGCCGGCAGTTGCACCACCGGCGCAATCCCCGCCCCCTGCCTTGCGGCCCTCAACGGGGCTCAGCTTGGGCGGGCCACCGGTAGCGGCGCCTGCCCAGCAACCGGCTACCCAAGCTCAAATCCAGCCGCAATCCCAGCCCCAATCCCACCCACAGCGATCAGCCGGACTAGTGCTGGGAGGCGGCGGTCCGGCGTCGTCCATTGGTCCGCGGGCCCAGAAGCTAGCGGCGCAGCGGGAAAAGTCCAAACAGGAGGATCACGAGGTTGCGCTGCTATTCGCGGCTCCCGGCATCAAGGACGTTTACGAACTGAATCTGGTGGATCGGGCCTTGCGGCTGTCAGCACTGCAATCCTCCGTGGGCACCCTTGTCGTCACGGGCAGCACGGCCATTGCATGGGAAAGCGTGCGCCGCGTGGTTGGTGCCCAGACGGCTGACGGGCACAAGGCGGGAAGCCCCGTAAAGACCAGCGGAAACCGTGAGTTGGTGGGCTACCTTGGCAACGATGCCCTGATCACGTTGCGCCATGTGCGGGAACTGCGGCGCGCAATTTTCATCAACCGCAGCACCTCTGCCATGGGTGTAAGGCTGTTCTCGGGCGATACCGTGGCGCTGCCACCGGCCAAGGATGGCACGCAGATAGTCCTGCTGGTCCACCGGATTGGCAGTGTTCTGGAGCTCCGGGCCGAACCGGTACCGCTAGATTGGTCCGATCTGCAAATTTGGCAAGAGTTCGATTTTTCCATGACACACAGGGCACCTACGTCCGCCTATGGCCGCTAGGCACTGCTGGTAAACACCGCAGGTATGCCAACATCCGTTTGAAAGGGCCCATGCGACATTTCCGTTCATTGACCGCTTCACAAATGACTACGCTTTTTCACCGGCCGCCTGTTGAACTAACGGCGGACAGCACCCCAGATCTGCAGGCCGTTGCTTTGGGCGGCACGCTGTACACCCCGGCGAACCGTCCGGATCTGGTCAAGGATGTACGGCGGCAGCGGGACCTCGGTTGCGTCTCCATGGTGCTTTGCCTTGAGGATTCAATTCCCGATGCCGATGTGGCAAAGGCCGAGGAGAATGTGGTTTCGACCCTCAAGGGCCTCGCCGCCCGCAACGAGGCCCTGCCGCTCCTTTTTGTCCGCGTCCGGACGCCTGAACAAATGCTGTCCGTTGCCCGTCGAGCCGGCGCCGCCACATCCGTGCTGACAGGGTTTGTGATTCCCAAGTTCGACAACGAAACTGGAACAGGTGCCGCATTCATCGACGCCCTGCACGTGATCCAGGCCGAGCTAGGCCTGGACGGCAGTCACGGTGGTGTGCCTGATGGCGGATCCGGCGGGGCGCGCCGTCGGCGCCTGCGCATCATGCCAATCCTTGAATCACCGGCCGTGATCCACCTGGAGACTCGTGCCGCGGCCTTGACGAACATTTACACCCTGTTGGCCGCCAACCGCCAGGACATCCTGTCCGTGCGGATCGGCGCAACGGACATGTCCAGCGCCTTTGGCTTGCGCCGCTCCCGCGACCTCACCATTTACGACGTCAACGTCGTGGCCGGGGTCATTGGCGACATCGTCAATGTCCTGGGCCGGCCCGAGGGCGGTTTCGTCATCTCCGGCCCCGTCTGGGAACACTACTCAAACACCGAGCGCGTGCTGCGTCCCCAACTGCGTGTCACGCCGTTTGCGGGGCTACAGGAACAGGGATTGCGGCAGCGCATCATGACGGCAAACTTGGACACCTTGATCCGCGAGATCGAACTGGATCTGGCGAACGGACTGCTCGGCAAAACCGTCATTCACCCCACCCACGTGGCGCTCGTTCACGCCATGACTGTCGTCAGCCACGAGGAATACCTGGATGCGCTGGCGATCGCCGGGAACGTCAACGGCGGCGCGGCAGCCTCGCCCTACGGCAACAAGATGAACGAGATGAAACCCCACCAGGCCTGGGCCCAGCGCACACTCCTGCGCGCCGAGGCCTTCGGTGTCTCCGCGGCGAACGTGACGTTCGTTGATCTCTTGGAAGCGAGCATGGCATGAGCGAACCCCTCTGGACCGGCGGATACGTCGCCAACGCCCTGGGTGTGGCCATCCACAGCGATCCCGCCAGCGCCGTCGCCATCGAGGATTTGGTGGGACTGGCCCTGCGTCGCAACCCCAAGCGGGCCCACCTGCTGGTCTCCCAAGTCCTGGCCAAGCACGTACCCACCGAGCCCGCCCTGGTCATTGCGGCGGGAGAGCTGTTGGGCGCCTTCGCGGCCAAGGAACTTTTCCAGCAAGTGCCCGACGTCGAGCTCACCGCGGCCGCCCGGGCTCTCACCGCGGTGTTGCAACAGCCCGCAGGGCAGCGAAAAGAAGCCATTTCCGCATTGACCGGGCACGTCGCCACGCTGCGCACCGTGGTGCCGGACGCCGTCGTGATTGGGTATGCAGAAACGGCCACGGGTCTTGGCCGTTTGGTAGCGAATGCCCTGGGGGCTTATTACATTCATTCAACCCGGCATGCCACGCCCGGCGTTGTTCCCGTGGCGGGTTTTGAGGAGGGGCATTCGCACGCCACCTCGCATGCCATGGTGCCCACAGATCCGCAGTGGCTGGACGGGGCCGGGCCGGTGATTTTGGTCGACGACGAGCTCAGCACAGGTTCCACGGTCATCAACACCATTCGCGAGCTCCACGCCCTAGTGCCGCATCCTGTTTATGTGGTGGCCGCGTTGATAGACCTGCGCAGCGCCGAGGACCGGTCACGCTTTGATGCCTTGGCCGCGGAGCTTGACTGCCGCATTGCGGTGGCAGCCCTTGGAACAGGGCGAATCGAACTCGGTGCGGATATTCTGGGCCGCGCTGCGACGCTGATCGAAGAACTGCCACAAGAAAAGCTCTCGCTTGAAACTGCCGGCCGCGTGTCGATTCTAGAGTTGGCCAGCAGTTTCATTTCACCCGTGCGTAGCGACCGCTTTGGCAACGCCTCCGCACCATTGCAGGCCACGGTCGAGGCAATTGCCGAGCATTTGTCCGCGCAATTGGAGGAGACCGGCGCTCAGGGTCCGTTCGTGGTGCTGGGCTGTGAGGAAAACATGTTCCTGCCGCTGGCCGTGGCCCAAGCTTTGGGCCGCTTGCGCCCTGATGGTGAAGTGCGTTTCTCCACCACGACCCGTTCACCCATCGTTCCCGTCGATCGTCCCGATTACGCCATCGCCAGTGCCCTAGTCTTTGCCAGCCATGATCTAACAAACGACGGTCCTGGTATTCGCTTCGCCTATAACCTCAGTGGTTCCGGGCAACGGCCCGGAACCATCGTGGCATTCCCGGAACCGGGCACGGAGCGAACGGAACTGCTGCACAGCTCCGTCCCGGACCTGCCGCCGCTGGCAGTGGCGCTGCGGGCGGTCGCCGATGACGCCGTCGTGGTCCTTCTTCCCGTGGACAATCCCGCAAACTCCTCCAGCCCATCCACCAGCACCCCCATTGAGGTCGCCCCATGAGCAACTTTGAACTGCCCACGCCCCTGACCGGGCCGGATTTTGGATCTTATGCTGCGGACGAGGTCGTGTGGCTGCTGAAGGATTTGAGCCACGTTGCCCTTGAGGCACCCACGGCCGAGAGGGAACGCGCCATCCAATCCGGGGCCGCGAACTACGCTGAGTCGCTGCCGGTTGAGTACTCGCCCAGTGCGGAGTACCAGGCCTTGTATGAGGAGGCCGTTGCCCGTGCCGGGACGCGGATTGCCACGGCTGTTGGAGTGGTGACGGAATTGGCGCTGTCAGCCAGGGACAACCAGCCTGTGTTGGTCTCCCTTGCCCGCGCCGGCACACCCATTGGCATCTTGATGCGCCGCTGGGCCAAAGCGATCCACGGGGTTGAGCTGCCGCATTTCACCATGAGCATCGTGCGCGGGGTAGGTCTGGATCCGACGGCGCTGCGGTACCTGGCCGCCAACTTCGACCCCTCCAGGATCCTCTTCGTTGACGGCTGGACGGGCAAAGGTGCCATCTCGCGCGAGCTCACCGCCGCCCTCGATGATTTTGCCGCTACCTCGGGCGTCCGATTCCCCGACGACCTCGCCGTTCTTGCCGATCCCGGACATTGCGTCTCGATGTTCGGCACCCGCGAGGACTACCTGATCCCTTCGGCCTGCCTGAATTCGACGGTCTCTGGCTTGGTTTCCCGCACGGTATTCAACGTTGAGCACATTGGCCCGGACGATTTCCATGGGGCCAAGTTCTACTCCGAGCTGGCCCCCAACGATGTCTCCAATGATTTCTTGGACGCCATCGCTTCCCATTTCGAGAAGGTTCGCCCGGACGTTGAGCGCCAGAGCGCCGATCACCGGGCCGCACAACCGCAGCCGAGCTGGATTGGTTGGGAGGCCGTGGAGCGGATCAGCACCGAGTACGGGATCAACAATGTGAACCTGGTCAAGCCCGGCGTTGGCGAAACCACCCGGGTGTTGCTGCGCCGCGTGCCATGGCGGGTGCTGGTCAACCCCGAGGCACGGGCAGATGTTGCCCACGTGCTCCTGCTTGCCGAACAGCGCGGTGTCCCTGTGGAGGAAGTCCCGGGCCTGCCCTACAGCTGCGTTGGCCTGATCCACCCCCAGTTCGACAAGAGCGCCGTTGGCGCCGACGGCAAGGCGGTTCACAACGCATGAGCACTCCAACCCTGGTTGCGTGCGACCTTGACCGCACCCTGATCTACTCTAAGAACGCTCTCTGGCTCACCGGCGCCGACAAGGACGCCCCCTCGCTCATTGTTGCCGAGGTGTACGACGGCGCCCCGCTCTCCTACATGACACGCGCGGCCGAGGAGCTGCTACTCGCGGTAAAGGCTGCCGCAACGTTCGTCCCCGTCACCACGCGCACGCAGGCTCAGTACGAACGTGTGCAACTTCCCGGACCGGTGCCTGAGTACGCCATCACCTCCAACGGCGGGGTGCTGCTGCACAACGGCGTTCCCGATGCGGCATGGCACCAGCAGCTCTCGGCCAAGATGGCGGCCGCCTGCGCGCCCCTTGAACGCATCGAGGCCCACCTGTCCAACCCGGATTTTGCGCCGTGGATCCTGCGCCTGCGCCGGGCAGAGGACCTGTTCGTCTACGCCATTATTGACCGTGAATCCATGCCAGATTCCTTTGTGCACGAGCTCAATGACTTCTGCGCCGAGGCCGGCTGGAGCGTTTCGATCCAGGGCCGGAAACTCTATTGTGTCCCGCTGCCCATTAACAAGACGGACACCCTTGCCGAGGTGGCCCGCCGCACCGGCTCCGGCACCGTGATTGCCGCCGGCGATTCCCTGCTCGATCAGGGCATGCTGCACGGCGCCGATCTTGCCTTCCGTCCGCTGCATGGCGAATTGCACGACGCCGGATACCTGGCGTCCCACCTCCGCCTCACCTCCGTGCGTGGTGTTCTAGCGGGCGAGGAGGTCCTGCGACGCATCCTGGCCGAAGTGACCGCCTCAGCCAGCTAAGGGGGCGGCCCCGCTGGGTGGACTTCTTTGTCAGTGGTCGCCGATAGGCTGGTGGGACACCATTCGTTCTTTATTTGGGGAGAACTCCGCCTTGCCTGCTGCACGTCCCACCCGCTCCTTTGGCCCCGCAGATTTCATCGTGGGTTCACTGCTTGCGTCAGTCCTTTTCGTCACCACGGCGTGCGGTAGCGCGCCGGCACCCCAGGCCGATCCGGCGTCGGACGTGGCAACACACTCCCTTGAGGCAAGCACCGTACCCAGTCCCGTACCCAGCCCGACTCCCACGGCGGAGGATGCGGCTCCCCTGGATGGGGAGGATGCTCCGGACGCGGGTAATGCCGATCTGGCCGCCAACGTGCAGCCCGCCTTCGCCGCCAAGGCTCTGGAAGTCTTGGCGACGTTGCCGGTTAAGGGCCGAGCGCCGAAAACGGGGTACAGCCGCGAGGAGTTCGGTCAGGCCTGGGCTGATGTGGACAGGAATGGTTGCGACACCCGCAATGACATCTTGAACCGCGACCTGACGGCGAAGGTGTTCAAGCCCGGAACGCGCGATTGCCTGGTGTTAACGGGCGTTCTTGCCGATCCGTACACGGCGGGGACGATCTCCTTTGTGCGCGGTTCATCGACCAGCAGCGCCGTGCAGATCGATCACGTCGTGGCACTCAGCGACGCCTGGCAAAAAGGAGCCCAGCAACTCAGCGTGGAACAGCGCACGTCGATGGCCAACGATCCCTTGAACCTGCTTGCCGTGGACGGCCCCACCAACCAGCAAAAGGGGGCCGGGGACGCGGCCACATGGCTGCCACCGAACAAGTCTTTCCGCTGCGATTACGTGGCCCGGCAGATCTCCGTCAAGGCCACCTACAGCCTGTGGGTGACGCAGGCCGAACACGACGCCATGGCAAGGGTTCTCGATGGCTGCGCCGACATTCAGGTTCCCACGAACCAAACACCTCCCCCGGTTGAGCCTGTCATCCTGCCACCGCCGGCCCCGGTTGCACCCGTGGCTCCGGTGGCACCAGTTGTCCCGGTCGCTCCGGTCGAAGCCGCACCTGTTCCGGCCCCGCTGGTCGAGGTGCCGGCGGCGGATGCCTACTACCAGAACTGCACGGCCGTGCGAGCCGCAGGAGCGGCGCCCATCCACGCCGGCCAGCCAGGTTTTCAAACAAAGTTCGACGGAGACAACGACGGCGTGGGCTGCGAATAGGCCCTGCCCGCCTACCACGCGAATTCTGTGCACGGCCCTCTGTTCAGAACGGCCGGAGTGGCTAGAATTAATCCGTGGGCTCTCGCAGCGACCAACCTCTGGTCCCAGCAGTTTGGCAACGTCATGACACAGTGATCCTGCCGTTATGGCGCGAACGTCTGTGCTCGGATATGGGCCCGATTGCTGCGGGCAGGTACGCCGCAGGATTGTTCTTCGAGGACCGGCGCCGGCCCATCGCCCAATGGTTCAACCCCGCGCTGAATGCGGCCCTCCTTGTGGGGATTGAGACGCCGGCGGAATGGCCGGTTCAACGCTTTGGGTTGTTTTATGCTCCTGCGGAGGGGCGGGTGCTCCGGGTTCACATGAATCTGCACGAGTGGTACACGCGCACCCCCCAGAAGTCCCCCACGGAGGACGACGCCTTTGCCGGAGCCATCGTCTCGGCGGAATCGTTTCTCCGGGTCGAGATGGACTTCATCTAGCCGAACTTCCGTCTCTGGGCTAGACCCCCAGCGCCATCTTGACGCCAAGGAATAGCATGACGGCGGCAATCAGTGCGTCGAGCACGCGCCAGGCTCCAGGCTTCGCGAACACGGGGCGCAGGAAGCGTGCCCCAAACCCCAACGCGCTGAACCATGCAACACTGCCCAACGCGGCTCCTGCGCCAAACCACCAGCGCAACTCTCCGTGCTGATTGGCGAGTGTTCCCAAGAGCAGCACGGTATCAAGGTAGACGTGGGGATTGAGCCAGGTCAACGTCACCGCCGTCACGAGAGCAGCTTTGGCGCTCAACGAGCCCTTCTGCGGACCGGCCGTCAACGCACCGGGCCGGAGTGCCCGCCGTGCGGCGAGAACACCGTAGCCGATCAGGAACGCGGCACCGGCCAACCGGATCGCCACCACCACGGCTGGCACGGCCGTAATAACGGCCCCGATCCCGAGGATCCCGCCCGCAATAAGCACTATGTCGCTGAGCATGCAGACGAGCACAACGAGGCCCACATGTTCCCCTCGGATGCCTTGGCGGAGCACAAAGGCGTTCTGGGCGCCGATGGCGATGATGAGGGCCAGCCCGGCACCGAGGCCGGTGGCAGTGCTTGAGAAAATATCCAATGAGGTCACCCTTTGAAACTACTAGCCACACTATGATCAGTACAGCTAATTATTTTGTTGATACCTAAGGAAATCTAATGTTGGCGTTTCAGACCGAGCAGCTGCGCACCCTACTTGCGGTGCTGGAACACGGCACCTTTGACGCTGCCGCCAGCGCACTGCATGTCACGGCCTCGGCCGTTTCCCAACGCATCAAGGCCATGGAACAGGCAGCCGGTCAGGTCCTGCTGCAACGTTCAACGCCCATCACCGCCACGGCGGCCGGCACCGTTGTGCATCGGCTGGCGCGTCAGCTGCGCCAACTCGAGGCCGATGCCGCGGCGGAGCTGGGCTTGGCTGGTGCCGCTCAAGGCACACTGGCCGTTGTAGTTAATGCCGATTCCTTGGCGACGTGGTTCATGGATGCCCTTGCCCTGGTTCCGCGGGATGGAAGCTTGGCCTGTGAGATTGTTCGAGAGGATGAGCATCATTCCGTTGCCTTGCTGCGGTCCGGTGAGGTCATGGCCGCCGTCACCGCCATGGCCGTACCTGTTCAGGGGTGCACAGTTGTCCCGCTGGGCGCCATGGAATACCGCGCAGTGGCCTCGGCTGGCTTCATGGCCCGGTGGTTTCCGCGGGGGTTTTCGGCCGAGATTTTCGCCGCGACACCCACCGTCCAGTTTGATCGCCATGACACCTTGCAAAACAACTTCTTCAGCGCAGTAACCAACACCGAGCTACGTGGCGTCCAACATTTCATCCCCGACACCATCCAATTCGCCGCGGCCGTGAAACAAGGTCTCGGATGGGGACTCATGCCGGAAACACACTGTGGTGACGGCCTAAGATCAGGAGACCTGGTGGAGTTGGTTCCGGGGCGCATCACCCGCATTCCGCTCTTTTGGCAACGTTGGAAAATCCAGTCGGCGGCGCTGGACCTGCTGACGAACGCCGTGACGAACGCGGCCACCAAGGCGCTGGCCCAAAGTAACACCACAACACCTCGAAGGATGTCCGCATGAGTTCAGTCCCCCTCCGTCTCCGCAACCAAACCGTGCTGGTCATCGGCCAACTACTCTCCGGCGTTGGCGTGGCCTCCGGTGTTGCCGTGGGCGGCATCCTTGCCGCTCAATTGGCAGGCACGACGGCGGCATCCGGCTTTGTGCAGACGGCGTCGGCCCTGGGCGCGGGGCTGGTTGCCGTGCCGCTGGCCAACCTGGCGGTGCGGGCCGGCCGCCGCTGGGCCCTAAGTACTGGCTTTGCCTTGGGTGCCATGGGTGCAGCACTGGTATTGCTGGCTGCCGCTCTGGGCCAGTTCTGGCTGATGGCCGTCGGAATGCTCTTCTTTGGTTCCGCCACTGCGGCCGGCCTGCAGGCACGGTATGCGGCGGTCGACGGCGCCCCTCAGGAGAAGGCCGGTCGCGCCATGGCCATCGTCATCTGGGCGACGACGGTTGGCTCGGTCGCCGGGCCCAACCTCTCCGAACCCGGCCGCTTGCTGGGGATCAGGCTGGGCCTGGTGCCGTTGTCCGGGCCCTTCACCTTCTCGCTGGTAGCCTTCGTCACGGCCGCGCTGGTCATCGCCGTATTCTTCCTTACGCCTTCGGCCACAGTTGAGTTGGACGCGGCTGGGTCGGCAGCAGCTGGAACGGCCGCAGCTCCAAGCAAGAGGCATGGGGCATGGCGGGCACTGCGGCTGGCCAGTCACAACCCGCAGACGCTGGCGGCACTGGCGGCCGTCACGGGCGGGCACGCCATCATGGTGGGCGTCATGGTCATGACACCAGTTGCCATGAATTCACACGGCCATCCCTTGGAAATCATTGGGATCGTCATCAGCCTGCACATCTTGGGCATGTACGCCGCCAGCCCCTTGTTTGGCTGGCTTGTGGACAGGATTGGCGCCTTGGCCGTGATTTTGGCCGGTTCCGGTATTTTCTTAGCGGCCATTACCCTCGGCGCCATTGTCTCGGACAGCAGCGATCCCATGCTGATGTCCGCGGCTCTCGTCATGCTGGGCCTTGGCTGGTCGGCGTGCCTGATCGGTGGCTCGTCCCTGCTCAACCAGTCTGCCGCTGCCGAGTTGCGAGTCCCCCTTCAGGGCGCCAATGACATGTTGATGAACTTCGCTGCCGCCGGAATGGCCGCGTTGGCCGGACCCGTCCTTGCGGCAGGCGGCTTCTTCTGGGTCAACATGATGGCTCTAGCCGTGTTGGTTCCCATGGTGGTGCTCATTATTCGCGCCCTAATTTCGACGCCGGACACCGCCACAGCGACCTAGCCAGGCGGCTACTCGCCGAGGATGTGCCGCAGTGCGGATTCCAAATCCTGGTTCCTGAATTCATAGCCGCTTGCCACCACCGTGGCAGCCGAAACCCGCTGGCTGGCCAGCGCCAGTTCCGCCGCGCCTTGATCGCCCAACAGAAGCCGTGGGCCCAGCTCCGGCACCTTGAGTTTCGCGGGGCGGCGCAGGACCGAGCCCAGCGTTTGTGCAAAGTCTTCGCCGGTCACCGGGTGTGGCGCCACACCGTTGACGGCCCCCTGAACGGAAGGGGAAACCGCAGCATGGGCAAAGATCCCGGCAATGTCATCAATACCAACCCAGCTCTGCCATTGTCCGCTTCCCAGCGGGCCACCGGCTCCGGCCAGATACAGGGGAAGCAGCCGTTGCAAAACGCCCCCGGCGGCGGAGAGTACGATGCCCGTTCGCACGTTCACCACGCGCACACCGGCGTCCCCGGCTGGGGCACACGACGCTTCCCAGTCCCGGCACACACCAGCAAGAAAATCGGTGCCGGGAGGGTCCGTTTCCTCCAGCGCCCGCGGCGGACGCAGCGCATCAGTTCCGGCATGCGGATCCGCGCCGTAATAGCCCACGGCGGAGCCCGAAACCAAGGTGCGTTTCACGCCGTCGGACGCCAACGCTGCCAGTGATTGCGCCAGCAGCCGGGTCCCACGCACGCGACTCACGTAAATGGCGTCCTTCACGTCCTCGGTGAACCGCCCGCCAATGGGGTGTCCGGCCAGATGGATCACCACGTTGGCGCGCGCCAAACCAGCGGAATCCAACACACCGGCATCCGGATCCCAGAAAATCTCGTCAGCCGATTTCGGAGCGCGACGCACCAGCTTCAGCACAGTGTGTCCACCGCCGCCCAGCAGCGCGCAAATCTGCCGCCCGACCATGCCGGAGGCGCCGCTCACGGCAATGGTCAACGGTGGTCCGGAATGCGCCGCGTGAAAGGCCAGATCACCCAACAGCTGCCGCTCCCGGAACGCGAACATGCGCGTGAGCTCGGCATCCATCTTCTTGCGGGCCCAATCCCCACGGGCCAAGGCCGGAAGCTCGTACTGCACCTCGTCGACCATGACGGTGGTGCCCGGCTCAGCGCCGTCGGTGAAGCTGTGCTTATGCGTCCACGAGGCCAGCGGCCCCTTGTCCATGACGTCGGTGAAGCTCGATCCGGGCACCAAATCGGTGTGCAGCGCGTCCCAGCGAATTTCAGGACGCGCCCACTTCTTGCCCGCGATGGATGCCGGTAGCAGCCCGCGCACAGTCCCGGCCGCGGATCCGAGCCACATCCCAGCCCCGCCCGGGGCACCCACGCCCATGGCCGCCGTCGAGCCTGGATTGATGCCGTTGCTTGGCTCGGCCAGGATGGTCCCAAAGAACGACGGCGTGAGCCGCACCAAGGCGCCGGGCCGGGTAAACCAGGCAAACACATCGGCACGCGGATGCGGCAGGGTGGTCTCGTAGCGGAACGTGTTCATGGGGCCTCCTAGGTTGGTGGTGCTTCCATCCTGCCTCACGGACGTGTGTGGATGCTGGGTGCGGGCATTCTGGCAATGTGGGTGCCGCTTGCTAGATTCAAGGTGCTGCACCCAACCAGCATGGAAGGCACTGACATGTTTCTGCTTGACTCCCCCGGTGACTCGCCTTCGGGCGCGGGACTTGCGCCGCTGATCTTCTCTGCCTCGGATTTGGTGACGGCCAGCGAATGCCAGTACCGGACGCTGCGGATCCTGGACGAGAAGCTGGGCCGGACGCCGAAGCCGGGCTTTGCCAGGGACGAAATGCTGGAACGGGCAGCAAAGCTCGGCGATGCCTTCGAGCGCAAGATTCTCAACGAGCTGATTGCCGAGCATGGCGAATGGGACCCGATCACGGGCAAGGGCGTGAAGTCCGTCGACCGTGGCGAGCTTTCCTGGGCTGGGCTCGAGGCCAAGCGCGAGGAAACTCTTGAGGCGTTGCGGGCCGGCGCCGATGTGGTTTTCCAGGCGACATTTTTTGACGGTTCCCTCGTGGGTTTCGCCGATTTCCTCATGAGGCAGCCTGACGGTTCGTATGCGGTGTGGGACACCAAGTTGGCCCGTCATGCCAAGGTCAGCGCGCTGTTGCAGCTGGCCGCTTACGGTGATCAGCTCCAGCACTACGGGATTCCTGTGGCACCGGTGGCCACGTTGAAGCTGGGCGACCGTAGCGAAAGCAACCATCCAATGCCGGATCTCCTGCCCGTGTTCCGGGAACGTCGGGACAACTTCCTTGCGCTGACCGCCGCTCACCGAGCCCAACCGTCGCCGGTGGCCTGGCTCCAGGCCGGTATCAGCTACTGCGGGCGCTGCGATTACTGCGCGGAGCAGGTGCGCGAGCACGACGATCTTCTGCTGGTCAACGGCATGAGTTCCTCCCAGCGCCGCAAGCTCATGGCGCAAGGCATCAACTCCGTCCAGAACTTGGCGGACCTAGCACCAGCCGCCGCTACAGGTCCCTTGGCCCGCTTGCGTGACCAGGCCCGCATGCAGCTGGGGTTGGAGGCTGACGTAGTCACCGTCGTTGCCGGCAAGGGAGCCGATGAGCATCCACTGAGTTACAAGGTCCTGCCCACCGTCAGCAAGCTACCCACGTCCAGCGGCGGCGATATTTTCTTTGATTTCGAGGGCGATCCGCTCTGGCAGGATGCTGCCACGGAAAAGTGGGGCATCGAGTACCTCTTCGGCTCCATCGAGGCGCCGCCAGATGGGGTTGACCCTTCATCCGTACCGGATCAGGACCTGGTGTTCAAACCGTTCTGGGCGCACTCCCGCGACGAAGAACGTGCAGCGTTTTTGGACTTTCTGAAGTATGTGGAAGCCCGACGTGAAATATGGCCGGAAATGCATGTTTACCACTACGCACCCTATGAAAAGTCTGCCCTGCGGAACCTCTCCGTCATGCATGGTGACGCCAAGGCCGAGGACATCATTGACAATTGGCTGCGCACGGGCCTGCTCGTTGACCTGCTCGACACCGTACGGCAATCAGTGCGGATCTCGGAGTCCTCCTACTCCATCAAGAAGCTCGAGCCCTTTTACATGCCCGCAGGCCGCGCAGGCGATGTGAAGGATGCCGGCGCCTCCGTGGTGGCCTACGCGGACTACTGCAAGCAGCGCGATGCCGGACTGGCAGGTGACGCCTCAATGGCAGCCAAGGCGGAAGAAACCCTCGCTTCCATCAGCGACTACAACCGCTACGACTGCGTCTCCACGCTGCGGCTGCGGGACTGGCTGCTCACCATCGGCGCCGCCGTGAAAGTGGAGACGTGGACCGAGAGCAGCGGAAAACTCAAGCTCCCCGAAGAAAAGAAGGGTGGCTACGAGCCGAGCCCCGAGGAAGCGAAGTTGGCCAGCTACATCGCCGCGCTCAAGGACCAAAAGGGCTACGTGCTCAGTGCCGAGGAAAACGCGATCGACATGGTGGCAGCTGCCGCCAGCTACCACCGGCGCGAGGACAAGCAGTTTTGGTGGGGCCACTTTGACCGGCTGGAAAAGGGCCCGGAAGCCTGGACCGAGGAACGCAACATGCTGCGCATCGAGCACGCTGAGGTGGTGGAGGAATGGGCCAAACCGGCCGACAAGCCCCGTGCCCGGACCGAATCCCGCACCCTGAAGGTCACGGGGACCGCCACGGAGGGCTCGGACTTCCGTCCGGGAACCACGTGGTTTGGCATGTACAACGCCCCGTTGCCCGAGGGAATGGAAGACGACCCAACAGAATCTGACAAGGCGCCAGCCCTGCGGGGCGGGCTGTTCAACATCACCTTGCTCGAGGACGTCTCCGACCCCGCAACGCCGGAGCTGACCACCTTGCTCGTGGAGGAAAAGTCCACCACCAAGGTGCAGCCCTACAGCCAGGAGCCCATTGCCCTGGCGCCCAACAAGCCTGTCCCCACGGCAAGCATCCGGGCGGCGCTCTCGGAACTGGCCAACAAGGTTGGCAGCAACCTCCCGCACTTGCCCAAGCACCCGGGCATTGAGATCCTGCGGAAGGCCAAGCCCCGGTTGGCCGACGGCGCGAGTCTTCCGTCCGCCGTCGTGCCCGGGGACGGGCACAGCCTGCAGGAACACGATTACATCACCGCCATCACCGAGGCTATCCTCAAGCTGGATCATTCCTACCTTGCCGTTCAGGGACCTCCCGGGACCGGAAAGACGCACGTGGGTTCCCATGTGATCGCCACCTTGATCAAGGACCACAAATGGAAGATTGGCGTGGTGGGGCAATCGCACGCCGTCGTGGAAAACATGCTGCGCGCCGCCGTCGACAAGGCCGGTGTGGATCCGGAGCGCGTGGGTAAGAAGCTCAACGGCACTCATGAGGTGCCCTGGAAGGTCCTGGACGACAAACAATTTGGCAAGCTGTTGGATGGCCCGGACGGCGCCTTGATCGGCGGCACGGCCTGGACCATGACAGGGGCAAATGTGCCCGAGGGCTCGTTGGATCTGCTCGTGATCGACGAAGCCGGGCAGTACTCGCTGGCCAATACACTGGCCGTTGCGCAAGCCACCAAGCGCCTGCTGTTGCTGGGCGATCCGCAGCAATTGCCGCAGGTCACGCAGGGCTCGCACCCCGCACCTGTGGATGATTCCGCCCTAGGCTGGCTGTCCGCCGGGCATGCCACCCTGCCGGTGGATCTGGGCTACTTCTTAGCTGACTCATGGCGGATGCATCCGGATCTGTGCGCGGCAGTTTCGGCTCTGAGCTATGAAGGGAAGTTGGAATCGGCACCCGCCGCCTCGCTCCGTCACCTCGCGGGCAAGGCTCCCGGCGTGGAAACCGTGTACATCAGTCAGGACCCAAAGAGCGAGAAAGATAACGTGCAGTCGTCCCAGGAGGAGGCCGCGGAGGTGGTGGCACAGGCCAAGGCGCACATCGGGCTGATGTGGATGCCCGACGCAGATAAAGCACCCCGCCCACTGGCCCAGGAGGACATTCTGGTCGTCTCCGCCTACAACGCCCAAGTCCATGTGGTGCGCGGCGTTCTTGACCAGGCGGGCTTGTCCGGAGTCAAGGTAGGAACCGTTGACAAGTTCCAGGGCCAGGAGGCCCCCGTGGTGCTGGTGACCATGGCCTGCGCCGATCCCACAGGTGCTCCGCGCGGCATGGAGTTCCTCCTGAACCGCAACCGCATCAACGTGGCCGTGTCTCGCGGACAGTGGCGTGCTGTCATCATCCGTTCGCCCATGCTCAGCAACTTCATGCCGTCCACTCCTGTTGGCATGGCAGAGTTGGGTGCCTTCATTGGGCTGTGTGCGGCGGGACAACAGTCCGCCGCCGTGGCATGATCACAGCATGAACCCTGCACCTTCGCCACGGGCTCGGCACCGGCGGCTGCGCATACTTGGCATGATGGTGTGCGGTGCCCTCGCGGCTGTTCTGACAGGTGTGTTGGGCGCTTGGATTTATGCCCCGGCCGTCGGCTGGGCCTCGGCCGCACTCGTATACAACGCCTCGGTGTGGTTGCAGATCAGCCCCATGGACGCCGAACGTACTGCCGCCCACGCGGTAGCGGAGGACCCCGGGCGCCGCATCTCGGATCTGCTGATCCTGCTGGCGGCGCTAGGCTCGCTGGCCGCCGTCGTGCTTGTCATGCTCGGCAGTACAGGCGTGAGTGGAACCGATCGATTCCTGCTGGCATTGTTGGCCCTGAGCTGTACGGCCATGTCCTGGCTCATGGTGCACACCTTGTTCACGCTGCGCTACACGGAGATTTACTATAGCGAGGAACCCGGTGGCATCGAGTTCAACCAGGATGAGCCGCCGCAGTACACGGACATTGCCTATATGGCGTTCAGCGTCGGCATGACCTACCAAGTCTCCGACACCAACATCACCACGCGGGCCATGCGATCGGCCGTCCTGCGGCACAGCCTGCTGGCCTTCGTCTTTGGCACGGGCATTCTGGCCACCACCATCAACCTGGTGGTCAGCCTCGTCGCCTGACCACCGTGGATGCGGCCGGGCTAGGCGGCCGAACTAAAGAAGGCCTGCGCAATCTTCGCCAGGTAGAACGGGTCCTCAACGCCACATAGCTCTCGCGCTGAGTGCATGGACAGCAGCGGGGTACCCACGTCCAAGGTGCGGATACCTAGGCGCGTAGCCGTCAGCGGACCGATCGTCGAACCACACGGGACATTGTTGTTGGAGACGAACTCTTGGTAGGGCGCGCCTGCCGTGGTGCACAACTTGGCCCACAGTGCGGCACCCACGCCGTCAGTTGCGTAGCGCTGGTTGGCGTTGATCTTCAGCAGCGGGCCGCCATTGAGCACCGGTAGGTTCGCCGGGTCGTGGCGTTCGGAATAGTTGGGGTGGACCGCGTGGCCGGCGTCGGCCGAGATGCACACCGAGTTCGCAAATGCACGACGGCGTTCACTCACCGAAGCGCCCAAACCATCCGACACCCGGGTCAAGACATCTTCCAGAATGGGTCCACAGGCGCCCGAGCGGGAGCCGGAACCAATTTCCTCATGATCAAAGGCGGCCAGTACCGGAATCGCTTGGTCGCCACCGGCGGCAACCGCATCGGCCGCGGCAATCAACGCCACCAGACCTGCATGCACCGAGGTGAGGTTGTCCATGCGGCCGGCCGCAAAGAACTCATTTTTCGCACCAAAGACCTGGCCCGGCGCGGTGTCGGCCACAACGATGTCGAAGCCACCAATCGTCGTGGCGTCAACACCGGCCCGTTCGGCCAGCAGACCCAGCAGGTCCTCGTCCGCGGGGTTGCCCTGACCCCAAATGGGGTTCATGTGTTGCTGCTTGTCCAGCTTCAGGCCGTCGTTGCTGCTGCGATCCAGATGGATGGCCAACTGAGGGAAACGCAGCAGCGCTCCGGTGGCCACCAGCGTTTCGGTGCCATCGAGATCCACCAAACGGCCGGCGAATTGGAGTTCGCGGTCCAGCCAGGAGTTTATTAGCGGTCCGCCGTAAACCTCCACCCCTGCCTGCAACCAGCCGAAACGGCCCGTGGTGGGTTTCGGCTTGAGCTTGAACGACGGCGAATCCGTGTGCGAGCCCAGAATGTTGAACGCTGTGGTTGCCGTAGCCTGCTTCGGCACAACCCAGGCGATGATGGCGCCGTCGCGAATCATGAAGAACTTGCCATGAACGGGCCAGTGCTCGTTCTCCGCCAGCTGCGTGAACCCCGCCGCCGCCAGCCTCTCGCCCGCTACGTGCGCGGCGTGGAAGCTCGACGGCGACGCCTCAATAAAGTCTCGGAGGTCCAGGATGTGCTCAGCGGAAGTCATACATCGATTCAATCATGAAGCGCCATGGTCCGCTTAGTAGTCGGGATTGCTCGGCACCACCATGCCGGTTTCATAGGCGTAGACAACAACCTGTACCCGATCACGCAGGTGTAGCTTGGTCAGGATCCGCCGCACATGCGTTTTTACTGTCGCTTCGGAAAGAAACAGTGAGTGGGCGATCTCGGCGTTTGAGAGCCCTTGGGCAATGCACTGGGCAACTTCAAGTTCACGCGGGGTGAGGTCACCCAACAACGGATCCGCCGGTTGGGTGGGGCGTGGATGCCCGCTGCGGACGAAGTTTTCCAATAGGCGCTGGGTGACCCGCGGGGCCACCACGGCATCGCCACTGGCCACCAGACGCACGGCCTGTACCAGATCCTGCGGCGCCACATCCTTGAGCAGGAAGGCACTGGCGCCGGCCTGAAGACCGGCAAACGCATACTCGTCCAGGTCAAAGGTTGTCAGGATGATGATCCTGGCTTCGGCGGCGGATGAGCTGATCTTTCCGGTTGCTTCAATCCCGTCCATGAGCGGCATGCGGACGTCCATCAACACAACATCGGGCTGCAGTTTGTCCACGGCGGCCAACGCTTCGATGCCATTTGAGGCTTCGCCAACAACTTCCAGATCGTTTTCACCCTCAAGGATCAGCCGAAAGCCCATCCGCAGCAATGGCTGATCGTCCACGAGCAGAACCTTGATCGCCTGTCCGCCCGGTGCCGCTGTGCCTTCCACGGCCGATGTCTCTTCCACAGCTTCCTCCATTGTTTAAGGCCCTTCCGCCGGATGCAGGACCGCCTCGACGGTCCACCCGCCTCGGGGCGTGGGTCCGGCGTCGACCGTTCCGGCAAAGATGCCGGCACGCTCGCGCATTCCTACAATGCCACTTCCCGTGCCGATCGATTCATCCATGGTGCCGTGCCCATCATCGGAAACCAGCACAGTGAGTTTTCCCTCTGACAGCTCGTTGACAACACTGACCTGGACACGGGACACGGCGGTCCCGTAGCGCAACACATTGGTCAGCGATTCCTGCACTATCCGGTACACCGTCAGGGCCAGCGCAGGATCATCTGGCACGGGCGGCCCGGACTGAGTGAAGACAAGGGGAAGGCCCGCTTGTCGGAATCCCTCAATCAGTGCCCCCATGTCGGCGTGGTCCGGTTGTGGGGCACGGTTTGCGCCGGAGTCCTCCCGCAATACCCCCAGAACTCTCCGCATGTCTGCCAGCGCCGTGCGGCCTGTTTGGGAAAGCTGGCCCAGCACCTCCCCTGCCTTGGCCGGATCCCTTTTAACCACGACGGCGGCGCCATCGGACAGTGCCACCATGACGGTGAGTGAATGGGCTACGACGTCGTGCATTTCCCGGGCGATCCTGTTGCGCTCAGCCACCGAGGCTAGCTGGGAGTTGCGAACCGCCCACTGGCGCAATTCTGCTTCGTGCGTGCGGCTGCGACGTACGGAAGCACCGATACCTGCGGAGATGATGTTGGCCAGCAAAATGACAATCGAGGAAATGACAGTGCTTGCCGCGGCACTGGGACCGTTTTCCGTCAGAAACTGGGCGGGGTACTGGTAGAGGAACAGCATGTAGAAGGTCAGTGGTATTGCGGACACTACCGCCAGCACAAAGCTGATGACGGTCCGGTACCGAATGGCGACGGCGTAAAGCGCGAACCAAATACTGACGCCCATGTTGCTGGCAGTTGGCACCACTGCGATGTTGAGTATTTCGAAAACTGAAACGATCGTCAGCACGGCCAGCGGCTTGTCCCGCCGGAACATGAGCACCGTGGCGGATGCCAAAACGATGACAACATGCTCTTTCAGGTTGATGCTGTAATCGCCACTGAGGAAGATCCCCGACCCGGCCAGCAGATACGCTGCCACGACCACCACATCCATGACGCGGGGGTGCCGGTGGAAGTACCGACTGAGAACGCCGCGACGGCGGGCCGTGAATTCCGCGGCCCGCCGTTCAACGGATGGTATGTCGGCGGGGTGCGCGGCCGTTCGTTCCGCGTCCCCCGCCTGGTCAAATGTGCGCATAAGTTTGAGCTTAGGTCCCCCACCGAAAAGTTGGGGCCATCAGCAGGTCTTAGACGTCACGAACCTTGAGGGAAATAACGGCCGGAATCATAAAGAGCAGGATCCAGCCTAGGAAGATCAGCCCGCCCACATACGGGCTGATGAAGGCCCCCTTGTCATGGATTTCCAACATGCGGCCTCCGGCCACGCTCGGCACGTACTGGTTGAAGTACTTCCAGAACTCACCCGGCATCAATTGCATCAGCTGGGTACCGACGTCGAGCAGGAAGAAGACAACCACCAGGACGATGATGCCCCCGGCCGAGCTGCGCAGCAGCGTGCCCAAGGACAAGCCGATCAGGGCCACGCCCGCAACATACAAGCCACCCATGAGGATGGAGTAGACCACTCCGTCCAGGCCAAAGGAAATATCGATCCCATAAGCGCTGAAGATTGGCATGGCGATGAGGGTCGTGGCCACGGCGGCCAGCAGGGTCAGCACATAGGAGACAACAACCAGCACCACGGCCTTGGCAAAGAATGCCGGCAAGCGCTTGGGTACGGCGGTCATGGTGGAGCGGATCATCCCGGTACCGAACTCGGAGGAAATGAGCAGCACAGCCAAGGCGCCCAAGATCAGGATGCCAATCTGCAGGCCGGCGTTGGGAATCGCATAGATATTGAAGCCCATTGCCGCTTCGGCTTGGCTTAAGGTCATCGGCTCAACCGGAGCTCCTGGCATGCCCATGCCCATGCCGTTCGTCATCGTCTGCTCAAGCGACATGGCCTGTACCCACGCAGCCATGGTGCCAACGCCAACAACGGCTAGGAATGTGAAAGCCAGCAGCAGCTGGGTGGAACGCAGGGACCGGAACTTAATCCATTCGCTGCGCAGTACTCCGGTAAAAGTCAGCGAGCCACGGGCCGAGCGCTGAGGTGCGGAAATCGTCGTCGTGCTCATCTTTAGAGTCCCTTCGCAGCGGCGGCAACCGGCACGTTGTCATTGAATTCTTGCGAGTGGTATTCCACCGCGTCCTTGGTGAGGTTGAAGTACGCGTCTTCCAGAGAACTTGTCAGTGGGGTCAACTCGTAGACCAACACCCGGTTGTCCATGGCCACCGCGGCGATCTGGCGGGCATCGAGGCCGGAAACCTCAAGGGTTTCGTTCTCGTTGCACTCAACCTTGACCCCATTGCTGCCAAGGAGCTGGCTTAGGCGGGTGACCTCGGAGGTCCGCACCCGAACCTTTGCCTGCTGCGCGCCGGCGATGATTTGGGCGATGGGCGCGTCGGCGATGATCTGCCCCCGGCCAATAACGATCAGGTGGTCGGCGGTCTGCGCCATTTCACTCATCAGGTGTGAGGACAGGAAAACTGTTTTTCCTTGGGCGGCCAGGTGCTTGGCCAGGTTGCGGACCCAGAGGACACCCTCGGGGTCAAGGCCATTGACTGGTTCGTCAAGGATCAAGGTTTGCGGATCGCCAAGGAGTGCCGAGGCAATGCCAAGGCGCTGCCCCATACCGAGGGAGAATCCGCCGGCCTTCTTCTTGGCCACAGCGGCAAGTCCGGTCATGTCGATGACCTCGTTGACGCGCTTGGTGGGGATGTTGTGGGTGGCGGCCATCGCCAACAAGTGGTTGTAGGCGCTGCGCGAGGTGTGCACGGCCTTCGCATCGAGCAAAGCACCCACTTGATGCAACGGATCGTGATGCTGGCCGTAAGGCTTGCCGTTGACCGTCACCGTTCCGGCCGAAGGCTTGTCGAGTCCCACGATCATGCGCATGGTGGTGGACTTTCCGGCACCATTTGGCCCGAGAAAACCGGTTACCATTCCCGGCTTGACCGTGAAGGTGACTCCGCCGACGGCGGTCTTGGCGCCATAGTGCTTGGCTAGGTTTACTGCCTCAATCATGTGGACATCCCCTTTGGATGATCTCCAGGCTGCATCAGCCCGGTTTGCGAATCTATAACTACCGTACGCAATGCCAGCGACGAATTCGTCTGTCTCAGGGATGATTCAGGGTCCAGTCAGGGTAGTCCAAACGGATGATACGCAGGGGAACCTTGTCCTCAGGGACAAGCCCTAGACTGGCGTGATGCCACCGCAAACCCAACTTCACCGTTTCCCTGCAAATACCACCGTGGGCCCGGTGAAGTGGTCTAACAGCCGCCTATTGTGGATTTCATTGCCCGCCCTGATGCTCCTCTTCGGCGGCGCCCTGACCGTCCTGGCGTCCGGAAACAACCCACCATTTCAAAAGTTCGACGACGCTTGGTACCACCTCATGCTTGCGAGCCGCACGCCGTGGCTCACCGAGGCGAACCGGGTGCTGGACTTTGTCGGTAACGCTGGCATGGTCATCTACTGTGCAGCGTTGTTTTTGGTGCTCTTGCGGAGGCACAGACGGCTGGCGCTCTTCACTGCCGGGGCCAATCTGGGGGCTTTGGGACTCACCCACCTGATCAAGTTTTTGGTTGCCAGGCCCCGGCCCGAGAATCGTTTGGTGCCAGTCGATTCCGGTTCATACCCTTCAGGGCATACAAGTGCCACGGTGGCAGCGGCGGTGGTGACCGCCGTCGTTCTTGGAAAACTGTGGATATGGATCAGCGGGGCCATCCTCAGCGTCACCATGATGTACAGCCGCACGTACCTTGGCGTCCACTGGCTTAGCGACACCATTGCCGGGGCACTTTTAGGTGCAGGTCTCACACTGTTGATCTGGGTGGCCGTAAAGAATAAATGCCTTAAGCCGTATATAAGAGCCGTCTAGCTGGCGTTCTGGTGCTCACTGGCAGGCAGGGGCTTGGCCGCCGGCGCGGTCAGGATTGAGGCCACAATGGCAACGGCGATGGCCAACAACGCCCAACGGATCGTCACGTGGTCGCCAAGGAATCCAAGCAAAGGTGGCCCCGCAAGGAAAGCGATGTAGCCAACTGTGGAGACAACGGAGACTCGGGCGGCCGCACGGCTCGGATCATCCGCAGCGGCAGACATGCCCATGGGAAAGCCCATGGCCGATCCAGCGCCCCAGAACACGGCCCCCACGCCGGCAAGAAGCAAGTTCGGGGCCATGACGAACAGCACCAGGCCAATCAAGGACGAGCCGAGGCTGCCATAGAGCACCGGCACGCGGCCGAACTTGTCCACAAACCCACCGCCAAAGAACCTGAACAGGGTCATGGCCGCTACAAACACGGCAAACATGATGGCACCGCCGGATTCCGTGGCACCAAGTCCGTCCACGGTCGCCTTCGCGATCCAATCATTGGCGGAGCCTTCGGTCAAGGCAGCACCAAGGACCACTAGACCCACAAGAAGCGTTCGCTTTTCAGTCCAGGCGCTGCGACCCTTGAGCGCCGTGGCGGTGTGTGTCTGCTGACTGCCGCTCGCTGCGGTCTCCGGCAAAAAGTACCTGGGCACAAATACCATGGCAATGCTGACGCCGATCACGATGGCGAACAGGTGTGCCGACATGCTGACGTTCATGGCCGAAAGCCCGGCACCCACCAGTGCGCCAATGAGCGCACCGCCGCTGAAACCGCCATGGAATTGCGGCATGACCGTACGGCCAAGGTGCCGCTCCACGTCGGCCCCCTCGATGTTCTGGGCTACGTCCCACAGGCCAATACCGATGCCAAAGAAGAACAGGCCAACGGCGGTCAGCGGGACGCTGTGCTGAGCCAAGGCAATGGACACAATCAGTCCACCAAAAGCAGCACTGAAACCACCCGTCCGGATGGTGCTTGCTGTGCCGATCCGGCTCACAACGGTCCCTGCCATGGGAAGCGCAATGACAGATCCTGCGGCGATGGTCAGCAGGAGCAATCCCATTTCGCCCGATGTCAGCTCCAGGATGCGAGTGACGGCCGGGATGCGTGCAGCCCAGCTGGCAAACACGAAACCATTGATCGCGAAAACGGTAAAGGTGGCAATGGTCGCGGCACGGACCGCCTGCTTGTTCATGGTGAAGGACGCTCTTTACGGCAGAGGGGCGAATGGGGGTTGAAACAACTCTAGATGAAACCTTCCAACGCTTGACGTACAAAGCTGAAAGTGATCAATTGCTACGCCGATTGCGGGTAGGCTGCGACTCCTCGCTACCGGCTCCGTTCCACCCGTTTTTCATCCCAGACAGGCTCGTCGGATTCATAGACCTTGCCATCGGAACCAAAGACCAGAAAACGGTCAAAGGAACGGGCGAACCAACGGTCGTGGGTCACGGCAAGGACGGTTCCCTCAAAGGAATCGATGGCCTTTTCCAACGCCTCGGCCGAATGCAAGTCCAAGTTGTCGGTGGGCTCATCGAGCAACAGCAACGTGGCTCCGGATAGCTCCAACAGCAGAATCTGGAACCGCGCCTGCTGGCCACCCGAAAGGGAGTCGTATTTCTGCTCAGAGCTGGAGGCCAGTCCGTAACGGTCAAGGGCTCCGGCCGCTGCCTCGCGCCCCATTCCCGAACGGTGCTCATCGCCGCGGTGCAAAATATCCAACAGCGTGCGGGTCAGGAGGTCCGGCCGGGCATGGGTCTGGGCAAAGAATCCGGGGCGGATGCGCGCGCCGAGTTTCACGGAACCCTCGTGCGGCACATGGGCGATGTCGACGTCGGACACCGGCTCGTGTTCCTTGTCCGGGTCGGAGCCTCCGGCGGCCAAAAGCCGCAGGAAGTGGGACTTACCCGATCCGTTGGAACCCAAAACACCCACGCGGTCACCAAACCAAACCTCGGTGCTGAAGGGCTTCATAAGCCCCGTCAGCTCCAACTTTTCGGCGATGACGGCGCGCTTGGCGGTCCGCCCGCCCTTGAGGCGCATCTTTACGTTTTGTTCGATCGGCAGCGCCTCCGGCGGGCCCTGTTCCAAAAATTGCGATAGCCGCGACTGGGCCGCCTGGTAGCGGTTGGCCATATCAGAGCGGAAGGCTGCCTTAGTTTTGTACATGTTGACGAGTTCCTTGAGCTTGATATGCTCCTCATCCCACCGCTTCCGCAATTCCTCAAAACGGGCATTGCGGTCCTCGCGGGCCTTCACATAGGACTCAAAGCCACCGCCGTGCGTCCAGCTGGAGGCTCCATTGATACCCGGCTCCAGCGTGACGATTCTATTGGCAGCATTGGCCAGGAGTTCGCGGTCGTGGCTGACAAACAGCACCGACTTCTTCGACTCGGCCATTTTGGCTTCGAGCCAGCGCTTGCCCGGCACGTCCAGATAGTTATCAGGCTCATCCAGCAACAGGACCTCGTCCGGGCCGGAGAACAGGGCCTCAAGTACGAGACGTTTCTGCTCGCCACCGCTGAGGGTTGCGGCCTTACGGTATTGAGCGGAATAGAAATCCATGCCCATGGCAGCCATGGTGACTTCGTCCCAAGTGGTTTCCATTTCGTAGCCGCCAGCATCGCCCCAATCGGCGATGGCCTGGGCATACGCCATCTGACTGGGTTCGTCATCGCGCTCCAGCATGGCCACTTCGGCGTCGTCAACGGCCTTGCCGGCAGCGGCGATGTTGGCCGAGGCCACCGAAAGCAGCAGGTCCCGGACAGTACTTTCGTCACGCACCTGGCCCACGAACTGGCGCATGACGCCCATGCTGCCCGAGCGGGAAACGGCGCCTTCATCGGCCTTGATGTCCTGGCAAATGATGCGCAGCAGCGTGGTCTTACCCGTGCCGTTGGGGCCGATCAGCGCCGTTTTGGTGCCATCGGAGACGCGAAAGTTCACCCCGTTGAGCAACTGCCGGCCGTCGGAGAGAAAATAGTCAATGTTTGCAACGTCAATGTGTCCCACACACTAATTCTCCCATCTCCCACGACTCGCACCAGCCGTCCCGCCAAGACCATGGCATGGTGGGGTTTTCCCCACCATGCTTTCACCCGCTGGCATGATGGTCCCAGGACTCCGCCACGGCAAGGATTGAACCATGAGCAACCCACATGCAATCACGGCAACAAAGTCCTGGCTGATCGTGCGCCCCCAAACGTGGCGTCAGATCGGTTCCGACCTGGCTTACATCCTTCCCGGCTTCTTCATCTCCCTTGCCTCCTTCACGGCCCTGGTGACCCTGTTCTCCCTTGGCCTGTCCACGATCGTCATTTGGGTGGGCCTGCCCATTCTTGTTGCGTGCCTGGCCACGGCCCGTTGGTTCGCGAGCGTCAACCGATCTGCGTTGCGGCGCTGGGCTGGGGACATCCCGCCTGTTCATTACCGGGAACCGCATAAATATACGATCAGCGGAATGTTCAAGAATCTGGCCGATCCACAGCTGTGGAAAGACTTCACTCACGGTGTATTCGTCTCCTTCGCCTACCGCACCGCCTCTTTTTGCATTGCGATCACTTTCTTGGGCGCGAGTCTCGGTGGTTTGACGCAATGGATATGGTTGCGCTTCTTGCCGCCCGGGAACACGCCACTGGCGGAATACATCGGCTTGGATGAGCTCCTCGGAGTCAGCCCGGCGGCGGCGGAGTCATGGCTCGGCTTGGCCTACGGCGCACTGTTTCTCGTCCTTCTCCCCTTCATCACGCATCTGCTGGCCGTAGCCGATGCCGCTATGACCCGCGCCCTGCTCACCAATGAGACCGCCGCCCTGCGTGCCCGGAGTGAGGAACTGACGGCCAGCCGGGCGCAGGTGGTGTCGGAAGAGGCCAGCACCCTGCGCAAGATTGAGCGGGACCTGCACGACGGCCCACAGCAGCGCCTCATCCGACTGCAGATGGATGTTGAGGCCGCCCAGCGGCGCATTGCCACCGATCCGGACGGTGCCCGCCAGCTGATGGACGGCGCCCTGGAACAGAGCCGCGAGGCGTTGGCGGAGTTGCGTCAGCTGTCCCGGGGCATCGCCCCTCCGCTACTTGCCGACAGGGGGCTCCGTGCAGCCATGGAATCACTGGCCACAAAATCAACCGTCCCGGTGGCCGTTGACGGCAATCTTGAACATGGCGCCCGGCTGGCCGAAAGCGCCGAGAATGCGGCGTACTTTGTCGTCTCCGAGGCACTTGTCAACGTTTCGAAGCATTCAGGTGCCAGTCACGCTGCGCTTTCCGTTCACTTAAGCCCCACTGAATTGTTCCTCGAGATCACTGACGACGGAATCGGCGGCGCCCACGTCGGCAAGGGCCACGGCCTGTCTGGCCTCATGGACAGGCTGGCAGGCGTGGACGGATCCCTGGAAATCGTCAGTCCGGCTGGCGGTCCCACCACCCTCAGGGCCAGCATTCCCTTGAGTAGTTGAGCATTGGTACTTGAGCTTTGATACTTGAGGAAGGGCATTACTCTGGAATCATGCGTGTTGTGCTGGCAGAAGATTCCGTCCTGCTCCGTGAGGGCCTAGTGCGTCTCCTTGAGGAGACCGGCGCGGAGGTGTGCGCGGCGGTTGGCGATGGAATCGAACTCCTCGCCGCAGTTAAGGAACACGTCCCTGACCTGCTGATCACCGATGTTCGCATGCCACCATCCCACCGTGACGAAGGGCTGAAGGCGGCTCTTGAGGTCCGGGCGCAATTCCCCACCGTAGCCATTCTGGTGCTCTCTCAGTATGTGGAGTTGAGCTACGCCAGCGAGCTGCTGGCTGGCGCGTCCGCCGGTGCGGGGCTTGGCTATCTGCTCAAGGACCGGGTTGCCCGTTTTGAGGATTTTGAGGAGTCCATTCAGCGCGTCGCAACCGGTGCAACCGTGATCGACCCGGAAGTGGTCTCTGCCCTGCTCTCCAACAGAGCAGCCACCGATCCCCTTCATACCCTGAGTCCCCGCGAATCACAGGTACTGGGACTCATGGCCCAGGGTTTGACCAACGGCGGCATCGCCAAGACGCTCGTGATCAGCGCTGGCGCCGTTGAGAAGCACATCAGTTCCATTTTCGTCAGACTCGGCCTGCATCAGAGTGCCGATGATCATCGCCGTGTCCTCGCAGTCATCAGCTTCCTGCAGCGACGGAGCTGATCGAGCGCGCAAATGACATTGGCCCAGCTGGCAGGGCCTACAGAGGCGCCCGTTGGCTACGGCGAAGAAACCGCACTTTCAGAAAGCTCGGGATCCGCGGTCGCGTAACGGGTGTGCGCATCACTTGTGGCGGCCGGTGAAACGGGCTCGTCAGTGACGCTCGGATCGGCTGTAATCGATGCGGCAGAACCGCCATCAGTTGTCTCGGCAGGGCTTGCTTCCGAGGTAGTGGGGGCTGGTTCCGTGGTGCTGATTGGCGTGGTCGGAGTAGCCGTGGCTGGCGCCGTTGTTCCTGGAACAGTGGTCCCCGGGCTCGTTGTTGCCGGAGCCGTCGTAGCTGGGGCGGTCGTTGCTGGGGCGGTGGTTGGCGTGGTCGGAGTAGCCGTGGCTGGCGCCGTTGTTCCTGGACCAGTAGCCCCCGGACCCGTCGTTGCGGGGGCGGTGGTGGCCGGCTTTACCGTTGCCGTCGTACTGGGCACAGTGGTCGGGCTCTGGCCCGGTTCGGTTGTGCTGCTCGGCTTGTTGGTGGCTTGTTCTGCCGCAGCCTTGGCTCGCTCGTCGGCCGTGGCGAAGCCTGGCATGGTGAAGTACGTAGATGAACTACTTGTAGCCTCTGGAGCGTGGAGGATGGTGCCAACCGATGGGTTCAGAGCGCTGATCATCTTGCCGTTGCCGATGTAAATCCCAATGTGCGACCAGTGATTGGGTCCATCGGGGTTTTGCACCACGATATCGCCGGGCTGGGGGTTGTTCGTTTCCACCATGGGCAGCCATTGCTCCGTGCGCGGAAGGCCCACCCCGGCCTGACGGTATGCCCATTGCACAAACCCGGAGCAGTCCCAACCGTTTGCAAAGCTAGTGCCACCCCAAACATAGCTGTGGCCAAGCCCTTGATAGGAGGCGGTCAAAATGTCCTTGCGGACCTGCGAGATCAGCTCAGCCGAGATTTCCGGAAGATCACCACGCATCGCGTTAACTGAACGGGCAAGCTGCGGGGTGTTTCCATCGGGATTGGTCAGGTCGAAGACCTGCTTCGCCGCCGGCTTCTGGGCCAGAATTAGCGTGTCGGCGAAAGATACTTTCACCCCAAAACCTTGGGCCAAAATGGCATCAAAACCCGCGGGGTCAATGTCAGCAGGAGTGCTTGTCGTGTGACTGGATTCTTGGGCACTGAGCATGGCCGCGGCATCGGCTGTGGACGTGCCGACATACCCCGCAGCAACGAATCCGCCGGAGGCCAGCAGAGTACAGATGGCAGCCATGCTTAGCTGGTACGGCCGTGAATTGCCTATCGAAAACGACACTCGGTAGTCCTCCTGCTCCATCGCACGCGGTAACAGTGAGCCTACGCCCGATCCAGTTGACTTTCCGGCTTGTTGCCAAAATGACACAACATTTCCAGATCACTCAATTTGTCAAAGGTATTCACGCACATGTTATGCATATCCCACGACAGGCGCCGGGTTTTGTTCGCACCCTGGTGACGCAAAGTAATTTCCGGAATTTGAGTCTTGTTCCGAGCTAAAGGCCCACTTGCAGCGTTCAACCGGCGCTGCGGATAATTCGGCGTGACACGGCCACCGAAATCGCGGCGGTCCGGTTGTCCACACCCAATTTGTCGTAAATGTGGACTAGGTGGGTTTTCACTGTTGCCTCGGAGATGAACAGTGCCTTGGCGATGGCTTTGTTGCTCATCCCTGTAGCCAGCAGCTCTAGTAATTCCACCTCGCGTGCCGACAGCACGGGAGCAGGGTTGCGAATCCGCCCCATGAGACGCGCGGCAACCTCGGGGGCCAAAGCGGTTTGCCCGGCCGCAGCCTGTTGCACGGCGGCGCGAATTTGCTCCGGCGGCGCATCCTTGAGCATGTATCCACTAGCCCCGGCCTCCACGGCAGCTAGGATGTCGGCGTCGGTGTCGTAGGTGGTCAGAATCAGCACCGGCGGCGCACCCACCAAGGCCTTGATCGCCTTCGTGGCACTGACCCCATCCATACCAGCACCCATTTGCAGATCCATCAGAACCATGTCAATTGCCTCGCCCAAAGCCAGCCGGCGTTGAACTTCCTTAATGGCAGCCCCGCCCTCAGCCGCCTCGGCAACCACGGTGAACCCCTCAAATTCAGACAGCATAGCCCTTAGCCCGGCACGCACCACGGGATGGTCATCCACCAATAAAATCCGGATCTCATTCATGCTTATCCCCCTGTATCTCGCTCACGTCCGTCTCCAGCGGCAACCTGACGGCCACCACAGTTCCATCTCCGGGGGCCGATTCGACTGTCAGCGTCCCACCCTGCGCCATGACCCGTTCGCGCAGCGATCGGAGCCCAAAGCCGCTTCCATCCGCCCGCTGAACCACAGTGTCGGTGAGCCTTTCCGGCTCAAAGCCGCGTCCGTCGTCGTACACGTCAAGGGTCACCTCGCTGCCCTGAAAAGCCAGACTAACGACGGCGGACCCGGCTTTCGCGTGCGACCAGACATTCGCGAGACTCGCCTGTGCGGCACGTAATAGGGTCACCTGGTAAGGCTGCGGCAACTCGATCGGCTCACCGTCGAGCCGGAAGCTGCACTTCAAGTGCCCACCCCGCGCGGCGGCTTCACGCTGCGTCTTGCTGCACAATCTGGACAGGCTCTCCACGAGTGAGGCCTCGGCAAGCGCCGGTGCGGACAAACCGCGGACGAAGTTTCGGGCCTCGGCAAGGTTCTCCGACGCCGTGGCTTCCACCATAGTCAGACTCTCCTCGGTGGATTCCAGATCCCCCGACGCCAAGCTGCGCCGGGCCGCCCGGGAGACCAAAATGATCGAGGAAAAACCCTGAGCCAGGGTGTCGTGAATTTCTCGAGCCAGCCGTGCCCGCTCAGCCAAAACCCCCGCTTCATGCTGCGTTGCAGCCAGCTCGGCACGGGTGCGCCGGAGCTCGTCGGCCGCCAGTCTCTGGTATTCGCCGTCTGCGTAGAGCAGTTGGTACGCCTTGGACGTGGCCACGGCGAAGGCTGCCCCGAAAAACGGCCCTACGATGACCGGCAGCTGAGGAAGGCTCGACCCCGCCGAGATCCATTGGGCCGCAATCACACCAACCGTCATGAGAACGGTGGTGGCCAGTCCGGCATAGCGCGGTAAGAGGTGCAGGTGAAGGAAAAACAAGGGGAATACGAGCCACGAGAACTCCACAGAGCCGATCATGAGGATGGCCCACAGGAGGGTGATCAGTGCCAGCCACGCGATGGCGAAGCGTCGGGGATTTCGCTGTAAGGACCCGGTGGAAAACCGTTTCTCGGCGACCGTGCCCACCAAATAAGTCAGGGCCAAGAGGACTGCAAGGGCTAGAAACCAATACCGCCCGTGCTGCTCCGCCGGAGCGAGGAGAAGGCGGATGGTACCCACGCCCAGAAGAACCGCAAATCCGACATGGAGGGTGACGCGCAAGAAGCGCAGGATCGCGCCACTGGTGACGGGCGGAGCTTCCACAGCAGACATGCCACCAGCTTAGGCCCCGGCCCGTCCGGGAACCCAGCCGCCGGGCGCGAATCAACCAAATGGTTGATAGCGGAATCAACCATTCGGCAGCGGCAGGATCAACCGTCCCCGCGATGGACCGCGGGTACTTCAACGAGAGAGTTGAAGTACCAAGAAAATTCCCCGGAAATCCTCCGGCCCACGAAAGAAGCTGTCCATGTTCCTCGCGATCCGAGACATCCGCTTTGCCAAAGGACGGTTCGTCCTTATGGGTGCCGTCGTGGCCTTGATCGCCCTACTGTTGGTGCTGCTCTCCGGTTTGACCGCGGGCCTGGGTAACCAATCCACCTCTGCCATAGAGCAGCTGGGCACGGCCGAAAAGGTCAGTCAGGTGGTGTTCGGGGCGCCCGCGGACAATGATGCCAAGGTGTCCTTCACGGAAAGTCAGGTAACTCGGGAACAGCTCGATTCCTGGGCGGGCACCGAGGGCGTTCAGTCCGCCGTGCCGCTCGGCATCAGCCAAAGTCGTTTTCAGGGGGCCGGGGATAGCAAGGGCATCGCCAACGTGGCCGTGTTTGGTGTCGGCGAGGCCGCGCCCAGCAGCTCAACTTCTGGTGAGCCAGGCACCGGCGCCGGGATCGCGCCGTCGTCCATCAGCGACACAACTGTGGTGATCGGCGAAAGCATCGCCAAGGAACTCACCCTCGCCGCAGGGGATGCCGTGACCATCGCCGGAACCGAGTTCAGCATCGCCGGGATCGTGCCGGACCAGTGGTATTCGCATAGCTCAGTTGTCTGGACCACGCTTCCCGCGTGGACAAAGATCGCCCATCTCAGCGATCCGGCACAGCTGGCCACCGTCCTGGCCGTGACGTACGAGCCGGGCGTAATCGGCGACGCTGCCGCCGATGCCACCAACGCCGCAGCGGGAACGGTCAGCGCAACTCGCGGCGGATCCTTCCAGGGCCTGGGCGGCTACAAGAGTGAGAACGGCTCGCTGCTGATGATGCAGGCGTTCCTGTACGGGATCTCGGCCCTCGTGATCGTCGCGTTCCTGACCGTCTGGACCGTGCAGCGCACCCGCGATATCGCCGTCCTGAAGGCCCTGGGCGCCTCCGGCAGTTATCTCCTGCGCGACGCCCTGACTCAGGCAACTCTCGTACTGGTTGCCGGCGCCGGACTTGGCGGGCTGGTGGGCGTGGCCGGCGGAGTCCTCGCCGGACAGGCCGCCCCCTTCCTACTCACCCCCGCAACAACACTCCTCCCCGTCGCCGGCATCGTGGCGCTCGGCTTGGCCGGAGCGGCCATGGCGGTCCGCAAGGTCACCCGTGTCGACGCCATGATCGCCCTCGGTGGCAACTAACTCTTCTTCCAAGTAAGGAAAATCCCATGACTGCCTTGAATCTCATCAACGTGACACTGAACTACCCCGATGGCGAAGGAACCATGACGGCCCTTGATGCCGTCAACCTCTCGGTCCATCCCGGCCAATTTGTCTCACTTGTGGGGCCATCAGGATCCGGAAAGTCCAGCCTGTTGGCCGTGGCGGCCACCCTGATCAAGCCCACCTCGGGGCTGGTGATGATCGACGGCGTCGACTCCACCGCCTTGACCGAGAAGGAACTCGCCACCCTGCGCCGTGACAAGGTCGGTATTATCTTTCAGCAACCGAACCTACTGGCGTCGCTGACGGCAGCCGAGCAACTCGTCATCACAGACCACCTGCGCGGGACCTCGTTGCGCACGGCAAGGGTACGGGCCGCGGAACTCCTGGAACTCGTGGGATTGGGTGGCTCCGCCCAAAAACGGCCCCATCAGCTTTCCGGCGGCCAGCGCCAACGGGTCAACATTGCCCGCGCTCTCATGGCACAACCCAAGGTCTTGCTGGTTGATGAGCCCACGGCGGCCCTTGACCATGATCGCAGCGAATCGATCGTCCGGCTGCTGCGGGATGTCTGCGATGAATTCAACGTGGCAACCATCATGGTCACGCACGACACCGAGTTCGTCCCACTCACCGACGCCGTGGCCAGCATGCGCGACGGCGTCCTTACGGCTCCCGTGCCTGCTCTGCCGGGCGTTGGGGTGCACTAAGAAACTGAAACGGAGGGCTGGGATTCTCCGGGGATGCAATAGCATAAGGGAAACGGACGTTTACCCCAGCACGATCGGAGCTACACCCATTATGAAACGCCTCGCAGCCCTTGCCGGCAGCTTGCTTCTCGCCTTGACCATCTCCTCCTGCGGTGCCGCAACCGGCCCCGTTGGAACTTGGGGTGAAGGCTACAACACCGACAAGGCGCCGTACTTCGAGATGTCATTGGCAGCAGAAAAGGACCCGAGCTTTGACCAGGCCGGGTTCATCACTGGCAGCGATGGATGTAACCGTCTTACGGGTCAGTGGTTCCTGGTTGAGGATGAGCTCACCTTCCAGCAACTCAGCGGTACGCAGATGGCCTGCGAAGATATCGACACGTGGCTCGCCAAGGCCGCGGGTGCCAGCATCGACGGCGATGTCATGACCATCAAGGACGCCAACGGCGCCACTTTGGGCACGCTGGACCGCCGCAACTGACGGCAAAAGTCCCCAGCTTCTTTACAACTGACCGGTACATTTGTGCCGGTCAGTTGTGGCTTAAAGCTACGGGGCACGTCGTGCCGCTAAAGACCCAGCTCGGGAGCGGGCAGTCCGAAGGTGTTTTTTAGTGCTGATTTTGCCGCCAGCCACCCGCCCATGCCATGGACCGATGGTCCTGGTGTTGTCGACGCCGAGCCAAGATAGAGCCCGGGAACTGGCGTCCGCCACGGATCAGCGGCGATGACGGGCCGTTTCAACAGCTGCTTCATGGTGACTGCCCCGGAGCTGATGTCCCCGCCAATGTAGTTTGCGTTGTAGTGGCCCACGTCCTGCGCGGTTTGCGTGCTGGTGGCAAGGATCAGGTCCCTGAAGCCGGGGGCATATTTTTCCACAGAACGGATGATGTCTTCCGTGCAGTCGCGCGTAGACCCGGCAGGTACATGCGTGTAGGCCCAAAAAGTGTGCTGACCCGCGGGTGCCCGGCTGTCATCCACAACACCCGCCTGGACGGCAAGTACATACGGATTCTCCGGATGGCGCCCCGCCAACACTTCATTTTCAGCAAGGGCAATGGCTTCGCGAGTCCCCCCGAGGTGAAGCGTTGGTGCCTTGCGTAGTTCCAACGCGGTCCACGGAACGGGTCCGGAGAGCGCGAAATCAACCTTGCAGACACCTGCCCCGTACTTGAACGATTCCAACTTGCGTACATACTGCGATGGCATCTCCTTGCCCGCCATCGCGACAAGAGCGCGTGGCGTGGTGTTAAAGACGACAGCTTTGGCGCCCGTTGCAGATTTGATGTCGGCGAAGCTGTCCACGCGGTGCGCCACCTCAATCCGGCCACCATGGGCCAGCAGGTCATCCGCCATGGCTTGCGCAATTGCCTGCGAACCGCCCCGCGCAACCGGCCAACCTCCTGCGTGGGCGAGAACGCCCAGGAGCATCCCCGCGCCCGCCGTGGAAAGCGCCGGAAGGCGGCCAATGGCGTGTGCGGAGACGCCCGTTAGCATGGCCGGAGCCACGGCCTCCTTGAAGCCAAGGTTCCACGCCGGCGTACCTTGAAGCAGGGTGCGCATTCCATATTGGATCGCGGCCAGCGGATCCTTGGGTACGCGCAGCAGGCTTCCCTGAGTGAAATCAATGACGCCGTCCAACCTCCGCAGCAGCGGGGCCATCAATGTTCGCCAGGCGCGGCCATCTGGCCCAAGTGCTTCGACTGTGCGATCAAGGCTGCGGTAGGCAATTCCAGCCCGGCCGCCGTCGAGCGGGTGGCCATAGGAAATCTCCGGGACCAGCAAGTCAATTCTGCGGCTCAGTTCAAACGCCCTGAAGAATGGTGAAGCCAGCGCCATTGGATGTACGGCAGCGCATACATCATGCCGGAATCCTGGCAGGGTCAATTCCTTGGTGCGCGTTCCGCCGCCCACGGAGTCGGCAGCTTCAAACACTTGCACCGAGAGTCCGGCCCGAGCCATGGTTACGGCCGCAGCCAACCCATTGGGGCCGGAGCCCACCACCGCAACGTCAACCATCTTAGGAGCCTGCCCGGACCGCGGGGTCCGGATCGACAAGCTCAACGGGGGTAACAACGGGGGAAAGCTGAACCTTTTCATTGTTCTCGTCCAGCAGCGCTACCGTGGGATCCGCAGGTGCATCGCGGAGCACACCACCCTGCGGGTCGGCCACGCGCCCACGACGCACCACATCATGCCCAGGGACGTATATATCCCGAATCGTCAGCCCGATCAGCACGCACGTGGCGGCCCCAGCCAGTAGCGCCGCCATAACGAAGTACGGGGAATCAATGGCGTGCTGGTTGCCGATGTTGCCCAACGTCTTACTGCGGAACAACAGGAGCGCGATGAAGTGCGCAATGATTGCGGCCTGCCACAGGAGAATCGGACGCCATCGCGGCATCGCCAGAGCAAGCAGGGGCACCAACCAGACCGCGTGCCACGGTTCCGTGGTCTTGTTGACCACAACGAAACCAGCCACCGCAATGAAAACCAGCTGGGCAACCCGGGGACGAGCTGGTGTGTAGAGCGCAAGATAGGAAACGCCCAAGACAAGTGCTGCGAGCCAAATTGAGGCCAGCGCGTTAGTCATGCCAATGTCCATCACGGGCAGGCCCATTTGCGCGGCGATGATGTTCCACCCGCCGTATATAGATGATTCGGACGGCTCTGCCGCCATCAAACCCTTCAAATAGTCTGGAATTGCCGGAGGATTCTTGGCCATGATGGGTGCCAGTACCAGCAACAAGGAGATGGTGGCGGCCGCGATCATTTCAAGCATCTTGGTGACCCGTCCGGCCCGAATACCCAGAAGCAACAGGACAAGCAGAATAAGAATCGGGTACGGGGCTGCCAAGGCGGCAACACCTAGGGTCGCTCCCGCCCACAGCGGACGACGCCGGGCAAAAAGGTACAGTGCGAGGCTCACCAGGGCCACCGCCCAGAAATCCCAGCTCACGTACGCGGCCAGCACTAGAACCGGACTGGCCGCGACGATGGCCGCGTCCCACGGTCGGCGCCCCGCCGTGCGTGCCACGATGATGACGGTGGCAATCCACAGCACCGCAATCAAGATTGCGTTCACGTCAAAGAAGGCCAGCTGGCGCAGGGCTCCATCGCCGGAGGGTCGGGTCAGCCACGCGGTGATTCCGGCAATCCACCCCGCTAGTACTGGATGATCGAAGGGTGAACCCGTACTTAAGAACGGGAAGAGGGAAGCTAGACGGTCATCCACGAAGGAGTTGGGAAACTCGGACCAGCACACGGTTGACTGTTGATCCGGCGTCGTCCAACCTGCCGTACGGCAATGGGACTTTGTCATGACGGCAATGATTGCCGAAGCCGCTGTCATGAGGACAAGGACCCGTTCCACGGTGAAAAAACCTGGGTTGATTTTTCCCGGCGCAGTGCGCTTTCCCAGTGGTCCACCCACGGGCTCTGTCATGGTGCACAGCATTGAATCGCTGCGTGAAGGCACAACAATCGAATGCCGGGATGAACTCCCCGAAGCGTGTGAATCCTGCATGACCACGAGCCTACCGGTTCGGACAGGCAACCCGGCCGCGGCACCGCCGCGTTAAGAGCGCGCGCTACGAGCCACCTAGAGGCCCCACTGCTCGATGGCCGGCGTCTTCTTGTCCCAGCCAAGGGTGCACACCTTGGCGGTGCCCAGAATGAAGTGGCGCCCTTCTCCGGCCGGCAGGCCCAGCCAGCGGGCCGCGAGGATGCGCAGGAAGTGTCCGTGGGCCACCACCAGAACGTTCGCGGGAGCTCCGTCTTCACGTTTGACAGCGCGGACTCGCTTGACGATCTCATCAGCACGATCACCGACATGCTCGAGGGCTTCACCGTTCGGCACTCCGCTGTCCCAGATCAGGTAGCCAGGGTTCTCGGCACGAACCACGGCACTGTTGATACCTTCGTAATCGCCGTAGTCCCATTCCACGGCATTGGGCTCCACCTGGGCCTCAGGGAAGCCGGCGAGGGTTGCCGTGCGCCGCGCACGCTGCAGCGGCGAGGTGAGCACAAGGTCAAAGTCGACGCCGGATAGGGCCGCCTGTGCGGAGCGCGCCTGGGTTTCCCCATCTTCGGTCAACGGCAGGTCTGTCAGCCCTGTGTACTGCCCGCTGCGCGACCATTCTGTTTCACCATGGCGCAGCAGCCAGAGCTTCGGTCCACCTGGAACGGGTGCGGATGCTGCGGGTACGGGTGCGGTTCCGTTGTCACTCATGGTCGTATATTCCAATCGGTGCATGTTTCGATGACTGCTACTCGTATTTAGGCGTATTCAGTCTTAGACGTTCTCAGCGCGGTCAGTTGTAGGCGCAGTCGCAATGACCGTTTCACCCGAGGAAGCCTCAGTCTGCGATTCGGGTTGCTCCGCCCACCACCTGCGTAGTTCACTTTCCGACTCTTCGGGGCCCAATGGACCCTTTTCCATGCGCAGTTCAAGTAGGAAGTTATAGGCCCGTCCCACGACTCGTCCCGGCTTGATGTCCAACAGGGCCATGATGGCCCCGCCGTCCAGATCGGGACGAATGGAATCGAGCTCTTCCTGCTCGGCCAGAACAGCTATGCGCTGTTCAAGATCATCGTAGGCAAAGGAAAGCCTGTCGGCCTTCTTCTGGTTACGCGTAGTGACGTCCGATCGGGTCAATCGGTGCAACCGCTCCAGCACGGGACCGGCATCAGTAACGTATCGACGGACGGCCGAGTCAGTCCAGCCAGCCTCCCCGTAGCCGTAGAAGCGCATGTGCAACTCCACGAGGCGGGATACGGCCTTGATCGAGTCATTGTCGAAGCGCAACGTTTTCATGCGCTTGGCCGTGAGCTTGGCTCCGGCCAAGTCATGGTGGCGGAAGCTGACCCCGCCGCCGGCTTCAAAACGGCGGGTCTTGGGCTTGCCGACGTCGTGCATCAGGGCCGCGAAACGCAACACAAAGTCAGGGCCGGGAACTGGGCCGTCCGGACCGGTTTCCTGTGCCGCAGCCTGCTCCAGCACCTGCAAAGAGTGCTGGTAAACGTCCTTATGGCGGTGGTGCTCATCGCTTTCCAGCTTCAGCGCCGGAACTTCAGGGAGCACCAGTTCGGCAAGGCCCGTCTCAACCAGGATGTCGATGCCGGCGCGGGGGTGGGCCCCACAGATCAATTTGACCAGCTCGTCACGGACGCGTTCGGCGGAGATAATACTGATCCGCTCGGCCATACCCTTCATGGCCGCCAGAACCTCCGGGTGGAGCGAAAAGCCCAGCTGAGAGGCAAACCGAGCGGCCCGCATCATGCGCAACGGGTCATCCGAGAAGGAATCCTCGGCAGCCCCGGGCGTGCGCAACAGACCGGCAGCCAAGTCCTTTGCGCCACCAAATGGATCGATGAGCTCCATCCCAGGCAGGCGCAGTGCCATGGAATTTACGCTGAAGTCACGTCGCTGCAGATCGTCAACCAGGGACCGGCCGAACGCCACGACGGGCTTTCGGGACTCAGAGTCGTAGGCTTCGGCCCGGTAAGTGGTGATCTCAATAAGCAACACCTCTTTGCTGGCGTTGCGCTTGCGGAAGCCGATGGTGCCGAATTCACGGCCCATCTCCCAGTGTGAATCCGCCCATTTCTTGGCCACCTGGAGAATTTCCTCGGGCGTCGCGTTGGTGGTGAAGTCCAAATCCGGGGACGTACGCCCTAGAAAGAGGTCGCGGACGGGTCCTCCCACAAGGGAGAGTTCGTAGCCGGCGTCGGCGAAAAGCCGGCCGAGCTCGAGAACCACCGGGTCAAATTTTGAGGTATCGGGCACTAAATCCATGGTTCCTTAAGGATGCCAGACTTTTGCACGTGCACGTTTGCTCCCTCGTACGCCGTTGCAGGGACGCCGCGAAAACCGCCTTTCCACCCTGTCATCATCCATGGCCAAAGATAGCTAGAGTGGACTGCATGGTTCACCCCGTGCCGCGCGCGCCCAAGAGGAACCCGTTGCCAGCGGCAATGGGTTCTCAGGTTGTGCCCGCGGCAGCGAGTGCCCCGAGCCAGCTGCCAACCGTTGAAGAAGTTTCCGCAGGCGGCGTGGTGATTGAGATGCACGACGGCGTGCCCCGGGTTGCGATTATTGCCCGCATCAACCGCGGTGGTCGGCTTGAGTGGTGCCTGCCAAAGGGACACCCTGAAGGCGCGGAGAACCACGCAGAGGCCGCTGTGCGTGAGATTGAAGAGGAAACCGGCATCGCCGGAGTCGTGTTGGCCACACTTGGCAGCATCGACTATTGGTTCACTGTCAGTGGGCACCGCGTCCACAAGACCGTCCACCACTTCCTGCTGCGTGCCACCGGCGGATATCTGACCATCGAGAACGATCCGGACCACGAGGCGGTTGATGTTGCGTGGGTACCCCTGACTGAGTTGGCCAAGAAGTTGTCCTTCCCTAACGAGCGTCGCATCACCGACCTGGCCCGCGAATTGTTGCCCGAACACTTCTAGGCTCCGACCCGTTTTGCAGTGCCCGGCAGTCAGCGGTGTCCTTCCCCACACCCGGAAATCAGCCGCTGCCAGCACTCTTTGAGCCTCCAGTGAGATGATGGAAACAATGTCTAACCATGAACGGGTCAACGTCCCGCCGAAACCCAATGCAGCGCCACGGTCAGCTTCCGCACCAGTTAGTTTGGATACGTCCATGCTGACGGCCGTGCAGGCTTCTCCGCAGGCAGCCATGCAGGCCGTGCCGAACACCCAGTTGCAGCCTGCCGTGACCCACATCAATGCTGGCCGAGCGCCGTCGTCAGGTGGTTCGGATCATGAGCCGCACGAGCGTGCGCAAGGCGACTTGGCCCAAGAAGCCAGCGCTCAAACCGGCAAAGGCCCCTCAAGCGCGGCCCGCTCGGGTGCATCAATGGCCATCGGAACGTTGGCTTCGCGCATCCTTGGTTTCATCAAGGGCATCGTGCTCGGTATTGCGATCGCCGACACGGCCATTGCGAATATTTTTGAGGGCTCCAATAACCTGCCCAACCTGATCTTTTTGATGATTGCTGGCGGCGTGTTCAACGCGGTGTTGATCCCTCAGATCGCCAAGGCCAGCAAGCATCCTGACAAGGGTTCTGATTTCATCTCTAGGCTCTTGACCTTGGGTGTTTTGGGCTTGTTGGCGCTGACCGCGGTGGTCTTGCTACTCGCGGCACCCATCATGGGGTTATCCACCTCATTCACAGGCAAGAAGCTGGAATTGGCCATCATCTTTGGCTTGTTCCTCCTGCCTCAGATCTTCTTTTACGGCCTGTTCTCCCTGCTGGGCCAGGTTCTCAACGCTCACAATTCCTTTAAGGCGTATGCCTGGGCGCCGGTGGTTAACAATGTGGTGGCCATTGCCGGCCTGTTGGTGTTTATTTTTGTGGCCGGAAGTTCCGCAAGCACTCCCCACACAGTAGACAACTGGACCATTGGCCAGACGTGGATGCTGGCCGGAACAGCAACTCTGGGCATCGTTGTGCAGTCGGCCGTGCTGCTTATTCCCGTTCACCGCTTGGGCCTTAATCTGCGCCCCAAGTTCGGCTGGCGCGGTACCGGCCTAGGCGCCACGGCCAAGGTTGCCGTGTGGACCATGGGCACCATGATCATTGGCAACTTGAGCTTCATCATCATTATGCGTGTTGCAACCATCCCGGCCGGCGGAGACGATGCCCCAACGGCCGGTTCCAGCATCCCCGGAATCTGGGCCCTCAACCGGGCCACCGAGCTGTACATCATGCCGCACTCCATCATCGCCCTGTCCATCGCCACGGTGATGTTCACGGCCATGGCCCACGCGGCCGCAAATAAGGACCTATCGGCATTGCGAAGCTCACTGAGCGCAGCACTGCGGACCACCGGTATGGCTACCGTATTCGCGGCCATCGCCCTTCTGGTGCTTTCTGGGCCGTTCGGCATGCTCTTCAGTGGTGATCATGAAAATGTGGGCCGTCAGATAGCCATCACACTGTCCATCCTGGCCATCGGCGCACCGTTCTACAGCATCAACTTCATCCTCAATAGGGCGTTCTATGCTCAGGAAAACGCTAGGGCACCGTTCATCATTCAGTGCATTATGGTGTGCATCGGTATGGCTTCGGCTCTCTCGGCGGCTCTTCTGCCCGAAGAGTTCATCATCTACGGGCTTGCGGCTAGCTACACCCTGACAAATGTTCTGGGGCCCATCGTCAGCCACTTCTTCCTTCGCGCCAAGCTCGGGAACTACGGCGGCGGGCTCATCATGCGCGCCCACATGCGGTTCCTGGTGGCAGCCCTGGTCGCAGGCGTTGTTGGCGAACTGACCCTGCGTCTCTTTGGCAGTTCCTCGAATGGCGGGTTCATGTGGTCCTCCATCCCTGCTGCTGCCCTCGTCCTCGCCGTTGCCGGTACCGTCATGGCGATCGTCTACATTGTGATCCTGAAGCAGTTGCGCGTAGCTGAAGTGGATGCCTTGCTCAATCCCTTGCTGTCAAAGGTACGTAACCGCCTTCCCGCCAGATGAGCAGATTTCCGAAATTGATAGCGGCCTGTCAAGACCGCAACCATGGAAATTGCCGTGTTTTCCTATAGAATCAGTCAAAATATGGCTTCGCGTGCATAACTCGCACCAGCCCCATGCTTTAAGAGGAGGATTTGGTGCCACAACCTATTGATGTGGGCTCCATCCTTGGCGGCCGCTACAAGGTAACCGGACGTATCTTGGCCTCCGCCGAGGACGACGTTATCCTTGACGGTTTGGACCAAGTCCTAAACCGACCAGTCAGTATACTTGTCTCGGCCGTTGAGAATTCCGCGAACCTGACGCAGAGCTCGCGCGAGGTGGCCATTGGCACCCGTGCATCCAACGTCTCCATCCTGGACCTCGGCGTTCAGGACAACAGCACCTACCTCATCGCCGCCAGGACTACGCCTGCGGACCTCTTAGATTTGGTTGTTCCCACAGAGCCGCCCGAGGACGTCTACCAAGAGCCGTTCTTCACTGACACGCTAAGCACCGAGATCTTCGGGAAGGCCCGCGACACAGCACCTGCAGGTGGTGCTTATGTTTATGATGACAACTCACCAGTGCCTCCCTCAGCCGCGGTGCCCAATGTAAGCAAGGAAAGGGTGCAGCCAGCGCCCGCCCAGCCGAAAGCATCACGACCGCCGCGCACGGCGGCCGTGAGGTCCACGCCCATCCCCGCGGCCGCCGTCGTTCCTCCTCTTGCAGCCGCTGCTCCGGCCGCTGCCGCTCCAGTGGCTCCGGCCGAGGCGAAGGTGACCCTTTGGGACGAGGACGACTACGGCTTCATCAACGAAGATCACGACGACAACTACACTGATTCCCGTCGCCCCGGCACGTTCCCGGCAGAATTACGCGGTGCTGGCAACCACTATGCGGAACCGGAATTACTCGACGACGAAGATGACGAGGAGAACGCGCCCCGTACGGGCGGGCGCCTACTGACCGGCGCCATTGTGGCTGTTCTATTGATCGGTGCCCTGGTCTTTGCGTTCCAGCACATCGGGACTTTGTTTGACGGTTCAAGTAATCAGGCCGGGGACACAACCACTGCAGCCACCACGGCAGATCCCACGCAGGAAAAGACTTCTGAAGCCCCGGCCGAACCTGCTCCGGTAGCTCCCGTAACCAGCAACATCACGGACATCACGGCTTACGCTGCGGGAGTCCAGAACTACAGCGAGGCCTACTACCCGCGTCTGGCGGATGCTTTTGATGGCAATAAGGCCACGTACTGGCCCACGGTGGAATTCTCCAACGCCGATTTCGCCAATCTGACCGATGGTATCAACCTGGTGGTGGAGCTGGCTGAAGAATCAACCATCAGCTCAGTGACGATCAACCAACTTGCCGGTACCGGCGGACAGTTCAACATCCTCACCAACAGCAAGCCCGAAGTTGCTGGCGCAACAAAGATCGGCGGCGGCTCATTTAGCTCCCCTGATTTCACGCTGACAGCCGCACCGGGCGTCAAGGCCAAGTACGTCATCATCAGCTTCACTGAACTGCCCAAACTTCAACCGTTCAACACTTACCCCTACGGTCTGAAGATCACCGAAATCAGCGTTAAGTAGCCCACAATCGTGCCACGCGCCGTCGTGGTGGAATAACCGCGCCCTCGGGCTGGTTGTGGATAACGAAGGTCCCAATGGGCCGCCCTGGTGCGGTTCCATCAAGAAGGAAGAGGAACACCCACCCGTGAGCACGCAAGTCACCCCCGCAAGCGATGTCCGTGACGTCATCATCATAGGCTCTGGTCCCGCAGGATACACAGCCGCCATCTACACGGCTCGCGCGGATCTCAAGCCTCTCATGATCGCTGGCTCCGTTACCGCCGGTGGCGAGCTCATGAACACCACCGAGGTGGAGAACTTCCCCGGCTTCCCCGACGGAATCATGGGTCCCGATCTCATGGAAAACTTGGGTCAGCAGGCTGAAAAGTTCGGCACCGAGATCATGTACGACGACGTCACCTCCGTTGAGCTTGAAGGTGCGGTTAAGACCGTAACCCTGGCCGATGGCCAGGAATTCAAGGCCCGCACGGTCATCATTTCCACCGGCTCCGCGTATCGCGAACTAGGTGTGGAGGGCGAGAAGCGCCTTGTTGGGCACGGAGTTAGCTCCTGCGCAACGTGCGACGGCTTCTTCTTCAAGGGCCATAACATTGCCGTGATCGGTGGCGGAGATTCCGCTATGGAAGAGGCAATCTTCCTGACCAAGTTTGCAGAATCGGTTACCGTGGTTCACCGCCGCGATACCCTGCGGGCGTCCAAGATCATGGCCGAGCGAGCCCTGAACCACCCCAAGATCAAGTTCGTCTGGAACTCTGAGGTTGTGGCCGTTGACGGCGATGCCAAGGTCACCGGCCTTCAGCTGAACAACTTGGTTACCGGCGAGAAGAGCGAACTGGCCGTGACTGGCGTATTCGTTGCTATTGGAAATGACCCCAGGGTCGATCTGGTAAAGGGAGTCCTCGAGCTCACCGATGCCGGAACCATCGCCGTGGAGGGCCGTACTTCCAAGACCAGCCTTCCCGGTGTTTTTGCCGCCGGAGATGTCATTGACCCCACGTACCGTCAGGCCATCACGGCCGCCGGCTCGGGATGTGCAGCCGCACTTGATGTGGAGCACTTCCTAGCCCAGCAGGATTCCTAAGAGAAAGTAGTTCGCCATGAGCAACGCAAAGAGCGCAACAGACGCAACGTTTGACGAAGCAGTCCTTAAATCTGAGAAGCCTGTCATCGTGGACTTCTGGGCCGAATGGTGCGGCCCGTGCCGCAAGCTTGGTCCCATCCTTGATGAGATCTCCGTGGACTACTCGGACAAGGTCGAGGTTGTGAAGGTGGATGTTGACGCTAACCCCGGAATCGCCGCCAAGTATGGAATCACCTCGATTCCCGCCGTATACCTGTTCCAGGGCGGCGAGGTCACCAGCACCGTCATTGGCGCACGTCCCAAGCAGTACTTTGAGAAGGAATTTGCAGACGTCCTGAAGTAGGCGCCGCAGCAGACCCAAGTGGCTGCCCCAAGTTGTAAATAGCTGTGGACCGGATATTGTCCGGTCCACAGCTATTTAAGCCGTCTTTCGGCTTCTCCCAGATTGATCCTAAGTGTTAGAAAGTTGTATTGTTTTTCCGCAATCGTGACGCCTTTCGGGCCAAAAAGTCCTGCACGGATGGACTTGGGTGGTTTCACGTGAATCTTTACGAAATGGGTCGCCATTCATCTTGACTCCGTTTGTCTCCTAGGAGTGTGAGTTGAATGGAGTATGTGATCAGTTGTTTTCAGAGATTTGAAATCTTTCGAGAACCAAATGCCCAAATGTCCCCGTGGCCGATTCATTGAAGTTCCCGATTGACCGAACTTGTTCATCCATCACGGTGAGCGTCGGTGACAACATAGCTGGGCTGGCACTCCCACATATTGCACCCCTCAGCACCAGCCTCGCCGCGATGAGCTTTCCGCCGAATATGCCAATGCTGAATCACCAGACAAGTTGGTAGGTCACCCGATGTGCCAGGCGCCGTGGTGACCTTGACGGTGGCCGCGCAGTGAACGTCGCCTCGGAATCCAACCGTTCACACTCAGCCATCGTCGTCGCCCGGACAGTCGATGTTTTCGAGTTGGTGGCCAATGGACGTTTGTGGCGAATAAACAAGGCTCGAAGCTCCACCCTGCCACGTGTCCACGAATGGCTTCGCCAACCACTCCGATCTGCCTATCTTGAAACGATCACCTTGTGCACTCGTCGCCTTCGGAACCCGAATCAACAGGTTGGCTAATCTCACGATGGCATGTCTTGGCGGAGCCGCTAAGCACCCTCCACTGCCGTAAGAGGGTGTCAGGGATCAAGGTACGCTCACGGGACACGCTGCACCGGACACTGGGGCCCGCCAGACCCGTAACCTGACTCCAGTCAAGGGAGACATCACAGCCGCCCTCTTTCCTATCCAATTCAATCCACGACCTAAGACAGCATCTTCGGATCGGGGCTGTGCCGCTTCTGCACAGCCGCTAAGACTGACGTTGATACAGGCGCTGGCAGCGGCGCAAGGCCGTCTTAGCAACATTGTTGTTGAGTAGTTCGGTGAACACTTCTCGTGGTACGGGGAATCTCAGGACAGATCCGAAGCGGTCGCTGACCTCATCGGCGATGGCATCTAGGTAGGGCTGTGGCTGGTAAGTTCAACGCCAATGGGCAGGCACCCACGGATCGGTCCGTCCGCCTTTCCGTTGCTGGGTCGCTCTCAGGTTAATTGGGGTTGGACGAACTACACCGGACGGCGAGTGTCCACGGTCAATGAAGACATCGGTGAGCCCATCGGCCTTAGGACCCTCGGCAGACCCATCACGATGAGGAGGCGGCTAGGCCAATCAACGAGAGTGGCGACAGTAACCCTTGCATCCATACCGACCATCAGCTCCCCTTCCCACGCACCTCGTACACGACGATCAGCAGCCTCCTCGGGCCGGTCGATGAGGCTGACGATACCGATGATCCGCCGCCCCGTTCGCCCACCCAACGGCTTAGCCGATCTGCACCTGCTGATTTCTTCATGGTCCCTGCGCTGACGTCCACAGCCTCCCTACGCAAACGCCCGACGATCTGACTATCTGACGAGGAGTCCTAGGCGTGGCCAGATCCGCCTTCAGCCGTGCGACAAACACCGAATCAGCTGCTGGTTTTCGCGCCTGCGGGCGGCTGCTTTTCACTCTGCGGCTAAGCCGACACTCACGGACCGGTACCCACGAGTCCTCGTTGAGTTCCTATTACGCCCTCGCTAAATGATCGTGTGTTCACGTCCCAGATCAGGCCCAAACTGCCGATCCGTCCCGCCGTCCAATAGACCAGCAGCGATGTCCGCCCGATCCGCAAACGCAACGCTCGCGCATGTAGTGAACTGGTCCCCGGATGTTGGACTGGCTAAATAGGATGCTAGGCCATGAGGATCTGGGCCCGGTATTGCACTGGGCTCAGGCCCTCGAGTTTTGTGCAGATCCGTTCGGTGTTGTACCAGTGGATGTACTCGTGCAGGGCCGTGGTCAGGGCGTCTGTGCTGAGGAATTGGACCCGGTGGAAGAGTTCTTCCTTGAGGTGTCCCAAGAAGTTTTCCATCACGGCGTTGTCGTAGCAGTTGTCTTCGCGTGACATTGATTGGATCGCGCCGGCGCCCCGCAGGAGGCGCCGTCAGGAAATGTGTTGATACTTGAATCCCTGGTCCGAGTGCACGAGCGGCTGCTGGCTAGGCTCAGGGAGGTGAGGTGTTGCTGGAGTGAGGTGTTGGTCAGTTCCAGGTTCAGGGAAGATCCGATGGTGTACGCGATGATCTGTCGGTCGAAGAGGTCCATGACCGGTGAGAGGTAGATCTTCCGCTCACCGACGTGGAACTCCGTGACATTAGTGACCCACTTCTTATTCGGAGCATCGGCGCCGAATTTCCGGTTCAGAACGTCGGTGGCAACGGCGCCTTTTCGCCCCTGAAGGAGTTGTAGCATTTCTTCCGCCTGACCTTGCAGACCAGCGCCAAGAGGCGCATCAGCTTCAGTACGGTCTTCTTCGCGAGCGTCCATCCCTGCCGGACTAACTCGGTGTGGAGGAGCCGGTGCCCGTAGCGGCCATGGTTCCTCTTGAAGATCTCCGTAACCGCGACCTTTAGTGCATCTCGGGGATCCGGAGCTTGGAGGCGTGCTTGGTGATAGAAGAACGTCGAGCGCGGCAGCCCGGCGACCTGCAGCAGCACCGGGAGCGGAAAGTCAGCCTTGCGAGCGATGAGGGCTCGAGCCTGCGTCGGCGCATCGGGCCTGCGTGGTCTGCCTTTGGGTTTCGGCCGTAACGCGTCCGCGCCTTCCTGGCGATAGGCCCGGACCCACTTTCGCAGCAACTCAGGCGTGGACAAACCGGCCTCCACAGCCAGATCAAGGCCTATCTCACCCTCGAGGAACCGTTCGACCAAGGCGAGCTTGAATTCGAAAGAATACGATTTTGCCGGTCTCCTCACCAATACTCCTTGCCCATGGATCCTCCACCTCCGATACAGTGCCCTGACCGGCACACGAGACACACCCACGCCCTTGGCCGTCGCCGAGTACCCGACACCTTTCTCAAAACACGCTACAGCGGCCTCGCGCTGAACCTCGGACAAAGAACTACATGCATGCATAAGACTGCTCCCCGGAAATCGGAACTGAATATTTCAGTCCAACTTCCGGGGAGCAGTTCATTCGCGAGTGGCTCCTCTAATCAGCTGACTTGATGATCAGAAGGTTCGACACTGCAGAGGCCGACCATACTCACGAGCTAGCAGCGTCCCATCTTAGACGACCCAAACTACAACGACTCTGCCCTCAAGAATCCCGTTTAACGCGATCTCCCGGACTGGCATTCAACTGGAGGACACCCAAGCTCATTCCGACGAGACCACCGGGCCACTTGCCAACTGCCCACTCACTGCCGACTGCCCAGAATCACTCGAGGTTCTTTGTACACCCCTATCCCACACAACACCTGTCCTCTTGGAGCCCCCTTCCTTGCTTCCGGGACTCGTAGGTGAACCTGCCAGGAACGAAGGCGCTGAGCGCGGTGAGCAACGCACTATTTGCCGCCTCGCGATGTCTGTGAGTATTCGGCGCTTTGGGGCCACCCACTATCGTGCTTGGGTGCCTGCGATACTGCAGCTTAGGGCCAGCAGCTGCCCGGATGGGAGCCACCTTCCCCAAAGAATCCCACCAAATCTAACGGTGCTGATCTTCTCCCGCATGTTGCATGCCCCCAGCATCGATCCACTTGGTGTGGTGGAAGATCCGATCCATGCTCCGCGTCGCCATGGACGCCGCCGGGCCGCGGGCGCAGGATCTTTCCGGTGGTGGGTTCGGGTAGGCAGTGACTGCTCCACACCAGAAGGATTGAACCGCCCATGTTCGTCCAGAGCCTTGCAGTGCCCATCGGATTGCCCTGGGCAAATGGTCCATCTCTGGCCCCGCCGGCTCACGGCATGGGAAGGGTCACCCGCCAATGGCCAAGCGCCTGCCAACAATGCCACTGGCGGGCCCCTGCAGAATATTTCCATTTTCCCGGGATGGTCCCTACTCGCAATATTGCTGGCCCCACGGGAATAGATATTCAGTCTGCACAGGATCGCTCAAGCGATGTCGATCATGGCGCGTATCCGGGACGAACACTGACAGTTCCTCAGATGAATGGATCAGGATCCAACTTCCGGGATCGACCACATCCGCATTTTAGAAAGCAGCGGGCCAACGTTCTTCAACAACCTAGGATCCCCCGTGCAAGCATCACCACAGTTCGACCTTTACAAGGACGCTCGAAGCCGTACGGGTGGTAACCACAGGGCAATTGAAGTCCGAACCCCGCGGCTGTTCACCTGCGCTGATGGACTCCTACTGAGGCTAATCTGCGCCGTCTGGATGTCACTCACCGGAATATTCGCGAGGACGGCAGATCAGGACGCGCTAGACCCGTCCCTCTTCGACTACGGCAACACGCCACCTACACAGGAACAGCGAAGCAGCTTAGAAAGGCCGGAACTCAGCGAGTTTGTTTCACGTGAAACGACATCTGGCCGCGCCACTGACTATCCACGAACCCGGCTATCTGACAGTGGCGACCACATCCCGAACTCTCCAGGGGGCGTACTAATAGCAGTGATACCCTCCGGACTTTCGGTGTTGCGATGAATCATGCAGCGATTCGACGTCAGTACGTTCTCGGATTTCGAGTGTTTCAGATTTGAGGTCATTGATACAGAAGCCACCCGTGCACTACCCCAAGCTTCCTGTGATCCGGATGTTGCCGCCCCGGTGTCTGGCACTAGTGGTTTGCGGGTCCTATCTGTGGACACCAGAGAATGCCGCGTCGGACGGAAACGTTCATCGACTCGTTGAGGGCCCACAAATGGGCACCTTCCACGAGTGTGGGCCACATGCCAGGACCAGCGAATGCGCCAGCACCAGCAATTGGCCTCCAGCGTTCATGCCGACACGATCAGGGGACGCGACGATCCACAGCAGGATTTGGATAGAGGCCGGCCTCTACGACGTGAGGAAGAAACGCAGAACGGCCCACGACTAGATGCAACCTGTGGAACCCAGTTGATCCCCCAAAGGGAGGCGCTGGCCGCAACACCGCCAGCGATGGCTCCCAACGACAATATTTCGTGGTCGCAAACCTGCGGCGGATAGTCGGCTGCATCTATACGAAAAAATTGATCTGCCAGCGCGCTCGGGATCGCGCGTCACTGAGGTGAATGAACAAGTACCCGATACATCGGGAGGCCGGTTGAAGCGCTGCCCTCATGAGTAATTCGGCTTAGTAGCGGCATTCCCCTACTTGGCGTCTAGCCGCAAAACAGTTGGTACACCAGATACCAGGGCCAAGTCCCTCTAAGAAACATCCGTACATTAGATGCTCCAATTTCGTGCAGGCCCTGACGGTGATGATTCACCTATGAAGTAGACATGAAGGTCTTTGTTGTCGTCGACTCTCGACTCAGTACTAGGTAGGGGTACGTCAGCTCGCACCGGCTGTTCACCGACGTCGATGCCTCATGATGACTTGACCGGACTACCCTCCTCCACAGCCGGTATCGGAACCACTTGAGACCAACTCCCCTTTGACGCTGTCTTATTGTGGTTTCCTGCACCTTTGCTGGCCAATTTCTAAGGGTAAGACGGAGTGGGTATTGGCGAGTTTCATGACCGCAGTCCGGGTGCGCGTTGCTGACGACAACCAAGAGCATGCTCAACTGCCGGGCCATCCTCAAGAATGCCGTCACTGACGCATGCCAGATGGTCGCCCACCCTTCCAATATCTATCGTCTTCGTGAGAGGCAACTGTTGGCACTGTTTGTACTGCTGGCGATTATGCCAAATGGATGCTGGTTCGCAGGTGGAATGACTACCGTGGACGGCCATGCTCCTTGCCGGCTCTTCTCGAATCATTACCTCAATGACGGAATCGCTCTCACCGTGCCCAGCACACGAAGTAGACACATTGCAGTCTGGCGCCAGTCCACAGGCGCCCTGCAGGCCCCTATGGCCGCCATGGGGCACTCAATCCCCCTTGGCGGGACCAAGAGTCCATTTGGGCCATGGAATCGCTTAGGGGCCACCGTGTCGCCCATGGTGAGACCACCCCCCCACCTCACTGTCCCTCAAGGAGACAATCCGCTCGAAACGTCCATTTTGATACTCATGACCGCCATGGGGCAACGTAGGTTTCGGCTCCCGTCCAAGCTACCTACGCTCATGTCGTGGCAGGTACGATCCGCAAGTCGTTCACAAGCATCTGTGCCGCGAAACTATATATAGGCGCCCTTTCGGAATTGTCCACGGGGCATTTCCGCTGGGACTTGGCGAATTACTCCGGCCAACTAAGCGGGAAATGCATTTCGAGCTACCTAGACGTGGGTCAGAGAAACAATACCTAACGGCTCTCCTATCGATGGCTAGCGGCACTTACTGTTGTGTCTTTTGGTGCGAACCGGTGACCGAATCGCGAGACAGTTCTAGCCCCCTACGCATTGCCTGCCGGCGCCTGTGCAGCTAGATCGTCAGGCCCCTGAGAAGTCCTAGGACACGACCAAAATGTGTACCCGCCCAAGCTAATTGGCATCCGCAATGGCTCCAGTGAGTCTCTCGAGTTCGGCCCTATTCCACCAACAGTTTCCTATGGGCCACTTGGGCCTAGGTCATATTATCCGAAACACCCGTTCAACGCTCGGCAGTCCTGCCCACATGAGACATCGCTGTCCCGGATTTCAGTTGGGAGCTTTCCTAGGTACGAGCACTTTAGTGCGACAAGGTCCGAATGGATAGGGGAATCATTACGCTTCAGCGACCTGCCTTTGAGTCATCGCCCGCCAACGCCAAAACAAACTTTGCAAGCAGTAGAAATCTGTTTCACGTGAAACACGTGATTCACGGTCAGGCACCTATTCGCATTCTGGATATCCCAATTTGCAACGGTGAATGCCCATTCAGTCGCTGACTGAATATCGTAGGGCGAATAGCACAACTACCGGCAACTCGATCTGGACCTCGTCTCCCAAGTATTTCTCAAGAGTCATCATAAGCCGCGACTGTTTCACGTGAAACCAATCGCATGTCAGTAATGGCCCATCGCTTAATTCGAAGGGGCCTACCCGCATAAAGGCTTCACGAGGTCTCCAACTACCCGTTTCTGGCTAAATGGACAACGCATTTCTCGCACTTAGGATCAATCCTGGGGAAGTCGATTAAATGAAGAACGGCAGTGTTTCACGTGAAACACTGCCGTTCGATCTAAATCAGGAGTTACTTACTACCGGGGCTCAAAACATCCATAATGCGGTTAAGATCCTCAACTGAGGCGAACTCGATACTGACCTTGCCTTTTCGAGCGCCCAGTGAAATCTTGACATTGGTGTCCAAGCGGTCAGACAGCGAACTAGCCAGGAAATCGAGGCGTTCATGTCTCGGGCTTGGAGTCTTGGTCGCCGGCTTCTGACCGCTCAGAGGTGCTTGATACAGCTGAACAGCCTCTTCGGTAGCCCTAACTGACATTCCCTCGGCCACAATTCTCTGGGCCAGAATTTCCATAGCCTCAGACTCAGGAAGCGCCAGCAACGCTCGCGCGTGACCCGCCGACAACACTCCAGCCGCAACTCGGCGCTGCACAAGTGCCGGAAGCTTCAATAGTCGGAGCGTGTTGGACACCTGGGGACGCGAACGTCCGATCCGATCAGCAAGCTGTTCGTGAGTGGTACCGAAGTCTTCAAGGAGTTGCTGGTACGCAGCAGCCTCTTCAAGGGGATTGAGCTGGCTTCGGTGCAGGTTCTCGAGTAACGCGTCACGAAGAAGGTTATCGTCGGTGGTTTCGCGAACAATAACGGGAATGGTGTCGAGCCCTGCAGCTTGACTGGCCCGCCAACGGCGCTCACCCATGACCAGTTCATAGGGTTGATCACCCGTTTCGGTGGATTTCCGCACCACGATGGGCTGCAGAACACCAATTTCGCGGACTGAGTGAACCAGTTCTGCCATATCGTCTTCATCGAAGACTGTACGAGGCTGCTTTCGATTCGGATGAATCTCCCCAACTGGCAGTTCCATGAACGTAGCACCTGGAACCTCAACAAGTTCCGGCAGCTCAGCCACGGGAGCCTTTCTGGCGGTCCTAGCCGGTGCTGCAGCAGGCTTACGCCCCTTGGGCTCAGGGAAAAAGAGATCAACGGGCCGCGTTGGAAGGGAGTTGCCCGTCTCATCGCCAGATGAACTGGGGATCAGAGCACCCAATCCACGACCAAGACCCCTGCGCTTGTCAGTCATTGAGACTTCCTCCATTGAATGAACCCCAGCCTAGGGGTCTGATGAACTTCATTGTAAGTTGCAAACTGCAGGACCGCGCAAACACCTAGGACACAGACCGTTCAGCCAGCTCAGCGGCGGCCTCAAGGTAGGAAAGGGCGCCTGTAGACGAAGGATCGTACGTCATGACTGTCTGCTGGTAACTGGGGGCTTCTGAGATCCTGACAGATCGCGGAATCATGGCTCGTAGAACTTGCTCCGGAAAGTGTTCGCGTACATCAGCAGCAACATGAGCGGCCAGATTCGTTCGGCCGTCGTACATGGTCAACAAGATGGTGGACACCACAAGGTCTGAGTTCAGGTGCTTCTGAATCATCCCGATGTTCTTCAGTAGTTGACTCAATCCTTCCAGCGCATAGTACTCACACTGAATGGGAATGAAAACTTCATTGGCAGCGCAAAAAGCGTTGACCGTCAACAACCCAAGGCTGGGAGGGCAGTCAATAAAGATGAAGTCCAGACGTTCCTGGCCATTTACCTCACGAAACTTTACATACTCATCAATTGCGCGGCGTAGTCTCTGCTCCCTGGCAACCAGAGAGACCAGCTCAATTTCCGCGCCGGCCAAGTGAATCGTAGCTGGGGCGCAATACAAATTTGCAATATCCGGGCACTCCGCCACAACGTCCGCCATGGCGAAGTCGTTAATGAGTACGTCGTAGATACTGTCGATCTCCGCGTGGTGAGGAACACCCAGGGCAGTGGATGCATTTCCCTGAGGGTCAATGTCAATAACCATGACCTGAAGACCGGCCGAAGCCAGAGCTGCGGCCACATTTACGGTTGTTGTGGTTTTACCCACACCGCCCTTTTGGTTGGCGACCGTGAGGATTCGAGTCCGATCCGGTCGAGGAAGCCTGCGCCCCAATAGGCGCTCACGCCGTTTCGTCTCGCTGACAAGCTGGCTCGCAATGGGGCTGCCGGCATCAGAATCGTTGTCCATTGAACTTATTACACCGGAACTTGTTTCACGTGAAACAACCACTGCGGACTTACTTTGGGCATGTTCAACCATTTTTGGTTGATATGAGGCATTAGAACGTGCCGACCCCAATGTCATGAACGGAGGGATCCGTTGCGAAGCTGCTTCGCTACTGGTCACGCTGACACTCTCACTTTCCTGTGGCTACGGTTGCCAACCTCTAGCCTATCGGTTCCTGCCCACAGTCGTGGGGATCAGCGCCGCTTCACCTTCACACGGACCACAGTCGTTGGCTCTTCAAGGACATCCTGGCCGGCGATCACGATTGACGTTTCGTAGCCACCCAAATTCCTGATGGTCTTGCCTGCCGTGGCGATTTCCTCTTCCGCGCTACGTCCCTTAATTGCTAGCAGCTCACCCTCGCCGCCCAAAAGCGGAATCGTCAGGGGTGCCAAGGTCTTCAGAGCGGAGACAGCGCGGGCGGTTACAACCGTGCACTCAACTTTCCCGATCGCAGCTTCAGCACGCGAACGGATGATCTCAACATTGGACAGACCCAAGTCCATGACTACTTCCTCAAGCCACGTCACACGCCGCTCTAACGGCTCGATCAGGGTTAGGTAGAGGTCTGGGCGCGCAATGGCTAGGCAAAGCCCAGGCAGGCCAGCACCGCTACCCACGTCAGCAACCTTTGCGCCGTCGTCAATTAGCTCTGCAACCACGGCACAGTTCAGCACGTGTCGGCTCCACAGACGCGGAACCTCGCGCGGGCCAATCAACCCCCGTTCAATGCCTGACGTTGCTAGATGCTCAACGTAGCGCTTGGCCAAATCGAGCTGATCACCAAAGATACGTTGCGCAGCAACGGCTTCTGGAGCAGTAAGTTCAACCACTATTTATGTCCTCTTAACTTCAAGTCCCGGCCACTCCCCTTAGGCAGTGGCCGGGACCAATTGGAAACTTTTCTTGAGCGCGCGTTATAGCGCGGCTGACACCACAATGTGGCGGTTTACACCCTCACCCTCGGACTCGGATTCGAGTCCTAGGTCAGCGATGGTGTCGTGTACGATTTTGCGTTCGTATGCGCCCATGGGATCAAGGGCAACAGATTCTTGGCCTGCCTTGATCGCTTCAGCAGCATCATTGGCGATCTTGGCCAACTCAGCACTGCGGCGATCACGGTATCCGGAAATATCCAGAACCAAGCGTGAGCGACTTTCGGTTGAGGAAAGCACGCTGAGCCGTGTCAGTTCCTGCAGGGCATCCAAGACTTCTCCACCTTCACCAACCAGCTTTGCCAGCGAATCGGATCCCTCTTCGGCGACGATGGAGATGTAGGTGCGGCCGTTGCGAACCTCAATGTCAATATCACCATCGATATCGGCAATATCCAGAAGTTCCTCGAGGTAGTCGGCGGCAATCTCGCCTTCCTCTTCCACTCGGCTGGCACCAGTGCCAGGCGTCGCGGTTTCTTCCTCAGGGACAATCTGCGTTTCTTCAGGCATTATTTCTTCTTCCTGTTCTTGCGTTGTGGCTGGGACCGCTGGCCCTTGACCTCAGGAATCTCTTCGATTTCCTCTTCAACCTTTTTCTTGGATGCACCAAGAAGGGGCAGGCCCTTGGCCTCGCGACGCTTCTGGTACTCCTTGTAGGCAGGTGAGCCGGGAGTGGGCATACGGCGAATAACAAAGAACTGCTGTCCCATGGTCCAGATGTTCGTGGTGGTCCAGTAGATCAAAACACCGATGGGGAAGTTCACGCCACCAATACCGAAGACGAGCGGCAGTACATAAAGCATCATCTGCTGCTGCTTCATGAACGGGCCGGCCATGGCTTCTTCAGACATGTTCTTGGACATGATCTGCTTCTGCGTGATGAACTGCGAGGCAATCATGGCCAAAATCATGACGATAGAGAGCCAAACAACGGAAACGTTGAGATCGCCACCCTGAAGCTGCGGCAGGAAGGCCGCGGACAGCGGGGCGCCAAAAATAGTCGCCTGGTCAAACTGAGCCACCTGATCGTGGGTCATGGCGCCGATGCCGGCGCTATCGGCATTGGCCTTGGCCACACCGGAAAGTACCTGGAACAGAGAGAAGAAGAACGGCATCTGGATCAACATAGGCAAGCACGCGGAGAACGGGTTAGTGCCGTGTTCCTTGTACAAAGCCATCTGTTCTTGGCCCATGGCCTGGCGGGACAGCTGGTCTGTTTTGCCCTTGTATTTAGCCTGGAGCTTCTTCATGTCCGGCTGCAGCGCCTGCATGCCGCGCTGTGCCTTGATCTGCTTCACAAAGACCGGAATCAAGGCGGCACGAATAACCAGCACCAGCCCGATGATGGACAACGTCCAAGTAACACCGGAGGCTGCATCCAGTCCAAGGAAAGTCAGCCCGTCATGGAACTGCACCATGATCCATGACACAAGCCATTTGAAGGGGAACAGAATCGTACCGAAGAAGTCCATATTTCTTTTCTAATCTCCTCAAGCCGCTGTGCGGCTTTGTGTTTCCTGTTGCTTGGCCAGAAAAACATGCGGGTGGTTCAGCTGGACAATCATGGGCACCGTGGAAGGGTCATCCCAATCAACATTTGCCGGCGAAGGTACCGGATCCAGCCCGCCTGCACTCCAGGGGTGGCAACGAACAATCCGCCGCGCGGCGAACCAACTGCCCTTAATGGCACCGTGAACGGTCACTGCCTCCAAGGCGTAAGCCGAACATGACGGAAAAAACCGGCACACCTGCCCATACATGGGTGAGACGACGCGCCGGTAAAGTTTCAAAACGATAATAAGTATGTTGCGAGGAACATGCCACAAGAAGAGCGCGACGGCGGGTATCCACTTGGGCACCCTGCCTTGCGTTTGTGAGGAAATCACAAAGCCTCGTCTCCTTTTGACACGTCAACCTTAATCTACTGTATGTGTTGGTGCCTGCGGCAAAGCATTTCCGCTTTTCCCGTGCAGACGGGAAGAAGCACTGGAAAAAGCCTTGCGATAGTCCGCGACAAGATCACCGAAAGAGGCTTCAGCAGAAACGGGCAACGCCCGCACAACTACATTGACTCCGTAGGGATGCTGTCTGACTGTTTCGACAACTATTTCCCGCAGTCTCCTCTTAACGAGATTGCGGGTCACAGCGTTCCCCACAGTTTTCGCCACGATGAACCCAACCTGGCTGGGTTCATCGGGAGAAGTGGACACCATATATAACACTACGTTCCGGCGTCCATTGCGGACGCCGGAACGTACAGTATGTGAGAAGTTGGCGGAAGTCCGCATTCTATTCTTGGTGGCTAGCACCTTGCGATCTACCGTTACTTCAGTAAGGCTCGACGAATCGTCAAGCAGTTATTGTTTAGGCCGACAGCTCTATGCGACCCTTGGTGCGGCGGGCTGCCAAAATGGCGCGGCCTGCGCGGGTGCGCATACGAAGGCGGAAGCCGTGCTTCTTGGCACGACGGCGGTTGTTCGGCTGAAAAGTCCGCTTGCTCACGGTAGTTACTCCAAGACAATCAAAGATGCGCCTTGCCCGTAGCTAACAGGAAAGAAAGGGGTCGACGCTAAGTATATGGATGCCCGCTTCTCACTTCTCGTTAGAAAGAAGCGCACGCATAAAGCGCAAAGCAGACACATGGGACTTCACAACATTAGGTCACGCAAGGGCTTGCGGTCAAACTGCACATTGCGAATCAACGAACTTAGAGCGTGTTTTTGGGGATCTTCTTGGTCTACAGACACATTCAGAGGTGGGCCAACGTAATCCACAGCTGTGTACAACGCAGTGGACAACACCTGTGGATGGTGCCCAAATCCGTACACTCCTGTGATATTTATCCACAACCCCTTTCGCCCGCTATCTTCTGGCGTTTTCATCCTCTAGGCTTGGCCCGTAGCAAGTTATCCACCTATGTGCATAACTCTGTGGATTACTGCGATTCGACAGTTGTCTGCACATCCAACCCACAGGTCCGCGATGTGTAACCGAAGTCACGTGCAGTAAGCGCGCAAATACAAGCATTCCGGTCAACCAACCGGCAGTAAGGACGGAACTCTCGATGAGCACTGAGGACATCAATGACGTTGGAAGTTCTTGGCGGCGGGTCATCCGAATCCTTGAACAGGATGAGCGAGTCTCTCCCCGGCAGCGTGGCTTTGTAGTACTGACTCAGCCCCAGGGCCTTATCGGCAATACCTTGTTGGTAGCCGTTCCCAACGAACTCACAAGAGAAGTTCTCCAGAATCAGCTCAACACGGCGCTCAAAGACGCCTTGTCGCAGGTATTTTCCGAAGAGATCAGTTGTGCCTTTAGCGTCAATTCAGATCTGGTTCCCCCTGTTAAGGAAGAAGAGCCTGCTCAAGTTCCCGCGACCACTCGGACAGAACGTTCGGAACTCTCAAGCCGGTCAGAACTCACTGAGCCCGCCGAACACGTTTCGAAGCCCGCACCAACGCTCCCCAGTACCTCACAGGAATTCGGCCGGCTAAATCCGAAGTATGTTTTTGACTCCTTTGTGATTGGCTCATCAAACCGATTCGCCCACGCCGCAGCCGTCGCGGTCGCCGAGGCGCCTGCCAAGGCGTACAACCCGTTGTTCATCTACGGTGATTCCGGCTTGGGTAAGACCCACCTTCTCCATGCAATTGGCCACTATGCTCGGCGCCTTTACACGGGTATTCGGGTTCGGTACGTAAATTCTGAGGAATTCACCAACGATTTCATTAACTCGATTCGGGATGATGAAGGTGCCAGCTTCAAGCAGCTGTACCGCAACGTGGATATCCTCTTGATCGATGACATCCAGTTCCTCGCCAACAAAGATGCCACTCAAGAAGAGTTCTTCCACACCTTTAACGCCTTGCATAACCACAACAAACAGGTCGTCATTACCTCTGACCTTCCGCCAAAGCGCCTGCAGGGGTTTGAGGAACGCATGCGTTCACGCTTTGAGTGGGGCCTGTTGACAGATGTCCAGCCTCCGGAGCTGGAAACTCGCATCGCAATTTTGCGTAAGAAGGCCATTGGTGAAGGCCTGTCCGCCCCAGATGACGCCCTGGAATACATTGCCTCGAAAATCTCCACCAACATCCGTGAGCTTGAAGGTGCCTTGATTCGAGTCACTGCCTTTGCAAGCTTGAATCGCCAGCCGGTGGATGTTGGTCTAGCCGAATTGGTTCTCAAGGACCTCATTACCGATGATGGCGCCCAGGAAATCACTTCGACGGCCATCCTCGGACAGACAGCTGCATACTTCAACATCTCCCTCGAAGAACTGTGTAGCAAGTCCAGGACGCGGACTCTTGTGACGGCGCGTCAGATTGCCATGTACCTCTGCCGAGAGCTGACTGACATGTCTTTGCCGAAGATTGGCCAGGAATTTGGCGGTCGGGATCACACCACCGTCATTCACGCGGATCGGAAAATCCGCGAGCTTATGGCCGAACGACGGGCGATCTACAACCAGGTCACTGAACTAACAAACAAGATCAAGCAGCAGCAGCGCGAGGGCTAATCCGCTTGGCGGATTAAAAAAATCTGAGAAATTAACAGCTGTGGACAGTCCTGTGGATAACAGGGGCACAAGTACCCACACCCTGCGGATAACTCTGGGGCAAGCTGTGGATCATTAAAACTCCCAAAAAAGTTCTCCACTGCTCCTCACAACGCCAAGCGGCAGAGCCTCACAGGCTGTGCACAGGCAACATCAGCCAAATTGCGCGGCCAGAGGCAGTTATCCACAGTATCCACAGGACTTATTAACACTACTAACTACAAGAATTATTCGTTTCAAAGAACATTTACCCATCCCCCATTGAGCCTGTCCCCAGATGCCTTGACCAATGACTAAGTGGTCACGTCTAGGGGCTAAGCTGTCACCAAGCATGTAATTCAAACTTGGTCAGGATCCCTTCGTGAGGGCCTACCAAAACGCACATTGAAATTTTTCGCACCATGAAAGGCGGCACCCTTCCGTGAAGTTCCGAGTCGAACGGGATGTTCTGACCGAAGCAGTCAGCTGGGCCGCACGATCCTTGTCACCCCGCCCTCCAGTTCCAGTCCTTTCTGGACTACTTCTCAAAGCCGAAGCCGGAACCTTGAGCCTGGCCAGCTTCGACTACGAGATCTCAGCACGCCTCCAAATTCCTGCTGACATCTCCGAAGAAGGAACCATCCTGGTTTCCGGACGGTTGCTGGCAGATATCTGTCGCAGCCTTCCAGCAGCACCTGTGGAAGTTGAAACCGACGGCAATAAAGTCACATTGACCTGCCGAAGTAGCCGCTTTCATTTGGCAACCATGCCGGTAAGTGACTACCCAGAACTGCCTGCCCTTCCTGAAATCAGCGGAACCGTTGACGGTGAAGCATTTGCACAGGCCGTTTCCCAGGTCATCATTGCCTCAAGCAAGGACGACACCCTTCCCGTTCTCACAGGTGTGAAGATGGAAATCGAAGGGGATCTCATCACGTTGCTGGCAACCGACAGGTACCGCCTTTCGCTACGTGAAATCCGATGGAACCCCACCTCTCCCAACATTTCCGCCGGCGCCCTAGTCAAGGCCAAGACGCTTAGCGAAGTTGCTAAAACGTTGGGCAGTTCCGGAAACATCAACATCGCACTTTCGCAAAACAACGAACTCATCGGCTTCGAAAGCGGTGGCCGCCGGACGACATCTTTGCTCGTTGACGGCGACTACCCAAAGATCCGTTCGCTGTTCCCAGATACAACGCCGATCCATGCAACGGTTGAAACTCATGCCCTAGCAGAAGCTGTTCGTCGAGTTTCTCTGGTTGCCGAACGCAATACTCCAGTTCGCTTGATCTTTACCGACGGCCAACTGACCTTGGACGCAGGAACTGGCGAAGACGCACAGGCCTCGGAAAACCTCGAAGCTTCCCTCTTTGGCGAGGAAATCACAGTCGCGTTCAACCCGCACTACCTCAGCGAAGGTTTGAGCGCTTTTGACAGCAAGTACGTCAGATTCTCATTCACCTCAGCACCCAAGCCGGCAATGCTGAGCGCCCAAGATACCCTTGATGGCGAACGTCGTGATGAGTACCGCTACCTGGTCATGCCCGTAAGGTTGCCCAACCAGTAACTGTCGCTTTGTTGACTGTCGGCAGTTTTCCCAGCATCATTACCAACCCACGGAAAAGAGATACTAACGTGCATATTGGACTCGTCGGACTTGGAAAAATGGGCTTCAACATGCGGGCTCGCTTACGTGCAGGACAAATCGAGGTCACCGGTTTTGACCGCAATCCTGAGGTTAGCGATGCCGCATCACTTGCCGAATTGATCGAAGCTGTTCCGGCTCCCAGGCTTATTTGGGTCATGGTGCCTTCCGGGGACATCACCACATCAGTCATCACTGAGCTCTCAGATTTGCTGGAACCGGGCGACTTGCTCGTAGATGGTGGGAATTCCAGGTTCACCGAAGACCAAAAGCACGGCGCGATGCTGGCAACCAAAAATATCGGATTCATGGATGTTGGCGTTTCCGGTGGTGTCTGGGGACTCGAGAACGGTTATGGCCTCATGGCCGGCGGTTCTGTCGAAAACTTTGAGCGAGTAGTGCCCGTTTTGGACGTATTGCGTCCTGAAGGCGAAAGGGCCGACAGCCTGGTTCACGTTGGGGACATTGGCGCCGGCCATTACGCCAAGATGGTGCACAATGGCATCGAGTATGGTCTGATGCAGGCCTACGCAGAAGGTTACGAACTTCTGGCGAAGAAGGACATTATCCAGGACTTGCCTGGCACGTTCCGCGCCTGGCAAAAGGGGACGGTTGTCCGTTCCTGGCTTTTGGACCTGATGGTCAAGGCATTGGATGAAGATCCCGGACTGGAATCCATTGACGATTACGTCGAAGATTCGGGCGAAGGCCGCTGGACCGTTGAGGAAGCAATCGCCAATGCCGTGCCGGCTCCGGCCATTACAGCAGCACTCTTCGCCCGTTTTTCATCCCGTGAAGATAGCTCACCGGCGATGAAGATGGTTTCGGCACTGCGCCACCAATTTGGTGGGCATGCCACAAAACCAGCAGGTTCCTAGTAGTGGATAAAACTCAGCTCCATGTACCTTGAACACCTTTCCCTCACTGATTTCCGCAGTTATGCCCAAGTTGATTTGACGCTCGCACCGGGGGTCACGGTTCTTGTTGGCTCAAATGGGTTGGGTAAAACCAATCTGGTGGAAGCGATCGGCTACTTGTCGACTCTTTCATCTCATCGAGTTAGCCAGGATGGACCGCTCTTGCGGTTTGGTTCCGAGCGAGCGCTCATTCGTGCCCAGCTGGTTCGGGCCGAGCAAAAAGTCATGGTCGAGCTGGAAATCAATGCCACGCGGGCGAATCGAGCACGAATTAACCGAGCCAATCCGGTTCGTTCGCGTGAAATCCTGGGGTTGTGCCGGACAGTGCTCTTTGCCCCGGAAGATTTGGCCCTGGTTAAGGGCGATCCGGGGAATCGCCGTCGTTTTTTGGATGACCTATTGGTGGTCTTGTCACCTATGCACGCGGGAACCCGCAGCGACTATGACCGCGTCCTGAAACAGCGCAATGCCTTGCTGAAATCCGCGCGATCACAACACTTTTCCCGTGCGGGGGTCTCCGAATCGCATCTCTCAACACTGGACGTTTGGGATCAGCACCTTGCGATTGCAGCGGCGAACCTCTTAGCAGCAAGGTTGGATCTGCTCAACCGACTGCGCCCGCATATGGCAGAGGCCTACTCTCAATTGACCGACGGGTCCAAGGTATTGCGGGCCATTTACCGCAGCAGTCTTGACCTGCCAAATAATGCTGAGCAGCCTGGTGCGTACGACGGCGCATCCCCTAACACTCTTGGCGAACCTCAGGCTGGAGTAGCTGCCACTGAGAATGATGGCGAAGACCTCTCACTTTTGACGGTCGATGAATTGGCCGAAAAGTACAGGATTGAACTTATTCGGTCCCGAACCAAGGAATTGGAACGCGGCATGTCATTGGTGGGGCCGCACCGCGATGAACTGGACTTGCTTCTGGGGCTTGCGCCTGCCCGCGGGTACGCATCCCACGGTGAATCCTGGTCAATAGCTTTGGCGCTTCGCTTAGCTTCGTTCCATGTACTTGATGAAGACAAACACGTCGAGGGAAACCAGCCGATCCTCATCCTCGATGATGTGTTTGCTGAACTGGATACTCATCGCCGCCGAAAACTGGCTGCCATGGTCGCCTCGGCGGAACAAGTTCTCGTGACAGCAGCAGTCGGCGGAGACATACCTGAAGAGCTGTCAGGGTCGACAATCCAGGTGATCCCTGGTGGAGTTGTTCCCGATGAATGAGCGGCCGGTTGGCTCCTCTGATGATGATCCAACAAGTCAAAAACGGCGTAAGCAGGCTGCTGCCGCCGATCACACCATCGAGATTGACGCGGCACAGGCTGCCCTGAACAGAATGCGACGCATTGCCAAGAGCCGCGGGGAGCTACGAATTCCCAGAAGCCGTTTGGGCGAAAAATCAGTCCCCAAGGCGAAGCGTAAGCCGTTCCTTGATGCCAAATATGGTGGCGGTAGGGATCCGCAAGGACTAGGAAACGTTGTCAGCCGGCTTGTTTCCGATCGTGGATGGAGTTCTCCACTGGCAGTTGGTTCGGTCATGGCGCAGTGGGACACACTGGTTGGTCCGGATATTGCAGCGCATTGCCGGCCGGAGAGTTTTGAGGCCACGACGCTTCATGTTCGGTGTGATTCAACCAGCTGGGCAACACAATTACGGTTGTTGGCATCGTCCCTGTTGGCAAAGTTTGATGAGGATTTGGGCCTGGGAGTTGTCACAAAGATTCTTGTTCTGGGTCCGGCAGCACCGAGTTGGCGGAAGGGGTTTCGAAACGTCAAGGGACGGGGCCCTCGGGACACTTATGGATAGCATCAAGGCGCTAGTCGCGAAAGTGGCCAACGCGCTGTAGGGGCATTCAAACCCCATGGGGCGTACATCTCCTTAAAGAAGGATCCACAATTGCGTTCTATGCCGCTTTTTTGGCGTTTCAGGGCACGTTGAGACCCCATCTGAACCAGTTGCAAGGTAGAATCAGAACATAACCGTCTCTCCGCGGCGCTGTGTCAGGTTTCCTTGGTTTCGTCGAGAGCGGTATTTATCTGCCTTCCCAGAGGAATCGAAGCACAGGCAAGTGACAGTCGTGTGCCCGTTCCCATGCAGGCAATCGAGCTGAACAACAAGAGGGGTCGAACGCGCCTGTGACGACGAACAATTCGGATAGTTCCGTAAATCCAGAGCAGGAAGACACGCAGCCAACCGCGGCACCAAGCACCGTAACACCCGCTGCTGCTGCGGACAACGGGCACTATGATGCCAGTGACATCACCGTTTTGGAGGGCTTGGAAGCCGTCCGCAAACGCCCGGGTATGTACATCGGTTCAACGGGTCCGCGCGGTTTGCATCACTTGGTATACGAAGTGGTGGACAACTCTGTAGATGAAGCCCTGGCCGGCTACTGCGATCACATCGACATCACCTTGACCGCCGACGGTGGCGTGCGAGTGATTGATAACGGCCGTGGCATTCCTGTGGATATTCACCCCACAGAAGGCAAACCCACGGTCGAGGTTGTCATGACCATCCTGCACGCCGGCGGAAAGTTTGGCGGCGGCGGCTACGCGGTCTCTGGCGGTCTGCACGGCGTCGGTATTTCAGTGGTTAACGCGCTTTCGCGTCTGGTCAACACTGAAATTCGCCGTCAAGGCTTTGTCTGGCGCATGAGTTTTGCCGATGGCGGCAAGCCCCAGGGCACCTTGGTTAAGGGCGAGACAACCACCGAGACTGGCACCACCCAGACTTTCTACGCAGATCCCGATATTTTCGAGAGCGTCGAGTTTGATTTTGAGACCCTGCGGGCACGATTCCAGCAGATGGCGTTCCTGAATAAGGGCCTGAAGATCTCGCTGACCGATGAGCGTACTGTGTCGGAAGCACCGGATGAAGATCCAGATTTGGACGCCATTCCGGAAGGCAAGGATGTAGTTACCGGTAAGCGTGTTGTTGTTTACCAGTACACGGACGGCCTGCTTGATTATGTCAAGCACCTGAACACCTCAAAGAAGTACGAGCCCGTCCACGAAGACGTCATTGCCTTCGAAACCGAGGACTCCAGCCGCAGCATGGCCGTGGAAATCGCCATGCAGTGGACAACCTCGTTCTCCGAAAGTGTTCACACCTACGCGAACACCATCAACACGCACGAGGGTGGCACACACGAAGAAGGCTTCCGTGCCGCAATGACGTCGTTGATCAACCGTTACGCCCGTGAGAAAAACATCATCAAGGAAAAGGATGACAACCTCACCGGTGATGACATCCGCGAAGGTCTCACGGCCGTTATCTCGGTGAAGCTTTCTGAGCCTCAGTTTGAGGGACAGACCAAGACCAAACTGGGTAACTCAGAGGTCAAGGGCTTTGTCCAGCGTGTTGTCACCGACGGCCTGGGTGACTGGCTCGAACGTAACCCCGGCCCCGCACGCGATGTTATTCGCAAGTCGATCCAGGCTTCCATGGCTCGCTTGGCTGCCCGAAAGGCTAGGGAAAGCACCCGACGCAAGGGACTGCTGGAATCCGGCGGAATGCCTGGGAAGCTCAAGGATTGCCAGTCCAAGGACCCGGCACTGTCAGAAATTTACATCGTTGAGGGTGACTCTGCAGGCGGCTCCGCCGTCCGCGGAAGGAACCCAACAACACAGGCTATCCTGCCGCTGCGAGGAAAAATCCTCAATGTGGAGCGAGCACGCCTCGACCGAGCCCTTGGCAACGCCGAAGTTCAGGCCATGATCACGGCCTTCGGTGCAGGTATTGGTGAGGACTTCGATGTTGAAAAGGCCCGTTACCACAAGATCGTTTTGATGGCGGATGCCGATGTTGATGGTCAGCACATCACCACCTTGCTACTCACCTTGCTGTTCCGCTACATGCGGCCGTTGATCGAGAACGGATACGTGTACTTGGCACAGCCGCCGTTGTACCGAATCAAGTGGTCCAACGCGCCTCACGATTACGTCTTCAGCGACAAGGAACGAGACGCCGCATTGGCCTCGGGAGCCGCAGCTGGACGGCGTATCCCCAAGGACAACGGTATTCAGCGTTACAAGGGCCTCGGCGAGATGGACTACACCGAGCTGTGGGACACAACCATGGACCCTGAACACCGCACCTTGCTTCAGGTCACGATGGACGATGCAGCCGAGGTGGACCAAGTATTCTCCACCCTCATGGGCGAAGACGTTGAATCACGACGCAACTTTATTCAGCAAAACGCCAAGGATGTCAGGTTCCTCGACATCTAGACAGGGCTAGATATAGCCCACTAGTTATAGAGTAATTCAGACATATATTGCGAATGGAATATACAAGATTATGAGCGACGAAACACCTCAGGATCCTTCAGAAGCTACCGTGGACGCCACGGGAAACGACGTTCTTGAAGGAAATGTAATGCATGACAAGGTTGAGCAAATTGATCTCCAGGAGGAGATGAAGCGCTCATACCTTGACTACGCCATGGCCGTCATCGTGGGCCGTGCGCTTCCCGATGTTCGGGATGGCTTGAAGCCTGTGCACCGCCGCGTGCTTTACGCCATGTTCGACGGCGGTTACCGCCCGGAGCGTTCGTTTAACAAGTGTGCGCGCGTTGTTGGCGAGGTCATGGGTCAGTACCACCCCCACGGCGATAGCTCAATTTACGACGCTTTAGTGCGTTTGATCCAGGACTGGACCATGCGTTACCCCTTGGCTCTGGGACAGGGCAACTTTGGTTCACCAGGAAATGACGGTGCAGCTGCGCCTCGTTATACCGAAACCAAAATGGCCCCACTCGCCATGGAAATGGTCCGTGACATCGACGAAGAAACCGTCGATTTCCAGGACAACTATGACGGCAAGAACCAAGAGCCCAAAATTCTGCCTGCAAGGTTTCCGAACCTTTTGGTCAACGGATCATCAGGCATTGCCGTGGGTATGGCCACCAATATTCCGCCACACAATTTGCGTGAAGTTGCCGATGGTGTGCAGTGGTACCTGGCCAACCCCACCGTGGGTCGCGAGGAACTGCTTGAGGCACTGATCGAGCGAATCAAGGGGCCTGATTTCCCCACTGGTGCGCAGATCTTGGGCCGTAAGGGCATTGAAGATGCTTACCGCACTGGGCGTGGATCCATCACCATGCGTGCTGTTGTCAATGTTGAGGAAATTCAGGGTCGCACCTGCCTGGTAGTGACCGAGCTGCCGTTCCAGGCCAATCCTGACAACCTGGCCATCAAGATTGCCGATCTGGTCAAGGACGGCAAGATCACCGGCATCGCCGACCTCCGGGACGAGACCTCTGGACGTACCGGCCAGCGTTTGGTGGTTGTCCTCAAGCGTGACGCGGTGGCAAAGGTTGTGTTGAACAATCTGTTCAAGCACACCCAGCTGCAGGAAAACTTCAGCGCCAACATGTTGGCCATCGTCGACGGCGTGCCCCGCACCCTGCCGTTGGACGCTTTCATCCGGCACTGGGTCACGCACCAGATGGATGTCATTGTTCGACGCACCCGCTTCCGCCTGCGCAAGGCCGAAGAAGAGGCTCACATCTTGCGTGGACTGTTGAAGGCCCTGGATGCCCTCGACGAGGTCATTGCTTTGATCCGACGCTCCTCGACGACAGAAGAAGCCCGCGACGGCTTGATCCAGTTGCTGGATATCGATGAGATCCAGGCCAAAGCAATCTTGGATATGCAGCTTCGCCGGCTTGCGGCTCTGGAACACCAAAAGATCACAGACCGGCACAACGTGCTGGAAACTATGATCACCGAGTTCAACCGAATTCTTGCGGACCCGGAAATCCAGCGCGGCATTGTCAGCGATGAACTGGCAGACATCACCGCTCGTTACGGTGATGACCGCCGCACGGAGATCATGATGGGTTATGACCCCAACATGAGCATGGAAGACCTGATTCCCGAAGAGGAAATGGTTGTCACCATCACCCGTGGCGGCTACGTCAAGCGAACCCGCAGCGACAACTACCGTACGCAACACCGCGGTGGCAAGGGCGTCAAGGGCGCCCAGCTTCGCGGGGACGACGTCGTCGAGCACTTCTTCGTGACCACCACCCACCATTGGCTGCTGTTCTTTACAAACTTGGGTAGGGTCTACCGGGCCAAGGCCTACGAGCTTGCAGAGGCGGGCCGTGACGCCAAGGGTCAGCACGTGGCCAACCTGCTGGCCTTCCAACCGGACGAGAAAATCGCCCAGGTTATGGAACTCAAGGACTACCAGCAATCCCCGTATCTGGTCCTTGCCACCAAGAACGGCCTGGTGAAGAAGACCTCGCTGGAGGACTACGACACCAACCGCTCGGCAGGTGTTATTGCCATCAACCTGCGCGACGGCGACGAACTCGTCTCGGCTCAGTTGGTCTCCGACACAGATGATTTGCTGCTGGTTTCCCGCAAGGGGCAGTCCATCAGGTTCACGGCCACCAATGACGCGCTCCGCCCCATGGGCCGGGCAACCTCTGGCGTTACCGGCATGAAGTTCCGCGATTTCGACGAGTTGCTCTCGGCCGCAGTTGTCACGGACGATTCCTTCGTGTTTATCGTCACAGAGGGTGGCTATGCCAAGCGGACCGCCGTTCAGGAGTACCGTTTGCAGGGACGCGGCGGCTTGGGTATCAAGGTAGCCAAGCTCGTCGAAGACCGCGGTGACCTGATAGGTGCCTTGATCGTCCAGGAGGATGATGAGGTTCTTGTGGTCATGAGCGGAGGCAAGGTTGTACGCTCTGACGTGTCTGAGGTTCCAGCTAAGGGCCGCGACACCATGGGCGTCATCTTCGCCAAACCAGACAAGAACGATCGCATCATCGGCATTGCCCGGAATACCGAGCGGGGCCTTGAAGAAGACGAAGATTCAGCGGAAGCCGAAACTCCTGAGACACCCGAAGTCGGTGCACTCGAAGGAAAACAACAGGTTGATGAAGTACCGTTGAATGGTAATGACGGAATAACTGGAGGTACCGATTGAGCACCAACAACCCAATCCCGCGGCCTGGTTCCGCACCGAGGGTAGGTACTCCGGCCCGCCCCGCGCAGCGTCCAACGCAGCGTCCGGCCACAGCGCAAGCGCCGGCTGGCAAGCCCGTAGTTAGGAAGCCGGCGCCTAAAACGCCGCCTACGCTGGTCAAGCCTGCCCCCAAGGCAAAGGCGCGCCGCGCCCGCCTTCTGGTGAGCAAGGTGGATCCCTGGTCGGTGCTGAAGATGGCGTTCCTGCTCTCTGTGGCACTGGGCATTGTCACAGTTGTTGCGGCCATTGTCCTGTGGACTGTCTTGGACACGATCGGCCTGTTCGATACGGTCAACTCCTTCATCAATGACATTCAAGGCAAGGAGGGCGGCACGCCCTTTGATCTGTTGAGCATCGCCTCCCTAGGTCAGGTTGCGTCCTTCTCAACCATCGTTGCCGTTGTCAATGTTGTGTTGTTGACAACACTTTCGGTCCTTTCGGCTTGGCTGTACAACATCTCTGCCACCCTTGTGGGCGGTATTGGTGTGACACTGACCGACGACTAAAAGTCCCAAAAAACCGTATTCGCAGCAGTATTTGCACCAAAGCAGCAGCAGAACATCCTTGAATTGGCGGGCCCGGGAGCCCCTGGGACCCGCCGATTTTGGACTTTGGGATTCTGTGAGGTAAAGTTTTGTCTCGGCCCGGTGAGGGTCACTGAGGGCGTATAGCTCAGGCGGTTAGAGCGCTTCGCTGATAACGAAGAGGTCCCTGGTTCAAGTCCAGGTACGCCCACGGAACCTACCAGTTCTTGTGGAAGGATGATGTGTAGTGAAGAAGTTATTGATCTTGATCGTGACTTTAGGTGCTGCATTTTTCCTAAATAAGAAATGGCGAGAATCCAAAGTTGTGAAGACAACATGGAGCAAAGCAACAGATTCTGTAATTTGAATCTTTTGATTAGTTTCATATATACTGAATGAGCTTTATGGGGGCATGGCGCAATTGGTAGCGCACCTGCTTTGCAAGCAGGGGGTTCGGGGTTCGAGTCCCCGTGCCTCCACCATAAGGAATAACCCTGGTCTGCGGATCAGGGTTATTTTTTTGTTTCCATCAAAAGTTCCAGCAGCCGCTGGGCGGGCAAATAGTCTACGGGTTGTACAGTGATATTTTTCTTGGCCCTCGTGGGTATTTTGGGTGTCTCAGCCTCCGGTCCGATCATGGCGGCTACCGCAGCACCGGCCCTAACCATTGCGCTCTGGCGCAATGTAAATGTATTTGGGGCGCTAGTTTTGGCGACGCCAACCCTTATCAAGGAACCAGGGCGCTTCAGCTCCTTGAGCCGGCTTGAGCTGAAATACACCGCTATTGCGGCAACAGCCCTTGCGCTCCATTTCGCCTGCTTCGTCACGTCGGTGAAGATGACCAGCGTGGCTGCGGCGACGGCCCTTGTCTGCCTGCAGGCGGCCTGGATCGCATTGTTCCAATGGTTCCGCGGTTCCAAGCCCGCCAAGCCCATGCTGCTTGGCCTAGGCGCGGCCCTGATAGGCGTTGTGGTCATCACGGGCTTCGATATGGGAGTTTCTAGGGAAGCGCTCCTTGGTGACCTCCTGGCCGTTGTTGGAGGTGTCCTAGCTGCTGTCTATACCTTGGCCGGGTCCAAAGCCCGCAAGACCATGTCTACGAGCGTCTACGCGAGCTTGTGCTACGGAATCTGCTCGGTGATCCTGTTGGTCCTGTGTCTGGCCTTTCGGCAGCCCTTCGTCAGCATCCCACCGGAGGCTTGGTGGGGAATCGTAGGAGTCACCGTGGCCGCTCAAATTTTTGGGCACACGATCTTCAACCATCTACTAGCCACCATGTCACCCCTGGTGGTTTCGATGATGATCCTTCTGGAAATTCCGGGCGCTGCCTTACTGGCAGGGATCTTCTTGAAGCAGGATCTTCCGGCCGGCACCTATACCGGGTTGGCCCTCATTCTTGCTGGTCTGGCAATTGTCATTCTTCATCAGGGACGCAGCGGGCTTAAGCGTTCCAGAACAAAATAGGACGTCTTTAAATGCAGGATGGCCGGGATCGAAGCGATCCCGGCCATCCTGCATTTATTTAGTTGTGCTGTTATTGCTACCTCTTGGGTGCCGTCGGTTTTGGCGTCGTGTCATTTGAAGCATCAACCACCGCGTCCTTGGCGTGCTTAGCAGCGTCCTTGGCGTCTGAGGCCACCGCGGTAGCGTCTTCCTCGATGTCATCGACTCCGTCCGCGACCTTCTCACTGACGGACTCGGCGGCCTCTTGAACCTTGGTCTCTGCGGTATCCGCAACGTTGGAGAGGTTCGTGTGCGCGCCGTCGTCCGCAGGTACCGGAGCAGGTACGACTGTGGGAGCAGCTGCGGGAGCAACAGGGGCTGGTGTCTTCCATGGGTCGGCAACCGGCTTGGAAGCCTTCCACGCGGCTACACCTGCGGCCGTCGCGGCAACCAGGATGCCAACCACGATCCAGCCCTTGCCGGACTTCTTGTCCTGTTTTGCGGCCTTCTTGAGTTCTGCCGAAACTTTCTTGGCAGCCTCTGCAGCTGACTTCTCGGCCCGAGCCAGAGCCTTCTTGTTGCCCGCCAGCTTCGCTGCAGCTATCTCCACTTGGTGTGAATTCCTGGTTTTCTCCAAAGCGCCTTCGACGGCGTGCGCGGCGCCGCCGAGCCTGTCCGAAACCAGCGGGATAAAGTCGTGAACCACCCGGTCCCTTGCTGAGCTGAGGGCAGGGCTCGCCTTGTCCAATGCTCCCTGAATGTGCGGCGTGACCTCATCGACAGCGTCGGAGATTCGCGGTGCCAGTTTTTCAAGGCCTTCCTGAAGTTTCGGCGTTACGGCAGCTACGCCGTCGGCCGTGTATTGGGCAGCCCTACGAAGGCCGTCTTGAACCATTGGGGAAGCATGCTCAATGCCCTTTTCAATGCGGGGCACAGCCCAGCCCAGGGCGGCTTCTACTCGGGGTGTGGTCCAGTCCTTGGCATTTTCCACATGGGGAGTTGCCCACTCAGTGGCACTTTGCATGCCTGAATTGAGCGAGTCTTCCAAACCTTGGGTAAAGCGGTCAACCTTCTTCACATTTCCTCCAGATGTCGGCAGTTTCATGTTTCAGCCTACGTCCCCAACCGCACTGTTTCCATCCTTTGTCAGTTCGCCGGGCGCGGAATGGGGTTCTATGACAGGAATTTTCCATCTAGGCATGGCAGAATATCGCCATGACTGCTATCCCAACCGCAAAAGCAACTATCAACACCAGCCTTGGCGACATCGTGGTGAACCTCTTTGGAAACCACGCACCCAAGACCGTGGCCAACTTTGTCGGCCTGGCAACAGGAACCACCGAGTGGACTCACCCGGCAACCGGTGAAAAGACCACCGCCCCGTTGTATAACGGAACCATTTTCCACCGCATCATCAAGGACTTCATGATCCAGGCGGGAGATCCCTTGGGCCGTGGAATCGGTGGCCCCGGCTACCAGTTCGACGATGAGATCAACCCCGACTTGAACTTCAATGACCCCTACAAGTTTGCAATGGCTAACGCTGGCATCCAGGGCGGCCGTGGAACCAACGGTTCACAGTTCTTCATCACCACGGTGAACACGAGCTGGCTCCAGGGCAAGCACACCATCTTCGGCGATGTCACTGACGAAGCTTCCCGTGCAGTTGTTGACGCCATTGAAGGTGTCGCAACAGGCGCCGGCGACAAGCCGCGTGAAGACGTTGTCATCAACTCCGTCACCGTCGAACAGCTCTAATACCTGTTCTTAGTGTTCATGGCTTTGGCCGCCGGATTCTCGTAGATCCGGCGGCTGAAGCCATCCTTGTTTTCTCCTAGCGATCTTTTCCTACTGAGGACCCACTTCATGAGTTCTGCATATCCGGTTCAGGGGCCATCAACTAGCGCCCCGGTTTGCCCTCGTCACCCTGACCGCGTCTCCTACGTGAGTTGCCAGCGGTGTGGCCGGCCAACGTGCCCGGAGTGCCAACGCAGCGCAGCTGTGGGAATTCAGTGTGTGGATTGCATCCAACAAGCAAGTAAATCCGTCCCCGGAAGGCGGACCGTCTTCGGTGGTGTGGCCCGCGCCGGCCGGCCACTGGTCACCATCATCATGATGGCCATCTGTGTTGCCGCGTACGCGTTGGACATGGCCATCCCCAACGGGTTTATCTTTCAGAACTTTGCTTACGCCCCATTCCTCACTGAATCAGAGCCATGGCGCATGCTCACCTCGGCGTTCCTGCATTCATCCAGTTTTATGCACATTGCCTTCAATATGTACGCTCTCTGGATCCTGGGCAACGCGCTGGAACCAGCATTTGGGCGTGCTCGCTTCCTTGCTGTTTATCTCGTCAGTGCCCTCGCCGGGTCTGTCGGCGTCCTGCTACTCTCCACCATGGACTCCATTGATACTCCCGTTGTTGGAGCCTCGGGTGCGGTGTTTGGCCTGTTCGGCGCCCTCTTTGTTGTGCAGAAGAAGCGGGGTGGAGACCTGCGGCAGATCCTGGTTCTACTGGCCATCAACGTTGCCATTGGATTCATCATCCCCAACATTGCCTGGCAGGCCCATCTTGGTGGCCTGATCGCCGGGGCTCTTTGCACGGCGGCGATCGCTTATGCACCGGCTAAGAACCGCAATGTGATTCAGTGGGGCGCAATGGCCGCCGTCGTAGTGATACTGGCTATCTTGGCTATCTATAAGGTTTCAACCTTCCCTAACTTCGTGCTCCTCTAACGTCTTCGTTAGGGCTTCAGGCGCCGGTAGTCAGCGGCGTAGTGAACCAACGGAGATTGATCCTTCTCCCAAGGCGCATCTTCCCCCATGGACACCACGTTGCCAACCACCAATAAGTGCGTTGCGGCCTCATGCACGGCCGTGGTCTCCACTTCAAAATAGGCCAGGGCACCAGCAATTATTGCGTTGCCTGTGGCTGGGCCGCGCCGAAAATCGATCTGGTTGAGCAGTCCCTCGATGGGATTCCCCGGACTGGCCAACCAATTAGCCTGGCCTTTTTGCTGTGCCGTCAGAAGTGACAACGCCCAAGAACCCGACTCCGCCACGGCTTGGGCTATCCGAGACTCTGCATAAAGACTGACCAACAATGTCGGTGGGTCATAGGACACTGACAAATACGAGCTCACCGTGGCTGCATAGTCGCGTTCACGTAGACGAGTGCTCACAATGGCAACGCCGCTCGCTTGCTCCGCACTCAGTCGGCGGTATTCGTCAATTTGGTCCTGAGTGATCTGCTGTGGGAAAACTCTGTGGATATCTAAGGCGCCGACAAGTTCCATGAGTACATATTTGCACGTTTCCACACTTATCCACAGCACTATCCACATGTGGGCATAACTTACAAGCCTGTAGTTCTAGTAGTTCTAGATTCGTCGTACGCATACTTATCCCCATGGTTATACACACTGGGTATAACTTACACACATGTAATTCCACAGCTGTGGATTACTTTCTAGCGCTAGTTTTGCCGAGTTCGGGGCTATGACGAGACAAAGTTATCCACTTCTGTGGATAACTTTGTGAACAACTAGGGATAACCACAGCTTCGAAGACGGGTTGTGGATAGTTCGAACAAGTTGTCAACCGCAGTGGATAAGACTGTGGCTTGTGGGAAAAAGTTATCCACACTGTGGACAACTTGGGGATAGTGATTAATCTTGCCTCTTCAACGGGTACTTGTAAGATCCGGTTCTTCGGGTCACCAGCCGCCGCATTGTCCCCGGACACCGTGCCCTCGTACGGCGCCTCGGCCAAAACCACGGTAGGCCGTGAGTGTTCCCCGAGTCTGCAGGAAATTGGGACAAGAGATTTCAATCAGTGTGGTAAATAAAGATCAGATTCTGGACGATTTCGGGACGATAGTTTCCGGATTGTGATCTATTCGCGGGCAGAAGTGGTGCAGTGTCCCTACACTGAAGATAGCTTTAATGAATCCATGCACGTGCGCCGTCCACAACAGGGTGGGGCCGTTGATATTGATGGCCCGACAGTTTGGGTTTTCATGACGTGAAATGAGGATGTGTGGCTCGTCGTGCCGATGTTGGGGACATCGTTAACCAGCTGACATCCAGCGCAACTCGAGGCGTGCTCATTGTGGGCTCCCGGGGTGCAGGAAAAACGTGGATGCTTGGTCAGGTTATGGCTGAGTTGGGATCTGACACCGTAACCATCAGGCTCTCTGCGAGTAAGGCTCTAGCCGCCATCCCCTTTGGTGCCGTTAATGCCAGGGTTGGCTCAAAGGTGGTCCGTAGCAGTGACTATTACGAGGTTCTCAACGGCCTCCTGGATCAGATAACTACGGCAGTCCAGAACTCTCACCGTGTTGTACTGATGGTGGACAATGCCGAGCATTTGGACAGTCAAAGCGCCGCCATCATACTTCAGGTAGTTATGTCCTCGGAGGCAAAACTGATCTTGGTGGACCAACCGGGCAGCCAGCACAGTTATCTTCGCGAACTCTGGCGCGATGGACATCTGACGCGTTTTGAGCTGGCCCCTTTACAGCCCGGAGACGTGCAAATCTTCCTTGAAGGTCTCCTCGGCGGAAAAGTGGCAGGAGCTACAGCTGACTATCTGACCAGCCGCTCTTCGGGGAACCCCCTCGTGCTTCATGGCTTGGTCGCCGGAGCTCAGGAGGAGGGGTCCCTGCGGAAAGTTAACAATGTGTGGATCCTGGACCATCCAAAAGACCGGTTGGGTGCTGAATCGTCAGAGTTCCTGCAGATGGATCTCGATCGCCTTCCCCCTGAGACACGGCGCGTTCTTGAGATTCTGGCGCTGGCGGGTCCGTTGCCGTTGGATGTTTTGCTTCAACTGACCGGGCCCGAAACTATTGATGACATTCAGCAACGGGAACTCGTGGAAATAGTTCCAGGTGCACTGCTAACCATGCGCCTAGCCCGCCAAGTCACGGCGTCGGCCATTAGGGGAATGATCCCCGTTGGCCGCAGCCGGGGGTATTTTGGTGACGTTTCCAAACTCATGCCGGTGGATGATAATTCAACCCCTGAGGTGCTGATCAATTTCACGCGGTGGTCCCTCGATTGTGGGCTGCCCGTCGATGAAGATCGCATTCTGAAAGCCACAGTCTGGGCCAATCAGCTCATGCGCCCTACGGAGGCCTTGCAATTTAGCAGTACGCGAGTTGGCGAAGGAAATGCGGCGGCACTCCTGGCCGAACGGGCCATCGCACACCTGAATCAGAAATTTCCGGATGAAGCACGAATGCTTGCACTGCAGGCCCTTGAACTGGCTACGTCACCACAGGTGGCGGCTAATGCCCTGCGCGCCGTCAACCTGAGCCACATCTCCGAACAGGACTACGCGGTCTGGTTCAGCGACGCGTACGCCAGTTATGAAGGACGCTTTGGAAAAGTGGTCCTAAATCCTGCTTCCACACGTGCCGAAGTTGACGTGCTTATTCTCCGAGTCATCAAGGAAGTCTCCTTGGGCGATATCGGTCATGCCGTTGAGCGAATCGAAGCACTATTGCGGCACCCAGTGACTGACAATGTCTGTGACAGGGTGCTGCTGAAATCTCTTCACTGTGAGGTTCTTAGCTCTGTTGGTCAAATGAGCTCAGCTGTGTCTTTGGCCATCGAGGTCATTGGTGAGCTGGAGAGCCCAGATGGGTTTCCCCGCCCGGACATTGCCATTCTGGCTTATACCCGCGCAGTCGCAGCGTTTGTTTACGACGGCGCATGGGAACACGTGCGTGTAGCTCTCGACCCGGTGACTTTCATCAATCCAGACATGATGCTCTATGCAGGTGGCATGCGCGATCTGGCCTTGGCCATGATGCAATGCCGTCGCGGACATATCGAAGAGGCTCTGGTCTCCCTAGAAACGGCAGTGGGATCTCTCAACGATTACGATCCCTGGTCCGTACTGTCCACGGGGCTGGGATTGATGGCCTACTGCCGGGTGATGCGAGGGGACTTGAATGGCTCCCAAGAGTGCCTGGCGCAATTGGCGACTCTTGGTCGTCGCAGCGGAAAATTCTATGCCTTGGAGAGTGCAGCCTACGCCGCTGCTTCACAGTTCATGACCGGCCAGACTGATCTGGGTATGTCCCGGCTGCGGAGCTTGCAGCGTGACTGCCAGACCCATGGATATCTTGGAATCGAACTGACAGTCCTTTCTCTCATGGTGCGGGTTGGGGATACAGCTGCGATTGTCCGACTGGTTGAGGTGGCGAAAAAGCTGGAATCTGGCAGTAAAGAATTTTTTGTCAATTGGTCGATGGCCATGCGGTCCCAGGATCCCGCAAGCCTTGACCGGGCCAGCGCCACAGCAATGGAATTCGGCTTTGAACTGATTGCCGTAGAACTGGCAACTCAGGCACTAAAGAAATTCCATGACAGCGGAAAAGTTCACAAGAGCCGTAAGACTGCCAGCAAGGTAGTAGCCATGCGTGAACAGATGCCCGGGTTGGTATCCCCGGTCTTCCAAACCATGGACCAGCCAAAGATGACCCGGCGGGAACACCAAATAGCCCTGCTGGTTGCCCAAGGCGAGTCAAATAATGCCATTGCGGCAAGGCTCAATGTCTCACTGCGAACGATTGAAGGCCACCTCTACAGGACCTTTATCAAGTTGGACATTCAGTCACGTGAGCAGCTCTCCGGACTCTTGAACTACGAAGCCGAAAAAGAAGACGTCAGGGTTAGGCACTCATAAGCGGTGGACTGCCGGATAGTTGGAGCTAGAGGAAGGAAGCAGTCAGTCCCCAAGCTGCCTACCCTGTCGAATGGCACGACGACCCCTGTCCGCAATACCGTTGGGTGGCTAAACTGAAAACACGGGGGCTTCGTCGGCCAAAGTGGCAGGCGGGTATTGGTGATATGGAGAGCAGGGCGGCACAATGTCCAGCAAGGATGAATCCAGCCCAGAAGATGCTAGGCAGAATGATGCTGCCCGGGGTCGTTATGTGCAGGGAAAGTACGGGATCGCCGGAACACAAGACGGACGTAAGCCCAGCGATCCGGTGGGCCGCTACATCGAAGGTGACTATGGTTTGGCTGGCACGGAGGATCCCCTCACGGAAGCCGAGAGCGGCACTTTTGTTGAAGCCGACTACGGCACGGCCGGTGAAGTGCCGGCCCGTGCCGCAGGGAGTACTGAAGGGCGCTACGTTGAGAGCACTTCGGTAAAGCAGAAAAATTCAGGCAAAAAAGGAAAGTGAACCTTGAAGCTTAGCTGCGCCAGCGGGTCGTCATCATGAACCCGGCCAGCGCTATTCCAAAGCCAATGCCGATGTTCCAGTTGCTGATATTGGGAATCGGGAACTTTCCGTCCGAGATGTAATAAGTGATGATCCAGGCCAGACCTACCAGCATGAGGGTGACCATGACCGGAAGGAACCAAACGGCGTTGGGCTGCTGTGTTTTGGCGGAAGGCGTTTGAACCGGGGCCTTGGCGGGGCGGCGACGCGGTTTTGACTCGGGCACAGGAGCTCCTTGACATTGGGACCGACAAGACGATCCACTCGGTGGGTTGACGGGCGGTTCATTACCTGTGATGTTGTTGCGGGAATTGTTCCAGGTCGGTGAACTGCCGGTATCGTTGTCGTAATTCTAGCTGTATTTAGTGCAGCCTCAGATTGCATGACTTTACCGCCCAACTTCAGTCAGGAGACCCGCGTGGCTCACTCGCCAGACCTTGTTGATAAAGCTGTGGGCGTTGATGAACTGATCTCCGGCAATGCAAGAGTTCGAGACAGCCGAAAGCGATCCGATCGGCGAAAGCGCGCACAGCGCTCCAAACAAGGATTCTTCCGCACCCTGGTCCAGGTCATAGGTGAGCTCCTTATTACCTGTGGCGTCATCTTGTTGCTTTTTGTTGTGTGGGAACTATGGTGGACCAACATCGAATCCAATTCCGCGCAGCAGGCTGCCGTTTCACAATTCGCCCACGATTTCCAAGGCCCTGTTACTCCCCCGGCCGCGGTTGCGCCCACAGACTACGGCCAGCCCATTGTCATGGCCGAACCCTCTGATCTCAGTGCCGTGTTTGGTGTTGTATACATCCCGCGCTTCGGTGCCACCTACAGCCGGCCCTTGGTGGAGGGCGTGGGGCAGGCTCAGCTAGATACATTGGGACTGGGCCGTTATGACAGCTCCACCATGCCCGGAGGTGTTGGAAACTTTGCGGTTGCGGGCCACCGGCAGACTCACGGCGCCGTCCTGGACGCCATTCATACCCTAGTCCCGGGTGACAAGATTTACGTCCAGACCAAGGACGGTTATTACACCTACGTGTTCCGCAACAACCAGATCGTGTTGCCAAGCCGTGGCGATGTCTTGCTGCCCGTTCCCACGCAAGCAGGTGCAACGCCTACCGAGCGGTTCATGACCATGACCAGTTGCAACCCCCGCTTTGGTGCCGAGGAACGCATCGTTGCATACTCGATCATGGAATCTTGGCAGCCCGCCAGTGCAGGCCCTCCTGCCGCCATTGCAGCCCAAGTCGCAGCGAACCAGAAAGGCTGAGCATGTACGGCTGGATCTTTAGACATCTCCCCGGGCCATTATGGTTCCGCATCATGACCGCCGTCCTCTTCTTGGCGGCCGCAGTACTGGCGTTGATGCAATTTGTTTTCCCATGGTTGAGCCAGTTCAACCCTCTTACCGATTCAACGATTGGCGGTGGAGTCTGACATGTCAGTGCGGATTCTAGTCATTGATAACTACGACAGCTTTGTCTACACGCTAGTTGGCTACCTGCAGCAACTAGGGGCCGAGACGACAGTTGTACGCAACGACGACGTCACCCTGGAAGAGGCCATCGAGCTTGCCAGCGCGCGCGACGGCGTACTGGTCTCCCCCGGCCCCGGCACCCCTGCCGAGGCCGGCGTATGCATCGAATTGATCAAGTGGTGTGGCGAGAATGCAAAGCCCATGTTGGGTGTTTGCCTTGGCCACCAGGCCCTCGCCGAGGCCTTTGGCGGTGTGGTTACCCATGCGGAGCAGCTCATGCATGGAAAGACCAGCGAGGTTCACCACCGCGGCACCAGTGTGTTTGCCGGCCTGCCCAGTCCGGTCACCGCCACCCGTTACCACTCACTTTCAGCTGTCCCGGGCAGTATCCCTGAGGTGCTGGAAGTGACAGCAGAAACGGCCGACGGCGTGATCATGGGTTTGGCGCACAAGAGCGCACCCCTGTGCGGGGTCCAGTTCCATCCGGAATCCGTTCTCACCGAGGGCGGCTACACGATGCTGGGCAACTGGCTTGAATCCATGGGAATGGCTGGAGCTGTGGCCAAGGCAGCAACACTGAGCCCGCTGATCAACAGCTGACAGGCACTGGAGCGTGCCAGAAATTAACCCTGGCCCTTGGTCTTTTTTGCAGACGGGGTTGCTGTGGCCGTGGGGGTTTCCACTGGCGCGGTGGTGGCCGAGGGCTCGGGCGTTGCAGGAGCCTTGGCCAAGGTCACTATGACGGTTGTATGCTGCGCAACGAGCGTGCTGGCCACGACCGACTGGGCGGTGACCATGCCGGGCGTGACAACAGCATTCTCGGCTTCCTCAAAAGTCACTTCCAAATACGGTGAAACCTCTTTCAGGGCGGCCGTGACGATTTCCTTTACACTGGCCGAATCCTTGGTTAGGTCAAACAATGATGGCATCAGGACCTGACCGGTGGAAATCTTCAGAGTGACCGCGGTGCCCGCAGGGACGGTCGCACCGGGGGCCGGATCGGACGTCACAACAAGATTGGCTCCGATTAGAGGGTCGTTGACCATGTCATTGAGGTTAATCGTCAGACCCAGTGCTGTGAGGCTGGAGCGGACCTCTGCCTCCGTTCGCCCGGCTATTTCCTTGGGCATCTGTACTTCCGAGGGGCCCTTGGAAACGAACACTTCGACGTCGGCGCCCGGGTTTAGCTGTGCGCCTTCCTGGGGGAATGTTCGGATGACTTCGCCCTCTGGCTCGCTGGAAAATTCCTCGGTGCTGGTCGGCACCATGTCAAGATCGCGTAATTGAAGTATGGCTGTTTCGAGAGTGAGTCCGGCAAGTGGAGGTACGGTAACTTGTTGCACGGCTGGCGGCTTCGCGTTGATCAGGTTGTATCCCAGCACGCCACCACCGCCCAAAATAAGCGCCAGCAGGACGAACAGGGACACCATCCACGCCCTACGACGTCGTTTCTGGGCTGGCGCAACCTCCCCAAGGTTCTCCGGTTCGCCTATGTCGGTGGTCAAGGCTCCCCCGGCCATGACTTTCGCCATCGCACGAGTGGAGGGTCCGCCGTCGTCCGTGACGGGCAAGGCATGAGTGGGAGCGCTGGGGGCTTCAGGCGCAGCTGCTAGCGGAACTGGCGCGGGCACAGGCTCGGGCACGGGTGCGACACTACTGGTGAGAATGACGCCAGTGCCGGCCGCCTGGAGCGCGCGACGGAAGGAGGCGGCATTCTGGAATCGGCGCGTCCGGTCCTTTTCTAGGGCGTGCGCCAATAGCGCGTCAAGGGCTGAGGAAAGTTTGGCGTTAAAGGTGCTGGGTGCGGGAGGAAGCTCACGCACGTGCTGGTAGGCCACGGAGACCGGTGAATCGCCAGTGAATGGTGGGCGCCCGGCGAGCATTTCAAACAGAAGGCAGGCGGCCGAATAAAGGTCGCTGCGCGCGTCCACGCTCTCCCCGAGGGCCTGCTCGGGAGAGAGGTATTGGGCCGTGCCCATGACAGTCTGAGTCTGGGTCATCGTTGCAGCCGCATCGGAAATGGTTCTGGCGATACCAAAATCCATGACCTTCACCTGGCCGAGAATGCCGTGCTCATCCTGCGTGACCATGACGTTGGCCGGTTTGATATCGCGGTGCACTATGCCTGCGCGATGGCTGTAGTCAAGGGCTGACAAGACACCCATGGTGTACTCGATGGCCTGATCCGTGGAGATGTCCTTGCCGCGGATAAGTTCCCGCAGCGTCTTCCCGTGGACGTATTCCATGACGATGTAGGGCAGATGCGCACTGTCACGCAGCTGATCGTCCATGACATGTTCGCCCGTGTCGTAAACCGCGACGATGGAGGGATGGTTCAGGCCTGCCACGGCCTGGGCCTCACGGCGAAAGCGGGCCTGTAACTGTGAATCCCTTGCAACGTCGGCACGGAGCAGCTTAATGGCTACTGCGCGACTCAGGCGGAGGTCCCGAGCCTTGTAGACGTCAGCCATGCCGCCGCGGCCAAGCAGCTCACCGATCTCATACCTGTCATTAAGGACGCGCGGAATGTTCATAGCTATTTGCTTGTCCTTTCAGTGAGTTGGTGAGGGGGAGATGCTTGGGGAGACCGATGAAATTACTGTCCCCCTGCGGTTGCCGTTGGTGTTGCTGAAGGTTCGTCGGCAGGACCGGTGGAGGAGACGTAATAGGCCACCGTGGACCCTGTCTCAAGCTGTGTTCCTGCCGCAGGAGTGGTGCGAATGACGACGCCCTTTGCCACGGTGGCCGAGGCCTCTTCGATCCGGTTGGGAATGAACCCTGCGGCAACAAGTGCCTGGTCGTAAGCATTGCCCTCCTGGCCAACGGAGGAGGGAACAGCGGCCGTCGCGGGTCCCTTCGAGACCGTCACGGTGACGGTGGATCCTTCAACAAGCTTCCCCGTTGGGGTAACTGCCATCACGGTCTCTGCTGCATATGTATCACTGAACTCGTCGACGCGTTCCACATTCAAGCCGGCCAATAGACCTTCAACGTCTGCGAAGGACTTGCCAACCAGCGCATTGCTGATTACTTCAATTTCTTTCGGTTTCGGGGCCTCGGTGGTTGGGTCCGGCGTGTCACTTGGCGTAGGTGCCTCGGACGTCGTTGGCGGGGCCGTACTGGGACGCTGACTCGTGGTGGTCGAGGGCGACGTTGTCGGGGCCGGGTCATCATTGTTCCCAAGGAGTCCGGCGCCCTGCAGCAGGAGCGCCCCAACAGCAAACACGAGCAAGATCAGGAGTCCAATGAGAGGCCACGTCCAGGGACTCCGGCCCTTCTTGGCTGGCTCTTCCACAGCTTCGTCATCATCTGTGCTGAGCAAATCATGCGGCGCCTGCTCTGCTTGCCAGGCGCGCTCTGCGCCAAGTATCTCTGCGCGAGTGGGGCTTGAGGACTGTACATCCGGAACGACAGCAGGCAGCGCCGTGGTTGTGGGCTCGGCAATGTTTCCAACAACCGAGGTAGGCGCTGTGGCATTGACGTCAACCGGTGCCGTGATGGGGCCGGTTGTCGCTTCGAACAACAGCATGCCCGGAACCGCTGCGTGGGCCTTCTTGATATCGCCTTCACGGATTGCCTCTGCCGCCTCTGACAACTTCAAGGCATTTGCCGGGCGGTTTATTGGTTCCTTGGACAGCATGGACATCAACAGCGCGCGTACGGGTACCGGCAGGGTGTCTGGAAGCGGTGGAGGAGCATCATTTACCTGGGCCAGGGCAATCGCAATCTGGGATTCGCCCGAGAATGGCCTGTGTCCGGTAATGCACTCGTAACCAATAACACCAAGGGAATAAATGTCACTTGAACCGGTGGCAATCTGTCCAGTAGCCTGCTCGGGCGCCAAGTACTGAGCCGTTCCCATGACCTGACCGGTCTGGGTCAACGGCACCTGGTCAGCCAAGCGTGCAATGCCAAAGTCGGTGATCTTGACCTTGTCTTCCGGCGTGATGAGCAGATTGCCAGGCTTCACATCACGATGCACAAGACCCTGAGCGTGGGCCACGGCCAGGGCGCGGGCAGTCTGGGCAATCATGGACAGGGTCCAATCGGCCGAGAGTACACGCTCACGCTCAATCAGTGTTGACAGCGGCTCGCCGGGAACAAGTTCCATGACCAGGTAGGCCGAACCATCCTCTTCGCCGTAGTCAAAGACGTTGGCGATGCCTTCGTGGTTGAGCAGGGCGGTGTGCTTGGCTTCGGCGCGGAAACGGGCACGGAAGCCGGGATCCCCCGTGTATTCGTCCTTGAGGATCTTGATGGCAACTATGCGGCCCAGGACCTGATCCTGTGCCCGCCACACCTCGCCCATGCCGCCAATGGCAATGCGTGATGTGAGTTGGAACCTGCCGCCTAAGGTGATACCAGATATAGGCCTCACTTGTTCAACACCGCCTTGAAGAGTTTACTTGCGTTGGGACTTGTCAATTGTGCTCCAGTGGCCACGTCAACCTTCGGCATGACGATTGTGACCACGACTTCTGGGTCGTTGGCCGGGGCAAAGCCGGTAAACCATGCGTTGTTGAGCATTACTCCACTTTCTGTGAGGCCGAGTTCTGCCGTACCGGTCTTGGCCGCTACCTGGACACCGGGAACAGCCGCAGCCGAACCAATGCCGTTATCAACAACGCTAACCATCCAGTCCTTGATTTGGGCTGCGACTTCCGGCGTTGTCGACTGCCTGAGTACTTCGGGCGTAAGTGAGGAAACGGTTTTGAGATCAGGCGTCCGGACAGTCTTCACAAGGTTTGGGGCCATCTGCTCGCCACCATTGGCAATCGCCGCCGTCATCATGGCGATCTGCAATGGTGTGGTTCGGACATCTTTCTGACCAATAGCACTCTGTGCCAGGGATGGTGCATCCAAGACGCCATCGCTACCAGGAAAACTGCTGGCGGTAACCCGGGCGGGGAACTCTAGCGAATTGTCATTGAAGCCGAACTTCTCAGCTTCGGCGGTGATCGCGTCCTGCCCCAGATCCAAGGCGATACTGGCGAATGGAGTGTTGCAGGAGTTTTCCAAGGCGAAGGCAAAGCTTGCCTTGTCCTTGGTGTAGCACTGGCCGTTGGCATAATTCGGCAGCGCGTAGTCGATGCCAGGGAACGTCAGCTCGCTAGGGTTGGGAAGTATGCTGTCCTTGTTATATTTTCCCGATTCCAAGGCTGCCGCGGTGTCGATGATCTTGAAGACAGAGCCTGGCGCGTAAGTCTCCCTGTAGGCCACCGAGCCGTAGAGGTTAATCCCCGGAACGGCGGTCAGGGACTTCATGGAGGCGGCGAAGTCATTCTCGTTGTGGGTGGCCATCAGGTTCGTGTCATATGAAGGCTTGGAAACCATGGCGATGATGGCTCCGGTCTTGGGATTCATGACCACAATGGAGCCGCCGACATCATCAGGGATCATGTCAAAAGCCAGCTTTTGGATGGACGAGTCGATAGTCAGTTCAACTGAACGTCCCTGCTGCTGCTCGCCAGTGAAAGCCTGGGCAATTCGATCGAAGAGGGCCGAATCGGAGTTCCCTGTCAATTCATCCCGCATAGCATCCTCGACACCATACTGTCCGGAGAACTTACTAAAGAAGCCGGTCAGCCCGGCGTACAGCTCCGGATCGTTGTAGGTGCGCTGGTACTTGCAGTCGGTTCCGCTGGGAACTGATTCAGCGATGGCCTGCCCATCAACAAGGATGGGTCCTCGGTTACTGCAGAAAGTTGCAATAAGTTGACGGTTGTTCTGTGGGTTCGCATTGAGCGAATCGGCGGCGAAGAATTGCACGTAAGAGACGGCGCCAAAGAGAAGCGCAAACAAGGCAACGGCTACTATCCAGGAATTTCTGATCGCTAGATTCATGGTGAGGAAACCTCCTTGCGTGTCTGTACGGTATCCGGCTTAGGGCTCGGCGGAGTCGCTGGGCCGGTTAGGTCGATGGGACGCCGTGCGGCGTCGGAAATTTTAAGTATGAGGGCCACGATTATCCAGTTCGCCAACAAGGATGAGCCACCGGCGGCTAAGAACGGTGTTGTGAGGCCGGTCAGGGGAATGAGCCGAGTGACACCACCGATGATGATGAAACATTGCAGTGCGACTGCGAATGACAATCCCACCGCAAGTAGCTTCCCAAAGGCATCGCGGGTACCCAAGGCTGCGCGGAATCCGCGCGCCACCAGGAGAGCATAAAGGCACAATATGGCGAAGAGTCCGATCAGACCGAGTTCCTCACCAATGACCGCGATGATCATGTCGCTGTTTGCCACAGGCAATTTCTCGGACGTGCCTTGGCCAAGTCCGGTACCAAACAGTCCGCCATTGGCAAGGCCGAACAATCCTTCAACAACCTGGAAGCTACCAAAATCTGCGCCAATGTATTCGGGGTCGAAGGCGTTGACCCAAACGTCGATACGGCGGGCGACGTGGGGGAAAATTTGATAGGCCGCTACGCCACCAACCGCAATGAGCCCGACACCGATCAAGATCCAGCTGACCCGGCTGGTTGCCACATAGATCATGACCATGAATAGACCAAAGAACAAGACCGAGGATCCCAAATCTCGCTGAAAAACTAGCACGCCGACGCTGGCCAGCCACGCCACGATCATGGGCGCCAGATCGCGGCTTCGCGGGAGCTGCAAGGGGCCGATCTTCTTACCGGCCAGGAGGATCAAGTCCCTATTTGAAGATAAATACCCTGCGAAGAATATAGCCAAGGTGATTTTGGCAATTTCGCCTGGCTGAAAAGTGAAGGGGCCGATGGAAATCCAGACCGTGGCGCCGTAGACACTGCCAGCCGAGATCCCTGGAACGAGCGGCAGGATTAGCAGGACGACTGAAACCAACAGTGAAATATAGGTATAGCGGCGCAAGATTCGGTGATCCCGTAAGAACCACATCACCGCTATGGCTGCAACAACAGCAAGGCTGGTCCACATCCACTGGCGTGTTGCCGCAGTATCACCCGAGGTGATGTCAAGGCGGTGGATGACAGCCAGACCAATGCCGTTCAGGGCTACGACTACAGGCAATATGACCGGATCGGCATATTTCGCCCGAATCCTCAGAACAACGTGGAAAACTAGGGAAAGCGCGGCCAAAATAGCGATTTGTGTATAGAAGTCGTTATCAAAACTGCGGCCAAGATTAAGGTTCACCAGTGCATTGGCCATGGCGGACACGCCTAGGGCAAGGACGAGCAGAAAGAGCTCGGTATTGCGGCGCGGTTTTTCCACCGTCAGTAATTGGCTCATTTTCCACCTCCGGGTATGCAGCTTGCTTGTGCTGTTGGCGACGTAGTGCTGCCAGCAGAAGGACCGGTTGTACCCGAGGGTATGGCGGTCGGCGTGGCTTTTGCCGATGGTGTGGCCGTTGCCGACGGTTTTGTAGTGGCTGTCGGTTTTGCGGTGGATGTTGCGCTGCTTTTCGGAGTTGCAAGCAGTTCGCACGGGGGGAGGCTCGAACCGGTGCCTAGCTGGAGGTCACTGATGATCTGTTCAGCGTCACCGAGTGTTGGCGCTGGCACGGTATTTGCCACTAGCTGTTGTGAGTAGGCGGGCAATGAGACAACCTTAACGGTTGTTTCGCGATACAGGTGGGATAGCGATATTGGTCCAAGCGATTGTGAAACGCCTTGATAGATGGCCACATTTCCGTCGGCAGCACCCACAAAATACTGGGTCTGTGTCCACGCATAAGCTGCCCAGGAACCGGCAACTATGACTAAGGCCGTTAACCCGCCGATTATGGCGAGCAACCACGGACGGCGGCGAAGGCGAGGTAGTGATACCTCGGTGTCTTCAACCAGTGTGGTGGATTCCGCTGTCGGTTTGTGGGTCAACACCGTGGCTGCCCGCGGGATGGCGGGATGCCTGGCCAGCTGCGGGATTTTGCCCTCTGCATTTGCTGTCACGGCCGCGCCAACGAGTTGATGTTCGCGTGCAGCGAGCTCTTGGCGGACCGCTTCCGCACGAACGTATGAATCGAGGGATTCAGGTTCACTGTCGATGGCCGGGTCGGCGTCAGCATCGTCCCCGGCATCAGAAACGACGAGGGTCTCCGATTGTGACTCCGGCGAGTCTCCGACGTCGTCCGTTTCATCCGGCGGTAGCGGAGCCTGGGTGGTGGCATCCATAGCAGCTGCCGGCACCGTCTCAAGCGCAGCTGTCTGGTCCGGAACATCCTCAGCGATGTCAAAAACCACTACCGTGACATTGTCGGGTGAACCGGCAGCCAGCGTTAGATCGATCAAGGTCTCAGCGGCGGACGTCAGCGACTTGGTGTTGCGAATGACCTCTTCGACCATTTCGTGACGGACAAAGTTCAGGCCATCCGAGCAAAGCAACCAGCGGTCGCCGGGGATAGCGTCGAAGTACTTGAGGTCAAGCTCGGGCGAAGCATCAACATCGCCAAGCACGCGCATCAGCACGTTCTTGTGTGGGTGAACCTCGGCCTCAGCCTCGGTCATGCGCCCCTCATCGATCATGCGCTGCACGAATGTATGGTCGGTGCTCAGCTGCTCAAAGACACCGTCACGCAGTCTGTACGCACGGGAATCACCTATGTGTGCGTAGGCAAGTCTGTTCCCGGAAAGCAACAGTGCTGTGACCGTGGTGCCCATGCCAGCCAATTTGGGGTTGACGTGAACCAGCTCAGAAAGCAGGGAGTTCGCGCTCTGAATCTCATCCGCAAGGTGGGTTCCTGCGTCATCATCATGGAGATTGTGATCAAGGTGGATCAGGTCCAGAACCGTGGACGCGCTGGCAACGTCACCGCCGGCGTGGCCACCCATGCCGTCAGCGACAACTGCCAAATACCGGCCCGCATAGGCTGAATCGTCATTCTTTGCCCTGACCAATCCCACGTGGGATCGGGCTGCATAACGCAGAACTAGCGGGTACTCGGCCATACTCACGGCCTCAATTCGATGACCGTTTTGCCGATCCGCACAGGGACCCCGATTTCCACAGGGAGGGCGCGCGTCAATGCACTGCCACCGAGGAATGTTCCATTGGTGGATCCCAAATCTTCAACAAACCAGCGGGTGCCCTGTGGAAATAGGCGAGCGTGGCGTCCCGAAGCGTAGTCATCCTCAAGCACTAAGGTGGCATCCTGAGCTCGACCCAGCAAAATGGGTGTGCCGGAAAGCTCCAAAGTGGTGCCGGCAAGTGGGCCCTCGGTGACCACCAGCTGGCGGGCCTGTACCTTCGCTGGTGGAGTTTCTTCGACCAGCTCAGGGTGCCTGCGCGCCTGGCGTGCTGTAGGTTCCCCCACTTTGGCCTTCCGGCCGATGACTAGGTCCCGGCGCATGGCTGCGACAACACTGAACACCATGATCCACATGAGAACCAGAAATCCGAAGCGCAAAATTGTGACAACGAGGCTTAGATCATTCATCGGGAGCCTCCGCTGCGCGCCGGCACTACACGGAAAGTTATCTGCGTACCTCCCATGGTGATGTTTGATCCGTCGTGCAAATCTGCGGTGCCATGGACGCGGCGGCCGTCAACATAACTGCCATTGGTTGAACCAAGGTCAACAGCCGTGCTGGTGCCGTCGAGAGTGCGGATTTCCAAGTGCTTGCGCGAGACGCCGGTGTCGTCGATGAGAATGTCGGCCTCGGAAGACCGGCCCAGAACGATCGACGCCGCGTTGAGTGAGTATCGCTGACCGTCAATGTCCAGCACTGGCTGTCCACTAGCTCTGGCCGGAGCGACTGGCCGTTTGTAAACAGCTGCCGGTGCTTGTGCAGCTCCGGGGTTCTGACTTGGCCTGGCCGGTGGGGTCACCGGGGCCTGTGGCCGCTGGGTTTGTGCGGGCGCGCCATTTTCCTTCTCGGTGGAGGAACGAACCTCGAATTGGCCCGACCGCAGGTCTTTCTCATGGGTAAAGGCAACCCGGACGGGACCCTGAAGCACGTAACCCTGGCTGCGTGAGTGGTTGATAACCACATCGCAAAGCTCTTCGGCCAGGGTGACGCCCCATGATCGGGCTCGTTCGAAGTCGGCGTCGCCCAACTCGATGTTGAAGACGTTCGGGGCGAGTGTTCGCCCTGCGTCCAGTGTCATGGCCTTGTCATCGAGCTCCCGGCGAAGGGCGCTGGCCATCTCAACCGGCTGGAGGGTCTTGGAACCCAGAGAGAAGGCACCACGGACGGCCTTTTCAATGCCCTTCTCAACGTTGTCAAACAATCCCATGTGCTCTCCTCCCTTTCAGTTCGATTCCGCAGTCGTCAAGCTGCGCTAGTAACGGCTCTCTGCCGCGCAATTCGAGGGCGCTACCTGTCGGTTGTCCGCACCGCGGGCAACGCTGTTCAAGGTTGATACTACTGCCGGTGCCTTTGAATATACCTATCACTTGGCTTGGATGTGGCAAATTTCCTACCAGGGGAGGGGATTGCGCAGACTGGCCCAGATGGGCCGAAATCCGCGTGGTTTAGCGATATTCAGGCCCTTCGAGGCCACTAATCCGGGGGCTGAGAGCCCCGTTTTGGTTAATTGGCACAAAGTCCTATATGCTTGATCTCGCTGTTCCACTGAATGTTGAAAACAACTCAACACCTAAGTGGATTGCAAAAAACGCGCGAGTGGCGGAACGGCAGACGCGCTGGCTTCAGGTGCCAGTGTCCGAAAGGGCGTGGGGGTTCAAATCCCCCCTCGCGCACGTTTTTGAAAGATCCCCGGTAAAACCAATGGTTTTGCCGGGGATCTTTTGTTTAATTCATCAGTTCAGGGCCCATAGGGCGTATAGGACGAAAAGTCTGAGGCTCGGGTGTGTTGCAGGTGGGTCCGCCCTGCAGATCCGTGGTTTAGGGGGCCTGCCAGATTCGAGTGTGCCGCCGCCCTGCGCCCCACGTTCCAGAATCACAGGGCACCTTGGCGCAGGGAACGGCAGTACTCAATCGGACAGAAGATAGTGCCATTTCTGCCGCTGTCGATGCAGCGAACATCAGTGCCTATATATAGGAGTGAAGTCATCGCATTTAGTGACCTATATATAGGAGCATCTGGCGGGTGCTCCACAGCCTTCCCTGCGCCAGCGGATCACTGCAGCATAGGATCAAGGAATGAAGAAACTATTGATCGGCATTGGCATTCAGCTTGGTAGCTCCGCAGTGGCCATCATTATTGCTGCGATGCTCCTCCCGCGGTTCAGCCTTGGACTTGGTGGATTCCTTACGGCAGTCGTCATCTTCACGATCACCCAATCACTTTTGACTGGCTTTGTGGCCAAGTTGGCCAGCACGCATGTGCCCGCACTTGCCGGGCTCGCATCGCTTGCCTCAACACTGCTGGCCTTGATCATCGCCAACCTGCCCTTTGGCGGCATCAGGATCCATGGCTTCCTTACCTGGATCCTGGCCGCGCTGATTGTTTGGGCGATTACTGGACTCTGCGCGATGTTGGCACCTAAGTATTTGCTGAAGGTTGCCAGCAGCTAATATCGCCGGCGACCCAGAATCCCGCACAGGAATCGGAGAGCACTGTCTCCGGGGGCCCGCCCCTGGGGCCCTGTGGATTTGCGTGCCAGCGAAAAGGTGTGTATTGTTTTTCGAGTTGCCCCGCTTGCTGCGGGTGCGAAAATCCTGAGTTTGTGTGGCCGGTTTGTTCCGGTCGTTTTGCATGTCTTGGGTGGTTGTTTGGCTCGTTTCGGGTTGAATGGCGGCGGGTTTATGGATTTGCTTTTTGAAAGCTGGTTCGGTAAGCTTGCAAAGTTGCCCTGGCACTGATCGTCAAGGATTTACCTGTTGTTTACGGGTTGTTTTTGGTGTGTGGCTGGGAGCGGTTGTTGTTTGAGAACTCAATAGTGTGCCAAGTTTTATTGATACCAATTTATTTATATTGAATTGGTTATTTGGTTT
>NZ_JAFCXC010000008.1:0-180675 GCF_049897845.1 Arthrobacter sp. TWP1-1
CGAGGACTAAAGACTCGTGAAGCTGACCGGTACTAATAGGCCGATAACTTACACAACACACATTTTTATAAAGCATAAATTGCTCGCGTTCACTATGTGGTTCCCAACCAACAAACCCAAACGGTTTGTAACGTTGAAACCAAAAAGCAAGACACCCCTACCGGTATCTTGACCAGGAACATTCCTGGTCAAACACTCACGGGAATGTCTTGTATAATAAAATACTGTTGTTCATCACAGAACACCCAACAAGCCACCCAACCACAAGCGCAAGCTCACTGGTATGGGGAACGAGTTACGGTGGTCATAGCGTGGGGGAAACGCCCGGTCCCATTCCGAACCCGGAAGCTAAGACCCACAGCGCCGATGGTACTGCATTCGTGAGGATGTGGGAGAGTAGGACACCGCCGGACAACACGTAACAAAGGTCGAGGCCCCACACCAACTACTTGGTGCGGGGCCTCCCTTCACTTAACAACACCAACAGACCGGCCGCCGACCAGGCGGCCGGCGCTGTTTAAAGAACCCCTGACGCGGGTGCCGGCCACCAACCCCACACCGCCAGCTAGAGCGTAAAAGTCCAGCGATCATGTGAGGAATCTCATTTCGTGGAGACCGATGATGTAGGTGATACATCTGGCGGGCCTCCGGGGAGGGCCATCTGACTTCGTTCGGGAGTAAGGTTGGCGGATGCAGAATCTTTTTTCCCATGCCCATGAGCCGGACTACGTGTCTCCTTCCGAGGCTAAGCCGTACGAGGGCTCTGTGGTCATCGAGGTTCCCCTGGATCCGGCCTTTGACGGCTTCACTGATGCAGTTCACCTCTGGTGGCCCGTGGCAGAACTAAGTGTGTTTGGTGAAGGTAGTCATATTGCGATCCTTCGCGATCATCTGGTGGAAGAGTCTGAGGATGGTGAAGAGATTGTTTGGGCTGACATTCAGGAGTGGGACTCTCCTGAATTCATCAAATTCCGGTGGACTTTGGGCCAAGAAGAATTTGGAACTTCCGAGGTTGACATCCGTTTTGAGCCATCAGAGGCCGGAATGACCCGCATGACAATCAGTTGTGAGCAAATAACGGGCTCAGAAAGTGACTCGGACAACGTGTTTGTTTGTGATTGGTCACTCATCTTGTCCAGATACGCCAGATTCATGGGTGGAGCCGCCAAGCTCGACTAGACTGGTAGATGGACCAATGGGTCCAGAGATTTTTCAAAGATCATCATAAGTGAAGAGCGGCTGTTACTGTGCCAGTTAGTGCGCTCGAAGGTTTAGGAGTCGGCATGGCTGAGCATTACGAAGGTAAGCGCGAGGATAATTCTCGCGGACGCGACAACAAGGGTGGAAACGACCGCCCTTACACGGAACGTCCCCCCACAAACGACCGCCAGCAGGCGCGTCCTTACTCTGATCGTCCGGCGCGCTCTTTTGGTGACCGCGACAACCGCGGCGCACAGGGTGGACGCCCGACCGGTGACCGCGATTCACGTCCTTCTTATGGAAATCGCGACGATCGTCCCGCACGCTCTGGTGGTGACCGTCCCGCATTCGGAGACCGCAACAACCGTGGCGCGGACCGCCCCATGGTCAACGGACGCCGCGAAGACCGCAAGCCGTTCGGTGATCGCGACAACCGCGGTGGCCAGGGTGGACGCCCGTCCGGAGATCGCCCGTCATTTGGCGACCGCCCCTCACGAAGCAACGACCGTCCTTCCTATGGTTCACGCGATGACCGCGGCGCACAGGGTGGACGTCCGACCGGAGATCGCCCGTCGTACGGCGACCGCCCCGCACGAAGCAACGACCGTCCTTCCTATGGTTCACGCGATGACCGTGGCGCACAGGGTGGACGTCCGACCGGAGATCGCCCGTCATATGGCGACCGTCCGGCACGCACCGGCGGAGACCGTCCCTATGGCAACCGTGAAGACCGTGGCCAGGGTGGCCGCCCGTCTGGCGACCGTCCTTCCTATGGCTCACGCGATGACCGCGGTGCACAGGGTGGACGTCCGTCCGGCGATCGCCCGTCGTACGGCGACCGTCCCGCACGCCCGAGCGGCGACCGTCCTTCCTACGGTTCACGCGATGACCGCGGCGCTCAGGGTGGCCGTTCATTCGGTGACCGCGACGCACGTCCGGCACGCAGCAACGATCGCCCGTCGTACGGTGATCGTCCCGCACGCCCGAGCGGCGATCGTCCTTCCTATGGTTCACGCGATGACCGCGGTGCTCAGGGTGGCCGTTCATTCGGTGACCGCGACTCACGTCCGGCACGCAGCAACGATCGCCCGTCCTACGGTGACCGTCCGGCACGTACCGGTGGCGACCGTCCCTACGGTGACCGTCCCGCCCGCAGTAACGACCGTCCTTCCTATGGTTCACGTGACGACCGTGGTGCTCAGGGTGGCCGCCCGTCCGGCGATCGCCCGTCCTACGGTTCACGCGATGACCGCGGCGCTCAGGGTGGCCGTTCATTCGGTGATCGTGACGCACGTCCGGCACGTAGCAACGATCGCCCGTCCTACGGTGACCGTCCTGCACGCAGCAATGACCGTCCCAGCTTTGGTGGCCGCGATGACCGTAGCTCCAGCACGGGTCCCCGCACGGCTCCGGAGCGTAACGCTGCCGATCTGCGCAGCTCCAACCGCCCCGATCGTGAGCGTTCACCGGAAATTGATCCCGATGTAACCGGTCAGGAGCTGGACAAGGTAACCCGCGCCCAGCTGCGTATCTTGGACGAACGCAACAACGAGTGGGTTTCAAAGCACCTCGTCATGGCCGGCCGCTTGATCGACTTCGTACCCGAGGTAGCTTTCGAGCACGCACTGGCTGCAAGCCGTCGCGGTGGCCGTCTGGCCTGTGTCCGTGAAGCAGTTGCCATGACGGCCTACGCCGCCGGCAAGTACGGCGAGGCACTTCGTGAACTCCGCACCTACCGCCGTATCAGCGGTTCCAACGCTCACCTGCCCCTCATGGCAGATTGCGAACGCGGCCTAGGCCGTCCGGACCGTGCACTTGATCTGATCAAGTCAGAGGATGCCTCAACACTTGACACCGCTGGCAAGGTTGAATTGGCCATCGTCGAATCAGGCGCCCGTGGCGACCTGGGCGAGATGGATGCGGCACTGTCCGCACTCGAGATCCCGCAGTTGGACATCAACCGCGCCTTCTCCTTCAGCCCGCGCCTGTTCCGTGCTTACGGCATGGTTCTGCGCGCTGCAGGCCGCAAGGATGAGGCTAAGACCTGGGAGCACCAGGCATTGGTGGCCGAGGAAGCCTTGGGTATCGATGAGGGCACCGATCAGATCATCATGGATCTCGGCGACGACGAGGACATTCCCCTGGATGCACCGCGTGTTCGCGTTTCCGATGTCATGGCCGCACCTGTTGCGCCCGTGATGAACGACGACGACACCAAGGCAGCTGCCGAACTCACCTCCGGCGATGCCAAGGATGAGGACGAGACGAACGAGGACGACGCCGAGTCTTCCTACTTCGAATCCGATGATGCCGAGTCCGACGAAGACAGTGACGAAGAAGAAGAGTCCAACTCCTCGGAAGACGAGGAATCGGACCAGCACAATCACAGTGACAACTAAAACGTTGCTGTCTGATTTTGACGCGGTACTGGCGGACCTGGACGGCGTAGTTTATGCCGGTCCCAACGCCATTCCCGGTGCGATCGAGGCATTGACCGCCCTTGCGGGCGTCAATGTGAAGCTGGCGTACGTGACGAATAACGCCTCACGTACGCCAGCGCAGGTCGCAGCACACCTGCGTGAACTGGGCGCCCCGGCCGACGACGACCAAGTTGTCAGCTCTGCCCAGGCGGGTGCTGCCTTGTTGGCTCAGAAGTTCCCTGAAGGCACGAAGGTGCTTGTCACCGGCAGTACCGCGCTGGCGCAGGAAGTTCAGGCCTTGGGCATGAAGGTTGTCGAAAGCGCCCTTGATGCCCCGGATGTTGTCATCCAGGGTTTCGAACCGACGCTTGGCTGGGCTGATCTGGCTGAGGCCTCGTACGCCATCAATGCCGGGGCTCTCTGGATTGCCACCAACACGGACATGACAATTCCTCGTGACCGTGGGATCGCCCCCGGAAACGGGAGCCTTGTCGCGGTGGTTCGTGCCGCCGTCGCACATGATCCTTTGGTGGCTGGCAAGCCTGAGGCGCCGTTGTTCCACACTGCGGCCAACCGCCTCGGGGCGAGCGCCCCGTTGGTTGTTGGCGACCGTTTGGACACCGACATCCTTGGCGGCAACAATGCCGGGATGGCCACTGCCTTGGTCCTGACCGGGGTGGATTCCGGTGAAACCGCGCTGCGTGCCTGCACGGCGGAGCGTCCGGGATTCATTATCCCCACGCTGCCGGACCTGTTCAAGCCATATCCTGTGATTACGTACGACGGCGCCAAGGTCACCTGTGGTGCCGCTGCCGCGACTGTCGAGCTCAATGCTGCGGGGGAGTCAACGGTGCACATCGCCGGAACCCCGGAGGACGTTGACTCCTGGCGTGCGGCCTGTGCCGCATGGTGGGCCGTAGTCCCCGAAAGCATGAGCGCCACGAATCCCCTTCTTAGCTGGGGTTCCACGCTGCCATGAGCTTTCCACGTGAGCCCGGGGCAGGGACCGAAACGTCCCTGCCTACGGGCGATCATGCCGTCGATGCCTTGATCACGATGGCTGCTCAGAGCGCCCAACTGCCGGCCGATGAGCACAAGGCCCTTTATTCTTCTGTCATTGCTGGGCTCGAACAAGAGCTCAACACCGACCCCCAAACGCACTTGAGCGGAGCCGCATCATGACCCGTCTTGACCAGGAACTCGTTAACCGAGGGCTGGCGCGTTCACGCACGGTCGCGGCAACCTTTATCAAGGCTGGCCGCGTCACCGTCGCCGGAAACCCCACCACCAAGTCCGCCCTCCCCGTCGATGCCGACAGTGTTCTCGAGGTGCTTCCCGGACACGAAGAGGACTACGTCTCGCGCGCCGGGCACAAACTTGCTGGCGCACTTGACTACTTTTCTCAGGTCACCGTGGCAGGAAAACGCTGCCTCGACGCCGGCGCCTCAACCGGCGGATTCACCGACGTCTTGCTACGCAGGGGAGCGGTCAGCGTTGCCGCCGTCGACGTGGGACACGATCAATTGGTCGACTCTCTGCGCAACGACCCGCGGGTAGAGGTCCACGAGGGCCTCAATATCCGATTTATGCAGCCCGGCGATGTGGGCGCTCTCGCCGACCTCACCGTCTGCGACCTTTCTTTTATTTCCCTGACCAAGGTCATGGCTCCGTTGACCCTCTCCACCAAGCCCGGCGGGGAACTGCTGCTCATGGTGAAGCCACAATTTGAGGTGGGCAAGAACAATTTGGCCCGGACCGGTGTGGTGAGTAGCGAGAATGAACGACGCCGGGCCGTCGCGCTGGTGGCCCATTCCGCGGTTGCCAACGGCCTCTCCTTGGACGGGATTGGGACCAGCTCCCTGCCTGGCCAGGAGGGAAACGTGGAGTATTTCCTGCTCGCTACCCGGACTGTGTCAGCCCCTGCGCATAAGATCAAAGGGCAGGATGGCATAGAAGGACAGGACCGCGCGGTGGACAAGCTCTTGGCTCAACTCTGGCCTTAAGCTTGCATGGGGGCGTCCCGCCATGATGTCCTGCTAGCGGCGGATCAGCTTCCGGCAGGTTCGCAACCAACATGATGAGGAAACAGCACATGACACGGCGCGTCTTGATTCTGGCCCACACCGGCCGTGAAGAATCGATGCTTGCAGCCCTTGAGGCATGCGTTGAGCTTCATGCCAACAACATCGTTCCCGTCATGTACGCCGAGGAATTGGCTGATATGACCGGATACCTGGGCGTCTCCGGCGTGAAAATGGAGATCCTGGGCCGGGACGTCACACTGGCGGACATTGAGCTGGTTATGGTGCTCGGCGGTGACGGCACCATCCTGCGGGCTGCCGAGCTTGTTCGTGAATATGATGTTCCGCTGCTTGGTGTGAACCTCGGCCATGTGGGATTCCTCGCGGAAAGCGAACGCGAGGAGCTCATCCAAACCGTGGCCGCCGTGGTTCAGCGCAAATATTCCGTTGAGGAACGCATGTGCCTTGACGTAGTTGTGAAGGTTGCCGGCAAAGTTGTGGCCCACACCTGGGCGCTCAATGAAGTGGCCCTGGAAAAAGGCAACCGCGAACGCATGATCGAGGTTGTCACCGAAGTTGACGGTCGCCCGCTGACCTCCTTCGGCTGCGACGGCGTCGTCATGGCCACCCCCACCGGGTCCACCGCTTATGCATTTTCCGCCGGCGGCCCCGTGGTGTGGCCCGGTGTTGAGGCCCTGCTCATGGTTCCCATCAGCGCTCATGCACTGTTTGCCAAGCCACTAGTCGTCTCGCCCTCATCCACACTTGCCGTTGAAGTACTCAGCCGCAATGGCGCCTATGGTGTCATCTGGTGTGATGGTCGGCGCACGGTTGACCTGCTGCCGGGTTCCCGCATCGAGGTCACCCGTTCCAGTAAGCCGGTTAACCTTGCCAGGACGCAGCAATCACCGTTTTCCGAGCGATTGGTGCGGAAATTTGAGCTGCCCGTGCAAGGCTGGAGGGGACCGGCGGAAGAAGTGTCGCAGACGCCCACCACCCAGCTTCCCATTATCAAGACAACCAGGCCCAAGACCTCTCTCGAAGGGCCACCTACGGGGCCGGTTCCGCCCGTGCCCGATCTGACCGTCCCGCCGCACGAAAGTACCTACTCCGGCACCACCGGCTTTTATGGGGAGGACCGCACATGATCGAAGAAATACGCATCCGCGACTTGGGCGTCATCTCCGAATCCACGCTTCCGCTGGGCCCCGGCCTCAGCGTCGTCAGCGGTGAAACTGGCGCCGGTAAGACCATGGTGGTCACCGCCGTCGGACTTTTGCTGGGAAACCGGGCAGACGCCGGGTCCGTGCGCAACGGTGCCAAGAGCGCGTCCGCGGAGGCAACGCTGACATTGCCGAAGGGTCACCCCGCTCTGCTGAGAGCTGTGGAAGCCGGTGCGGACATTGATGAGTTCGACGGCGGTGCGCAACTCATTCTGGCCCGCACCGTCAGCGCCGATGGCCGCAGCCGTGCCCATGTTGGTGGGCGCAGTGCTCCCATTGGTGTGCTCAACGAGTTGGGTGAAGCCCTGGTTGCCGTGCACGGGCAGTCGGACCAGATCCGGCTCAAGAATCCCTCGGCCCAGCGTGCCGCCTTGGACAAGTTTGCCGCCGAAGCCAACAAGGGGTTCGCCGCCAAACTAGCTACGTACAGAAGTGTCTTTGAACGGTGGCGTGCCGTTCAGGCCGAGCTTGCCGAACTGCGATCCGCAAGCCGGGAACGGTTGCGAGAGGCGGATTCGCTGACAACCGCGTTGGCCGAGATCGACGCCGTCGCACCCCTATCAGCCGAGGACGAGCTCCTCAAGGCGCAGGCGGTCAAGCTGGGCAATGTCGAGGAACTGCGCAAGGCAACGCTCGGCGCCCACGAGGCCCTGAGTGCTGCAGACTATGGCGATGGCGTGGATGCCGCCGGCCTTGTCGACACCGCCAAACGGCTGGTGGAGAGCGTCGCGGATGCCGATGAGGAGTTGACGCAGACCACCAAACGACTCTCCGAGGTTGGCTATCTTCTGGCCGACATCGCCAGGGACCTTGCCAGCTACGCAACTTCGCTGGATACCGACGGCCCCGGACGGCTGGCCGAGGTTGAGGACCGCCGCGGCGAGCTGGCCGTCTTGGTACGCAAGTACGCCCCCAGCATCGACGAGGTCATCGAGTGGGCCGACGCCGCCCGGGTGCGCCTAAGTGAATTGAGTGATGATTCAGGGCGGATCGAATCGCTCGAGGCCGAGGAGCTCGCTGCCCTGGCCGAATTAGGGGTCCTGGCTGCCGAGGTTACCGCCATGCGCCGCAAGGCTGCCGACAAGCTTGCAAAGGCTGTCAGCGACGAGCTCAAAGCCCTGGCCATGCCTGACGCCAAGTTGGTCATTGAGATCAACACGGCAGATCGCAGCATTCACGGCGAGGACGACATCGCCTTCCTGCTGGCACCCCACGCCGGCGCCTCGCCCCGGCCGCTGGGCAAGGGTGCTTCTGGCGGTGAGCTCTCCAGGGTGATGCTGGCGCTGGAAGTTGTGCTGGCCGCCGTCGACCCCGTCCCAACCTTTGTGTTCGACGAAGTGGACTCTGGCGTGGGTGGCAAGGCTGCAGTGGAAATTGGCCGACGCCTAGCCATGCTTGCCGAGCATGTGCAGGTTCTGGTGGTGACGCACTTGCCCCAAGTTGCGGCCTTTGCCGATCAGCACATCCTTGTGACCAAGAGTTCTGTGAGTAAAAACTCAACAGGAATAACCACCAGCAATGTGCGGCTTTTGACCTACGAGGAACGGGTCGTGGAACTGGCTCGAATGCTGGCAGGGCAGGAGGATTCCGCGACAGCGCAGGCTCACGCCAAGGAATTGTTGGCTCAGGCTGTTCGTCCTCAACGATAGTTTTCGCAGTGGTCCGGCATAATTTAAGTCCTGAGCAGGAAGCAATATCGGCTCATTAGATGATAGGCTCGAATTCCGTGGTGCAACGATCAAATTCCCGGTTCAGTGGTCAGTCCAAGACGACCAAACACATCTTCGTCACCGGCGGTGTCGCGTCCTCGCTCGGTAAGGGTCTGACGGCTTCCAGCCTCGGTCACCTGCTGCGTGCACGCGGCCTCTCGGTCACAATGCAAAAGCTCGATCCCTATCTCAACGTGGATCCTGGCACAATGAATCCCTTCCAGCACGGTGAAGTCTTCGTCACTGACGATGGCGCCGAAACCGACCTGGACATTGGCCATTACGAGCGCTTCCTCGACGAAAATCTGGAAGGCTCCGCCAACGTAACAACCGGCCAGGTGTACTCCACGGTTATCGCCAAGGAACGCCGCGGCGAATACTTGGGTGACACTGTGCAGGTCATCCCGCACATCACCGATGAAATCAAGCGCCGCATGCGCCTGCCCGCCGAGGGCGAGAACGCACCCGACGTCATCATCACCGAAATTGGTGGCACCGTCGGTGACATCGAGTCCCAGCCGTTCATGGAGTCCGCACGTCAGGTGCGCCAGGACGTGGGCCGTAACAACGTGTTCTTCGCTCACGTTTCACTGGTTCCCTACATTGGCCCGTCCCAAGAACTGAAGACCAAGCCCACTCAGCACTCCGTTGCTGCGTTGCGCTCCTTGGGCATTCAGCCGGACGCCATCATCCTGCGTTCGGATCGGGTTCTGCCCGAGGCCATGATGGCCAAGATCGGCCGTGCCTGCGACGTTGATGTTGAGGCTGTCATCGGCTGCCCCGACGCGCCGAGCATCTACGACATCCCCAAGACCCTGCACGCCCAGGGCCTGGATTCCTACATTGTGCGTGCGCTCGGCCTCTCCTTCAAGGACGTCGACTGGACCAAGTGGGACAAGCTCCTCGAGGTTGTCCACAATCCGGCGCACCACGTTGAAGTTGCCCTTGTTGGCAAGTACATCGATCTGCCAGATGCCTACCTCTCGGTCACCGAGGCCCTGCGCGCCGGCGGTTTCGCCAACGCTACCCGGGTCAAGATCCGCTGGGTACCGTCGGACGAGTGCGCAACAGAAGCAGGCGCCAAGAAGTCGCTGGCTGACGTTGACGCCATCTGCGTTCCCGGTGGCTTCGGTATTCGCGGACTCGAAGGCAAGCTGGGCGCCCTGAAGTTCGCCCGCGAAAACCAGATCCCCACACTGGGACTGTGCCTCGGCCTGCAGACCATGGTCATCGAATATGCCCGCAACGTTGTTGGTTTGGAAGGCGCGTCCTCCTCGGAGTTCGACGACAACCCCACCTACCCCGTCATCGCCACGATGGAAGAGCAGCAGGACATCGTTGACGGCAAGGGCGATCTTGGCGGCACCATGCGTCTGGGTCTCTACCCGGCAGTTCTGGACGCGGGCTCGGTTATCGCGAAAACGTACGGCACCACGGACGTTTCCGAACGCCACCGTCACCGCTACGAGGTAAACAACAAGTACCGCGATCAGATCGCAGCAGCAGGCTTGGTCTTCTCGGGTACCTCACCCGATGGCAAGCTGGTTGAATTTGTTGAGCTTCCCGCCGACGTCCACCCGTACTACGTCTCCACCCAGGCGCACCCCGAACTGAGCTCGCGCCCCACCCGGCCGCACCCGCTCTTTGCCGGTCTGATTGCCGCGGCTCTGGATCGTCAGAACGCAACCCGCCTGCTGGAGGTCTAAGTGACGAGCCTTGGTACGCCGCCCGCCGGACAGGGAACTGCACCAATTGACTCACCGGCCGTGATTGCCGACGAGGAAAGCTTGCGGATCCTGCATTCGCAGTGCACGGTGTACCAAGGCCGTATCTGGGACGTTGTCTCAGACACCTTTTCGCTCACCAGCGACTCCACGCCACTGACCCGGGATTATATTGACCATCCCGGGGCAGTAGCGGTGGTTGTTCTCAACGAACAAAACCAGGTGCTCCTGCTCCGGCAGTACCGCCACCCCGTCCAGATGAACCTGTGGGAAATTCCGGCAGGCCTGCTGGACGTTGAAGGCGAAGATTTTGTTGTTGGTGCCGCACGGGAATTGGCTGAGGAAGCCGACCTCGTGGCCGCCCAATGGGACGTCCTGACGGACTTCTTCAATTCCCCCGGATCCTCCAGCGAAGCCATCAGGATCTATTTGGCCCGCCAAATCTCTTTGGTTCCCGAAGATCAGCGGCATGTGCGGACCGAGGAAGAAGCCGAGATTCAATTCGCCTGGGTTGACCTAGACGAAGCAGCCTCAGCCGTGTTGGCCGGGCGCATTCACAACCCGTCCGCCGTCGTCGGCATTCTGGCAGCAGCCCAGGCGGTCCGCACCGACTTCGCCGATCTGCGCCCCGGCAATACCCCCTGGCCCGAACACCCTTCCAACCGCCAGCGGTGACCTCCGCAGCAACGTCAGCCACGCCGTCCACGACGTCCACACCCGTGGGGCGTGCCATTGCGGACTATTTGCTGCACATGGGCGTTGAACGCGGGCTTGCCGCCAACACCTTGCAGGCTTATCGCCGCGATCTGTTGCGCTACGAAAAATTCCTCACGGCGGCCAACGTCACCTCGCCGGCCGGCATTACTCGGCACCACGTCAGCGACTTCGCCCAAGCCCTGTCCGACGGCGCCGACGGAGGTTCGGTCCTTAGCTTGCGTTCCATGGCACGCACCGTTGTCGCCGTGCGGGGACTCCATAAATTCTGGGCATTGGAAGGCGTCAGCGACGCCGACCCTGCCGCCGACGTACACCCACCCCAAGCCGGCCGGCGCCTGCCCAAGGCCATCAGCGTTCACGATGTGTCACGCATTCTCGAAGCGGCCGGCAATGACACGCCCACCGGCTTGCGGGATGCTGCCATGCTGGAATTCCTATACTCCACCGGTGCGCGCATCAGTGAGGCCGTTGGCCTAGACGTGGACGATTTGGTCTTGCCCGACCCCACGCAGGACGGACCGTCCCTGGTACGCCTCTTTGGCAAAGGTTCCAAGGAACGGATCGTCCCGATTGGCTCCTACGCCCTGCGGGCGCTTGACGCTTACCTAGTCAGGGGCAGGCCGGCGCTCGTGACCAAGGGCGGTGGAACCCCGGCCCTGTTCTTGAATGCCCGTGGTGGCAGGATCAGCCGCCAGAGTGTCTGGACCATCCTGAAAAGTGTTGCCGAACATGCCAAGGTCGATGTGGAGGTTTCCCCGCACACCCTGCGCCACTCCTTCGCCACGCATCTGCTGGAAGGCGGCGCCGATGTTCGCGTAGTCCAGGAACTGCTGGGTCACGCCTCGGTCACCACCACACAGGTCTACACCCTGGTCACGGCCGATACCCTGCGCGAGGTCTACGCGGCCTCGCATCCCCGCGCCCTTGGCTAACGTCCCCTCCAAACTGCCCCGCAGTAGTGGTCAGGTGAACGCGGAACGTGATGGCCTCCTCAACGTTGGAGCGGCCCGCTTCCAAGATCGCCTTGATGCTCTGGGAAAGTATGTGAGCTGGAGACGGTGCTGACCGTGGTGGGCTTCGGCATGGCTGCGCTCATCTGGCGGTTCGTCCAAGAGTGGGACGTATGCTGAAGGAATGAGCGCACCCGTTACCCTGTGTTTCCTTCTCCGCACCAACGATGGCCATGAGCAGGTGTTGCTGGGGCTAAAAAAGACCGGGTTCGGTGCTGGCAAGATCGTAGGCATCGGCGGTCACGTGGAGCAGGGCGAGAGCGTGGTTGAGGCGATCTGCCGTGAGGTGGCTGAGGAAAGCAGCCTCACGGTGGAGGCCATGGACCTCATTCCCGCAGGCACCGTCGAATTTGTGTTCCCTGCCCAACCCGCATTGGACATGTTCACCACCGTTTTCCTGTGCCGGCGATTCTCCGGCGTTGCCACAGAAAGCGACGAGATCGCCCCACAGTGGCACGACGTCGAACAACTTCCCCACGAAGCCATGTGGGCCGATGCCGTTCACTGGCTGCCGGAATTCCTCACGGGCTGGCGTGGCCATTGGCGGGTTGTGCTCAATGATGACAATGAAACGGTCGCCTCAAGCACCCGAACTCCGGCCAATGTGCCTAGCCTCGTTGAAAACTTCGGTAGTTAGGGCTTCGCCACCGTCAACAGGAACGCCGAGTCTTCCACGGCATCGACACGGTGGCGGGCCAGCGGCACCACCAGATGGTCGCCGGGGGAGCCCTCCCACTGAACCTCGCCACACTTGAGAAGTATCCGGCCACTGAGGACCTGGATTGTCGCCTCACCCGGGTTGTCGTGGTCATCGAGGGACGAGCCCGCTGTCAGGGCAACAACCGTCTGCCGCAGGATCCGCTCATGACCGCCAAAGACCGTTCGGGCGCTGCGGCCACTGCTCTTGGTCTTGGCGGAGGCCATAAGTTCCCGGGCCAGGGCTGTCAGGGATGATTTTTCCACGATGCTCCTTCTAGCGGTTGCAGGTACGTTTCTTCACAGTACCGCCAACTACGCAGGAAGTGACCGAGCGTTTGGGAAAACAGCCCCGCTAATGAGCGAGGGTTTGCCTGGAACGAACGGGAGGCCACCTTTCAGCAAAGGTGACCTCCCGCCGTCGTTCCCTAGGCGCTGCCAGGAACGGCTAGCTTACGTGGCGCTCGTCAACGCCGTTGTAGGCGCTGAGCGGGCGGATGAGCGCATTGGTGGCGCGCTGCTCCATGATGTGTGCCGTCCAGCCCGTGATGCGGGCAGCGATGAAGATGGGCGTGAACATGTCGGTGTCGAAACCCATCAGGTGGTACGTGGGGCCGGCGGGGTAATCGAGGTTCGGCTTGATTTGCTTGGCCTCTTCCATGGCCTGCTCCAGACCGTCATACAGGCCCATCATTTCCGGGCGGTTGTAATGGGCGATCATCTTCTCCAGCGCACCCTTCATGGTGGGCACGCGGGAATCACCATGCTTATAGACGCGGTGGCCGAAGCCCATGACCTTCTTTTTGGCGGCCAGGGCCTCCTCCATCCAGGCCTTGGCGCGGGCGGCGGCCTCTTCGCGGGACTCGTCGGCCCGGATGCCGATCTCGGTGAAGGTGTGCATAACGGCTTCGTTGGCACCGCCATGGAGCGGGCCCTTCAACGCGCCGATGGCAGCGGTGACGGCCGAGTGCAGGTCCGAGAGCGTTGAGGTGACGACCCTGGCAGTAAATGTTGAGGCGTTGAAGGAGTGCTCCGCGTACAACACCATGGAGACACGGAAGGCGTCAACAACCTCGGGCGCAGCTTCCTCGCCAAACGTCATCCACAGGAAGTTCGCCGAGTAGTCCAGATCCGCACGGGGTTCCACCAAGGCCAGGGAACGACGGCGGCGTTGGTCGTAGGCGACGACGGCCGGGAACTGCGCAAACAGGGACTTTGCCTTGTTGAGTTCTGCCTCCGGTGACGAGTCCTCGGCCAGGGGATGGGCCGCGCCAAGGACGGAAACCGCTGTGCGGCCAACGTCCATGGGGTGGCAGTCAAGCGGCAACAGATCGATTGCCGCCTTGATCATCGGATCCAATGAGCGGTTGGCCCGTTCAAAGGTTTCAAAGTCTGCCAGCTCCTCCGGCGTGGGCAGTTCACCGCTCCACAACAGCAGGGCCACTTCTTCAAAGGACTTGCTGGCTGCCAGCTCCTGCACCGGATAGCCGCGGTACAGCAGCGAGTTGGAGTCGGGATTGACCTTGGATACGGCCGTGTAATCGGCAACTACACCGGCAAGGCCCTTGCGTACGTCTTTGTCACTCACGGTGAGCACTCCTTCATCAAGACTTCTTGGAGTCTTCTTCAAACGGGTGGTGTTGAACTAGAGATTCGCGTTGTTAGTGGAAATGTCCAGGCTGGGGATCTGAAAGTTGAAGATGCCGGTGTCAAATTGGTTGTACGCCTCATAGTCAACCAGATCATAGAGCCGGGCGCGCGTGAGCATGTCGGGAACGGCGGCTTCCTGAGTGCCATCGGCAGAAATCGCATCAAGTACGCGCTCAGCTGCACCCATCGCGCTGCGTAACAACGTCACGGGGTAGATGATCATGGCGACACCGGCCGCTGCCAACGCGTCGCGCGTGAACAGCTCGCTCTTGCCAAACTCCGTCATGTTGGCCAACACGGGAACGTCCACGGCCTTGCACACGGCTTCAAACTCTGCCACGGACTTCATGGCTTCGGGGAAGATCGCGTCGGCGCCGGCGTCGACCAGGGCCTTGGCCCGGTCAATTGCGGCATCCAAGCCCTCAACAGCGCGGATGTCGGTGCGGGCCATGATCAAGAAGTTCTCATCTCGGCGGCTATCGGCGGCGGCGGCAATGCGCTTGACCGCCGTTTCCAGATCGACCATGTTCTTGCCATCGAGGTGGCCGCAGCGCTTGGGGTTGAACTGGTCCTCGATGTGGCAACCAGCTAGCCCGGCGTTTTCCAGTTCCTGAATGGTGCGGGCAACGTTCATGGGCTCACCAAAGCCGGTGTCGGCGTCGATCAGGCATGGCAGATCCGTCATGCGGGCAATCTGCCCACCGCGCGCCGCCACCTCGCTCAGCGTGGTCATGCCAATGTCGGGCAATCCCAGATCGTTGGCGAGGACAGCGCCGGAGATGTACACGCCGTCGAACTTCTTTTCCTCAATGAGGCGGGCCGAGAGCGGGTTGAAGGCACCCGGGAACTGTACGGCTGCGCCGGGAACCAGCATGGCGCGCAGATCACGGCGCTTCTGCTCGGGAGTCTTCTTCGAGTACAGCATGTTAGAACAGTCCCTTGGGGCCAGCTGCCAGATCCACGACGCCGGGAGCTGCCGTGATGTTGAGCTGGTTCAGTTCGCCTGCGGCCAGGTTGGGGAGGTTTTCTGCTGCCGCGATGAAGCGGTTGATTTCAGCTTCCTCGACCAGGCCGGTGGCCAGGGTGCGGAACTTGTTGATGTACTGCTCACGGGCGAACGGCCGGGCACCGAGCGGGTGAGCGTCGGCAACGGCGATGGAGTCGGTGATGAGCGTTCCGTCATTGAGTGTGATCTCCACGGAGCCACCGAAGGCCTTCTCGGCGATGTCCAGGGAGTGGTAGCGGCGCGTCCATTCGGCGTCCTCTTCCGTGGTGACCTTGTGCCACAGCTCCACAGTGTCGGGGCGGCCGGCACGCTCGGGGGAGTAGGAGTCAACGTGGTGCCACGCGCCATCCTGCAGGGCCACGGTGAAGATGTACGGGATGGAGTGGTCAAGGGTTTCCCGTGAGGCGGTGGGATCGTACTTCTGGGGATCGTTGGCGCCGGAGCCGATCACGTAGTGAGTGTGGTGGCTGGTCTTGATCAGCACGGACTTCACATTGGCCGGGTCGGTGGCCTCGGGGTGCTCGCCGTGGAGCTTGCGGGCTAGGTCGATCCACGCCTGCGCCTGGTACTCGGCGGAGTGTTCCTTCGTGTACGTGTCCATGATGGCGCGCTTGGCTTCGCCTGCAGCGGGGAGCGGCACGGTGTACTGGGCGTCGGCGCCGTCGAGCATCCAAGCGATGACACCGTCTTCGCCCTCGTAGATCGGCACGGGCGAGGTCTGTCCGCGCATGGCACGGTCGGCAGCTTCAACGGCCATCTTGCCGGCGAAGGCGGGGGCGTGTGCCTTCCAGGTGGAGATCTCGCCCTTGCGGGACTGGCGAGTGGCCGTCGTCGTATGCAGGCCCTGGCCAACAGCCTGGAAGATGGTCTCAACCTCAAGGTTCAGCAAGGTGCCGATGCCGGCGGCCGCCGACGGGCCGAGGTGGGCAACATGGTCAATCTTGTGCTTGTGCAAGCAGATGGCCTTCACAAGGTCCACCTGGATCTCGTAGCCGGTGGCGATGCCGCGGATCAAGTCAGCGCCTGAGGCTCCGGTGTGCTGGGCGACGGCCAGGATCGGGGGGATGTTGTCGCCCGGGTGAGAGTACTCGGCTGCGAGGAAGGTGTCGTGGTAGTCCAGTTCACGAACGGCAACGCCGTTGGCCCAGGCTGCCCACTCGGGGGAGACCTTCTCGGTAATGCCGAAGACGGAAGCGCCGGAGCCTCCAGTGGAGGGTGCGTGGGTCAGTGCCTGTGCGCGGGCCGCAACAATGGGGCCACGGTTCAGGGATGCGATAGCAACAGAGGCGTTATCGATGACACGGTTGATGATCATGTCGGTGACCTCAGCCGTCACTGCCACGGGATCGGCAGCCACGGTGGCGATCTTGTGAGCCAGCTGGTCCTCGCGGGCCAGGTTCTCGTCGCTCTTGTAAACGCGGACGTTGTGATCAATTGTCATGGTGTTCCTTTCGCAGGGTGATTCAAAAATGAGGGGGGGGGGAAGATTAGGAGTTTAGGAGGAGGTGCTCAGTAAGTGGCGCAGGCTGTTGTCCAGGTGGACGGTGGTGGCTGCGCTGGCCACGGTGGGGTTGCCGTTGGCGATGGCCAAGGCAATGGCAGCATGTTCCCTCGCCGCATCGCGGAGTCGGGCGGGGTTGTCCTTGCCGAGTCGGCGAACACGGACAAGATGTACGCGCAGGTTCTTCAGAGCTAGGTTGAGGTAGTGATTGCCGACGGCGGCATCGACAGCGCTGTCGAGCTCGCCTGCCAATTCGTAGTAGTCCGTGCGGGCGGGGTCCTGGACCGTAATCAGCTCACCGGCGTGGGTGAGCTTTTCATGCAGGTCAAGGAAGACGTCCGGGTTACGCCGTTGTGCAGCAAGTTCGGCCGCCTTGCATTCCAGCGCTGTGCGGAGTTCAAAAAGTTCATCCAGATGGTCAAGGGAAATCTCACTGACCACCACGCCGCGGCCGCTTTGCGGTTCGGTCAGGCCCTCGGCGGTGAGCTTGGCAAGTGCTTCACGTATAGGGGTACGGGAGACACCCAGGCGTTCTGAGAGTTCAACCTCGCCCAAGACAGTCCCTGGGGTAAGGCGCCAGTTGATGATATCGCTGCGCAAGGTGACATAAGCGCGTTCGCTCGCTCTCATGATCCCTCCCTCGTCGTTGAATTGCAGGCTGTTCTAGATGTGACTGCATGTGCTCTACAGAACACAATACCCGTTTAGTGTATACAAACAACAGTTATTTTGGGCAATGTTTACAAAAATTCCCGGCGTTCGTCTATTTTCTGTATACATTGGGGCTTGTCATGGTGCTGAACGCGACGGTAGCATGGCTCACATCACATCAACGTGGATGGAGAACCACCATGGCATTGACTGCCGTTAGCTACCGGGATGAATACCAGCGCAGCATGAGCGATCCGGACGGGTTCTGGCTCGAAGCCGCGCAAGCTGTTGATTGGGCTGTCGCGCCGAAGCAGGCGCACAACAAGGAACAGGCCCCACAGGGCCGTTGGTTCGCCGATGGTGAACTCAACACCTGCTACAACGCCCTTGACCGTCATGTAGCGGCAGGACGTGGACAGCAGCCCGCCCTGATTCATGATTCCGCGATGCAAGGCACGCAGCGAGCCTATTCATACGCAGAGCTAACAAAGCTTGTAGCCAGCTTCGCCGGAGTGCTTCGTGCCCAGGGAGTGAGTAAGGGGGACAGAGTCCTGATCTACATGCCCATGATCCCCGAAGCCGCCATGGCCATGTTGGCAACGGCTCGCCTCGGCGCCATCCACTCCGTGGTGTTTGGTGGATTTGCCGCCAGTGAACTTGCCGTGCGCATTCAAGACGCCGCACCCACAGTTATTGTCACCACCTCCGGAGGCTTGGAGCCCAACCGTCTAGTTGAATACCTGCCCACCGTCGCAGAAGCCCTGACCAAGGCCGGTGTTCCCGAACTGCCAGTGATCATCAAACACCGCGACGGCTTCACCGCCGATCCGCAGGCCCTCGGCCTGAATTGGGTGGATTGGGATGCTGCGCTCGCAGACGCCGAGCCCGCGGAACCGGTGACAGTCAAGGCGGGCGATCCGCTGTACATCCTCTACACCTCAGGAACCACCGGGGCACCCAAGGGCGTGGTCCGGGACAACGGGGGTCACGCCGTCGCACTTCTGTGGACCATGGCCAATCATTACGACATCGGCCCGGGCGACGTGTGGTGGACGGCGTCGGACGTTGGCTGGGTGGTGGGGCATTCCTACATTGTGTATGGGCCGCTGCTGGCCGGGGCTACGACCGTGATGTATGAGGGCAAGCCCGTGGGTACCCCGGACGCCGGCGCGTTTTGGCGCGTCATCGAGCAGCACAAGGTCAAGGCGTTGTTCACGGCGCCCACGGCGCTGCGGGCCATTCGCAAGATGGATCCGGAGGCGGAACTGCTCAAGAAGTACGACGTCGGCAGCCTCCAAACGCTGTTCACCGCCGGTGAGCGGCTGGACACCGATACGTACCATTGGGCCGGCAAGGTGCTCGGGGTGCCGGTGGTTGATCACTGGTGGCAGACCGAAACTGGTTGGGCCATCGTTGGTAATCCGCGCGGGCTCGAGCCGCTGCCGTTGAAGGCCGGCTCACCCACGGTGCCGATGCCTGGGTTTGATCTGCGGATCGTGGACGGCATGGGTGTTGACGTGGCGACTGGGGAGGAAGGCAACATTGTGCTGAGCCTGCCGCTGCCGCCCGGAACGCTGCCAACGCTGTGGAACGATGACCAGCGTTTCATCGATTCGTACTTGAGCGCGTTCGAGGGCTTTTACGTCACGGGCGACTCTGGCTACCAGGATGAAGATGGCTATGTCTTTGTCATGGGCCGCACCGACGATGTCATCAATGTGGCCGGCCACAGGCTCTCCACGGGTGCCATCGAGCAGGTGATCGGCACCCACCCGGCCGTGGCGGAATGTGCCGTCATTGGTATCGCTGATGCGCTCAAGGGGCAAAAAGCCGTGGGTTATGTGGTGCTTAAATCCGGTGTGACCCTGGCGCCAGAGGAGCTGCAATCGGAGTTAGTGGCCTTGGTGCGGCGCGAGATTGGGCCTGTGGCCGATTTCAAGAACGCCACCGTGGTGGACGCCTTGCCCAAGACCCGCTCAGGGAAGATCCTACGCAAGACCATGCGCCAGATTGCCGACGGCGACGATTACACGGTGCCCTCTACCATCGAGGACCCGGCCGTGATCGATGCGCTCATCCCCGCCCTGACAGGGACTCAGCCTTAACCCCCGCGAACGTACACTTGATGCCGATGACACAGCGTGTCATCGGCATCAAGTGTACGTTCGCGGGGGTAGATCAGACGTTACTGGGCCAAGGTATGCGAGGCAGTCTGGCTGCCCTCGCCCGGCTCAACCGTCTCGTCCGCCGGGTCCTGCGGCTGCGAGCCGAGTTTGCCACGCGTGAGCTTGTTCATGATCAGGGCGAGCGCGCCATCGCCGGTCACATTGGTTGCCGTGCCGAAGCTGTCGAGGGCGATGTATGCGGCGAACATGAGCCCCACCTCTACCTCGCCGAAGCCGAGCATCTGCACGAGCAGGCCCGCTGCTGCGGCGATCGCACCGCCGGGAACGCCGGGGGCGGCGATCATCATGACGCCGAGCATCAGGATGAACGGCCAGTAGGCACCGAACGACACGTCACCGCCGGTGAGCAGCAGCACCGCGATGGAGAAACAGGTGATCTTGACCATCGAACCCGACAGGTGGATTGTGGCGCACAGGGGGATCACGAAGCCTGCGACCGAGTCGGAGACGCCGTTCTTCTTGGTCGACGCGAGTGTCACAGGGATGGTTGCGGCCGACGATGACGTGCCGAGTGCCGTGAAGTACGCATCGCGCATGTTCCACAATGCCTTCAAAGGATTGATGCCCGACATGGCGCCGGCCAGGGAGTACTGCAGAAGCAGCACAACGAAGGTCAAAGCAAAGGACACGACGGCGACGAGCAGGAATTTCGTCACGACTGTCACGGCAGAGCCGCTGGCCGAGAGGTCCATGAAGATGCCGAAGATGAAAAGCGGCAGCGCCGGCACGATGATGCGCCGGATCACGGCCTCAATGATGGTGCGGAACTCGACAGCTCCGCGAAAGAGTACCTTGCTGCGGAATGCCGTCAATCCGATGCCGAGGATAAAGGCGAGCACGAGTGCGCTCATGACGTCGATGACGGGTGCGAGCACGATCTCAGTCGCCGAATCGCCAGCGCTGGCGACGACGGAGACGAAGGGGCTGAATCCTGAGCCGGATTCCTCTCCGAAGGCTTCCAGGCCACCTCCCGACAGCGGTGACGTGAACAGCCAGCGGCTCACAAAGTAAGCGAGCAATCCGGCGAGAATGGTTGAGCCGTAGGCGATCAAGGCCGTGACGCCCAGCCATTTCCCGGCGCCCTTGCCGAGTTCGGCGATGGCGGGCATGACAAGACCCAGGATGATCAGCGGCACGACAAAGCTCAGGAAGCCCGAAAAAATTGAATTGTAGGTGAGAAATACGCTGCCGAGCCAGATGGGCATCACCGGTCCGGTCAGAATGCCAACAACGATGGCGACGATGATCCAGCCGAGCAGCGGGATCGATTTAAGCAGCTTCATGGGGACCTCAAGATCACAGAATTGGGAGCGCACGTCGTTGTGCGCTGGATTGTGGCGCGAAACACGCCTCAGCAATAGTAGACGGGACGGGCCGATCCTTGAAATCCGGGGCCGCCCCGGGAACAGGGATATCTGCTCCCGGGGTGCGGCGGGTGTTACCGGAAAGCCGCCAACGGGTTAGCAAGCTTGCCGGCCATCTGAAGCCCGCCGGACGGGTCGTCCAGATCAAGCATGTTCTTGTTGTTGCGCAACTGCAGCCGGTTCAGGCACGAGAGGTCGAATTCGTCGGCAAAGAGGTCATGCCGGGCAAACGCCTCGGCCAATTCCGGATGGTCTCCTTGGTAGCCATGCACGACGGCGGCCACCGTGCCCCAGAATTCGTCTTCGCTGAGCGCGCCATCCTCCACGAGTATGGTCGCCAGGAAACGGAAGATGCAGTCAAAGACGTCGGTGAAAACGGCTAAGACCCTTTCGCCCTCCGGAATGGCCACCTTGATCCGGGACACCTCGGCGGGGACTTCGACGCCGTCGCCCATGAGGGCGATCTCCTCGCCGATGTCCTTCATGATGGTCCGCACGGGCACGCCGTGCTCCAATACGAGGATGACGTTTTCCCCGTGCGGCATGAAGGCGAGCTCGTAGCGGAACAGGCAGTGCACGACGGGCACGAGATAAGCATGCAGGTACCTGCGGAGCCATTCCGTCGCACCCAAGCCGGAGCGGCGGATCAGTTCCGCGGCGAAAGGGACACCGGCACTGTCAACATGCAGCAGCGAGGCCATGGTCGCCAGTTGCTGCCCGGGGCGCAGGAGCGGCAGCGGGCTTTCCCGCCACAGTGCGGAGAGCATCTGCCGGTAGGGCGAACCTTTCACGGAGGCCGCCTCGAAATAAGCGTTGTGGTAACCCAGGGCGGCCTTCTCCTTGAGCATGGCCAAGCCATGGTGTTGCAAGGTCGCATCCGCCCCGATCAGGGTGAACAGCCAGTCGTTGATGGCCGGGGTGGCCTTCATGTACTGCGGGGACAGCCCCCGCATGAAGCCCATGTTCAGCACGGACAAAGCCGTCTTGACGTAGCAGCGTTCCGGCGCGGTCGTGTTGAAAAACGTTCTGATGGATTGCTGGGCCTGATAGCGGTCGCTGCCACGCCCCAGCGGGACGAGGTGGCGCAGGGCGATTTCGGCGGCAAAGGTGACGGCGAGTTTGTTCTCCCACTGCCAAGGATGAACCGGCATCAGCAGGTAGTCCTGAGGGTTCAGGCCGAACTCTGTCAGCTCAGCGTCAAAGCCGGCGAGTGCGGTGGCACCGAGCTCGGTCTCGAGATGAGCGTGGTAATCGAGCCCCTCACTGGCGGAGAACACGGCCTTGGATCTGTGGACGGCAAGCCACTGGAGCTGCACCGGGGCACCTGCCTCCGGTGCGAAGGCGCGGTAGTCGGTGCTGCCGAAGCCCATCCGGCCGTTGTTGGCCACAAAACATGGGTGCCCCTCGGTCATGGCCATTTCAATCATCTGGAAGTCGGCCGCCGGGGTGACGCCGGCGCTGACTCCCTTGGCCAGCTCGGCCGAATGCGGGTGGTCAGCCAGCTGTTTGAATGCGTGGCTGGCAAGGGTGCTGCTGATCTCCTCGAGGTAGAGGGGGAGTAGCTCCGGGCGGATTCCCAAGGTGCCGCGGAACTCGGAGATGAAGTCAAGGACGTCCAGGGGAAGCCCTTGTGGTGGCGCGGTGCCATCGCTGCACCGGGTCCGGTGGATGGATGCGCCGTCGATGGCCCAGTGATCCAGCTGGAGCAGCCGGGCCGTGAAGCGGTACTGGATCACGCCGTCGTCGCTGGCCAGCCGGTAGCTATTCTTGCCTGTCGGAATCGGGGTGAGCAGCCGTTCGTGGGCGAACTCCGACAACGCTTTTCGGAGAACGTGTCGATTGGCTATGGCCCAGCCCTCGGGAGTTAGATGGGCTACGGTCTGGCCAGCATGGCTGGCCTCAATCAGTGTGGCAGTCAGTGTTTCAGTCATTGGGTGGCTCCTCCGGAAGCGATCTGGGTTGCCAACAGGAACGCGGCGTCATGGAAATTTTCTCGGGTGCACAGGCTCAGCCACGCGTCCTTGTCCGGCAGTCGAAGCAAGGCATGTTTCTCAAAGCCGAGGCGGGCATTGAGGCTGTGGATCTTGTGGTTGGCCGCGTCTGGTTCCACCACCACGCGCTTCACTGCGGGATCGGCGAAGAGCCGCTCAAGCACGGCGGACATAACTGCCGTGGTGAATCCCTGCCGGGGCTGAAGCGGGGGAGCCACGAGCAGGTGCATGCCAATGTCGCCAACCTCTGCCTCATAGAGCCCATGGAGAGGCGACCGGGTGGGGTCGTAGCGTTCCATGAGGAACACGGGATTCTCGTCCTCCAGCCCTAGGATGGCCGTGTGGTGGCCTGAGCCCTGAATCTTTTCGTATTCTGCGCGCACCTCGGCCAGGGTCGTGGACTGCATTCCCCAGAAGCGTGCGTAGTCCTGGCTCACCCAGGAGTGCAGTAGTGCGGCGTCAGCGGCGGGATCCACCGGCCGGAATTTGAACCTCATGCTGGCACCGCTGTTCGTTGCGGCACACCAAAGTGTTGGAAGGCGATGCTGCGCTCCACCGGGTAGACCTCCCGGCCGGTGATTTCCCTGATGATGCAGGAATTGCGGTAAGCAGCCATGCCTAGATCCGGGGTGACGAAGCCGTGGGTGTGGAGTTCGGCATTTTGGACAAAGATGTCCTCGGCCGCTGCGCCGATGCCGTAGTTTCGTCCGACATCGAAACGCCCGGCCGCGTCGCGGCGAATCCGCCCGGAAATGCCGGTAAGGAAGATCGGTTCTCGGTAGGTGTAGCCCGTGGCCAGGACCAAAGCGGCGCTCTCGAAGCTGAAGTTCTCGTCTAGTTCCTGGTGCGTGAAGTCCAGCCGGTGCGTGCCATTGACAGGATCGTAGGCACCTCCGGAGAGGGCGGCGTGCGTCAGCAGGGACGTGCGGACCGGGCCGGTCACTCCCTTGGTGTACAGCATTTCGTGAATGGCATTGATCAATTCCGCGTCGATGCCCTTGTAAAGGTTCTTCTGGCTGGCGTTCAACTTGTCCCGGGTCTGCGCCGGCAGGGCATGGAAGTAGTCCACATATTCCGGCGAGGTCATTTCCAGGGTCAACTTGCTGTATTCGAGCGGGAAGAACCGCCCTGAACGGGTTACCCAATTCAGCTGGTAGCCGTGGACATCGATCTCACCCAGCAGGTCGTAGTAGATCTCGGCTGCGCTTTGCCCGCTACCCACAATGGTGATGCTGGGCTGACGCACTAGTTCGTCGCGCCGGGCCAAATAGTCGCAGTTGTGCAGCACCAGCCCTCCGTCTGTGAGTAGCTCGGCGCTGGCGGCAGGGATGTGGGGTGAGGTGCCCGTGCCGAGCACCAGATGTCTCGCCCTGACTACCTCCGGCCCGGCTGGACCGGTGGAGTGCAGTTCATAGACGCCGTCGGTGAAGGTGATCTGCTGAACGGTGACGCCAAAGCGAACGTTGGGAAGCTGAGCGGCGACCCACTGGCAATACTGGTTGTATTCGGCCCGTAGCGGGTAAAACGTCTCACGAATATAGAACGGGTAGAGCCGGCCGGTCTTTTTGAGGTAATTCAGGAACGAATAGGGCGATGTCGGGTCTGCCAGGGTGACGAGATCGGCCATGAAGGGCACCTGCAGATGCGCCGATTCCAGCATCATGCCCGGGTGCCAGTCGAATCCGCTACGTTGCTCCAAAAACACGGCGTCCAGGCCCTCTACTGGTGCGGCGAGGGCGGCCAAGCCCAAGTTGAAGGGCCCGACGCCGATCCCGGCAATGTCGTAAATGCGATGGGACTCCGTGGTTCCCGAATTGGATTTTTCGGTGCTCATGCTGCGCCTCCTGCGGTGGTTCCGGCGCTGCGCAGGGACTCGCCGGTGTGACGCAGCAGCTCGATGATCTGTTGCAAATCTTCCAACGTCGTTCCGGCGTTGAGGAGGGTGAACTTCAAGAAGTGGTGGCCGTCCACCTTGGTTCCTGCCACCACCGCCTCCCCGGACGCGAAAACGGCTGAGCGGATCAGCGGGTTCAGCGCGTCGGCGTCGGCCTCGGAGATACCGGCCGGCTTGTAGCGGAAGACCAGCGTGCTCAGCGTAGGACTGACGGCCAACTCAAAGTCCGGGTGCGCATCCAGCGCCTCGCCTGCGCTTGCGGCCAGATCAATCACCTCATCGAAGAGGGCACCCACACCATTGGCCCCCATGGTGCGCAAGGTTAGCCAAAGTTTGAGCGCATCAAAGCGCCGCGTGGTTTGGATGCTCTTGTCAACCTGATTGGGAACATTGGCCTTGGCCGCGCTTTCCGGGTTGAGGTAGTCGGCGTAGTACGTGACATGACCAAGATTGGCGCGCTGACGGACCAGTAAGGCGCTGGAGCTGATGGGCTGGAAAAACGTCTTGTGGTAGTCAATCGTGACGGAGTCGGCCAAGCCAATCCCGTCCAAGAGGTGCCGATATCGGGAGGAGGTAATGAGCCCTCCGCCATAAGCGGCATCAACATGGAACCAGCTGCCGTACGCCCGGCTGAGGGCCGCCACCTCACGAAGGGGGTCGATGCTTCCGAAATCGGTGGTTCCGGCCGTGGCAACGACGGCTAGCGGAATCAATCCTTCGGCCTGGCAAACGGCCAGTTCCCGGGCCAGCGCCGCCGGGTCCATGCGGCGGCTTGCATCGCACTCAATGTCGACGACGGCGTCATATCCCAGTCCCAGCATTGACGCCGACTTGCGGATGCTGAAATGGCTGGCACCGGAGGTGAAGATGCGAAGCCGCTCCAGCAGAGCTGGCAGGCGCAGCCCTGCGTTGGCAGGATCAAGGCGTAGGCATGCCACTGCGTGGTTCCGTGCGATCAGCATGGCCTGAAGATTGGACTGGGTGCCGCCACTTGTGAACACGCCGTCGCTGTCCGGGCCCAGGCCAAGCCGCTCGGTTGTCCAGTCGATCAGACGGCGCTCGATCATGGTTGCGCCGGCACTCTGATCCCACGTGTCTAGGGATGAATTCACGGCCGACAACACCGCCTCGCCCACCAGTGCGGGGATCACCACGGGACAGTTCAGGTGGGCCGCGTACTTGGTGTCGTGGAAGTAGATGGCGTCCTTGAGGTACAACGATTCGAGCTCAGTCAAAGCCGCGGCGGTATCTTCCAACGGTTGATCCAGATCGACGGCTTCAACCAAAGCGGAGAGCTCGGCTGGGGTGGCCCCGGTGAAGGGGCGCGTGGTGCGGGACACGGTGGTCGCCACCAAGTTCACGCCCTGCAGGACATCGGCGACATAGCGGGCGGAATTAGCCGAATTGAACAGGTAATTGCTGGCGGCCAGGGCCTCCTCTACGCCGGATCCAAAGGAGAGTTCAGTGATTGATGGGTCGTTTATTGTGTGCAGCGATGTCAAGAGGGGAATCCTTGCGTTCGGTAATACCCGGCAATAACCAAGCACAGCCTAACCTTACTTAGGCTTACCTTTACGTCAAGTTAATGTTTCGTAATTAGCGAAATATTCATTTCGGGGTTAGTGTTTCTTTCGCACCCTTAGGACGATTTGGAATCTCAGGGCCGCCTCGGTGCGTGAGACCAGCTGTACTCAAGTTCCGGACGGCCGGGTGAGCCGTGCCGTGGGGCCTTGCTTGCCGTGCCGGTCTCGACCAGATGGTCGAGGTACCGGCGGGCCGTGACCCGAGACATCGCAAGCCCCGCTGCGGCTTCGGTCGCTGACGCCGCATGGTCCTGGGTCCGTAGCCAGTCCACCACGACGCCGAGCGTCTCGGGAAGCATGCCCTTGGGCAGCGTCAACTTTCCTGAAGGGCGCAGCTGTGACATCGCTCGGTCAATCGCGTCCTGTGACGTTTGCGACCTGTCGGCTAGGACATTGTGGAAACTGCGATAGTTCTCCAGCTTGTCCCGAAATGCCGCAAAAGTGAACGGCTTGATGAGGTACGCGGTAATGCCCAACGCTATGGCGGAGCGCACCACGTGAACCTCACGCACGGCCGTGATGGCGATGACGTCCGGCACCAGCCCCAGCCCGTGAATGCGCCGCAGCAGGTCCAAGCCGTGACCGTCGGTAAGGTTCATGTCCAACAGAACCAGCTGAATTGAAGGGACTGCCGGATCATTGAACGCGGCCAATGCGGCCCCCATGCCGTTCGCCTCGGCTACGACGACAAAGCCATCCAATCGCCGAACATAGTCGGCGTGGGCGGCCAGTGCGATGGGTTCATCGTCCACCACGAGTACCCGTATGGGTGTGGGCACGATCATTGATTACCTCTTTTTTCAGAATCAGTTTCAGAAAGCCTGCCGAGAGGCACGACGGCGGTCATGACGGCGCCGCCGTCGTTCTCGCCTGTGATGGTGCCACCGAGGGCTGCGGTTGCCCGGCGGATAAGGGCAATGCCGTATCCGCGTCCGCCGGGGGCAACGGAGGTCTTGCCGGTGGTTCCGATCCGTCCCAACACGTCAAGGTCGGTGGTGGGCAATCCCGGGCCGTTGTCGGCAACTGTAATGGTCAGGGTGCCGTCGGCCACGAGCAGGTCAACCCACACGGTGGGGCCGGGGGAGTGGCCGGCCGTCGCCTCAATGGCGTTATCCACCAAGTTGCCCAGCAGCGTCACCAGCTCGCGGATGTCCAGCGTGGCCGGCGGCAATGTGCCAGATGCCGTCAGTTCAAGGGCTACGCCACGTTCATCGGCCTGAGCATGTTTCCCCATGAGTAAGGCGGCCAGGAATGGCTCATCGAGGGTGTCAACAAATTCCCCGCCGAGCCGCACGTTCTCCGAATGTTCCGAGGTGGCAAAGGCCAGGGCCTCGCTTGAGCGGCCCAGTTCCATCAGGGAAATAATGGCGTGCAGCCGGTTTGCGTGCTCGTGTGTTTGGGAGCGCAGTGCTTCCACCAGTGTCTGGGTGCTGCTGAGGCTGCCGGCCAGCGCCGTCAGTTCGGTGTGGTCGCGCAATGTCACCACGGTTCCGGCAATGTTATTGCTGCCTGGCGCCAGGGCGGGGCGCTGGCTGACCACCAGCAGGCGATCGCCGGCGAGATGGACCTCATCCGTGGCGGTGCGTCCCGTGCGTAGAAGTTCCGTAAGGGACTCGGGCAGGTTCAGGGACGCCAACGACGGCGCGGTGCCGGCCGCCGTCGAACGTGCCGCCGTCGAGCTTGTCGCTGCCATGCCTAGCAGCAGTGCAGCGTGATCGTTGTAGAGGAGCATGGTGCCGCGGGGGTCCACCAGCACCAGGCCCTCCCGGACGGAATGGAGCACCGATTCGTAGTAGGCGAAGAGCTGTCCCAATTCCTCGGGACCCCAACCGAAGGTGACGCGCTTGAGGTAGCGACCTAGTGCCCAGGCCGCCAATGAACCTGCCAGCAAAAGGGCGGCTGCCAGTCCCAAAACCTCCGGGATGCGGGCCGCAACGAGGACCTGGACATTGCTGACCGTCACGCCGGCGGCCACCATGCCCAGCACCTCGCCAGCAGAATTCTTGATCGGCACTATGACGCGCGCCGAGGGTCCAAGGGTCCCGCTGGTGGTCTCAAAAAACGTCTCACCGGCTTTGGCCTGGGCCGTGGAGCCCACATAAGGCTTGCCGATCTCTTCCGGATCCGGATGAGTCCAGCGGAGGCCTTGCGCGTCCATGATGGTGATGAAGTCGACCCTAGCGTCACGCATGACCGCCTTGGCATAGGGCTGCAAGCTGGTAGTCGGGTTTTGGTCGGACGCAGCAGCCACCACCATGGGTGAATCGGCAATCGCCGTGGCGACCGAGAGCATGCGCTGACGGGTTTGCTCATAGGTGCGGGAACCGGCGTCGGCCACCATGATGGCGGTCAGGCCACTGGTCAGAAGCACCACAAAAAGCAGGTTGGCGACAAGCAACCTTCGGGCAATGCTCCAGCCACGCCAAAACATGTTTCACCTTTCGTGCGACCAATATGAACACAACAGTGAGATAAGTCACGTTGCGGGGCAATCTTGTGTGAGGCGGATCGCACGCCCCACCTACCAATGCTAATCACCAGTATCACAAGGAGTCACCATGAGCTCTCAAGGACGAGGGACAGTCAGCACTGCAAAGCCGGCGCGACGCGGGTTGGACAAGACCCATTGGCTGTACATTGCCGTCATTGCGGCGGTCGTTCTCGGAGCGGCGATCGGCCTGCTGGCCCCCGAGGTCGGCAAATCACTTAAGCCCATCGGCACCATGTTCATCTCACTGATCAAGATGGTCATTGCGCCCATCATTTTCTGCACACTGGTCATTGGTGTTGGCTCCATCGCCAAAGCGGCCACTGTCGGCAAGGTCGGTGGCCTGGCGCTGCTGTACTTCATGGTGATGTCCACCGTTGCACTGGGAATCGGCCTCGTTGTCGGTAACATTATTCACCCCGGCGCCGGCCTGCACCTCAAGCCGTATGAGGCCTCAGGTGGCGCCGAAGTGAACTCCACCGTGAAGTTCCTCATGGAAATGATCCCGGGCGACATTCCGGTCTTGCCCACGTTGGTCCTTGCTTTGATGGTTGGCTTTGCCTTGCAGTCCATGGGCAAGGCCGGCGAGCCGGTGCTCAACGCGGTCCGTAACATCCAGAAGGTTGTTTTCAAGCTGATGATGATGATCATGTGGCTCGCTCCCTTGGGTGCCTTTGGTGCCATCGCCGCCGTGGTTGGTGCCACCGGATGGGCCGCGATCGGCTCCATGGCCATCCTCATGGGTGCGTTCTACCTGACATGTGCGCTCTTCATCGTGGTCATCCTCGGATCCATCCTGCGCCTTGTCACCGGCCTGAACATCTTCGCCTTGATGCGCTACCTGGCTCGCGAGTACCTGCTGATCTTCGCAACCTCGTCCTCCGAATCCGCATTGCCCCGCCTCATGGCCAAGATGGAGCACGCCGGCGTTTCCAAGCCCGTTGTCGGCATTACGGTCCCCACCGGCTACTCGTTCAACCTCGACGGCACCGCCATCTACCTGACCATGAGCGCCCTGTTCATCTCCACCGCCATGGGTCTGCCCATGAACCTGGGCGAGCAGATTGGCCTGCTGGTCTTCATGGTCATCGCTTCCAAGGGTGCAGCCGGTGTCACGGGTGCCGGATTGGCCACCTTGGCCGCCGGTCTCGCCGCACACAAGCCGGTCCTGCTCGATGGCATGGGCGTGATTGTGGGCATCGACAAGTTCATGTCCGAGTGCCGCGCACTCACCAACTTCACGGGCAATGCCGTAGCAACCCTGTTGATTGGCAAGTGGACGCATGAGCTCGACATGGACAAAGCCCACGCCGTTCTTTCCGGCAAGGATCCCTTCGATGAACTGACCCTGAACGACGACGACCACGGCTCCGCGCCGGCCGCCGGCTTCGAGGGTGGAGACGAAGCAGCTGCCGCAGGGAACCGCGTTCCGGTCACGGTGTAGCTTTCTGAGTCAAAAGCGGGTGGCCGTCCTCTTGGAGGATGGCCACCCGCTATTTGTTTAAGCAGCTCCTGCGGGCTCCGGAGCCGAACACCCGCGTGAGCTGCTTAACAGATTTGCTTTCCCTGCGCGCACCCGCAGGAGCTGCTTAATGGATTCACTTTCCCTGCCCGGGGTGGAGGGACTACGTCCAGGACAGGGCGATTGAGCTACTTTGTGGAGGTTGCGGGGGCGGCCGCCGGCGTGCCGAACAGGCCACCGTCCTTGGCCGACTTGGTCTTGCGCAGGTGTGTTCCCCACAGGAATGCTAGCCAGGTCAGCGTCAGCTGGGCCGGGAAGGCAATAGCTGGAACACCGCCGGAGATCAGGCAAATAACTACGGGTAGCAACACAATGAGCGTCAGATCGGGGCCAATCAGAAATGACCTGATGGCGCCGGTGGGGACCGGGCCCATGGGTGCGGCCACGGCAGGCATGTTCCAATCGGGAGCTGGCTTGAATGCCGCACGCAAGGTGGCCGCGCCAAGACCCGGCCCGGCAAGTGTTGCCAGGACCAGCAGGGCCGGTGAACCAACGCCAAGTGCCAGCAGCAGTCCCATGCAGATTGGTGCCCAGAGTGTCATGGCCACCGCAGGGATGGCGTAGTGCACCAATCGCACGGTCTTGGCTGGCAGTGGCATCAAGGTGTCGACGGCCGGGTTGCCTGCCGAGAAGCGTGCCGTTGCACCGAGCGCAGTTGACGCGAAGTTGGCGCACAGGTACAACGCCACGGCGATCAGGATGGCGTTGCCAAGGAATTCCACCGATGCTAGCGATGCCGGGATGGCGGCCAGAACAAGAACCCGCAGCAAGGTGGCGGGGGAGCGTAGTGTCATCGTGGCGTGGGTGCTGATGAGCGTCTTAACGCTCCGCGCATGGGCGGTGCCGCCCGTAAAGATGAGCTTCAGCCTGGCCTTGCTCTTCCCCAGCGAGGGGCCCGTGCTCAAGGATCGCGAAAGCTCCGTGGCGTCCATGGAGAGCAGTGAACTCGCCGCGTAGGCACCTGCCGCCGCGCTGGCCTTGAGCTGGGCCGTGGTGATCCGCTCAAGGTTTGCATAAACCAGCCCGAGCAACCCCAGCGCAAGGGCCACGACCAGCAGGGGCCACAGTGCGCCGTCGGCCACTAAGAAAGGCCAGCTGGTGGGAAGGTATTCCATCCACGCGGTCTGATTGGCCGTAACAGCCTGACGTCCGGCCACGTTGTTGTACAGGGCGGTAGCGACAAGGGTCAATGGGGCCACAAGAGTGATGGCGCCCATAACCCTCTTCAACCAAGCGCCCTGACCGGTGACCTGGCACCAGGACGCAATGCCGTACAGCAACCACGCCAGAGCGGCCCCGCACAATGCGGCCAGGGCAATCCGGCCAGGCGTTGGGTGATCGGCCATACCTAGAGACAGCGGAAGCACCACAATGATGGCCGCAATGGTCGGCCACAGTAGGGATTTCAGGAACCCCGGCTGGATGAAGCCCCTGCGCCGCACCGGCAGTCCAAGCCACCATGCGGTTTGCGGAAGGCTCATGGCGATGGGGCCCATGGTCATCTCGACGGATAACAGGGCTGCCGCGAGCGTGAGCAGTACCGTGGCGCCGGCCTGCAGCAGAGTGACGGAGTGAAAACCGGCTGCGACGGCGGATGCCGCCAACGCCGATTCGTCACCGACTCCGAGGCTGTGGCGCAGCGCCATGATGAGGGCCCCCGCCATGGTCAGCAGCGTGAGGCCACCCAGAAGAGAGGTGTAGACCTCTGAAACGAGTTCCATGAGGCCGCCCTCGGTGCGGCTCAGGCCGGCCCGGAACGTATATTGGCGGATTTCCTTGGCGCTGAAGCGCTCTTTTGATTGCACGCTCATGGATCAGTCCGCGTGCGGGTTCTCGGAGGCGATGGCTGTCGCAGCCTGGGTTGGCGTCATGGCGTGAATGGTGTCGGAAATGAAGATGGCCTTGGTAGCTACTGTGGATAGGAAGGCCGGGTCGTGGGTGACAACAAGGAGAGCCAGTCCGGCATCGACTTCTTCCCTCAACCGGGTCGCCAGCCGGTGCCGCATGGCCGTATCCAAACGCTGTTCGGGCTCGTCAAGGACCAAGAGCGAGCGCGGACGCACAAAGGCCGCGGCCAGCAGCATCCGGCGTCGTTGCCCTGACGAGAGGTTGTAGGGCCGTGACTTCGCCTGTTCCGTCAGGCCGAAGAACTCCAGCTCGGAGGCGATGATTTCCTCCACGTCGTCAACACCGTGTCCAGCCGCGACAATCGCCAAATGCTCTTCGACCGTCAAGGAGGGGAAGAAGGCGTCATCATCAAAAACAACAGCAACCTCGCGGCGGAAGTCCAGGGTTCTATCGTCCACCTCAGCGCCGTTGATCAACGTGGTCCCGGAGACTGCCTCGAGTTGACCCACCAGGGTCTTGACCACGGTTGACTTGCCGGCACCGTTGGGGCCGACCAGAGCCAGTGCCTGCGAAGCATGGAGGCTGAAACTGACAACGCCGCACACTGCCTCGCCGGAGTATCCTGCCTGCAGCTTCTCGGCACGCACTACATCCTTGCGTGAGCCTTGTGCTTCCTGGGATGGACTCTGTGGTGAACGGCGAGGGGGATTGTTGGGGGTGCTGTTAGCTTTGCTCATCACTAACGAAGTATAGGCTCGCCTGGCCTCCGTTCGGGCTCCCTGAGCAGGGCCACAGGCAACGTTCAGCTTCAGCTTGAGGGTCAAGGCTCAAAACCCATCGGCGCCAAATGTTCAAAACTTGCACCCGGCAACCGGTAACCTAGTCATTGGCAGCGCAGAATTATTAAGCAGCGAAAGTGTGGACTGACAGGTGAGCAACGAGCAGGGTGCAACGGCACTTGCCGGCGAGGATGTAATGGGCCCTACGGGGCGTCCCTTGACGGAATTCCCCGAACCACCAGTCCTCACCTCCCACGGTCCGGCCCGCGTCATTGCGATGGTCAACCAAAAGGGCGGCGTCGGCAAGACTACCTCCACCATTAACCTTGGCGCTGCGCTGGCAGAAGCCGGGCGCAAGGTGCTGTTGGTTGATTTTGATCCGCAGGGAGCACTCTCCGCCGGTCTGGGTACCAACCCCCACGAACTCGACATCACCGTATATAACGTGCTGATGGACCGTAAAGTGGACATCCGCGACGCCATCATTCACACGGACGTTGAGAACATTGACATTCTCCCGGCCAACATTGACCTTTCGGCCGCCGAAGTCCAGCTGGTCAATGAGGTTGCCCGCGAGCAGGTCCTGGCCAGTGCGCTGCGCAAGGTTGAGGATGACTACGATGTTGTTCTCATCGACTGCCAGCCCTCCCTTGGCCTGTTGACCGTCAACGCATTGACCGCAGCCCACGGTGTCATCATTCCGCTGATCTGCGAATTCTTTGCACTGCGTGCGGTAGCTCTTCTTGTAGAGACCATCGAAAAGGTGCAGGACCGCCTGAATCCCGGCCTGCAGGTCGACGGCGTGCTGGCCACCATGTACGACGCCCGCACCCTCCACGGCCGCGAAGTTCTGGCCCGCCTTGTCGAAGCCTTTGGCGACAAGGTCTTCGAGACGGTCATCAAGCGCACCATCAAGTTCGCCGACGCGTCTGTGGCCGCCGAGCCCATCACGTCCTACGCGGGCAACCACCCAGGTGCGGATTCCTACCGCCGACTGGCTAAGGAACTGATCGCCCGAGGCGGCTCGCCCTAACTTGAATTCAACAACAGAGGTCGCGGGGATCGCGGCAGAAACACCCACTGAAAGCTCGGAGGCACTTGGCGCCGAGACTTCAGGTAAGCAGCGCTTTGAGGTGCGGCTGGATAACTTCACCGGCCCCTTCGACCTGCTTTTAGGCTTGATTTCCAAGCATGAGATGGACATCACGGACGTGGCCATCGCCACAGTGACCGACGAATTCATCAGCTATCTGAAGGCCCTGCAGGATCTGGGGCAAGAGTGGGCCCTGGATGAAGCCAGTGAATTTCTAGTCCTGGCTGCAACCCTTTTGGACCTCAAGGCCGCCCGTCTACTTCCCGAAGGGGAAGTGGAGAACGACGACGACCTGGCCCTTCTGGAGGCCCGTGACCTCTTGTTCGCCCGGCTTCTGCAATACAAGGCTTTCAAGGAAGTTGCCACCCTCATGGGCGGTGAACTGGACCGTGAAGCGAGGCGTTTCCCGCGCCAGGTTGGATTGGAGCCGCACTTCGCGGCGCTCCTGCCGGAGCTGGTATGGCGGCACACGCCCCAGCAATTTGCCGAGCTGGCCGCCCGGGCCATGGAGCCCAAGGAAGCGGCGAGCACCGAGGTTGGTCTGGCACATCTACACGTCCCGGCCGTCAGTGTCAGGGAGCAGGCTGGCATCATCATGGCCATGCTCACCGAGGGAATGCCGGCCAAGGATGATCCAGCCCTGGCCACGTGGAGTGCCCGCCCGTTGTCCTTCGCGGTCCTGAGCGCCGATGCCGATTCCTCCATGATGATCATTGCGCGATTCCTGGCCTTGCTGGAGTTGTTCCGGGATCAGATGGTGGCCTTCGACCAGGCGAACCCGCTGGGCGAATTGTTGGTGCGCTGGAGTGCCGGTTTGGAAAACGCGCCGGCAACAGGCAGCGATTTCGACGCCGACAACCTAGACGCCGACAACTCCGATGCAGGCAACTCAGACGCAGGGAATGGGAGCGATCATGAGCGATGAAGCGACGCTTGCCGACGGACCAATGAACGCCTCGGCGGCAAGTGAAGAGCTCCTCGAATCCCGACACAGCGTCAAGGCCGCACTTGAAGCGGTCCTGATGGTGGTCGATGAACCGGTGGCCGAGGAACAGTTGGCCCTTGTGGTGGGCTTGCCCACATCCACGGTACGTGAGCTATTGCACGAACTGGCAAGGGAGTACGACGGCTATACTAGGGGAGGTGGCACTGTACCGGTCCGCGGCTTTGAACTTCGGCAACTAGCCGGAGGATGGCGTGTTTATTCACGCGCAGCCTACGCCGAGATAGTGTCAGCATTTGTTGTGGACGGCCAGACGGCCCGGCTCACGCAAGCGGCCTTGGAGACCTTGGCGGTAATAGCTTACCGCCAACCGGTATCACGAGCTCGAGTTTCCGCCATTCGTGGTGTGAACGTCGATTCCGTGGTGAGGACGTTGGCGCAGCGCGGGCTGATTGAGGAAGTGGGCACCGATCCGGTGTCCGGGGCATTCCTGTACCGGACCACGGCGTATTTTTTGGAACGGTTGGGAATGGGCAGCGTCGACGAGTTGCCGCAAATTGCACCGCACCTGCCCGGTCTTGAAAACCTCCAAGATTTTGACGATTCACACTTTTAGCATGACCACAATATTTAGCACTTTAAGGACAAACTTATGACACCGTCACCCCGCTCCGGAAGCTCTTCCGGACAGTACCAGCCGCGTGGTGGCAATTCCCGCGCCGGCGCACCCCGCACTGGTGGATTCAAGTCGGGAGCGCCGAAGTCAGGCGGCTTCAAGTCCGGCGCACCCAAGTCCGGCGGCTTCAAGTCCGGCGCGCCTCGGAAGAACCAGGGCGATGACGGCCTAAGCCAGGGCGCTTTGCGCGCCGCAGGTTACAATGCCGACAGGGCCAAAGCGGCCAGCGCCGAAGGTTACAAGTCCGGTGCGCCCAAGCTGGGCGGCCCCAAGAAGTCATTCAACAAGCCCGGTGCCCGCAAGCCAAGCCAGACCGGTGCCCGCCCGTTCAAGAACGAGCAGTACGGCCGCACCGTCGGCCCGTCGAAGAACCGCCCCACGGAGCAGAACCGTCGCCCGTCGCGCACCACTGACGACATTGATATTCACAATGCCGAGGGCGTGCGCCTGCAGAAGGTCATGGCCATGGCTGGCGTTGCTTCCCGACGCCTGTGCGAGGACATGATCCTCGAAGGTCGCGTTCAGGTTGACGGCGTCACCGTGAACCAGCTCGGTCTGCGTGTTGACCCGGAAAACGTTGAGATCGTGGTTGATGGCATGACCATCCAGACCAACGATCAAATGGTCTACATGGTGTTCAACAAGCCCAAGGGTGTTGTCTCCACCATGGATGATCCCGAAGGCCGCCCGTGCATCAGCGACTTCCTGAAGAAGCGCCAGACGGGTGAGCGCCTGTTCCACGTTGGCCGTTTGGACACGGGCACCGAGGGTTTGTTGATTTTGACGAACGACGGCGAGCTCGCCAACCGCTTGAGCCACCCCAAGTACGAGATCCCGAAGACCTACCTGGTCCAGGTCCGCGGCCCGATGGCCCACGGTGTTGGTGCCCAGCTCAAGGACGGCGTGGAGCTTGAGGATGGTTGGCAGAAGGTTGACTCCTTCCGCCTCGTTGACTCCACCCCGGGTCACGTTCTGGCCGAGGTTGTTTTGCACTCCGGTAAGAACCGCATCGTGCGCCGTATGTTCGACGCTGTCGGCTACCCGGTAGAGCGCCTCGTTCGTGTGAAGTTTGGCCCCATCGCCTTGGGCGATCAGCGCCAGGGCAGTGTCCGACTTCTGGGTCGCCACGAGGTTGGTTACCTGCTCGCAGACGTAGGGATGTAAGCACCGGATGAATCCTTCGCACCTGTTAGGTCCGGTGCTGGTTCTTGGCAGCGGTCTGCTGGGGGCCAGCATCGGTCTCGGGCTTCGCGCCCGTGGCATTGATGTAGTTCTCAGCGACCCCTCGCCCTCGGCTCAGGCCGTTGCGGTGGACATTGGCGCCGGTCGCGCCTTTGACCCTGCCGAAAACCTGGTTCCCGAGCTGGTTGTTGTTGCCGCGCCGCCGGATGTCACCGCGCAGGTGGTGGCCGGGGCCCTCACACGGTACCCGTCCGCCGTCGTGGTTGATATTGCCAGCGTCAAGGCTTCGATACTTGCCGAGCTAACAGCCCTGGACGGTATGGATGCGTTGGTTTTGTCCCGCTATGTTGGCACGCACCCCATGGCCGGGCGCGAGCGTTCCGGTCCGGTGGCCGCGCGCGGGGAATTGTTTAATTCCATGCCGTGGGTGCTGTGCCCGTCGGAGGCGAGTTCTGCGCATGCGATCAAGGTTGCGCATTCCTTGGCGATAGATCTCAACGCCGTGGTGTTCCGTTTCACCCCTGACGAGCACGACGGCGCCGTGGCCCTGGTCTCGCACCTGCCGCAGGTCATGTCGTCACTGGTGGCCAGCCGCCTGCAGGAAACGCCGGCGCATGCGCTGTCGCTTTCCGGCAATGGCCTGCGCGATGTTACCCGGATTGCAGCTAGCGATCCCTCGCTGTGGGTGCAGATTTTGGGAGCGAATGCCCCGCAGCTTTTGGAGATTATGAAGGGCGTGCGGACCGATCTTGACCGGTTGATCAACACGCTCAGCGCTCCCACGGCCCCAGGCGCGCGCCTGGATCTGGCCCAGCTCATGGCTGAGGGCAACGCCGGGCAGAGCAGGATTCCCGGTAAACACGGTGGTCCCGCGCAGCAGTATTCATGGCTCACGGTGCTTGTCGATGACAAGCCGGGCCAGATTGCACGCCTACTGACCGAAATCGGTGAGATTGGCGTGAACCTTGAAGACCTGCGGCTGGATCACTCCGCCGGAGTGCAGGTTGGCATGGTTGAACTTTCGGTGCTGCCTTCACGGCGTGTGCTGCTGGTGGAGGAATTGACGGCACGTGGTTGGAAGGTAATTCAGTGAGCAATGCAGATGTAACTGTGCAGCAGATTCGCCAAGGCAAGTCCTTGGTGATTGCCGTGGACGGTCCATCGGGTTCGGGCAAGTCAAGTGTCAGCAAGGCTGTTGCCCAACGCCTTGGCCTGGCATTCCTGGATACCGGAGCCATGTACCGCAGCGTGGCCTGGCACTGCCTGAACGCCTTGATTCCCTTGGCGAATGCCGGAGCCGTTGAGGCCGCCGCACGCACCATCAAGCTGGAACAAAGCATGGTACCGGAGACTGAGTTCTTCAAGGTCAACGGCATCAACGTCACGGATGCCATCCGCGAGCCCAAGATTTCAGCGGCCGTCAGCGCCGTCGCCACCAACCTCGGGGCACGCGCCGAATTGGTGCGCCGCCAGAAGGCGCTCATCGCCGAACACGGTCACCGCATTGTGGTTGAGGGCCGGGACATCACCACCGTTGTGGCACCCGATGCAGAGGCGCGCCTCATCCTGACGGCCAGTGAGGAAGCTCGCCTGCGCCGCAGGGGCCTGCAGCTGGGCGGTACCCAAACGGCCGAGCAGTTGGCGGAGCAGGTTCTGGCCCGTGACGCCAAGGATGCAACAGTGGTTGACTTCCAGCGCGCCGCCGATGGTGTCTACACCGTTGATTCCTCGGATCTCGACTTCGAGGAAACCATTGACGCCGTCATCGCCGTGGTTCGCCAAGCAGTCAACGCGGGTCCGCCTGCATGAGCGGTGACGAACGGCCGCTGAGGGTGCTGACGGCGCCCCCGCCGCGGTGGAAAACCCGTTGGAGCCGTCCGCTGGGCCGCTTCATTGACCATGTGGTGTACAAAACCACGGTTCTGGGACGTGAAAATATCCCGGCAGTTGGCCCCGTGGTTTTTGCCGCAAACCACCTGAGCTACTTGGACGGTCCAGTTATGGTCGGTGCGAGTAACAGGTACATGCATGTCATGGTCCGCCACAATATGTTCAAGGGCATACTTGGTCGGGTTTTGCACGCATCAGGGCAAATTCCCGTCAACCGAAACGGTGACAGGGCGGCCCTGCAATATTCCAAGGCGGTCCTTGATCGCGGAGACTGCATTGGTATTCTTCCGGAAGGCACCAGGGGAGCCGGGGACGCCGCCTCCATGAACAGCGGAGTGGCGTGGCTGGCACTTAACTCAGCCGCCGCCGTCGTACCTGTTGCGGTCTTGGGAACAAGACGCAACGGGGAACATCGCGATAAAATTCCAGCACCACGTCGCAAACTGCACGTAGTGTTTGGGGAACCATTGAGAATCACTCGTGAGCCTGGAGTTTCCGGGCGTGTTTCAATGGACAGAGCAACCGAACAAATCCGCCTGCGGCTGGCGGCACACATTGCCGCATCGCAAGCCGCTACAGGGCAGGATTTGCCTGCGGATGATCACCTATCTTCAAAGCATAAAGGACAGCAACCATGAGCGACCCCAAGTCAACCGCACCCTTCGGTGACGGTGAGTCTGGTCACCCGGAATACGTACCCACGGGTACCGACCAGATCGCCGAGAAGTTGGCGGCCATCTCCGACGAGGACGCAGATGCGCGCGCGGCCGGCCTGCTTGCTGGCCTAGCCAACTACGAGCTCGACGACGAGGACGCCGCACTGCTTTCGGGCGGGTTCGACGACGGCTCCGACTTTGATGCCCTCCGCCAGGACCCCGTACTTGCCATTGTGGGACGCCCCAACGTGGGCAAGTCCACCCTGGTGAACCGTATCCTTGGCCGCCGCGAGGCTGTTGTCGAGGACACTCCGGGTGTTACCCGTGACCGTGTTCAGTACACAGCTGACTGGAACGGCCGCAATTTCACACTGGTTGACACCGGTGGTTGGGAGCGCGACGCCCGCGGACTTGACCTGCGCGTTGCAGAGCAGGCCGAGATCGCCGTGGAAATGGCTGACGCTGTGCTGCTCGTAGTGGACGCCATCGTAGGCATCACCGCCTCTGATGAGGCCATTGTGCGCATGCTCCGCAAGTCCAAGAAGCCCGTCATCTTGGTTGGTAACAAGATTGACGACCTGGTTCAGGAAGCCGACAACGCCATGCTGTGGGGCCTTGGCTTGGGCGAACCGCTTCCGGTTTCGGCCGTGCACGGCCGTGGTGTTGCCGACATGCTTGACCATGTCATGGAAATTCTGCCCGAGTTCTCCGCCGTCGAAGGCATCGAGCGCACAGGTGGCCCGCGCCGCATTGCACTGCTTGGGCGTCCCAACGTGGGCAAGTCCTCGCTGCTGAACAAGCTGGCCGGCTCCGAGCGCGTTGTCGTTGACAATGTTGCCGGCACCACGCGTGACCCTGTCGATGAGCTCATCGAATTGGGCGACCGTACCTGGCGCTTCGTGGACACCGCCGGTATCCGCCGTCGTCAGCACATGGCACAGGGTGCAGACTTCTATGCGTCACTGCGTACCCAGACTGCCCTAGAAAAGGCAGAAGTTGCCGTTGTCCTGATGGCCGTTGACGAGATCCTCAGCGAGCAGGATGTTCGCATCTTGCAGCTGGCCATCGAATCCGGGCGGGCCCTGGTGCTCGCGTTCAACAAGTGGGACTTGATGGACGATGAGCGTCGCAAGTACCTGGAACGCGAAATCGAGACCGATCTGGCCCACGTCAACTGGGCCCCGCGCGTAAACATCTCCGCCAAGACCGGTTGGCACAAGGACAAGCTGGTTCCTGCCCTGGACCTGGCTCTTGAGAACTGGGACCGCCGCATCCCCACGGGCCGCCTAAACGCGTTCCTTGGTGAACTGGTCTCCGAGCACCCGCACCCCGTGCGTGGCGGTAAGCAGCCCCGTATTCTCTTCGGAACCCAGGCTTCCAGCCGTCCGCCGAAGTTTGTCCTGTTCACCACCGGGTTCCTTGATCCCGGCTACCGCCGCTTCATCACACGCCGTCTCCGCGAGACATTTGGCTTCGAGGGTACGCCCATCGAGGTCAGCATGCGCGTGCGTGAAAAGCGTAGCCGCAAGAAGTAACGCGGCTCACATCTGAATTGGTAATGGTCAGGTATTTTATGATGTAAACTTTTTCAGGTGGTTCAGCCACGGATGATACTTTCCGGGGCTTGAACATTTCGGGCTGTAGCGCAGCTTGGTAGCGCACTTGACTGGGGGTCAAGGGGTCGCAAGTTCAAATCTTGTCAGCCCGACCGAACAAAAAACCGCTCAAACACTGAGGAAACTCAGGGTTTGAGCGGTTTTTTGTTGCCCATTTACCGCCTCCCGAACCTCACGCGACTCTCAAGGTGATCTGGATCCGGCCGTCGGGGAGCACAATGGCGCTCACGTCCGCGAGGCTCTTGACCACGTGATCGGCGTCGAGCTCGCCAGCCACGGTAGTTCCGGCCACGGCGAGGGTCAACGCCCCGGCTGCCCGTCCAGACGTCAGGCCTGCTGGCGCGTCCTCGACGACAAGGCAGCTCCGAATATCTACCTTCAGCCGGCTGGCGCCGAGTAGGAACGGTTCCGGGTGGGGCTTGCCGTGGGTCACTTGATCAGCGGTGACCATGTGGTGCGGGCCGGATACGCCCGAGGCGGCCATCCGCGCGTCGGCCAGCCCTTGAGTGCAGGAGGTGACAATCGTCCACGTTTCGTCCGGAAGCGACGCCAACAAGGCCAGGGCCCCGTCCTTAGCGACGACGCCGTCTGTATCCGCCGTCTCGAGGGCCTTGATCAGTTCGAACGCCTCGGCCTGCCTTGCGGGCTCAATGGTCTGCTCCACGAGAGCCTGGGCTGGAACGCCGTGCGTCCCGTAGCTAAAGTTCGCCAATCCCATTCGCTCGCCCCACGTGCGCCATGCGCGTTCCGTTGCCGGCGTCGAATCAATCAAGGTCCCGTCCAGATCGAACAAGATCGCGTCGACGGTGAACTGGCGGACGCCGGTCTCGGTGGAGGTTGGGGTACGAGTCATGGCACAACCCTAGCGGTGTGCAAGACGATGATCTTGCAGCCCGGAAAATGTGGCGGCATTTACCTTCGCCGCCAAGGCTGCGAAAGCGTAGGCTCACAAGCATGAAGGGGAATGTGACGATCATAGGGGCCGGGATCGCGGGGCTGGCCACCGCGCGGGCGCTCACCATGCGGGGGTGGAAGGTCGACGTGCGGGAGAGCGCCCTTGCGCTGCCTGCGGCCGGTACCGCGCTTGGTATGTGGCCGGAGGCGCTGAAGGCCCTTGATGCTATTGGCGCTGGTGACGCGGTGCGCCGCAGTGGGTCACGCATGGAGGCGTCTGCGGATACTGGCCTGAGGACGCCGGCGGGCCGAACTCTTGTCTCAATGTCCGGCGGGAGCAATTTGTTGATGATTGCCCGCCCTCGACTATTGGAAATACTGGCCGACGGCGTTGATGTCACCTTTGGTGCCGAGGTCGCCAATCCCGGTGATTTCTCCGGTTCGGATGTTGTAGTTGGGGCCGATGGCACCTTCAGTAGGACTAGGTTGGCCCTCTTTGGTGAATCTTCCAGCCCGCGGTCCCTGGGTGTTGTGGCGTGGCGCGGGACGGTGGCAGGCGCCGTCGTCAGTCACGGAGAAACGTGGGCGCCCGGCGCAATGTTCGGGCTCACGCCCGCTGGACCCGACGCCACTAACTGGTATGCCTGCCTCAAGGCGGGTGGGCGGTTCGAGCCGCCGCACCTGCAACACTTGCGAGACCTCTTCGGTTCTTGGCGGACTGGCCCGGCTGAGGTGTTGCGCCACGTCAAGGAAGCTGACATCTTGCATCATGAACTGTTTGAGCTGCCGCGGATGCCGTCCTACGTCAGCGGGCGTGTGGTCTTGGTGGGGGATGCCGCGCACTCGATGGGGCCGTTCTTGGGGCGCGGTGCCTGTGAGGCGCTGGTCGACGGTGTAACGCTGGGGCGCTGCCTTGGCGAGGCCACCTCGGTGACGGAAGGGTTGGCCGCCTACGACCACGCCCGCCGGGCAAAGACACAGCGTCTCATAGCGATGTCGAGGCTGATGGGCCGGACGGCCATGATGCCGCACGGTTTTCGGGAACGCAATGCGCTTTTGGGCGCAGTGGGATCGGTCATGCGTACCGCGGAATCCCTTAGGCATGGACTTCGACGTTGAGCTGAACAACAACGATCCTTGCTCGGTTCCCGCTGGTAGTGCGTGTCCCCGTTGGTCGAGCTTGCCTCCGTCAGCCGGGCCGTCTCCGTTGGTCGAGCTTGTCGAGACCCGGCCCCGGGGTTGGTCCCCGTACTAGATAATAGAATATTTATTCTAATATCTATTGCGGTGTGGTTACGGTGCCGGTAGTGTTGTTGTATGAGTAGTCGGGAGTGTTTCCCCGGGGACCGGGGTGATGAAGCCACACAGGATGTGGCTGCACTGCTTGCTGGGATTACTCTTCCTTCCATTGAACCCTTTGGCTCTGACAGTCCTGCTTTGGTGGGGTTGGAGGGGCATTTTCCGTTTCCGGTGCCGGTTCCTGAGCCGTTGACCCGGTTGGTCGTGGCCCGGGGTGTGTATGACGCCGGGATCGCGGCGTTGTTGGTGGTGAAGGGTTTGGAGGATGCGTTGGCTGCGTGTAAGGCGGCGTTGATGGATCGCATCCTGGGTGCGGCCTCGGTGGAGGCTGTGGCGATGGAGTTGGATCCTTGGCAGTCAGGGATCGCGGAGTCTAGTGCGGTGACGAATATGGCGTTGGTTTTACGGATTCCTGAGGTCACGGCCGCGGCGTTGGCTCATCACAGTGTTGATCTTTTACGACACCACCCGGACACGTATGCGGCGTTGGATTCTGGGGTGTTGTCGTGGAGGCATGCGTGCATCGTGCTCAATGAAATCGGGACTTTGCAGGAAACCTTGGGGGTTACTGGGGAGGATGTGGCCGGGTTTGAGGCGAGGTTGTTGGTGTTAGCTGTCGGTTCCACGGCGGCCGGGTTCGCTTCTAAAGCACGCCGGGCTAGGGAGTCTTTGTTTCCGGGATCGATCAGTGCCCGGACGAAGAAAGCATTCGCTCAGCGTAGGTTGAGTTGTGAGTCGGGTCGGGATGGGATGTCGTGGATGACGTTTTATCTCCCGACGGTCGCGGCGGAACCGATCATGACCCGGTGTACCAGGATCGCTAGAGCGATCAAGGACGACGCCCGCCGCGAACACCGCGCCGCTAACCACGCCCACCGGGGCCAGGATGGTGCCGGTGAGGATTTGCTGGAGCACCGGACCCTGGCTCAGCTGCGTGTTGATATCGCGGCCCAGTTACTGATGGGCCAAGACCTCCCGAGTAATAGCTACACCAACCCCACCAGCACCCCCGGCCCCAACAACCCCTCCACTAACCCCAGCCCCAGTCCTTTCACCACTGGTGCGTTCACATCGGATCCCTTTGCCGGGGGAACTTCGAAGCCATCGAACGCCGCGGGTGGAAGCGTCTTCCGCAGCGGTAGGCACAACGGCGCCAGGCAAGACACCGGCAGGCAAGACTCCTTTGGTCAGAGCCCCGGCAGCCAAAGCTCTAGTGGTCAAGACTCCTTTGGGCAGGGTGCCGGTGGTGTGGGTTTTGGCGGGGTGAGGTTGATTGATGAAGAGCCTGTGTGGGCGCACAGGGACCCAGGGCAAGCTGTCGGGCGGATTCCGACCCCAGGTGACGGTACCGAGATGGACAACAACCCTGCCAGTGAGTGTGGTGCCGCGAATCTGGCCAGCCCCGATGCTGACCCACCTCCACCACCACCCGAACCGCTCACACCATCCGATGAGCCCGAGCCGCCCGAGCTTCTGTGCGGTCAACTCCTGGACGGGTTGCCCGAGGAACCACCCACTGGCGAGCTACCCACTGGCGATCTGCCTGCCGATGAAGATGTCGATGAGGATGGGGTGGTGTTGTTGGTGGGTGAGGTGGTGGGGGATGGGTCTGGGTATGTGGACGGGGTTGTTGATGGGGTGGTGGAGGATCCTGGGCAGGAGTATTTGGATCAGTTAGCAGGGTTGCGGGTTGGTGGTGTGGTGGCGGGTCCGCCGTTGCCGCAAGCGATCGTGTTGGTCACGGTTCCGTTGATGGGGTTGTTGAACCTTACCGATGAGCCGGGTGAATTTGTGGGTCCTGGAGGCGGGCCGATCCCCGCCGATATTGCTAGGGAGCTGTTGTCTGGGTCCTCGACGTTCCTGCGGGTCTTCACGGATCCGGTGACGGGGGAGATGTTGCCGTTGAATCCTGAGCGGTACACGCTTCGAGAAGCGGAGCGGGAGGTGTTGCGGGCTATGGCGGGGAGTTGTTATTTCCCGAATTGTTCGAATCCGATCCTGGATACCGAGTTCGATCATCTCGTACCCTTTGAACGGGGTGGGAAGACTACCCAGGAGAACGCGCGTCCGGCGTGTAGGAAGCATCATGGGCTCAAGCACTTCAAGGATGACAAGGATAAACACGGTGTGTATCGCCGGTTCAAGGAACCACAGCGTGAAGGGATCCGGATGCGTGGTTGGACACCGACACTGACTCAGGATGGGCGGGTCGGTTGGATCACTCCGACTGGAGCGTATGAACCACCCCAGGAAGACCAAACCCGGCCCACGAGATACCCCAGGTGGCTGAAGAAACGCATCACCGGGCAACGCATCACCAAGTCCCTCAAAAGAAGGCCCAAGAGGTAATCATGGCCATTGCGTTAGCGAGCTGTCACGGGAACAGGCTTACGCTCAGAGTTAGCCTGGTACAGCGTTACGAGGGCCCCCGCTGCGATCAATCCTTGACCTATTGTGTAAGTCAGCATGACCATTCCGCTTGTCCAGTCCGGCATGAGTTCGAGAGCAAAGATTCTAAAAGACAGAATTGTGTCGGAGGCAAGGAAGAAGATTCCGCCCCATAGCACGAGGACATTGCAACGAGTCGATAGGGCAGCTGTTCCGCCGAGAACCAGCCCGTAGAGGGCCACCGCTATGGCGAGTCCCTCAGCTCGCGGCCACATGATGATCAGCAAGACCACCCACCAGCCAGCAAAGGCCAGGGCCCACCAAGATACTGTGCGGACAGCCAGATGCCGCCAAAAGAGTCGCATATAGCAAAGGTGGGCGATGCCAAAGAACAGCAGCATCAGGGGCAGCGTGGGGGCAAAGGGGAACAAGGCGCCCGCGCCGTCGCCCAACCATGAGAAGAAGAGCCCTGCCAGCAGCAAGAACCATGGACCTTTGGCGGCCAGTTGGCCCCTTGCCGGTCCTCCATTTTCCATCCCAGACGCCAAGGACCGCCGGGCTGCGAGGATGACTGCCACAATCAACAATGGCATGAGGAACAATTTGGTGGGGTCTGCAAGCAGTTCGTTGTCGGCAAAACGTGCGCCCACATGGACAATACTTACCACCGCGTACGGAATAAATCCCATGGCGATTTGCCACGCGTCTTTGGCCGGGATGATCAACTCAGATTTCAAGGCACTCCTTCGGGCCGTCCGGCTGGAAAATAGGAACTAGCATCATTCTAGAGTTGGCGGAAGAATCAGGTAGAGGAGGAATATTCAATGGCGAAATACGATCTAAAGCGGGCCTACAAGAAGCTGTATGCACCCGACAGAAAAGATTTTTCACTGGCTGAGGTGCCCCCTTTTCGCTATCTGGCGGTCGACGGACATGGTGATCCCAATAGCTCCATCGACTATGCCGAGGCAGTGACGGCTCTTTATTCGGTTTCCTATGCAGCGAAATTCGCGAGCAAGAAATCCCTGAATCAAGACTATGTTGTTGCGCCGTTGGAAGGACTGTGGTGGGCGGAAGACATGGGTGATTTCGTTTCCCGGAAGAAGGAGCGATGGGACTGGACCATGATGATCTGCCAGCCACAATGGATCACTTCTGAGCGAGTCGAAGAGTCGATCGCCACAGTCACTGCGAAGCAGGACCTGCCAGTGTCGGCGAAGCTGCGTCTTGAGGAGATGGAGGAGGGCCTTTGCGTGCAAATCCTCCACGTCGGTCCCTACGATGACGAGGCGCCTACCTTGGACAGGCTCCACAACACTTACATGCCAGAAAATGATCTTCAGTTCAATGGCAAGCACCACGAGATCTATCTCAGTGATCCTCGCCGGACCGCACCGGAGAAACTGAAAACCGTCCTGCGCCAACCTGTGCGGGCGATCCTCTAACGATGCGGTCCAGTGCGGACTAGCCGGGCAATCGAGGGCTAGCGTCTGACCTTGCGCGCAGATCCCGAGAGTTGGTGTGCGTCGAGGGCAAACAAGTCAGCTGATCCTGCCGTTGCAGCACCCAGCAGGCTCGCGCATTGCGGAAGGATCTGTTCGGCGTGGAATCTGGCCAACACGAGTTGGTTCTGCGCCAGGTCGGCGTCGCCGGTTCTGGCTGCAGCGACGGCGGCCCGCGCAAGCATCCATGCACTGGTGCATAGGCCCCACATCCGGAGGTACGGCGTCGATCCTGATAGCACAGCGTTGGGATCTGCCTGCCCTGTTTGGAGCATCCAGTTTGTGGCTTCCTCAAGGGCATCGAATTGGCGACCAAGCTCCTGGCGGATGCTCACAAATTCTGCGCCAGCGGCATCAAGTTCACCTTCGATCTCACGCATCGTGGCGATGAATTCCAAGACTGAAGCGCCACCACGAAGTCCCAGTTTGCGGCCCACAAGATCGGCGGCCTGGATGCCATTGGTGCCTTCATAGATAGCTGCAATACGCACATCCCGAACATGCTGGGCAGCCCCAGTTTCCTCGATGAAGCCCATGCCACCCTGAATCTGTAGTGCCAAGGAGGTCAGCTCGTTTCCGAGATCTGTTCCATAGGATTTACAGATCGGGGTCAGGATTCCAACGATTTCGTCTGCCCTGGCTCGAACAGCAGGGTCCGGATCGTTAGTGCTGAGGTCTACGTACACGGCGTCGAGCAAGGTGAGGTACCGCAGGGCCGCAATGGAGGCCCGCTGAGTAATGAGCATGCGCCGAACATCAGGGAAGTCAATGATGGGTGAGCTGCTGCCGGTTGCTCCGATTGCCAGACCCTGCTGGCGGTCCTGCGCATAGGCCAGTGACTGCTGGTAGGCGCGCTCAGCAACTGCCAGTCCTTGGACACCAACGCCGAGACGTGCGCTATTCATCATGACGAACATGATGCGCATGCCCTTGTTTTCTTCACCGATTAGATAGCCGGTGGCATTTTCATATGAAAGTACGCAGGTGGGGGAGGCATGAATGCCCATCTTGTGTTCGAGTGAAACAGTCTCCACACCATTTCGATCGCCCAGAGAGCCGTCGTCGTTGACGAGGAACTTCGGAACGATGAAGCAGGATATGCCGCGAGTACCTTCGGGAGCGCCGGGGGTCCGTGCGAGAACTAGGTGCACAATTTGTTCGGCCATGTCGTGATCGCCGTAGGTGATAAAGATTTTCTGCCCGGTGATGGCGTAGCTGCCGTCGTCGTTCTTCACTGCCCGGGTAGTGAGTGCGCCAACGTCCGAGCCAGCTTGCGGCTCGGTGAGGTTCATGGTCCCGGTCCACTCGCCGCTGACCATCGGGGGCAGGTAGCGTTGTTTCAAGTCGTCGTTGCCGTAGTGCAACAGCGCTTCAATGGCACCCTGTGTCAATAGCGGGCACAGGGAGAATGCCATGTTGGCGCTTGTCATAAGCTCCTGGATCACCAAGCCCACAGTGCGGGGGAAGCCGCCCCCACCAAATTCTTCCGGCAGCGGCACAGATCCCCAACCGGCCTCAACATATTGGCGGTACACCTCTTTGAATCCCTCCGGTGTCACCACAGTTCCGTCGGCTTGGAGCCGGGATCCCTGGACATCGCCCTGGCGATTCGTCGGGGCGACCGCCTCGGTCATGAACTCACCGCACTGCTCAAGGAGTTCGACGACGGTCTCGAGGTCGGCGTGTTCGAAGCCTGGCAGCTTAGCAATGTCCGGGTATCCGACAACATGCTCAAGGGCGAAGGCGATGTCTGCAATTGGTGGCTGATATTCGTTCATGATCGTCAGCGTACCCTTGGGTAACTTGTTTGTCGCGGAAATGAGTTACTTGCGAGTAATGTTGCGCGGATCACACCAAATTGATGCGTCCGAAGTGTGAAGTGGGGCTCATTAGGTGCCCTCGGTGCAAGTGATTGGACCAGTGGCAGGTAATGTTCTTTGTAGCCAATGCGCTCTTCTCAGAGTTAGCTGCGGTTAGGCCCGTACGAGTATCTCGCCGATGCTCTGCGGGTCGTCTTAGTTTAAAGAGCTTCCCCAAGATTCTCGATGACGGCGCCGGCTAGAGCGCCGTGATGCCCCCGGCAAGCGTTCCTAGCCAGAATCCCAGGGCTGCAGCGCCGACGCTGGCAGCAAGTGTGCCAAGGGCATTGGCGAACGAGGCGGCGTAGCGCTTCTCTCCGAGGAGGCGCAGTGTTTCGTAGCTGTTGGTGCTGAAGGTCGTGTACCCGCCCAAAAATCCGGTGCCCAGAATGAGTGCCCATTCCCTCGGGATCAGATTTCCGGCTGCCAGTGCAGTCAAAAGGCCCAACGCCAGGGAGCCCGAGACATTGATGGTGAACGTTGCCCACGGAAACGCCGTCTGGAAGCGCCGGCCCATGGCGCCGTCCAACAGGAATCGGGCAATGGCACCAAGCCCGCCAGCCAGGGCCAGGGCGATGAAAACCAACGGAGTCATGAACGTCCGTCCTGCCGCGATCCTGCTGAAGCTATGCAGCCTGCCGGCTCGGAAGCAACCGAGCGACTACCCAAGGCCATGCCCGCCCAGGTGGCTAGGCCGCCAATCAGAACCGTCCCAAGACCATAAAGCGCGGCCGAGCTTAGGCCCTGGGTGGCGGTTCCGGAGAGTGAAACCATCCCCACGGCAAGCGTGCTGTAGGTGGTGAAGCCGCCGCAAAATCCCGTTCCCAGGAGGAGCTGCAAACGCCGTCTCCGAGGCAAGCCACGGGCATCGGCAAGGTCATGCCGTGGTGAATTCTGGAGCGCCACTCGGGCCAGCGATGAAAGCAACAGGCCGAGCACAAAGGCACCAACAACATTGGCCAGCACTATCGCCCACGGTATGCCACCGGCGTCGGGCATAGCCAGAACCAGTCCCTCACGCGCTGCGGCACCAAGAGAGCCACCAATCCCTATGAGAACTAGGGAATGAAGGAGGTGTGGTTTCACAAACGGTCCTTGGCAACAGTTCCACCAAAGGTAGGGACAACGAGCACAGGGCAGCTGGCCAGTCGGGTCAGATGCGCAGCAACCGAAAGGCGCAGGATATCGCGCAGCGGCGTGCGGGCGTCACCATGGGTGCCGACAACGATCATGGAGGCACCTGTGATTTGGGCACAACGTGCTAACGCACGGGCCGGATCACCGGCTAGCAATGCCGTGCGCCAATGAACCGGGCTCGAGCCCAGCCGCAACTCCAATTCCGCTGCGAGCTCGGCGGGGAAGGCAGCTTCGCTGGCGTCCATGAAATCTGGATCCACGGACTCTGAGATGACAGTTCCATCGGCTTTCTCTTCGACCGGGAAACGCGCCGGGTTTGAATAGGCACAAATGAGTGGGAGGTTCAGTGCGGCAGCAAGCCGGGCCGCTTCAAGCACGACGCCGGCCGGCTGGCCTGGGTGAACACCAGCCAGCACGCAGGGCTGCTTCGGCGATGGCTGCTCTGATGACTGGTCTGATGACTGGGGCAAGTTAGGCGCCTAGACCCGCGGCGTGTCGGTGGGCGAAGCGGGCGAAGCCGGGGATGCGGCGTCGGGCGCGGGGGTTGCAGGGGGAGTCGCAGAGGGATTTTTGCGCTGGGCCTTGATGGCGGCCTTGGCGGCGCGCTCCTTGGCGTTCTCGTTGTCGCGGAGGACTTTCTCGGCGGCCTTGATTTCACGGATCTTGCGTCCGCGTCGCATCCACATCCGGCCCAAAACGATGACAATCACGGCGCAGACGACACCAACCAGCATGAAGATCTGGCTCCAAGTGCCGAACCAGTTGGCGGTGTTGGCCCAGATGGAGCGGGCGTCGGCAGCGGTTTGCGTGGTGCCAAAGAGGACGCCAAGCGTGAGCAGGTTCGGGATTGTTAGAGCGATGCCCAGAACGACCAGTGAAACGCGCACCCATTTGTTGAGTTTGCGGTGGTGGGCCTGCCATGCGACCAGGACAGGGATGAAGGAGAAGATGAAACCGTAGAACATGCCCAGCGGGATGCTGTTGCCCAATTGGTTCCCGACCTGATTTCCGATCGACTTCGCCCAGATCAGTGGAACCGTCACGGACGCGATCAGATACGCGACCACAAGAACAGCGGCAATGATTACGCCAAGAATCGTACGAAATAGCCATACGGGCAGTTTCGACTTGCCCTGCTTGTCGGTTCGGGTGTCGGAATCGGTTGAACCATCCGTCGGAGTGCGGGCTGCTGAATCAGTCATGCATGCATCATCTCAGAGTTGCTGCTGACAGCGTGGGTCATTTCGACTAAATATGCTAGAAAGTACCTTCGACTTGTCAAGAACGGCCACACACTAAAGACTGGATACGGATCGTTGAAGAATTCCGCGGCCAAATGTGTTTTGGTATCACTTTAGAAATGTGTTTTAGTTTCCCTTTAGACTTCATTTTTTCCTCGCACTGCACGCGATGAACCCCGAAAGGTGCGCATTAATGAGCAACATTCCAGCAGATCTGTCCTACACCGGTGAACACGAATGGGTACTGGCACCCACGGCTGAGGGCGTAGTGCGCGTTGGCATCACCGATTTTGCGCAGGATGCACTGGGCGACGTCGTATATGTCCAGGTCCCGGAGCTCGGAACCGAAGTTACAGCTGACACAGTTGTGGGTGAGGTCGAGTCCACCAAGAGCGTCAGCGACATCTACGCGCCTCTGACCGGCACCGTCACCGCCCGCAACGAAGCCTTGGATGCCGATCCGGCGCTGATCAATTCAGATCCTTACGGTGCCGGATGGTTGCTCGAAATCACCCTCACGGATGCGGCCAGCTACGGTTCGCTCCTCAGCGCGGCCGAGTACCAGGAAAAGGTAGGCTAGTAGCAAAGAATTATTTGGCGACGGGCTGGCCCGGTATATCCGCTTTTTGTGGATGTACTGGGCGGTTCCACCCAGTACATTCCCAGCGACGGCTCATACGTTGTTAGTAACTGAGGAAGCATCCGCTTTCCTCTGCAAGATTTTTTCAGCAAGGAGGAGTACCAATGGTTGACACGGGTAACGGCGCCGGGGTGAATGATCAGGCGATTTCCCAGGATCAGCCCGGTGCTACAGATACGACCTCAATTCATCTTCCTCCCGTCCAGATAAGGCCCTCCACGGTGCCCGTTCTGGCGCTCGATGAGCAAGCCGCCGTGAACTCGCTTCCTGCTGGTTCCGCGCTGCTCATTGCGCACGTAGGGCCAAATGCTGGGGCGCGGTTCCTGCTGGACAGCCAGGTCACCACGGCCGGCCGCCATCCCGACGCGGACATCTTCTTGGATGATGTGACAGTTTCGCGCCGGCACGTGAATTTCATGAAGTACGACGGCGGCTTCGAAGTTATCGACGCCGGCAGCCTCAACGGGACGTACGTCAATGGTGACCGTGTGGATTCTGTTCGTTTGCGGACCGGAAATGAAGTTCAGATCGGCAAGTTCCGACTCACGTACTACTTCAGCTCCAGCAACGCCGCTGCGGATTCCTAGGGCGCTGTGGGAAGTATGAATACCGGCACAGGGCGGCGGCTAGTGGACGTGCAGTCCACGAGCCGGCGTTCCGGTGCCGCAACCGTCCTGAATATTGGTGAAGTCTTGGCGCAGCTGACCTCGGACTTCCCTTCAGTGACGGCCTCTAAGATTCGTTTTTACGAGGAAAAGGGACTCATTACCCCGCAGCGAACCGCTGCCGGGTACCGGCAGTTTCGGGAGTCCGACGTCGAAAGGCTCCGGTTTGTGCTCGCGCTCCAACGTGATCACTACCTGCCGCTGAAGGTCATCAGGGAGTATCTTGATGCCATCGATCAGGGGCTGACCCCGGAGAACCTGCCGCCGGGTGTTTCCATCGCACCGCGTATGGTTTCCGAAGACGTGCTCCGTGAACTCAAGGGCCGGACACGTCGCCTGACGCCTGAGCAGTTGCGCACCGAGTCTGGTTCCGGCGTTGAGTTATTTGAGACCATGATCAGTTATGGTCTGATCGCCTCGCATGAGGGAACTTTCGACGATCATGCCTTGAAGGTTGCTCAGGCATGCACTGCGCTGGCAGTCCACGGACTTGAACCCCGGCACCTGCGGCCCTTCCAGGCCGCCGCCGACAGGGAATTTGGCTTGGTTGAACGTGCTGTAGGTCCGGTTTCAGCGCGCAAAGACAGCACGGCCGCCATGCGGGCTGCCGAGTCTGCGCGCGAAATTGCCGAGCTGTGCCTGAGTCTGCACAGTGCCTTGGTCCAGACACGCATCGCTGAGATGGAAACCTCATGATTGAGGTTGAGATCGTGGGTGTCAGGATTGAACTGCCGTCCAACCAGCCGCTGGTTCTGCTGCGCGAAAAGGTAGGGGAGCGGCATATCCCGATCTGGATCGGTGCCGCCGAAGCCACGGCAATCGCCTTGTCAGAACAAGGTGTGGTGCCTCCGCGGCCACTAACCCACGATCTCTTGTGCGGGGTCGTTTTGGCGTTGGGCCACAAAATTCTGGACGTCAGCCTGACCAGGGTTGAGGACGGTGTTTTCTTTGCCGAATTGCGCTTCGACAACGGGATAACCATTGGCTCGCGTGCCTCCGACGCCATTGCCATTGCCCAACGCGCAGAGTGCCCGATTTTGGCTGCTGAGGCCCTTATCGAGGAGGCCGGTGTGGTGATTGGGGACCACGATGAGGACGGAAACGCAGCAGTGGTCGCCGATGACGACGAGGCCAAGGAGCGTGAGGTTCGTCAATTTAGGGAATTCCTCAACGACGTTGAGCCAGAGGATTTTGACAAGTAACCCGCGTATTGTCGCGGATTTCCTGCCATGTCTAACCTTAAAGCTGAGCCTGAAACTTTCGACACGATGAAATTGTTGTGCGGACGTCTTTGACCTTGCTCCCACAGGGATCTAACGTCAAAGTATTGAGTTTCCCATTGCAAGCCTCGGCTGGCACGGGCACACTTGAGGTTAGAGCCCCCTACAGCTCTCCCTTGGATGTGTCGTGCATTGACGGTTGGCGGGCAAGCAAACCGTTCGGGGGACTGTGAACAGGAGGATCCACGTGAATGCCAAGAGTGACGCCGGCGAGCCGACGGCAGCCGTTGTCCCCAGTGCGGCATTCCGTGCTGGATCCCAGGGTTTGTTGTTCACCGAAGACCTGCCTGTTCTCGATATTCACGCAGGGTACCGTGGGCCCACGGCCTGTAAGGCTGCCGGCATTACATACCGCCAGCTCGATTACTGGGCACGCACGGGTCTAGTAGAACCGGCCGTCCGCGGGGCCGCAGGATCCGGCTCGCAGCGACTCTATGGCTTCCGGGACATCTTGGTACTGAAGGTGGTCAAGCGGCTTCTGGACACGGGTGTGTCCCTCCAGCAAATTCGTTCCGCCGTGGAGCACCTGCGTGAGCGCGGCGTCGAGGACTTGGCGCAAATCACGTTGATGAGCGACGGCGCATCCGTGTACGAGTGCACCTCGGCAGATGAGGTTATCGACCTAGTGCAGGGTGGCCAGGGTGTCTTTGGCATTGCCGTTGGCCGTGTTTGGCGAGAGGTTGAGGGAAGCCTTGCTTCCCTCCCCAGCGAGCACGCAGCCATTGCGGCTTTCCCGGACGATGAACTCAGCAAGCGCCGCGAAGCCCGCAAGATCTCCTAAGTGCAAAAGAAATAAGTAAGCAAGAAGCAGCCCGCTGAATTTCAGCGGGCTGCTTCTTCTTTAAGTTCTGGAAAGTCCAGGGACCTAGCCGCGGTAGAGGCGGCTTCGGGTTGCGCTTTGATTCAGGACAGAATCGAGCAATCGATCAAAGAGTGCCGAGGCGTTCTTGGCGGAATCTCCGGGCCACTGGTGCACAGGGTGCGCGGCGCCTTGGATCTGCTGCCAGTTGGCCTGCTCGGGAATGGTGGGGGAGAGCAGCAGGTCACCAAACATGGTCTTCATCTCGCCCAGTCGGTAGGCATGCTCGTTGGACCCTGTGCGGACGCGGTTGGCCACAATGCCGGCAGGCACAAGGGCCGGGGCGAATTCGGTGCGGAACAGTTCTATGGCGCGCAGGGTGCGTTGCGTACCGGCCACGGAGAACAGGCCAGGCTCGGCAACAAGCAGCACGCGGCTGCTGGCTGTCCACGCCATGCGGGTCAGGCCATTCAGTGACGGAGGGCAGTCGATCAGCACCAGCTGATAGGGCGCTGTGCCGTCACGATCGGCATTCGCCAACACGGTGGAAAGGCGGCGCAGATCGCGCTTGCCCAGATCCGGGCGGTCGTAGATGCCGCTGAAGGCCGAACCCATGGCGACGTCGAGCGTTGGTGTGGCACCGTCGTCGTGCTGGTGGGCCGCCAGCCAGCCGCTGGGGACCACGTTGGCGCCAAGATTGGCCTTGCGTGCGTTCTTGATCATTTGACCAATGTCCAGCTGGTCGCGCGCGGCGACACCGAGACCGGTGGTGGCGTCGGCATGGGGATCAAGATCGATCACCAACGTGGGGATGCCTGCCGCCAGGGCTGCCGAGGCCAGGCCGAGCGTGACTGAGGTCTTGCCGACGCCGCCCTTGAGGCTGCTGATACTCACTACTTGCACGGATGAACCATTACCCTTTGCGTTGCTTACTCAATCATGTGTTGTGCTGCTAGCTGTTAGCCCTGACACATACAATAGCTGTGGAACGTTCGCGACTTGGAGAACCCATTGACAAATACCGCTGATAATTTGCCGGAACGCCAGAGCACAAACAACCTTGTGTCGGCCACCTTTAGTGATCGACACATTGGGGTTACTGCGCAGCCCCACATTCATCATATGTTGAGCACCCTCGGATTTGGTTCTTTAGAGGAGCTAACAACGGCCGCGCTGCCAAAATCGATCTATTTGGCCGAGCCGATGAAGCTGCAGGCAGCGGTGTCGGAAGAGGCCATGCTGGCTGAATTGAAGGAGTTGGCGGGCAAAAACACCGTCAACAAGTCCTTCCTCGGCCAGGGCTACTACGGCACCCACACCCCGGGTGTGATTCAGCGCAATGTTTTGGAAAGTCCTGCCTGGTACACGGCATATACCCCGTACCAGCCCGAGATTTCCCAGGGCCGCCTCGAAGCGCTGTTGAATTTCCAGACTGTCGTGTCGGATCTGACAGGCATGGTTACAGCCAATGCCTCAATGCTCGATGAGGGCACGGCGGCCGCCGAGGCTGTTGCGCTGATGCGCCGCAACAATCGTTCTGCAGCGGACGACGCCGTCCTGCTGGTTGACGCTGACACCTTCCCTCAGACCCTCGCGGTAGTGCATACCCGCGCCAAGGCCATGGGCATCCCGGTCCTCGCGCATAACTTTGACGAAGAACTCCCGGCGGTTGAGTTCTTCGGTGTGCTGCTGCAATACCCCGGTGACTCCGGGCTGATTCGTGACATTGAACCGATCATCGCCGCGGCCCACGCGCGCAAGGCCATTGTGGCGGTTGCCGCCGATCTGTTGGCGCTGACCCTTGTGGAGTCCCCGGGTGGGCTTGGCGCCGATCTAGCCGTTGGCACCTCCCAGCGTTTTGGTGTCCCCATGGGCTTTGGTGGCCCGCACGCCGGCTACATGGCCGTCCGCAAGGGGCTGGAGCGTTCGCTGCCCGGCCGTCTGGTGGGCGTGTCCAAGGATGCCGTGGGCAACCAGGCCTACCGCCTGGCCTTGCAGACCCGCGAGCAGCACATTCGCCGTGAGAAGGCCACCTCGAACATCTGCACGGCGCAGGTGCTGCTGGCCGTTATGGCCGGCATGTATGCGGTCTACCACGGCCCTGAGGGGCTGCGAAAGATCGCCGCCCGCGTCCACGTGATGGCGCTGGCTGTTGCCGCCGCGGCAACGGCTGCTGGCCACACCGTGGTGCACACGAACTTTTTCGACACGGTCAAGATCAAGGTCACCTCACAGAGCGGCCACGCGGCGGCTGAGCTCGTTGCCGCCGCGCACCGGGCCGGTTACCTGCTGCGCCAGGTGGATCACGATCACCTGCAGATCGCCACCGACGAGACCACCACCGAGGCCGACGTCGCCGCGCTGGCAGCCTTGTTCGGCGTCAAGGAGACGGACCAGGCTACCGACCCGTCCGCCGTCGAGCTCCCGGCGCCAGCCCGTGCCACGGACTACCTGAGCAACGCGGTCTTCCATGCGCACAATTCCGAAACCCAGATGCTGCGGTACCTGCGCAAGCTTTCGGACGCCGATTACGCGCTGGACCGCGGCATGATTCCCTTGGGCTCGTGCACAATGAAGCTGAATGCCACAGCGGAGATGGCTGCCGTGACGTGGCCCGAGTTCTCCAATCTGCACCCCTTCGCCCCTGCCGCGGACACCGTGGGCATCGTAGAAATGGCCACACAGCTTGAGGCCTGGCTGGCGGAAATTACCGGCTACGACGCCGTTTCCGTGCAGCCTAATGCTGGTTCACAGGGCGAATTTGCCGGGCTCATGGCCATCCGCGCGTTCCACCTGGAAAATGGCAATCCGAACCGGGACATTGTGTTAATCCCAACCTCCGCACACGGCACCAACGCCGCATCCGCCGTCATGGCCGGAATGAAGGTTGTCGCCGTGGCCACGGACGGTTTCGGCAACATCGACATGGACGATCTCAAGCGCCAAATTACCGTCCACGAAGATAGCTTGGCCGCGATTATGGTCACCTACCCGTCAACCCACGGTGTTTTCGAGACGTCCATCAGCACCATTTGCGCCATGATTCACGACGCCGGAGGTCAGGTTTACGTTGATGGGGCGAACCTTAACGCTCTGGTTGGCTTGGCTCAGCCGGGCAAGTTTGGTTCCGATGTTTCCCACCTCAACCTGCACAAGACCTTCTGCATCCCGCACGGCGGCGGCGGACCCGGCGTCGGCCCGGTTGCTGTTGGTGCGCATCTGGCCAAGCACCTGCCGGCCCGCGAGCTTGATGCTGGCACCTCGGTGGGGCTGGTTTCCAGCGCGCCGTACGGTTCGGCGTCGATCCTTCCCATCTCCTGGGCCTACATTCGCATGATGGGCCCGGAGGGACTGCGCCTGGCAACCCAGACGGCCATCTTGTCGGCCAACTACATTGCCCGCCGATTGGGCGAGCACTATCCGGTGCTCTACACGGGAGCCCACGATCTGGTGGCGCACGAATGCATCCTGGATCTGCGCGGCATCACGGCCGATTCCGGTGTGAGCGTTGATGATGTCGCCAAGCGGCTCATCGACTATGGATTCCACGCCCCGACGATGTCGTTCCCGGTGGCCGGCACGCTCATGGTGGAGCCCACCGAATCCGAGGACCTGGGCGAGATTGACCGCTTCATCAATGCCATGATCTGCATCCGTAAGGAAATTGCGGCCGTCCAGGATGGTCTCTGGCCCGCGGACGACAATCCGCTGGTGCAGGCTCCCCACACGGCGCAAAGCATCGCCCAGGAATGGGACCACCCCTACACCCGTGAAGAAGCAGTCTTCCCGGCCGGTGTGGATCCGCGTGCCAAGTACTGGCCGATCGTTCGCCGCATTGACCAGGCCTACGGCGACCGCCATCTGGTCTGCTCGTGCCCGTCCATCGAGGAACTGGCCGAGCAGTAACGGCTCAGCCTGGCGCAAGAATATTACGCCCCCTGCAGTGATCTGCGCCACACGATTTGGTGCAGAATAGCTGCAGGGGTCAAACTTGCACCACTTTGTGTCACAGAACTACACCAATTTCTACAAGGCGGCACGATTCTGGCCTTTAGGCCCAGCACCGCAGCCCTCACGGGCGAGTCACTGCTTCAGATTTGAGGCACGTGATTCGCCACCATTGTTCACACAGGAGTGAGATGTTTTCGAAAATTCTGGTTGCCAACCGCGGTGAAATCGCGATCCGGGCATTCCGTGCCAGCTATGAGCTTGGTGCCAAGACCGTAGCCGTCTACCCTTACGAGGACCGCACCTCCATTCACCGCCAGAAGGCCGACGAAGCCTACCTGATTGGTGAAGAGGGCCACCCCGTGCGCGCCTACCTTGACGTGGCGGAGGTCATCCGTGTCGCCAAGGAAGCCGGCGCGGACGCCATCTACCCCGGTTACGGGTTCCTCTCCGAAAACCCGGACCTGGCCGCTGCCGCCAGGGATGCCGGAATTACCTTTGTTGGCCCGCCCGCTGAAGTGCTGGAGCTGACAGGTAACAAGGTTCGCGCCCTGGACGCCGCCCGCAAGGCCGGTATCCCAGTGCTGCAGTCAAGCAAGCCAAGTGCAGATCTTGATTACCTGCTGGGTGCCGCCGCGGAGATTGGCTACCCCATCTTCGCCAAGGCCGTTGCCGGCGGTGGCGGGCGAGGCATGCGCCGTGTTGAAAAGGCTGAGGACCTGGAAGAGGCCCTGAAGGCTGCCATGCGTGAAGCGGATGCCGCCTTTGGTGACCCCACCATGTTCCTGGAACAGGCAGTATTGCGCCCCCGTCACATCGAGGTCCAGATTCTGGCCGACAATGAGGGCAACGTCATCCACCTGTTCGAGCGCGATTGTTCGCTGCAGCGACGCCACCAAAAGGTGGTTGAGATTGCTCCGGCGCCGAACCTGGATGAGAACATCCGCAAGGCCCTGCACGCCGATGCCGTGAAGTTCGCCAAGGCCATGGGCTACGTCAACGCCGGAACCGTGGAGTTCCTCGTTGACACCGTGGGGGAGCGCGCCGGACAGCACGTGTTCATCGAAATGAACCCGCGCATCCAGGTCGAGCACACCGTGACGGAAGAAATCACCGATGTGGACTTGGTTCAGGCGCAGCTGCGCATTGCCGCCGGTGAGACCCTTGCCGATCTTGGCCTGAGCCAAGAGACCGTACAGGTCAAGGGTGCTGCGCTGCAGTGCCGCATCACCACGGAAGATCCGGCCAACGGCTTCCGCCCCGACGTTGGCGAGATCACCACCTACCGTTCCGCGGGTGGCGCCGGTGTAAGGCTCGACGGCGGAACCATCTACGCAGGTGCCCAGATCAGCCCGCATTTTGATTCCATGCTGGTCAAGCTCACCTGCCGCGGCCGAGACTACCCGACAGCGGTTTCGCGAGCCCGCCGCGCCTTGGCCGAGTTCCGAATCCGCGGCGTCTCCACCAACATCGCCTTCCTGCAGTCCGTTCTTGCGGATCCGGCGTTCAATGCCGGAGACGTAGCCACGTCCTTCATCGACGAGCGCCCCGAATTGCTCAACGCCCACGTGTCCTCTGACCGAGGCACGAAGCTGCTGACCTGGCTGGCGGATGCAACAGTCAACAAGCCGCACGGCGAGTTGAAGGTCTTGGAAGACCCGGCCCGCAAGTTGCCCGACGTCGATCTGGCCACGGCTCCGGCTGGATCACGCCAGCAGCTTGCTGAGCTTGGCCCGGAAGGCTTTGCCGCAGCCCTGCGAGCACAGGTTCCCGTGGCAGTCACGGACACCACGTTCCGCGATGCACACCAGTCCTTGCTGGCCACCCGTGTGCGCACCAGGGACCTGTTGGCTGCGGGCCCCGCCGTCTCGGTGCTGACCCCGCAGCTGCTCTCGGTGGAAGCCTGGGGTGGCGCCACCTATGACGTCTCCCTGCGCTTCCTCGGTGAAGATCCGTGGCAGCGGCTGAGCAAGCTGCGCGAAGCACTCCCCAACGTTTGCCTGCAGATGCTCCTGCGTGGTCGCAATACGGTGGGCTACACGCCGTACCCGGCCGAAGTGACGGACGCGTTTGTCCAAGAAGCCGCCGCCAGCGGCATTGACATTTTCCGCATCTTTGACGCGCTCAACGATGTTGACCAGATGGAACCGGCTATCAAGGCCGTGCGTGCCACGGGAACAGCTGTGGCCGAAGTGGCCCTGTGCTACACGGGCGATCTGCTGGATCCGGCCGAAACCATCTACACCCTTGACTACTACCTTGAGCTGGCGCAGCGCATCGTCGACGCCGGCGCGCACATCCTGGCCATCAAGGACATGGCCGGCGTACTCCGCCCGGCAGCGGCCGCCAAACTGGTTACGGCACTGCGCGAACGCTTCGAGCTGCCCGTACACCTGCACACCCATGACACGGCAGGTGGCCAGCTCGCCACCTTGATGGCGGCCATCAATGCAGGGGTCGACGCCGTTGACGTCGCCTCCGCTGCCCTGGCAGGCACCACCAGCCAGCCCTCGGCGTCCGCCTTGGTTGCCGCACTGGCACACACCGAGCGCGACACCGGCATAGATCTGGCGGCCATCAGCTCGCTGGAGCCGTACTGGGAAGCCGTTCGTCGCCTGTACTCACCCTTCGAGTCAGGACTTGCCGCACCCACCGGCCGTGTTTACCTACACGAGATCCCGGGAGGCCAGCTGTCCAACCTGCGCCAGCAGGCTATTGCCTTGGGTCTGGGGGAGCGCTTCGAGGAAATCGAAGACATGTACACGGCCGCGGATAGAATCCTCGGGCACCTGGTCAAGGTCACGCCGTCGTCCAAGGTGGTGGGTGATTTGGCCCTGCACCTGGTGGGCATCAAGGCCGACCCGGCCGATTTCGAGGCCAACCCGCAGAACTATGACATCCCGGATTCCGTCATTGGCTTCCTCGGCGGCGAGCTGGGCACCCCTCCGGGTGGCTGGCCTGAGCCGTTCCGCACCAAGGCCCTGCAAGGCCGCACCGTGACCGAACGCATGGGCACGCTCAGCGCACAGGACAGCGCGGAACTTGCCGGGGACAGCGAAACGCGCCGCGCGGCCCTGAACCGGTTGCTCTTCGCCGGACCCACCAAGGACTTTGAGGCTGTTCGCAAGACGTACGGAGATGTTTCCGTGCTGGACACCCGCGACTACCTTTACGGACTTCGCCGCGGCGTGGAGCACTCCGTGGACCTTGGCAAGGGTGTGCGCCTGATCGCGGTGCTCGAGACCATCTCCGAGGCAGACGAAAAGGGCATGCGAACCGTGGTCTGCAAGCTCAACGGCCAGAACCGTCCCATCACTGTGCGGGATCGTAGCATCGAAAGCACCGTCAAGGCGGCTGAGAAGGCCGACGAGACCGTGCCCGGTCAGGTTGCAGCGCCGTTTGCCGGCGCCGTGAGTGTCAAGGTTGCCGTGGGCGACGTCGTCGAGGCCGGCGCCACCATCGCCACCATCGAAGCCATGAAGATGGAAGCCTCAATTACGACGCCGATCGGCGGCACAGTGGCCCGCATTGCCGTTCCTGGGGTGGCCCAGGTCCAAGGTGGAGACCTGCTGGTGGTTATCTCTTAGCAGCAAAAGGGCGACGCAAAAGAGTCTCGACAGCTTCGACCACAGGTGGTCGAAGCTGTCGAGACTCTTCTTGTTTAAGCCTTGCTTGTTTAGCGAGTGGTTAGGCTGGCTTCTTGCTCAGGTAGATGTCTTCCACCACCGAGTTGTAGTCCTTGAGGACCTGGCCGCGCTTGACCTTCATGGACGGGGTGAGGTGGCCCGAAGTCTCGGTGAAGTCGGTGTCGACGATCCTGAACTGCTTAATGGCCTCAGCGGAAGAGACCGAGCTGTTGGCCCTGTCGACTGCCTTCTGCACCGCGGCCAGGACAATCGGGTCCTTGCCGGCCTGTGCCACCGTGATGCCGTCGCTGAGGCCATGAGCCTTGCCCCATTGCGGCAGCGCTTCCTCATCGAGCGTGACGATCGCGGCAATGAAGGGGCGTTGCTCGCCAATGACGACGCACTGGGAAACTATGGCGTCAGCCCGGATCTGATCTTCCAGCAGGGCCGGGACAACGTTCTTGCCACCTGAGGTGACAATGATTTCCTTTTTACGCCCCGTGATCTTCAGGAAGCCCTGGTCGTCGAGCTCGCCAATGTCTCCGGTGCGGAACCAGCCGTCAATAAAGGTTTCGGCCGTAAGGTCATCGCGGCCGTAGTAGCCCTTCATGACGCACACGCCCTTGGTGAGGATTTCGCCGTCGGCCGCGATCTTTACGGCATTGCCCGGCAGGGGCGCGCCCACGGTACCGATCTTGATCCGTTCCGGACGGTTGACGGTGATGGGGGCCGTCGTTTCGGTGAGGCCGTAACCTTCCAGGATTTGCAGGCCGATGCCCTGGAAGAAGTAGCCAAGACGCTCTCCGAGGGGCCCACCGCCGGAGACCGCGTGACGAACATTCCCACCCATCGCGGCACGGAGCTTGGAATAGACGAGTTTGTCGAACAGGGCATGCTTGGCCTTGAGGACCACACCAACCTTGCCAGCCTGAGCCGCGCGGGCATAGTCAACGGCAGTGTGGGCGGCAATGGTAAATATCTTGCCCTTACCTTCGCTCTCTGCCTTGAGAGAGGCCGAGTTGTACACCTTTTCAAAGACGCGCGGCACAGCCAAAATGAACGTGGGCTGGAAGCTTTGCAGGTCAGCCAGCAGGTGCTTGATATCAGGTGTGTGGCCAACCTTCGCGCCACCGGCCACGGCCAAAACCGAGATATAGCGCGCAAACACATGCGCCAGCGGCAGGAACATGATGGTCTGGGAGCCCGGCGTCACCACTGTCTGGGCTAGGACCGAGAGCGCGTTCTCGCTCAGCTCCACAAAGTTACTGTGTGTGAGCATGCAGCCCTTGGGGCGGCCCGTGGTGCCCGAGGTGTAAATAATGGTGGCTGTGTCAGCGAGGCCGTTGGCCGTGCGGGCGGCTTCCAAAGCGTCATCGCTGACGTCCCGGCCGGCATCACGCAGGACGTCGAGGCCATCACCTTCGAGTTGCCACACGTGGGCCAACGTTGTCAGCCCTTCGTTGTGGGCAGCCTGGCGGATGATGTTTTCGTGGGTACCGGTTTCGGCAAAAACAGCCACCGCAGCCGAATCGCCCAGATTCCAGGCCACCTGAGACGGTGAGGACGTTTCGTAGATCGGCACGGATATAGCGCCGGCAAACCAAATGGAGAAGTCAACGAGAGACCATTCGTAACGCGTGCGGGCCATGATGCCAACACGATCACCCACGCCAATGCCAGAGGCGATTAGGCCCTTGGCGATGGCGCTAACGTCGGCCAAGAATTCCTTGGCGGATACATCAACCCAGACGTTGTCTGCGTTGCGCTTGGAGAATAGTGCAGGATTGGCGGGCAGCTTGGCCTGACGCAGAACGAAATCGGTGGTGTTCATGGTGGGCGGACTGACCACCTTGGCCGGAACGGAAATCTCTTGCACAATAGCTCCTTTGATATGTGGCTCTGCAATCGTGTTGCTTCACTCTATCCGGCGCGCGGGTGTTTAGTCCGATGTCGGATGTTACTGATGAGTAACTTTATGTTGTTCAGCTCACACTTTCCAAGTTGGCGTCCGCAGTTCCTCTCCTTGCGGTGGCGTTGCAGTGGCGTTGCATCGGCCAACGTGCCAGCCAGCGAGCTGCACGGATGGCTGGTTGGCTGGCTAGAATCGTGGAATGATTCCGCCTCAGACCGACCCCACCGCCACAGCCATTGCAACAGCCACTGCAACTTCCACATCAGCTGAGCAACGGCCCTTAGCGCTGGGGATAGATATTGGCGGCACCAAGGTCGCTGCCGGCCTTGTTGATGGTAGGGGAGTGATCATTGAAGAACTGAGGAGGGCCACTCCGGGCCGTGATGCTCGCGCCGTCGAGGAAGTCATCGTGGAGCTCGTCACCGAGCTCGGCACCAGACACAGTATTGAGTCCGTGGGTATCGGGGCAGCGGGCTGGATGGACCTAGACGGTGCCAAGGTGGTGTTCAGCCCGCATCTGGCCTGGCGTGATGAGCCACTGCGGGACACGCTGGAAGGCATGCTGGGGCGCCCCGTTTTGGTAACAAACGACGCCGATGCGGCGGCGTGGGCTGAATCTCGCTTCGGGGCCGGCCGTGGCCACAGCCGGATGATCATGTTGACCTTGGGTACTGGCATCGGTGGCGCGCTTGTCTTGGACGGCAAGGTTGAACGTGGCGCCTTTGGAATGGCAGGCGAATTTGGCCACCAGATCATCATGCCCGGCGGGCACCGCTGTGAATGTGGAAACCGGGGTTGCTGGGAGCAGTACGCTTCCGGAAACGCCTTGGGCAGGGAGGGCCGCGAGCTGGCGGGGAAGCAATCGCCCATGGCCGCCGGTCTCCTGGCGGCCGCGCATGGAAGATCGAAAAACATTACCGGGACCGTAGTCACCGAGCTGGCCCTGCAAGGGGAAGCAACTGCCCAAGAGCTCGTTGCGGAAGTCGGTGACTGGCTGGGCCTAGGCATGGCCAACCTTGCCGCAGCACTGGATCCGGCGATCTTTGTCATCGGCGGCGGACTTAGTGCTGCCGGTGACCTGCTGCTGGATCCGGCCCGACGCGCGTACTCACGGAATTTGACGGGGCGTGGATATCGGCAGGAGGCGGCCATCACCGTTGCGCAACTGGGAGCTGCCGCCGGACTGATCGGTGCAGCCGATCTTTCGCGCGTCCGTCGCCGGCAGCTAGACGCTGAGAGTTAGCAGCTAAAAGTTAGGCGCTGAAAGTTAGACGACGGCGCCGTCTCCGCCGTCGTCGTCGCGGTGGTTGGGCAGGCGGAACAGTAGGTATCCGGCGCCGGCGAGAAACGCCACGATGACGCCGACCACCAGCAGCATGGGCGCGTTACGCCAGAAAATGACGGAGAAGACCAGAAACAGTGGGCCGCCAGCGGCAGCAATCCAGGACAGCATGATGGCGGGTTCGGTGTTGCTCAGGATGGGAGGGTCCTCCGGCACAAAATTGTCTTCGGATTCCTCCGTCCCATAGTCTCGGGGTCCGCCAGTGGAGGCTCCGGCGTCGTTCATGGAATTGTTCGGCGAAGTCTCTGCCTGCCAAACGCCTAGGGGGTCAAAGTCGCTGACGCTTTTGGATTCCCCACTTTTGGAATCCGCGCTCGTGGCCTCCCCGCCTTTGGAATCAGGGGCGGCCTTCATGCCGGGATCATCCATGAAGGAGTCTTCGGCGCCTTCGAGCCGCGCAACAAGATCGCGCCACACATCGTCGTCGTTGTCGCCGGTATGCGGCGCACCCGCACCGGGATCAGATTGCATGGAGGTTCCTTCGAAAGAAATCAGCAGACTGTGAAAAGATCAATGGCGCGTCGTTGTCCATAGTGGCTACATGGTAGCTGTTTTCCAAGGGAACTATCCGTAGCTCTGAGGAGCCCAACTTCTCCTTGATGACCTCGAGGCTGGAATCGGGCACGACATGGTCCACCGTGGATCGAAAGACCACGGTGGGGGCGGTGACGCTGGGCAGCAACCCTATGGTCTCCTCGAAAAGTTGTGACAGTTGATGAACCGCGGCGACGGGCGTACGGGCATAGGCGCCTTCGCTGACGCCCTGGACTTTCATATCGTCGCCAATGGCCGGAACGCTCTTGAGTACGTACTTGAGCAGGCCGGCATATTTCGCCTTCGGATCGGAGAAGGTCAGGCCGGGATTCACCACGGCAACCCCGGCCACAGGGTGCAGGGCCGCCACGCGCAAGGCCAGTGCCCCGCCCATGGACATGCCGGCAACAAATACGGTGTCACAGCGGCCCGCTAATTCCAGATAGGCGGCCTCAAAGTCCCGGTACCAGTGCTCCCACGGTGTCTTGTTCAGTTCCTGCCACGTGGTGCCGTGGCCCGCAAGCAAAGGCATGTTGACGGCAAAGCCCGCCTCTGCGAGGTATTCGCTCCAACCGCGCATGCTCACGGGGGATCCGGTGAAGCCGTGACACACAGCTACGCCAATACGGGCCAGTTCCCCGTGTCCTTGGGAACGGAACGATTGCGCCATGGTGATGGCCCCTTTCCTGCCCGGACGCCGTGGCCGGGGAAGTACCTCGCGTGGCTGCGGCCGTGCTGCCGCGATTGTGTGCCGCTTTCACTAGACTACTGTTGATATGTTCACAGCGGGGGAACCGCAGTGAACCCGGTTCGTGCGCAACCGGCAGCGCAAGAGGAGGAACACCACCGTGATCTATTGGGTACTAAAGAAGATTTTTCTAGGCCCTGTTTTGAAGGTGCTGTTCCGGCCCTGGACAAAAGGGTTGGACAACCTCCCTATTGATGGCCCGGCCGTCCTGGCTAGTAACCACCTTTCCTTTTCGGACTCCATCTTTATGCCCTTGATGGTTCCGCGTCCGGTGGTGTTCCTCGCCAAGAGCGATTACTTCACCGGCAAGGGCATCAAGGGGCGCCTGACCGCCGCGTTCTTCAAGCTGACGAACCAGCTGCCCATGGACCGCTCAGGCGGTGCGGCATCCCAGAACTCGCTCCAGACGGGCATTGACGTACTCAAGGACGGTGGCTTGCTGGGCATCTACCCCGAGGGGACTCGCAGCCCCGATGGCCGCCTGTACCGTGGCAAGGTCGGCGTGGCCAAGCTTGTGCTGACGGCCAATGTGCCAGTGATTCCCGTGGCCATGATTGGCACTGACAAGGTCCAGCCCATCGGCCGTCGCATCCCTACGATCCGCCGGCTCGGCGTCATATTTGGTGAGCCCATGGACTTCAGCCGCTACCAAGGCATGGCCGACGACCGCTTTGTCCAGCGATCCGTCACGGATGAAATTATGTACGAGCTCATGCGCCTGTCCGGCCAGGAGTACGTGGATTCTTACGCCAGCACCATCAAGGACAAGATCGCTGCTGAGAAGTCCGCCAAGCCTCCTGTGGCCAGCGACGCGGTACGGATCGATCCCAGCCCCGTCATTGCCCCGGGAACCGTGACAGTCATCGGCGCCAAAAAGGACGAGGCCAAGTCCGACGTCGAGCCTGACGCCAAGCCCGACTTAGAGGCGACGCAAAACTAACGTCGTGGCGACGCGACCCGCAAGAACTCATCTCAGGTGGCGGACAGGTTAGTGAGCGGCCGCTTTGGGAGATACCCTTAAGGCGTGACTGACCTAACTCCTAATGACACTCTTGCACCCGCTGCCGGAATTTCCGTCCCCGGTGCCGCCGTATACCCAGGCCTTGATGACTGGCGCGGGCTTCCCATCGCCCAGCAACCCACATGGGAGCAGTCCCCGGCGTTTGAGCCCACGGTAAAGGAACTTTCCGTCCTGCCTCCGCTGGTGTTTGCGGGCGAAGTGGATGTTCTGCGGTCGCGTCTGGCCCAGGCAGCCAAGGGCAAGGCATTCCTGTTGCAGGGTGGTGACTGCGCCGAAACCTTTGAAGCCGCCACGGCAGATAAGATCAGTGCCCGCGTCAAGACCATTCTGCAGATGGCTGTTGTACTGACTTACGGTGCCCAGCTGCCCGTCATCAAGATGGGGCGCATGGCCGGCCAGTTCGCCAAGCCGCGCTCTTCCAATGATGAAACGCGCGACGGCGTAACGCTTCCGGCATACCGCGGCGACATCGTCAATGGCTACGACTTCACGCCTGAATCCCGCCAGCACGATCCGGCGCGCATGCTCAAGGCGTACCACACCTCGGCGTCGACCTTGAATTTGATTCGGGCGTTCACGCAGGGTGGCTTCGCGGACCTGCGCAGTGTGCACGAATGGAACCGCGGCTTCACCGCCAACCCTGCGCACAGCCGCTACGAGCAGCTGGCCAAGGAAATCGACAGGGCCATCAAGTTCATGGCCTCCTGCGGTGCCGACTTCGAAGCACTCAAGACCGTTGAGTTCTTCGCCAGCCACGAAGCACTCTTGCTTGACTACGAGCGCGCACTGACCCGCATCGATTCACGCACCGGACTGCCGTACGACACCTCCGCCCACTTCCTGTGGATCGGCGAGCGTACCCGTGACCTGGACCAGGCGCACGTTGACTTCCTCTCGCGCGTCCGCAACCCGATCGGCGTCAAGCTCGGGCCCACCACGTCCCCCGACGATGCCCTGCGCCTCATCGAAAAGCTTGACCCGAACCGCGAGCCCGGCCGCCTGACGTTCATTACCCGCATGGGTGCGAACAACATTCGCGAGAAGCTGCCGAACCTTGTCGAGAAGGTTACTGCTTCCGGTGCCGAGGTCCTCTGGGTCACCGATCCCATGCACGGCAACACAGTCACCTCACCCAACGGGTACAAGACCCGCAACTTCGACGACGTCATCGACGAGGTTCGCGGTTTCTTCGAGGTTCACGAGGCACAGGGGACCGTTCCTGGTGGCCTGCACGTGGAAATGACTGGCGACGACGTCGCCGAGTGCCTCGGTGGCGCGGACCCGATCGACCAGGAAGCATTCCTGACCGGTTACGAGTCCGTGTGCGATCCTCGCCTGAACCACAAGCAGTCCCTGGAAATGGCCTTCCTCGTCTCTGAAGGCCTGCGCAAGTCCCAGTAGTAGAGCACTAAGAACGGGAGCCGAAATCCTCGGCTCCCGTTCCGTTTAACCTCAGTGTGCTAGATGACTTGGAGCGTGATCGTACTGCCCTCGGGGGCCTCGCCGCCGCTCGGGTCTTGGAAGCGAACCGTGCCAAAGAAGCCGCCCAGCAGGTTCTTCACTGCTACCTCGAAGCCGAGGGCCTTCAGTTCGGCCGTGGCTGCACCGACCTGCTTGCCTACCAAGTCCGGTACGGCCACCATCGTCGGTCCCTTGGACAGCGTCAGGGTGACCGTGCCGCCGGCTGTGAGGTTGCCCGATTCGGGTGACTGCGAGACGACGACGCCGGCGGGGACGGTCTTGCTGTTGACCTGCTCCGGCGCGGTCACGGCCACCAGCCCAACGGCCTTGAGCGCTGCCACGGCATCGGCTTCGCTCTTACCGGCCACGGATGGCACGGGGATGGGCTTGGGGCCCTTGGACGTCACGAGATTGATCGTTGTTCCATTGCGGAATTCCTTGCCAGCGGCAGGATCCTGACTCAGTACGACGCCGGCGGGAACTTTTTCATCGAAGGTTTCGGTAACGTTTCCCGCAGCTAGGTTGGCATCGGTGAGGGCCTTCTTGGCCGCGTCCAGCTGTTGCCCCGTCACGGTGGGGACGGTGTAGAGAACGGGGCCGCGAGAAACCTTCAGCGTGACGGTGTTGAATTTTCGCACTGATTTTCCGGCTGCCGGATCCGTGGCGACGATGAAGCCGGCAGCCACTTTTTCATCGAAGACATCTGCGGTGGGCGCCTGCTCGAACCCTGCCGCGAGCAGTAGTTCCTGCGCTTGAGGCACGGTCTTGTTGTGGACGTCCGGGACGGTGGCAAGTGCGCCGGGGCCAAAGCCGACAAACCAGCCGGCTGTGGCGGCCAATATGGCCAGAACTACGACCAGCAGGATCCACACCAGGGCGCGCCGCCTTGGCTTCTTTGATCCCAATGTCTTTGTTGGGGTTGCGGCCGCTTTGGCCCGTTCCTTGGCTGCGATGGCTGCCTGGCGCTTTGAAAGCGTCGCAGGGGTTTCTGATTCTTCAACAGGATCCTCGGCGTACAGCCGTGGCGAGGCCGGCAGGACGGACGTGGGGAAGTAGGGGGCTGCAATCACGCTGGTGGCGTCGGGGAACGAGCTGGGCCCCGTGATGACCTCTGTGTTGGGTGAGTTGCTGGGGGAGTTGTTGCGTGAGTTGTTGGGGGCGTTGCTCGGGGAAGCTTGCTGCCTGCCAGAGGGGACGGCGGGTCCGCCCGGTGTTGCACCAAAGTCCAGCTCGGCATTGGACAGCGTTTGGCGGATATGGCGGAGATCCTCCAGCAGCGCCGCGCCATCGGCGGGGCGGTGATCGGGGTCCTTTTCTGTCATGTATCGGACGAGTTCGTCCATGACCGGCGGAAGCCCGGGGACAGCGAGCGAGGGCGCGGGAACCTCATCCTGGATGTGTGCCATGACAACGGCCACCGGAATTTCACCGCGGAACGGCTGGGAACCTGTCAGTAGCTCGTAGAGCATGATGCCAGCGGAGTAGATGTCGCTGCGTGCATCGCCGCCATGGCCGCGGGCCAATTCGGGTGCGATGTAACCAACGGTGCCCAGCAGCGTGCCGGTGTTTGTGGATGTGGTCACCGCCCGGGACAGCCCAAAGTCACCGATCTTGACCCATCCCTGACGGGAGATCAGGACGTTCTCGGGCTTGACGTCACGATGTACCAGCCCGGCGTTATGGGCCGCGGCTAGACCCTCTACGACGGGGTCCAGCAGGTCAAGGGCCTGCCGGGGGCTGAGGGCGCCATTTTCATTGACGACGTCCCGCAGGGTGTACCCATCAATGTATTCAAAGACAAGGTAGGCGTGCTGTGGACCAACGCCGTGATCGTGAATCTGGACGACGTGCGGGTGGGAAAGGCTTGCGGCGCTCTGGGCCTCGCGGCGCAGGCGTGTAATGAACGCTGTATCCGTGGCTAGGTGGGGGTGCAGAATCTTCAAGGCGATGTTTCGACCCAGCCGCAGGTCCTTGGCCAGGTAGACGGTGGACATGCCACCGTGCGCCACCTTGGAGACAACCAGATAGCGTCCATCGATGGTTGACCCGTTCAGCGGATCGTCTGAGACATCTTGCACTCTTCTACCTTAGAAGCTGAAACGAAAAGGGACCGCCAGCAACACAGTGCTGGAGGTCCCTTTTCGTTGAAAGCGAACGATTGTGCCCTATATATGGGCTGTTTGTTCTACCGGAAGAGCTCGCGGTTGGCATTAATGCCAGCCACATAGATCTCGGTATCGGCGAACATTCCGTTCACACTGACGGAATACTGGCCTTGGTAGTAACCGGCGATGGCCTCGGACTCGCTGGGGGCACCCTTGAGCAGCGCACGGATGATCGCGACTCCCGCCGTGACGTTGTCCTGAGGGTCAAGCAGATTCAGCTCGCGGCCGACAAGTCCTGAGGCCCATTCACCGGCATCAGGGATGACCTGCATGGTGCCAATGGCGTTGGCAGGGGAAACCGACTGGTGGTTGAATCCTGATTCCTGCTGAGCGAAGGCCATCGCCAGTGCCGGGTCGACTCCCATGCGGGCAGCGGTGCTGGCTACTAGCTCCTTCATCTGCTCCTGTGACGGTGAGGGTGCCGCCAGCAACAAGGATTTATTCTTGTTGGCGTCGCTGACCACTGCCGCGGGGTAGGTGTAATGCAGGAACGTGCTGGGTACCTCATCTTCCGGCGCCAAGGCAGCGGTAGTGTCCGAGGGCTTCGGTGCGATGGGGGTGATCTCACTCGAGGCCGCGCTCAGGCCCGGGATGATGAGGGTCTTACCCGGGTAAATGGGTGCCTTGACGTCCGCGCCATTGGCCGAGACCAAGGCAGAAAGACTGACGTCATTCTCGGCTGCAATGGAGGAAAGCGTATCTCCGGCCTTGATGACGTAATCAGAACCGCTGGCCGGCTTGGCTGCGGCTGGCGCCTTGGTGGTGTTCGACGCCGGAGCTTGCGCGGCTTGTCCGCCCACCTTGACCTTCTGGCCCGGGTGGATGACTGAACTGCCGCTGAGCCCATTCAAGGAAAAAATGTTTGACAGGCTGATCTTGTGATCGGCAGCAATGCCGCTGAGGGTGTCCCCTGCGCGGACGGTGTAGCTAGTCGACGCCGTGGCAGTGCTGGTACTCGGTGCTTCGGCCGCCGTAGCTCCCGAGATGCTCAGGACCTTGCCCGGGTGAATGATGGAGCTTGCCGAGAGCTTGTTGCGGGCCAGCACGGACTCCGTGGAGACACCGTACTTGGCGGCAATGGCGGAGACAGTATCTCCGGCAGCCACCGTGTGGGAGATCTTGGTTGACTGTGCCTTCAAGGTACTCAGCGCGTTTGCGCCGATCGCGGTGACGGCGCGCGGGACCGAGCTGGCAACGAGTGTAGAAGGTATGCGGTTGGCTGTGGTGCGAGCCTGGACTGCTGCAAGAACCTTCTGGGAATCAAGGGAGCCGTGCGTTCCTTGCGTGGCGATTCCTGACTGGGCAGGCGCCGCTGAGACCGGAGCTGCAAGGGCCAGGGATGAGAGCATAACAACCGGAATGGCTGCGGTGGCGACTGCAACCAGCTGCTTGCCACCCGCTGCCGGTTTGGTGGCGGCGGGAGAAGGGCGTGTGGGAGTCATGGGTGCGTACCTCAAGTTTCCGTTACGGATGAGACCAATGGGAATGATGTTACTAATGTGACTACCAGAAAATTTACCCTAAAACACAGTAAAGTGGGACCCCGCTGTGGATTGGCGCACAAAATTCTCCGAATTTGCACCTTATATACATGATTGAGGGCAATATGTGGGAACCTTTGAGGGTGAGTAATGTTGAAACAGTAGTTAGCGAATGGTTGCCCCTGCCCGATGTCGCCGAGAAGCTTGATGTCTCGGTCACCAAAGTCCATGCACTGGTCAAGGATGGTTCCTTGCTGGCTGCACGTGTAGGGGAGCGCCGGATTCGGGCCGTGCCCGCCGAATTCATTGCAGGTGACCATATCTTGGAAAGCCTGCGGGGCACCATCTCGGTGCTGCAGGATGCCGGCTTCGAAGACGAAGAGGCCATTGTGTGGCTCTACACCCCCGATGAATCACTGCCGGGTCGTCCCATTGATGCCCTTATCGGTGGCCGTAAGACCGAGATTCGCCGCCGCGCGTCAGCCCTGGGCTGGTAGCAAGCACGAATGGCCCAGCACTAAATAAGTATTAAACAGGAGAGGTTGGGCGTGGTGCCCAACCTCTCCTTTAGTTTAAGTGTCCAGCAGTTTAAGTAGCCAGGTGGTTAGGACGTCCGGGCCACGGCCGCGAGACCCAACGCCGAAAGCGCCGCGGCAACTGAGGCATCAATGCTTAGTTGCGCCAGCGCCGAAAAGGCGCTCTCGCTGAGTTCGGAAATCATTGCTTCGGTGTTGGCCAAGGCTCCGGACTCGACCATGATGGCGCACAGCCGTTGAATTTCCTCGTTGCTGAGATCCTGCCGGCCAAGATTCCGGTCCACAAACTCACCGTCTTGGGTGCTTGCGGCAGCGATGGTCAACCCGACAAGGACTGTACGTTTGCCCTCGCGCAGGTCGTCTCCTGCGGGCTTGCCCGTCGTGGCCGGGTCACCAAAAACGCCGAGAACGTCGTCGCGCAATTGAAACGCCTCGCCGAGGGGGAGTGAAAATGCGCTGTAACCGGCCAGGAGGTCTTCGTTGGCACCAGCCAATGCGCCACCCATGACGAGAGGGTGCTCCGAGGAATACTTCGCACTCTTGTAGCGAATGATGGCCGATGCCCGGGCAACTGCCGTGCCATGAGGCTTGGAAGGCCCTGAAACTTCTTCCAGGATGTCAAGGTACTGCCCGGCCATGACCTCGGTGCGCATCACGTTGAAGACCGCGCGGGCCCTCGCGGCGGCCGCGGTGGACACAGTGGCCGAACCGGAGCCAATGAGTGAGAACATTTCCTCACTCAGTGAGAGGCAAAGATCGCCGGTCAGGATGGCCGCAGCATGGCCAAACCGCTGATCGTCCAAGGCCCAACCGCTCTCCGAGTGCAGGGTACTGAATTGGCGGTGCACACTGGGTCCGCCGCGACGGGTATCTGAGCGGTCGATGATGTCATCATGGATCAAGGCTGCGGCCTGGAATAGTTCAAGTGCAGCTCCGGCCCGAATGACGGCCTCGGCGTCCGCCGCGCCGCCAGCGCCGCGCCACCCCCAGTAGCAGAGCAGGGCTCGCATCCGTTTGCCGCCCGTGACGAGGGTCTTGATGGAATCAATCAACGTCAAGGTGTCAGGGGAAATCTGTGCCAGAAGCGCGTGCTTTTCGGCAAGGAAAATGTTCAGTTGGGTGGCAACTGCTGCAATGAATGCATCTTGTTCGGCCGACGGAGTGGCGTCAGGATGGACAGGCGTTGCATTCATGCTTTCAAGATTCCTTGCTGTTTGAGCTGTTGCTGACAATAAAAGATGCGGGGGGACTACTTGAATGAAGCCGGCAGCAGTGTGGCGCCGAGGGTGAAGGTGGCGGTAGAGGCCGTCTGGATGACTGAGACGGTCACGATTTCCTGGCCCTCAGCGCGCACGAACGTCTTCATGGGAATGCCATCCACGGAATCGCCCGGTTGTGCCTTGAAGCCCTGGTCTGAGAAAACCTTGGTGTAGTAGCTCAAAACATCGGCCGAAGGGGCAGTTGCCGTGGCCGTCAGTGATGCCATGGATACGGGTTCAGCGTGTTGGATGCTGGAGGTCTGAATCTGCGCACCCTTCATGAGCGGCATGACAGTGGCCGGGAACCCAGCCACGAGTTCCTTGACGGCCGTGTCGGCAGAGGCCGCGGCCGTTGCCGTCGGCGACGCGCTGGAGGTGGCTGCCGCCGTCGTTCCTTGTGATGCCGTGGCTGAGACCGAGGTATCAGGAGCGGAGGAGGAATCGCTGGGAGCGGGGCTTGAGCAGGCAGTCAAAAGAACGACGGCGGCTGTTGCGGCTGCAGCCGCCAGTCGCGTGCGCCGCAATAGCAGTGTGCGCCCGGCGCGGGGTGATTCTAGAGTCATGAGCGGTTCCTTAGCTTCTTGAGCCTGTGGGATGGCATCCCGTCCAGTTTACCCACGATGGGGGCCGGTGCCTTAGCCCCGCCCGAATCACTAGACTTGAGGCGTGAATCAGGATCAACGGACAGGGCGGAATCAGGTACCGGAGCAGGGCGGGTGCACCGTCATGCACGTAGACATGGACGCATTCTTTGTCTCCGTTGAGCTGCGGGACAGGCCGGAGCTGGTGGGCAAGATGGTCATCGTGGGCTTCCCCGAAGGTCGATCCGTGGTGCTGTCGGCCTCGTATGAGGCTCGTGCCCTCGGCGTGCGCTCGGCCATGCCCATGTCAACGGCAATGCGGATGTGCCCCAACGCCGTCGTGATCGAACCACGGCACAAGCTCTACTACGAGGTCTCGGCCGATGTTATGACTGTATTTCGATCCATTACAGACACCGTTGAGCAGCTCAGCGTCGACGAGGCCTTCCTTGACATCAGCGGTTCCCTGCGGCGGCTGGGGACACCCTTGGAAATCGGGGCACTGGTTCGCCGGCGAATAGCAGCTGAGATCGGCATCACCGCTTCGGTCGGAATCGCCGCCAGTAAATTTGTGGCCAAGGTGGCATCGACCCGTTGCAAGCCCAATGGCATGCTGCTCATTGAGAAGGCGCGCACCGTGGAATACCTCCATACATTGCCCGTGGAGGCACTGTGGGGAGTGGGAGCAAAAACCCGTGAGGTCCTGGCGCGCTTGGGTATTTTCACAGTGGCCGACGTTGCCGCAACACCTTTGCCTGCCCTACAAAAAGCACTTGGCAGCACCGGAGCGTCCTTGCATGCGCTTTCATGGGGGATAGATCCGCGGGCAGTCACACCCGAGCACCAGGAAAAGAGTATTGGTGCAGAAGAAACGTTTGCCAAGGACACCTTCGACAGTGAACTCCTGACGAAGGAGCTGCTGCGGCTCTCGCACCGGGTGGCCGGGCGCCTTCGTGAGGCGGGATTGAGTGGGCGCACACTCGCCCTCAAGATCAAATATTCGGATTTCTCAACCATCACCCGGTCGAAGGCGCTCGGTGCCAGCACCGATAGCGCCACGCAAATATACGCCGGCACTGTTGCCCTTCTTCGCGCACTGGGGGATAGGCCGCAGAGCGTGCGCCTGATCGGCGTCCGCGTTGAGAAGCTGGAGTCGTTGGAAAGTGCACCATTGCAGTTCACCTTGGATCCTCGAGATGACAATTCTCGTAATGCCGAGGTGGTGGGGGACGCCATTGCTGCGAGGTTCGGGACAGCAAAAATAGGCCCCGCACGGCTGCTTAAGCCTCGCGCGGAGTAGTAAAGGGAGCGTGGGTTTCAGTTCGGCAAAATGAAGCCTATTGTTAGTCATAGGAGTTAATTTGTTGATGGCAATACGACGAATTTTGCTCTCCTGGACCTGCCGTTGTAGCTTGCGCGAAAACTGGTTCGGGGGGAATCTTTTCGGCGGTAAGGTCGTTAACAAGAAAAGACCCCAGCGGCCCTTGACCTGAAGGAGGTCGTCATGCCCCTCTCTGAACATGAGCAGAGACTGTTGGACCAGTTGGAGCAGCAGCTGCATGCTGAAGATCCCAAATTTGCCAATGCTCTGTCATCGGACTCAACGCGCTCAATGTCGATGCGCAACGTGGTCATCGGCGTGCTCGTCGTGATCGTCGGATTGCTGGTCGTCCTTGGCGGCGTAGCCTCGCACCTGGTCATTGTGGGAATTCTTGGATTCCTGGTCATGGGCGGCGGCGTATACCTGGCACTTTCCAAAGCGAAGTTTGCGCCCGGTCAGCAAGGTGCCAACAACGCGGGTGGAAAGAACGGAGCCAAGCAGAAGAGTGGCTTCATGAATGGGCTCGAGGAAAAGTGGGAAGAGCGGCGTCGCCAACAATAGGAGTCGACGGCCCCACGTCACTTCATCGGCGGTCGTCTGCGGCCCCGGTCGCTGATAACGGATTCCGCGCCTAACAAGCCCTGCGCACAACAAAAGGTCCTTCGGGGCCTTTTTTGTTTTAAGCACCGTTAATTTAGGCACCGTTGATCAAAGTTAGCCACGCTTCCTGTGAATCCAACAGCCACTGGCTGCCATGCTGAAATCCTCCACTTTGCACCACCAGACGCCTCGGCCAGGCGAATATGCGCCTCGAATGGCGAAATTGCGGGGGTGGGCACGCCCGGTGTGGCAGACGCCCCATTTTTCCCTCCACCACACACCCCGCGAGAAAACCTTGAAACGACGCGGATTATTAATCCAGACAGTGGTCAACACGCCGTAAAGTGGAGTTGACGGTGGAGGATTGTGGAGTAATGTGGAGCACGTAAGAGGGGATTGGGGTTAGGCTCTCAACAATGAAGGCGGTGGACGTTGTTTCTCGGAACACATTCACCGCGCCTTGATGAAAAGGGCCGGATCATCCTTCCCGCAAAGTTCCGGGAGGAACTTTCCAGCGGACTTGTCCTCACCAAGGGGCAGGAAAACTGCATTTACGTCTTCAGTGCAAGAGAGTTCGAAAAGGTCTTGACCCAAATGCAGGATGCACCACTGTCCAACATGGCGGCTCGGGATTACATTCGAATCTTTCTCTCGGGGGCTTCAGACGAAGTGCCCGACAAGCAAGGACGGGTGACCATTCCGGCCACTCTTCGTTCTTACGCAGGTCTCGAGAAGGAGCTGGTGGTCATTGGCGCCGGCAGCCGGGCAGAGATTTGGGATTCACAGGCTTGGCACGTGTACCTGGCAGCCAAGGAGACGGCATTCGCAGCAACTGACGAACTCGCCATCCCCGGAATAAGCTAATTGGTTTCGTCACCCAACAACAGCAACACAGCGTTCATCGGTGGTCTTGAATGAGATCTCCAGCCGCCCAGCACGGCCTTTTCCTGACTCACCTTCCCCGGAGTCAGGCATGGCACGGCTTGGCGCGGAGGGGGATCTGGTTCAAGAAGATGCCGCAATGGTATGGACGGACCAGCGCAGTACCGAGTACCACAGCAAGACCAATAGTTAGCTAATTGTCAGTTTGCATTGCCACAGGGGGATTGAATGCCCCTTACCGGTTTTGACCGAAGAGAAACGGAGTCGTGATGACGTCGGATACCCCTACGCCACCAACGTCCGAACGCCACACTCCCGTTTTGAAAGACCGTTGTATCAACCTCCTGGCTCCTGCCTTTGAGGTCGCCCGTGTAGCCGGCCGCACCCCTATCGTCATCGATGCCACGTTGGGCATGGGTGGACATAGTGAGGCAATGCTGCAGCGCTACCCGGATCTGCACCTGATCGGAATTGACCGAGACACCGAGGCTCTTGGCCTGGCTGGTGAGCGTCTGGCTCCGTTTGCCGATCGCACCGACCTTGTGCACGCGATCTATGACGAAATTGCTGACGTCCTTGAGGATCTTGGCGTCCCGGCCATCGACGGCATCCTGATGGATCTGGGTGTTTCCTCACTCCAGCTCGATGAGCGCGATCGCGGCTTCGCCTATTCATTTGATGCGCCGCTGGACATGCGCATGGATACGAGCCGTGGGCAGACTGCGGCAGACGTCATCAACAGCTACTCGGAAGAAGACCTGGTCCGGATCATCCGCAAGTGGGGCGAGGAGAAGTTCGCCGGGCGCATCGCCAATCATATTGTGGCGGCACGCGATAAGGCGCCGCTGACCCGCACCGGTGAACTCGTTGACATCATCCGCAACGTTGTCCCGTCGGGCGCGGCCAAAACGGGTGGGCATCCCGCCAAACGAACTTTCCAGGCTCTGCGCATCGAGGTCAATGAGGAACTCAGTGTGCTGGAAAGAGCTATTCCGGCCGCTGTTGATGCGCTGGCGCTGCACGGCCGGGCCGTTGTTATGTCTTACCACTCTCTGGAAGACAAGATCGTCAAGGCTGTCTTTGCGGCCGGATCTCAGTCCTCGGCCCCTGCTGGATTTCCGGTGGAGCTTGAAGAACATAAGGCAACTCTTAAACGCCTGACCAAGGGTACGGAGATACCCACAGAAGAAGAAATAGCCGAGAATCCACGGGCCGCCTCCGCGCGCTTACGGGCAGTGGAAAAAATCAGGATCAGGAGCGCCAAATGAGCCAACAAGCAGCACGCATCTTCCCCGCGACAATCGGCAATAACGCCCGATCCTTGCGTGCGTCGTTGGCCGATCCTCGCGTTGGCCGGCCCGCCCCGGCCCCTGAGAAGTCTGCCCCTGAGAAGTCAAAGAAGTCGCGCGCGCCGCTGTCCTTGGTTGTATCCGCACCCAAGCGCAGCTCAAGGTCGCTGATGGTCATCTTGTTCGTGGTGGTCGTAACGGCCATGGCCGTTGTGCTGGTCATGAGTATCTCGGTCTCCAAGGGGCAGTATGAACTCGTGGACCTGAAGAGTCAGCAATCAGATCTGTACAAAGTGAATCAATCACTCGAGCAGGACATTGCGGCGAAGCAGGCTCCCCAGGAACTTGTGGCCCAGGCCGCGGCCCTGGGTATGGTGCCAGCTACAACAACGGGCCAGATTGATGTGCGCACCAAGCAGGTCAGTGGTTCGCCCCAGCCCGCTGCAGCAGATACCAAGGGTTTGGCGGTCATTCCACCAGCCCTGATCGACACTCCCGCAGTTCCCGTTGTAGCGGAGGCCGCTGAGCCGGTTAGTCCTGCAGCAAAGCAAACCGCGGAAAGCGACAGTTCAGTCGCGGCCGAGAAAGCTGCCGCGGCGCCGGCTGCTGTTGTGACACCCGATCTTAACGGCGGCACCATCCCGGCTCCGCTTGAGAAGGGCGACTAGGGTTTAACCACGGTCATCATCACAAGAGGCGGCATCGCCGCTCTCACAGCAAACAGCGCAAGGAATGGCAGCAGTGGCACAGAAACCCGCCCAGTCAGCACGTGGTGCAAGTGCACAACAACTCAACAAGGTTGGCCGCGGACGGATGCGCGCCGGCTTTGTTGTGATGATGGTCTTCCTGCTGCTCATTGCGGGCAGGCTCATCATGGTGCAGGGACTCGATGTTGGCAACATGGCGCAGGCCGCTGAGAACCAGCGCACGGTAGTCCAGACGCTACCGGCCGTTCGCGGCAAGATCATTGACGCCAAAGGCAACGTTCTGGCCGAAAGTATCATCCGCTACGACATCACCGTGGCCCAAAACAACCTCGCTGAAGTTGATGACTACGAGCGCCGAGAAGTAGATCCGGATACCGGCAAGGTCACCAAAACCGTTTACACCAAAGATGAAGGCCTGGCCCAGTTGGCCGAGGTTTTGGGTATGAGTTTCGAGGCCGTCAAGAAGAGCGTCACGGGAACGGCTAACTTCAACTACATCGCCAAGGATGTGAGCCCCTTGGTTGAGAAGAAGGTGGCCGAACTCGGAATTCCGGCCATCTATCCACAAACAATCACCAAGCGTGTGTACCCCATGGGCGCCGTGGGCGGCCCCATTGTTGGCTTCCTGGACTCCGACGGAAACCCTCTGGCCGGTATTGAGCAGACCATGAATAAGCAGCTCACCGGCGCCGACGGAAAGCGTACCTTTCAGGCTGGCAAGAACGGCATCATCATTCCAACTGCGCCCGTTCGCACCGAACCGGCCGTTGACGGGCAAACAGTCAAGCTCACGATCGATCAGGATATCCAGTACTACGCCCAGCAGGCTGCCCAGCAGCAGAAGGAAAAGTACAGCGCCCAATGGGCCAGTATTTCCGTCATTGAAGTAAAGACCGGCAAGGTCATTGCCCTTGCCGATAGCGACTCCTACGATCCAAATGACGTGGGAGCCTCACAGGCCGCAAACATCGGTTCGCGGACGGTTAGCTCCGCGGTGGAGCCAGGCTCCACAAGCAAGATCATGACGGCCGCCGCATTGGTCCAAGAAGGACTAGCCACGCCCATGAGTCAGTATTTGGTGCCACCCACTCTGTCCATCGACGGGCAGACATTCTCAGACGCCTTCGAGCACGGGACTGAAAAGCGAACCCTTGCCGGCATTATTGCCGATTCCATGAACACCGGTACTGTCATGGCCGGCGCCAAGCTGAGTCTTCAACAGCGCTATGACTACATGCGCAAGTTTGGTGTTGGTGAGAAAACCGGCATCCCGCTCCCGGGCGAGAGTTCAGGTATTTTGGCCAATTGGCAGGACTGGGATGGGCGCCAACGTTATACAGTATTGTTCGGCCAAGGTGTGGCTCAAACTCCGTTGCAGACAACTATGGTCTTCCAGACCATCGCCAACAACGGTGTTCGTCTAAAGCCGGCCCTTATCGAATCGTTCACTCATGCCGATGGCACCGTTGACACCGTTCCCCAGGCTGACGGCGTTGAAGTTGTCAGTCCGGAAACGGCCCAGGCGGCGCGCGACATGCTCGAAGGTGTCGTGACCATGACTGACTACAAGATCGTCAACATCCCCGGCTACCGTACCGGTGGAAAGACTGGCACCGCGGAAGCTCCGGCCGACAACGGTGTGGGTTTTGACGGCTACACGGCCTCCTTCATCGGCATGGCTCCCATGGAAGATCCCAGATATGTGGTGGGAATTACCGTCCAACGCCCGCAGGGCGACATCTATGGAGTCACGCAGGGGTATACGTTTAATCAGGTGATGGGACAGGTGCTGCGCAGCTACGATGTGCCGCCGTCCACCACCCCTCCGGTCAAGTTGCCGAAGTTCTACGAGTAGCCCGGAACCACCGGAGACGATGACCCGTGAAAGAAAAGGATTCTGTTCAAGTGCCTGTGAATAATGCACCTGCCCCGCTGCGTCCACACCACCATCGTGGTGCGGCGCTGGCCGAGCTGGCCACCCTGCTTGGTGCCGCTATGAGCGATCCGCAGGGGAGTGCCGCTCAGGTGCACGTCAGCGGTGTCAGCCTTGATTCTCGGTCCATTTGTCCGGGAGACCTCTACGTTGCCCTCCCCGGTGCCCGGGCGCACGGTGCCCAGTTTGCGGAACAGGCCATTGCGGCAGGTGCCGTTGCGATCCTGACGGACGACTCCGGAACCCGGCTTTTGGGTGCAGCCTCGGCTGTTCCCGTACTCACCGTTCCTGATGCCCGTGCCGTGACAGGGTTGGCCGCGGCCGAGGTTTACGGTACCTCGGCCGTACCTGGTGTAGATGGTCGGATCGGCAAGCAAACCCTGGAACTCTTTGGTGTTACCGGTACAAACGGTAAGACCACCACCACCTATTTCCTTAACTCCTTGTTGCAGGCCCTGGGTAACACGACCGGGCTCATCGGCACGATTGAGATTCTGGCCGGATCCGAAGCGATTCCCAGTAAGTTGACCACACCTGAGTCCACGGATGTCCATGCTTTGCTGGCGGTCATGGCCGAAAAGGGCCTCAGCGCAGCATCCATGGAGGTCTCCTCCCATGCCCTTTCCTTTGGTCGGGTGGATGCCGTGGCGTTCAACGTGGCCGGATTCACCAATCTCACGCAGGATCACCTTGACCTGCATGGCGGCATGGACGGTTACTTCGAGACAAAGGCAGCGCTCTTCACACCGGAGCACGCCCACTCCGCTGTCATAACCGTTGACGATTCATGGGGTTCCCGCTTGGCCGAGATCTGCACGGTTCCAGCCGTGACTCTTTCAACTCGGCAGACCGAACTGGTCCAGACCGAAAACGAGCAGTCGCGCGCCATGTGGCAGGTGCGCAATGTTCGCCGCGAAGGCATTGGCTCCCGCTTCAGCCTGAGCGGCCCCGATGGCGCCGTCCTTGAAGCGCACACAGGCCTCCCTGGTGACTTCAATGTCGCCAACGCGGCCCTGGCGTTGCTCATGGTGACCACACGCCTACTAGCGATTGCCGCGGAGTCTGGCTCCGGCGTCGTGCCCGAGTCAGGTACTTCTAGCAACGCCGGCACTTCTGCCAAGGCAGTCCTTGCCCGGGTACAGGCTGCACTTGATGCCGACGATCCTTTCACGGTGGAGGTACCCGGGCGCATGCAGCTCATCGGCACGGCGCCTATTGCCGTGGTTGATTTCGCCCACAATCCCGACGCACTCGAGCGGGCCTTGGACGCAGTGCGGCCAACAGCTCCCGGCGCGCGCGTCATCGCCGTATTTGGGGCAACGGGGGAGCGCGATGCGACGAAGCGGCCCATCATGGGTGCAGTCGTGGCCCAGGGTGCAGACGTGGTCATCATCACCGATGACGACCCCCACAACGAGGACCCTGCAACCATCCGGGCCGAGGTGTTGGCCGGTGCCAACGAAGCCAACCGCACTGGCGGACTGGGCCGGGTCATCGAGGAATTTGACCAGCGCGCCGCCGCGATCGCCCGGGCCGTGGAATTGGCCACCCCGCAGGACGTGATTTTGGTTGCAGGGCGCGGCCACGAAGTTTACCAAGAGGTCAAGGGCATCAACATTTCCCTCGACGACAGGGTCGAGTTGCGGACGGCCCTGGTCTCCCACGGATTCCCCCTGAGCGATACAAGCAAGATAGAGTCCTCAACTGATGATTGATTTTTCTGCGGCCCAGATTGCCGAACTGACCGGCGGCACGCTGTCCGCCGGCACCGACCCGGCCACGTCCATTGACGTGGTAAAAATCGCCACGGATTCCCGCGAGGTCACTCCCGGTGGAATGTATGTGGCGAAGGCGGGTGAAAACGCCGACGGCCATGATTTCATGGCTGCGGCCTTCCGCGCCGGTGCCGTATTGGCCCTCTCCGAGCGGGATATTGCCGCGGACGATGCCGGAACTCCCTTCCCTGCCGTCATCGTTACCGATGCTGTGCTGGCTATGGGGACGCTGGCGGCAGAGGTGGTGCGCCGCATTCGCGCGCATTCCCCGCTCACGGTCATTGGCATCACGGGCTCCGCTGGCAAGACCACAACGAAGGATCTTCTGGGTGGCATCCTGTCCCCGGTGGGTGCCACCGTGGCTCCGGTTGGTTCTTACAACGGTGAAGTTGGCGTGCCGTTGACGGTCTTCCGCGCCGATGAAGACACGCGCTATCTCATTATTGAAATGGGCGCCACGAAGATTGGCCACATTGCTTACCTGAGCACCATGGTGGCACCAGATCTTGGTGTGGTGCTGTGCGTTGGCAGCGCTCACGCTGGCGAGTTCGGGTCCATCGAGAACATTGCCGCCGCCAAGGGTGAATTGGTCGAGGCGCTGGCGCCTGCTGGCCGCGCCCTGCTTAACTTTGACGATGGCCGCGTTCGAGCCATGGCTGCGCGCTCCGGTGCACCTGTCACCTTCTTCAGCAGCGCCGATGCGGCCGCCGATGAGTCAGGTCAGGATTTTTTGCAGGCCCGAAACGTTCGCACCAATGCTGAAGGCGAGCCTGAGTTTGATCTTCTATTCCCCGGCCACGACGGCGAATACCAGGTACATAGCAAGCTGCTGGGACTTCATCACGTAGCCAACCTGCTGGCTGCCGCGTCCGCGGCCCATGCGTTGGGCATTGCTCCGGAGCTCATTGTGGATTCGCTCAACGAACAGCGTGCGGCCAGCCGTTACAGGATGGAACGCACGGATCGCAGCGACGGCGTTACTGTCGTCAACGATGCGTACAACGCCAACCCTGAATCCATGCGCGCGGCGCTACGGACCTTGGCCGAGCTCGGTGGACGCGGCGCCCGTCGTACCTGGGCTGTGCTGGGTGAGATGCTCGAACTCGGCGAAGACTCGGTGCTCGAACACGATGCCGTTGGCCGCGTTGCCGTCCGGCTGAATATTTCCCGCCTGCTGGTTGTTGGCGCTGGCGCCAGGGCCATGCACGTGGGTGCGGTGATGGAGGGATCGTGGGGGAATGAGTCAATGTTCCTGCCCGACGCCGAGGCCGCCTATCAAATTTTGAGCGCCGAACTGGCGCCCGGAGATGTTGTTCTGGTCAAATCCTCCAACGGCGCAGGACTGCGCTTCTTGGGTGATCGGATAGCATTACCCACGGGGAATCACCCCAGTAAGACAACCGAGCCCACCCTAGGCGAAAGGACTGCCCAGCCGTGATCGCATTGCTTATTGGTGCAGGTTTGGCCTTGGCCTTTGCCATGGTCGGCACCCCCTTGTTTATCCGTTTCCTTGTCAAGCAGGGATACGGTCAGATCATCCGTGAGGATGGTCCCACAACCCACCAGATCAAGCGCGGGACGCCCACCATGGGTGGCACCGTCTTTGTTGGCGCCGTGGTGGCTGCCTACTTCATCACGCACCTGATCGTGTGGCTTCTCAACCAGAATTCCGCAGGGCCGAGCGCATCGGGCCTACTCATGATCTACCTCATGGTTGGCATGGGGCTTGTCGGGTTCCTTGACGACTTCTTGAAGATCACCAAACAGCACAACACGGGACTTGACCCCAAGGGCAAGCTCATTGGCCAGGGAGTTGTGGGTATTTCCTTTGCCATCATGGCTTTGGGATTCCCCGATGAGGCCGGGCGCACCCCGGCCAGCACACTCATCTCCTTTGCCCGCGACATTCCGGCGCTCAACCTGGCCTTTGCCGGGGCTGGACTTGGCGTGGTGTTGTTCATCTTGTGGTCCAACTTGATCATTACGGCCGCCACGAACGGGGTAAACCTGACGGATGGCCTCGACGGCCTCGCCACGGGGGCATCGATCATGGTCTTTGGTGCTTACACCTTGATCGGCATCTGGCAGAGCAGCCAGGCTTGTGGCACTCACAAGGTGGCCAATGAATCGGTTTGCTATCAAGTCCGCGACCCGTTGGACCTGGCTCTCGTTGCAGCGATCATGTTTGCGGCGCTCATTGGGTTCCTATGGTGGAACACTTCGCCCGCAAAGATTTTCATGGGTGACACGGGCTCGCTGGCCATCGGCGGAGCCATGGCCGGGTTCGCCATTCTTTCCCGCACCGAAATTTTGCTGGCCATCATTGGCGGCCTCTTCGTTATCATCTCCCTCTCGGTCATCATTCAGGTTGGCTTCTTCAAGCTTTCAAAGGGCAAGCGCGTGTTCCTCATGGCTCCGCTGCAGCACCACTTTGAGCTGAAGGGGTGGCGTGAAGTGACAGTTGTTGTTCGCTTCTGGATCTTGGCCGGCCTTCTGGTTGCTGTTGGACTTGGAGCTTTTTATGCTGAATGGATTGTTCGCCTGTGAGTGCACCCGAAAACCGGCTTGAGTCACTGACAAGTTGGGATGCCGATTGGTCGAAACTACGTGTTGTGGTGACGGGCATCAGCAAAACGGGCTTCTCCGTTGCGGACACCTTGGCCGAGCTTGGCGCACACGTTGTGGTTGTTGCCGCTTCGGATGACGAGAAAGCTCATGCTGATGCTGACACGCTAAGGATTGTCGGCGTCAAGGACGTCATTCTTGGCCTGGACACCTCCACCGTGCTTCCGCTCGTCGAGGGCTTGCCTGCGGAATTGGTTGTCACCAGCCCGGGTTTCAAGCCCAGCCACCCGTTGCTGGCCTCGGCCGCGGCTGCCGGCATTCCCATCTGGGGAGATGTGGAATTGGCTTGGCGTGTGCGCACCAAGGCTGGCCGGAAGACTGCCGAATGGATCACCATTACAGGCACCAACGGCAAGACCACCACAACCACCATGGTTGAATCAATGCTGCAAGCGGCCGGGTTGCGTGCCATCGCGGCAGGCAACATCGGCACCCCCATCCTGGATGCTGTCCGGGACCCCGAGGGATACGACGCCCTTGCCGTTGAACTCTCAACGTTTCAACTGCACTGGAGCGAGTCTTTGGCGCCGGTCTCCAGTGTTTGCCTGAACCTTGCCGAGGATCACGTTGACTGGCATGGCAGCTTTGAAGCTTATGCGGCGGACAAGGCCAAGATCTACGCGAACACGAAGATTGCCTGCGTCTACAACGCCGAGCAGATCGAAACCGAACGCATGGTCCAGGAAGCCGACGTCCAGGAAGGCTGCAGAGCCGTTGGTTTCACCACGGGAATTCCCTCCATCAGCATGGTGGGTGTGGTGGAAGGTCTCCTGGTAGACCGGGCCTTCATTGAAGAGCGCAAGGATTCCGCGGCTGAATTGGCCAGCATGAGCGACATCGGTGATCTGGTTCCCAGACACTTGGTGGCCAATGCGGCAGCGGCCTCGGCGCTGGTGCTCGCCTATGGCCTGACGCCAAAAGATGTGCGCACCGGTCTGCAGAACTATCACAACGGTGAGCACCGGATTCAGCCGGTGGCACGTTCGGGCGGTGTGCTGTGGGTCAACGATTCCAAGGCAACGAACCCACACGCAGCCTCAGCCTCATTGTCGGCATTTAAGCCCGTGATTTGGATTGCCGGCGGATTGCCCAAGGGCGTGAACTTTGACGCTTTGGTGCAGGAGCACGCGGCACGTCTGAAGGCGGTGGTGTTGATTGGGGCCGACAGCTCCGCTCTTGCCGGTTCCCTTGAACGTCTTGCCCCGGGAGTCCAGGTCATCACGACCCGCGCCGAAGGCGGTAGGCATACGAACGCCGATACCTTACGCGGGGATGCGGTCATGGCCGAGGCCGTCGCAGTGGCGGCGTCACTGGCAGCCGACGGCGACACAGTCCTCATGGCGCCGGCGTCGGCCTCCATGGATCAATTTTCTTCCTACGCCCACCGAGGCCAAGCGTTCATCGACGCGGTCCGTGAGCTACTGGAATCACAGGCAAGCGCCGACAAGGAGTCCTAGTGGCCAAGACCCCCACACAGCCAGGCTCATCCGCCGCACGAGCAGCGCAGACCAAGGCTGCTGCGGGTTCGGTCGGCTCAAAAGTTTCCAAATCCAGTGCGCCAGTGTCCACGGCAGACGACGGAAAGCTGCGTCCACTCAAGCGCTTCCGGACCTGGTTCGACCGCAAGGTTGGGCGCCCCACGGCTACCTACTACTGGATTATTGGCACCACCGTGACGCTGACGCTGATCGGCCGCATGACGGTGCTTTCGGCGTCGACAGCTGAGACGATTTCCGAAGGTAAGGACCCGTACGATCTCTTTATCCGCGAGTCGCAGTTCGCGGTTGGAGGTCTCATCCTCATGTTTGGGCTTTCGTGTGTGCCGCCAAGGCTGCTTCGAAAGTTGGGGTGGCCGCTCTTGGGACTGGCCGTGTTCCTCCTAGTCCTGATCTTTACGCCCTTGGGCGTCGATATCAACGGAAACCTGAACTGGTTGGCGTTGGGCCCGGTGACTTTCCAGCCGTCCGAGGCGGCGAAGCTGGCGCTGGCCATTTGGGTCGGTTCCGTTCTGGCGCTTAAGGGAACCCTGGTTCGGCAGTTCCTCCACGTGCTGTTGCCCGTTGGTGTCGGTGGCGCGGCCGTCCTTGCCCTGATCCTTGGTGGCAAGGATCTGGGCACGGCCGTCATTGTTGGCATGATGCTCCTTTCGGGACTCATGTTCGCCGGCGTACGGAAATGGCTGCTTGGCTTCGCTCTGGCGGCTGCCGCCGTCGTCGCCATTGCGTTCTCGGTCTTGAGCTCCAACCGGACCGGACGCATTGCCAGCTGGCTGGGTGACTGCAGCGAACCGGGTGCGTGTGACCAGTATCTAAACGGCGTTTACGCTCTGGCGTCCGGTGGTTGGTTCGGGGTGGGTCTTGGCCAAAGCCGGCAAAAGTGGAGCTGGATCCCGGAAGCCCACAACGACTTCATCTTCGCCATTATTGGCGAGGAATTCGGACTCCTGGGCACACTCGTGATCCTTGGGTTGTACGTAGTGATGGCGTTTGCGATTTTCCGCATTATCAATACCCGCAACGAACCGTTTTCCCGGATCGTGTGCGGCATGATCCTGACCTGGATCATTGGTCAGGCCGTGGTCAACATTGCGGTGGTGGTTGGGCTGCTGCCCGTTATTGGTGTCCCGCTGCCCTTGATTTCTTATGGCGGTACCGCGCTCGTCATGGTTCTTGCGGCCATCGGCGTTGTCCTGTCATTTTCCCGAACTGAGCCAGAAAGCACCCTGAAGACTTCATGACACAGAATTCAAACACGCCGCTGTCTGTGGTGTTGGCCGGGGGAGGCTCGGCCGGCCACGTCAGCCCCTTGCTGGCAATCGCCAACGCGATCAAGGCCACCGTGCCTGACGCTGCCATCCTGGCTGTCGGCACCCGGGACGGACTGGAGACCCGGCTCGTCCCGGCGGCCGGGTTTGAGCTGGCATTCATCGAACGCATCCCGCTTCCCCGCAGGCCCTCCGTTGATCTCCTGAAGCTCCCCATTCGCATGGTCCGGGCTGTAGCTACGGCCAAGACCCTCCTGCAAGATGCCAAGGCCGACGTTCTTGTCGGGGTTGGTGGCTATGTATGCACGCCGATGTACCTAGCCGCCAAGTCCCTGGGTGTGCCCATCGTCATTCATGAAGCCAATACCAAGGCCGGGCTCGCCAACAAGGTCGGCGCCAGATACACGACCTTCGTTGGCACGGCGTTTGAGGCCACCAAGATCCGCCACGCGCATCTCGTGGGCATGCCCATGCGCAAGGCCGTTGCCACCCTGGATCGCACCGCCGAACGTGACGGTGCCCGTGAACGGCTGGGACTCGAAGCCGGGCTGCCTACCCTGATCGTCACCGGCGGTTCCCTTGGCGCGCTGCGCATCAACAAGGCCGTGGCGGCATCGCTGGACGCCCTGGCTGCAGCCGGAATTCAGACCCTCCACATTACCGGCAAGGGCAAATCAGTTCAGGGGGCCGACGGCGAACTCCTCACCGCGCCGCTGTACCGTCAGGTTGAGTATGTTGACGGCATGGAAGATGTTTATGCGGCGGCGGACCTCCTGCTGTGCCGTTCGGGGGCCGGGACGGTTTCCGAGGTTGCGGCCGTGGGCCTGCCTGCCGTCTTCGTGCCGTTGCCCGTGGGTAACGGGGAACAAGCTCGCAATGCCGCCGGACTCGTTGCCGCAGAAGCTGCGCTGCTGGTATCTGATGCCGCATTGACTGCACAGTGGATTATGGACACCGTGATTCCCTTGTGCCTGGATGAGCCGCGGCTGACCCGCATGGGTGAGTCTGCCGCCCAGCTTGGCATCCGTAATGCCGCCGAAAGCATGGCCGGCATGGTTCTTGCCGCCAGCGGAAAGTGACAGCTATGACAGATCAATCTAGTACTGAGGAAATAACAGCTGTGGCCTATATTCCACCGACACTCTCCGAACTTGGCCGTGTCCACTTCATCGGCATGGGTGGAGCTGGCATGTCAGCCATTGCCCGCATCATGCTGGGGCAGGGTTTGACCGTCAGCGGATCCGACGCGAAGAATTCGACTGGCCTGTCCGAGTTGGCTGAACTAGGCGCAACGGTGCACCTTGGGCAGAGCGCGGAGAACGTTACCGGTGTTGACACAGTTGTTATCTCTACCGCAATCAGGGAAAGCAACCCGGAGCTGGTGGCTGCCCGAGCCGCCGGCGTTCGCGTGCTTCACCGGTCGCAGGCACTGGCGGCGGCCATGGCCGATGACACCGTGGTGGCTGTTGCGGGGACGCATGGCAAGACAACCACCACGTCCATGATTACCGTGATGCTCAAGGGCGCTGATGTCGATGCTTCCTTCGCCGTGGGCGGCACAGTTCAGGGCCTTGGCGTCAATGCCGGTCATGGCGATTCGGACGTCTTCGTCGCCGAAGCCGATGAGTCGGATGCGTCCTTCCTGAACTACCGCCCGAACATTGCCGTGGTCACCAACCTTGAGGCCGACCACCTTGACCACTATGGAACGGCCGAGGCCGTCTTTGCCGCGTTTGAGAAATTTGCTGCCCTGCTTCCGGCCGACGGCACGCTTGTTGCTTGCGCCGACGACGCCGGATCGGCCGCCTTGGCTGCCAAGGTGGCGACTACCGGTACCCGCTGCCTCAGCTATGGTTTCTCGGAGGGCGCCGATATCCGGCTGTTGCCTGACACCCAGAAGGGGCTGCACAGCACTGCCGTCCTCGAGTTCCGCGAAGGGCTGCTGCCGAATGTGCAGGAAAGCCCGCTCACTTTGCGCCTGCAGGTGCCCGGCAACCATAACCTCAACAACGCCGGAGCTGCCGTGGCCGTTGCCGTGGCACTAGGGGTTGACGTGGGCAAGGCGCTGGCGGCACTGGCCAACTTCAGTGGAGCGGCTAGAAGATTCGAGGCCAAGGGGGAGGGGCGCGGCGTCAGCGTCTATGACGATTACGCCCATCACCCCACGGAAGTGACAGCAGCACTCAAGGCCGCCCGGACCGTGGCCGGAGAGCATAAAGTTCACGTCCTGTTTCAGCCGCACTTGTTCTCCCGGACCTTGGAATTTGCTTCCGAATTTGCGCAGGCCCTGGATCTTGCCGACACCGTGGCAGTGCTTGACATTTACGCTGCACGTGAAGACCCTGTTCCCGGGGTTACGAGCGAACTCATTACACGTGAGTTGCGCCTGCCCGACGGCTACGCCCCCGACAGCGCTGCGGCTGTGCAGAAGTTGGTTAACGGCGCCTCCGCCGGAGACATCATCTTGACCGTCGGTGCCGGTGACGTCACGGAATTTGGCCCGGCACTAGTTGCCGCGCTGAACAAGGACAGCGTTGACAAAGACAATCTCGACGAAGGCAGTGATGGCTGAGCCGCGCAAGCCCCGAGTTATCAGGACGCGGCCAGGAGCCGTGCCGCGGACCGCCGAAGCCACGGACGAGCCGGTGAACACCGCGGTCCGCAGCACGAGCTCCAAGGTATCCGTGGTCCCGCTGTCGGACGCTCTTGATGAAAAGCCTGCCGCCCGGAAATTTTCCGTGCCACGACCCGGTGCCTCGCGGCCTAAGGTCAAGCCGTCACCGAGTCAAAAAACTGTGCCGGTTGAAAAAGCTGGGTCAGTCCAAAAGGACGTGCCGGTTCAAAAAGAAGTGCGAGTCAAAAAGGGCGAGAAGGCGAAGGCTGCCCCGGATGGGGGCGCAAAGGTTCTGGCCTTTCCGGTCCCGGAGTACAAGCGCCGGCGACGCATCGTCCTCTATGCCGTGGCGGGCGTTGGAGTCGTCTTAGCGCTCATCATGGCCATGGCCATGTTCTCTCCCGTGTTGGGCGTCAAGACGGTGGTATTCGAGGGTCAGAAGCTCGTTGGCGAAAGCACTCTGCAATTGGCGGTGGCGCCGCTCGTGGGCAAGCCGTTGCCCCAGGTCACGGACTCCGAGGTTCAGGAGCTACTTGGCTCAGTGGTCCAGGTCAAGAGCTCCAGTATTGAGGCCAGGCCTCCGTCAACCCTGCTGGTGCACATTGTGGAACGGGTTCCCGTGGCACTGCTTAAGAATGGCAAGGACTACCTGTTGGTGGATCAGGACGGAGTCCAGCTCGGTTCCACCAAGGATCCGGCGACGGCGTCGCTGCCCTTGATCGACGGCGGCACTGCAGCAATTGGCCAGGACACGTTTCAAGCCATGACGGCCGTACTGGCGAACCTGCCGCAGGGCATTCTTTCGCAGCTTGCCAACGCAACGGCAAAGTCCCCGGATGCAGTGGAGTTAGCGCTGGCCGATGGTAGGAGCGTGGTGTGGGGCAATGCCAGTGACATGGAACTGAAGGCTCAAGTTCTCGAGGCACTGCTCAATGCGCCGGCGCCTACTGCGGCTGTAGGCAAGCCCGATCCCGTCCCGGCCAAAGTCTTCGATGTCAGTGCTCCACGTCATCCGGTGACGCGGTGAACTGGAATCGGCAGGGACTAGGTCATGATGGAGTGGGATGCGACACTACACCCGGTAGCTTTGACGTCTTTTTTGGCGGATTACGGCGACACGCGGCAGTGGTCATTGCATGCGGCGTGGATGCATCATAGCGTCACACATAAGAGTTAGTTGACATAACTATAACCTTCAAGTTGAGGGTTAAGCTAATAAAGTTTCAAGCAACACTTCAAGGTTGCCTCGGAGATCGACGCCGAGGCCTTGAAGTAGGGGCCGGAGCCTTTGGCAGCAGCAAATTTTTTGATCTTCGAAGCAACATACGAACAAGGGACACCTAACGTGGCAGCACCCCAGAATTACTTGGCAGTCATCAAAGTCGTCGGTATCGGCGGTGGCGGCGTAAATGCAGTGAACCGCATGATTGACGTGGGTTTGCGCGGCGTTGAATTTATCGCCATCAACACCGACGCACAAGCGCTGTTGATGAGCGACGCCGACGTCAAGCTTGACGTCGGCCGCGAGCTGACACGCGGTCTCGGAGCGGGCGCCAACCCGGACGTTGGACGCCAGGCGGCGGAAGATCACCAGGAAGAGATCGAAGAAGTCCTGCGCGGCGCAGACATGGTCTTCGTTACGGCTGGCGAGGGTGGCGGCACTGGAACCGGTGGCGCACCGGTTGTTGCCCGTATTGCCCGCACCTTGGGTGCCTTGACCATCGGTGTTGTTACGCGACCGTTCACCTTTGAGGGCCGTCGCCGCGCATCCAGCGCCGACGCAGGCATCGAAGCGCTCCGCGACGAGGTTGATACCTTGATCGTCATCCCCAACGATCGCCTGCTGTCCATCAGCGACCGCAACGTCTCGGTCATGGATGCCTTCCGCTCCGCCGACCAGGTCCTGCTCTCAGGTGTCCAGGGCATCACGGACCTCATCACCACCCCGGGCCTGATCAACCTTGACTTTGCCGACGTCAAGTCGGTCATGCAGGGTGCTGGCTCGGCTCTCATGGGTATCGGCTCGGCTCGTGGCGAAGACCGTGCGGTTAAGGCCGCCGAACTCGCTATCGCGTCGCCGCTGCTTGAAGCCTCCATCGATGGCGCGCACGGAGTTCTGCTGTCCGTCCAGGGTGGTTCGGACCTTGGGCTCTTCGAAATCAACGAGGCCGCGCGCCTCGTGCAAGAAGTTGCCCACCCCGAAGCCAACATCATCTTTGGTGCTGTCATTGATGATGCTCTCGGCGATGAGGTTCGTGTCACGGTTATCGCCGCTGGCTTCGACGATCCGGAAAATCCAGCCGACAACTTGGAGCCGGCAGCAGTCGTGGCCCCTCCGGTACCGGCAGCCGTTCCCGCCAGCGCTACTGTCACGAACCTGAACCAGTGGGGCCAGCACTCCGGTAGCAACGTTCCGGCAGACGGTGGCTTTGATGTTGAGCTGCCCGCCATCGTTGAACCTGACCTGAGCGGTCACCGTTCCGACGATCTGGATGTCCCCGACTTCCTGAAGTAGGTCAGACTTCCTGATTTAGACAGGGCGTCCTGAAGTATGTTCCTTAGTCACCGCTAGTTGCCGGTGACAGCAGATTGGTCAGGTTGTTTGCATGTGGTTTTCAGAACAGGTTCGTCCCGGAATATGGGTGGGCTTTACTGACACCACGGCAGGCAACCTGGCCTTTCATGTTGGTGACGACGCGCAGGACGTAGCCGGTCGCAGGGCTGATGTGGAAACACGGCTGGCCCGCCAGTCGCTTTCAGCGGCGGCCCCTTCACCGGTACTGGCCTACATGAACCAGGTTCATGGTGCCGATGTGGCGGTGATCGCCGCAGACGGGACTGCTGCCACGGGGGCGTCCGCGCCCACGGTCGACGCCATGGTCATGTGCCCTGACGGCGAACCAACCGGGCTGGCCGTCATGGTCGCCGATTGCGTCCCAGTTGTCCTGGTTGGAGAGACCTCATCGGGGAGCACAGTCATCGGCGTAGCCCACGCAGGGCGGCCCGGCGTGGAGAAGGACGTCATCGGTGCTGTTGTGGCCCAAATGCATCGGTCTGGGGCAGTGTCACTTGAGGCCTGGCTTGGACCGAGCGTGTGCGGTAAGTGCTACGAAGTTCCCGAAGCCATGCGGACAGCTGTGGCAGCAGTGGCCCCGGCCTCCCATTCAATCACCACGTGGGGGACGCCCGCGTTGGACCTTCCCGCCGCAGTCGTTGAGCAGTTGACCTCCAACGGCGTCACCGCGCACGCCTCAGGAATTTGCACCCTCGAGGATTCGCGTTACTTTTCCCACCGTCGCTCCCAGCGCGACGGCGAAGCGGAAGGCCGCTTCATCGGCTTCGTCGCCGCCATGCCTGGCTCTAACCTGACTGGCACTAACAACGTGCAAACGAACGAAAGTAATCTCACGCAATGACCCTGCACGATGACCGTACCGCAGTTCTCGCCGATCGCCTCTCGGTGGTTCGCCACCGCATCGAGGTGGCAGCAGGTAGCAAGGCCGTGCCCACCCTCATTGTGGTGACAAAATTTCATCCCGCTGCCGATGTCCTGCGTCTGCGTACCTTGGGTGTTGCCGACGTTGGCGAAAACCGTGCCCAGGAGGCAGCGGCCAAGGCGCTCGAGGTAGCGGACCCGGAACTGCGATGGCACTTCATTGGCCAGCTGCAGACCAACAAGGCCAAGTCTGTTGCCGCCTACGCGCAATCTGTCCATTCCATTGATAGGGCCTCGCTCGTCAATGCATTGGCCAAGGCTATGGCTGTCCAGCAGCAAACTAACGGCCGGGCAAACCTTGAATGTTTCATTCAGCTCGACCTCAGTGAGGCATACCCCGGACTGGCCGACGCAGAAGTGGCCAACCACAGCGGCAGGGGAGGGGTCGCGCCGTCGGACATTGCTCGGTTGGCGGATCTGATTGCCGGCACCGAGGGGTTGGATCTGGCCGGGGTTATGGCAGTTGCCCCTCTAGGGGTGAAACCCGAGCCGGCCTTTTCCTTGCTGGCAGAGGCATCCTCGGCGCTGATCGCCAATCACCCCGGTGCTACCGGAATCTCGGCCGGCATGAGTCATGACCTGGAAGCAGCCATGGCCGTGGGTGCGACACACCTGCGTGTCGGTTCCGATATACTCGGCCCCCGTCCGCCTGTACTGTAGCGTTTTGAGTGTTGGCAACAACGCTGAAGTACCGCACAAGCTACCGGTGACGTGATTTGTGTTTTGCAGACTAATGAGGAGCAACCATGGCTGGCGCTATGCGCAAGACGATGATCTTTCTTGGACTCGCCGACGGTGACGAGCACTATGACGCTGAGCATGCTCCGTCATTCCAAAAAGACGAAGATTACGCCCAACCCAATGAGCGCGAAACGCGCGAAACGACGGCAGCGCCTGCTCCCGTCGTGGAAGCCGCCGCGCCCAAGGCTGGCGACGACGAATACCGGGCTCCGGTGACCCCTATCAAGCGTGCCGCATCAACTCGGGAAGAGGCAGAAAGTTTGCGCCAGATTACCACCGTCCACCCCCGGTCATACAATGACGCAAAAATCATTGGTGAGAGTTTCCGGGATGGCATTCCGGTCATCATGAACGTCACCGACATGGGTGAGGCCGACGCCAAGCGTTTGGTCGACTTCTCAGCCGGATTGGTGTTTGGCTTGCGCGGCTCCATCGAGCGCGTAACAAACAAGGTGTTCCTGCTCTCTCCGTCATACATCGAGGTCCTCGGTGACGACAAGAAGATCTCAGACACGCAGGCAACTTTCTTCAACCAGAGCTAGCTGCGCGGACCGGATCGGTCCGCACCCAGCTCTTGCGCCAGCGATGTTTTTCCTTTGCCCGGACACACTGTGTCCGGGCTTTGGTCTATTCTGGACACAGCATTTCGTTTGAATTTCGGCCACCTAGGGATTGTGTGCACTCGCGTGACAATTGTCTTTGCTCTTCTCTACTTGTTGTTGCTCCTATACTTCCTCACGCTTCTGCTGCGCATGGTGTTTGACTGGGTCCAGGTCTTCGCTCGTGACTGGCGTCCCAAGGGCGCGGCCTTGATCGGCGCATCCGTTGTTTACCGACTCACCGACCCGCCACTGCGAAAGTTGCGAGCCATGATTCCACCCCTGCGGATTGGGTCAGTGGCACTTGATATTGGCTTCATTTTGTTGCTCGTCACCGTGGGTATTGGGATGAGTGTCACAAAAAGTTTTGTGAATTAGAGCCGCGTCGTTAGTTTTCATCGAGGAAAAGTTATATTGTAAAAAGCGATAGACCCCTGTACAGGTCATTAGATTTGTATTCGGTACCGTAGTCTGGACGGCTTCGGTCAGTTTCAGATTCACTAAAACCAATGAGGTGACTAAATGGCGCTTACGCCAGAAGACGTTGTCAACAAGCGGTTCCAGCCGACGAAGTTCCGCGAAGGCTACGACCAGGACGAAGTTGACGATTTTCTTGACGAAATCGTCGTAGAGCTTCGCCGCTTGCACCAGGAAAACGATGACCTGCGCAAGCAGCTCGCCGATGGTGGAACCGACTCCGCAGCCACTCCTGTCGCAGCAGCCCCGCTGTTGACGAAGGAGCCGAAAGCTGTCAAGGAGCCGGTTAAGCCCGAGCCCGTCGTTGAGCCCGAGCCGGTTGTTGAAGCCAAGCCCGTTGTCAAGGAAGCGCCCGTTGTTGTTGCGGCTGCTCCGGCAGCAGCAGCAGTTTCCGCTACCTCGGCAGAGTCCGCTACCGGCGTTATCGCCCTGGCTCAGCGCCTGCACGACGAATACGTCAACGCAGGTGTGGAGCAGCGCGACAAGATCATCGCCGAAGCACAGATCGAGGCCAGCACGCTGGTCAACGATGCACAGGAGAAGAGCCGTAAGACGCTCGGTGCCCTGGAGCAGCAGCGTTCAGTGCTCGAACGCAAGGTTGAGCAGTTGCGCGGATTCGAGCGTGACTACCGTTCACGCCTGAAGACCTACATTGAAGGTCAGCTGCGTGACTTGGATGCCCGCGGTTCGGTGGCAGCACCGGATTTCGCCGAGGGTAACTCAGAATCCTAAGCCAAGAACTAAAAAGCCGGTGGTGCAAGGAAACTTGTTCCACCGGCTTTTTTAATTGACCAATTACTTTTTGCTAAGAACAAATGAAAGCAACATGAGCGAGAACTCTTTGCAGGGCCCGGCAGCGCCATCCAAGCTCCGCCGTCGAACGTTTTGGTGGCTGTGGCTGGGCTTTGCCGTGTTTGCCTATGCGTGCGACCAATTGACTAAATGGTGGGTTACTTCCACCATGGTTGAAGGTCAAACCACGGCTGTGATTCCCGGCGTCCTGCAGTGGTACTTCATTCGCAATTCCGGTGCCGCATTCTCCATCGGTGAAAACTTCACCTGGTTCTTTACCTTGGTCATGGCGGCAGTAGCCGTTGCGATCATCGTGATGTCCCGGCGGATCGGCTCTGCCTGGTGGGGGATTGGCCTTGGCCTAGTCCTGGGTGGCGCACTGGGAAACCTGACGGACAGGCTGTTCCGTCCGCCGTCGTTCGCCATGGGGCACGTGGTTGACTTCATTTCCTTCCCGAACTTTGCCATCTTTAACATGGCCGATATGGCAGTAGTTGGCGGGATCATCACCATCTGCCTGCTGACTCTCCTTGGCATTCCGTTGAGTGGGGTCAAGCCGGAAGAAGTCGCACCAGAACAGAATGCCGAAATCGCTGGCGAGGAAAACGAAAATGACTGAAACTTTTACCGTTCCCGAAGATGTCGCAGGCGGCCGGGCCGACGCCGGACTGGCGGCGCTGCTTGGCATCTCGCGTTCCGCTGCTGCCTTGCTGTGCACGGAAGGAAACGTGCTTCAAAACGGTGTGGTCCTGGGAAAGAGCGAGAAATTCAAGGTCGGAGCCAGCATTCAGGTCACGATTCCTGAGCGGCGTAACTTCCTTGAAGTTGTGGTGGAGCCTGTCGAGGGCTTGAACATCCTGCTCGACGACGACGAATTCGTAGTGGTTGACAAGCCCGTAGGCGTGGCAGCTCACCCCTCACCGGGCTGGGTTGGACCGACCGTTGTGGGTGGCCTGGCCGCCGCCGGATTCCGAATCTCCACCTCCGGCGCACAGGAGCGGGTTGGCATTGTCCACCGGCTCGATGTTGGCACCTCAGGAGCCATGGTGGTGGCCAAGACCGAACACGCCTACACCGTGCTCAAGCAGGCCTTCCGTGAACGGACCGTGGAGAAGGTTTATCACGCCGTAGTTCAGGGGCTGCCCGATCCACTGGCGGGCACCATCGATGCTCCTATTGGCCGCCACCCAGGCTTTGACTGGCGTTTTGCCGTGATCGAGGACGGCCGCCCTTCAATCACGCACTATGAGGTCCTTGAAGCATTCGGCAAGGCCTCCTTGGTTGAGGTGCATCTGGAGACGGGGCGTACCCACCAGATCCGTGTCCACTTCTCGGCACTGCGCCACCCCTGTGCCGGTGACCTCACCTACGGTGCCGATCCCACGTTGGCGGCCGAACTGGGCCTGACCCGGCAATGGCTGCACGCGCACAAACTCGGCTTCACGCACCCGACGTCGGGCGAGTTGGTATCGGTGACAAGCCCCTACCCGCAGGACCTGAACTACGCACTGGACCATCTTCGCGGAGAGCACTAACTGCTTCTGTTCAAACGCTCCCTCACCTCAGGTGAGGGAGCGTAATGGTTTAAACCCCCGGATGTGCGCGAGCGTCGTGTAGTCGGGCGGGGTTTCACTTTTGGCACGTAGAATGATCTGGTGGCTAGCTCATCGACTGACAGTTTTGTTCATCTTCATACGCACACCGAGTACTCCATGTTGGACGGTGCGGCGCGTCTGACCGAACTGTTTGACGAGGCCAAACGGCTTGAAATGCCGGCCCTGGCCACCACAGATCATGGTTACCTATTCGGGGCCTTCGATTTCTGGAAGAAGGCCACTGAAGCGGGCATTAAGCCCATCATTGGTGTTGAAGCCTATGTCACCCCTGGCACGGCGCGCACCGACAAGACCAGGATCAAGTGGCGCACCGAGGAGTCCCAGAAGAAGGACGACATCTCCGGTGGTGGTTTCTACACCCACATGACGCTGCTTAGCTACAACAACCAGGGCATGCGGAACCTGTTCCGGGCCTCCTCCCTTGGTTCGCTGGATTCACCCATGGGCAAGTACCCCCGCCTTGACCGTGAACTGCTCAACGAGTACCACCCGGGCCTGATTGCCACCACGGGTTGCCCCTCCGGTGAGGTGCAGACAAGGCTCCGCTTGGGCCAGTACAACGAGGCCAAGGCTGCGGCCGCCGAATTCCAGGATATTTTCGGCAAGGAAAACTACTTCTGCGAGCTCATGGACCACGGCCTGGACATTGAGCGCCGCGTGACCAAGGACTTGCTGCGTCTTGCCAAGGAACTGGCGATCCCGCTCGTCGCCACCAACGATCTCCACTACACCCACGAGCACGATGCCAAGGCCCATGAGGCACTCTTGGCCCTGCAATCCGCGTCCACGCTCACCGAGCCCACCTATGACCAGGGTGGCAAGCGCTTTGCGTTTAGCGGTAGCGGCTACTACCTGAAGTCTCCGGCTGAAATGCGTTCGCTGTTCTCGGAACTGCCCGAAGCCTGTGACAACACGCTTCTCATCGCCGAGCGCTGTGAGGTGTCGTTCAACACGGGCGCCAACTACATGCCCAAGTTCCCTTGCCCGCCCGGCGACGATGAAACGTCCTGGTTGGTCAAGGAGGTCGATGCTGGGCTGAAATTCAGGTATCCGGCGGGTATCCCGGACGATGTTCGGGCACGTGCCGATTATGAACTTGGTGTCATCATCAAGATGGGCTTCCCGGGTTACTTCCTGGTGGTTGCCGACTTCATCAACTGGTCAAAGGACCATGGAATTCGTGTAGGTCCCGGCCGTGGTTCGGGTGCCGGTTCCATGGTGGCCTACGCCATGCGCATCACCGATCTGGATCCGATCCGGCACGGTCTGATCTTTGAGCGCTTCCTGAACCCTGAGCGCGTGTCCATGCCTGACTTTGACGTGGACTTCGATGATAGGCGCCGCCATGAGGTCATTAAGTACGTGACCGAGAAGTACGGTGATGAGCGCGTCGCCATGATCGTCACCTACGGCAGCATCAAGACCAAGCAGGCCCTGAAGGACTCCTCCCGCGTCCTGGGGCACCCCTTCAGCATGGGTGAAATGCTGACCAAGGCTCTGCCGCCGGCTGTCATGGCCAAGGACATCCTGCTCAATGACATTGAAAACCCCGAGGCCAAGCGTTACAGCGAGGCGGCGGACTTCCGCAACCTGATCAACTCCGATCCGGAAGCCGCCAAGGTCTTTGAACTGTCCAAGGGCCTTGAAGGACTTAAGCGCCAGTGGGGTGTCCATGCCGCCGGTGTGATCATGAGCTCCGATCCCATCATCGACGTCATCCCGATCATGCGCCGTATCCAGGACGGGCAGGTCATCACGCAGTTCGACTACCCGACGAGTGAGGGCCTCGGCCTGATCAAGATGGACTTTTTGGGGTTGCGCAACCTCACCATCATCACCGACGCCTTGGAGAACATTAAGGCCAACACAGGTTTTGAACTAGACCTTGAAGGCCTGGAGTACGACGACGCAGCCTCCTACGAGCTGATGGCCCGCGGTGACACGCTGGGCGTGTTCCAGCTCGACGGCGGGCCCATGCGCGGCTTGCTCAAGCTCATGCGTCCTGACAACTTTGAGGATATTTCTGCCGTCCTGGCGCTCTACCGGCCCGGTCCCATGGGTGCCGATTCGCACACCAACTATGCCTTGCGCAAGAACGGCCTGCAGCCGATCACCCCGATTCACCCCGAGCTTGAAGAGCCGCTGGCGGAAATTCTCGGCGGTACCTACGGTTTGATCGTGTACCAGGAGCAGGTCATGTCCATCGCGCAGAAACTGGCCGGCTATTCGCTGGGCCGGGCTGATATTTTGCGCCGTGCCATGGGTAAGAAGAAGAAGTCGGAGCTGGATAAGCAGTACGCCGGCTTCCACCAGGGCATGTTGGACAACGGCTACTCTGACGCCGCTGTCACCACACTGTGGGCCATCCTGTTGCCCTTCTCCGACTACGCCTTCAACAAGGCCCACTCCGCCGCGTACGGTGTCATCAGCTACTGGACCGCCTACCTCAAGGCGCATTACCCGGCCGAATACATGGCGGCGCTGCTGACCAGCGTCGGGGATGACAAGGACAAACTTGCCCTCTACCTGAACGAGTGCCGCCGCATGGGCATTACCGTGCTGGCCCCTGACGTCAACGAGTCAGCACTGAACTTCACCCCTGTCGGAAGCGACATCCGCTTTGGCATGGGTGCCATCCGCAACGTTGGTGCCAACGTTGTGAACGGACTGGTGGAATCCCGCACGGAGCGCGGTAATTTCGAGAACTTCGCCGACTTCCTGATGAAGGTTCCGGCGGTAGTGTGCAACAAACGCACCATCGAATCCTTGATCAAGGCCGGCGCCTTTGATTCTCTTGGCCACGCCCGCAGGGCCCTGGCCATGATCCACGAAGAAGCCGTGGACTCGGTCATCACCATCAAGCGCAACGAGGCCGTGGGGCAGTTTGACCTCTTTGCCGGGCTCGGCGGGGACGCCGAACCCGAGGCTGCCTTGATCACCGAGATTCCGGATCTTCCCGAATGGGAGAAGAAGGACAAGCTGGCGTTTGAGCGCGACATGCTGGGCCTCTACGTCTCCGACCACCCGCTGCGTGGCCTGGAAGGCATCCTGAGCCAAAACGCCGACATTTCCATCACCGCGCTGCTCGCCGATGACGGCCCGCAGGATGGCCACATCATCACCATTTCGGGCATGATCACCAACCTGCAGCGGCGCATTGCCAAGAGCAGCGGCAACCCGTACGCGCGCTGCGAGGTGGAGGATCTTGGTGGCTCGGTGGAGGTCATGTTCTTTGGCCAAGTGTACGGTCCCATCGCCAACGTCCTTGCCGAAGACCTGATCGTGGTCATCAAGGGACGCTTGCAAAAGCGCGACGACGGCGCCATCACCTTGAACGCCATGGAACTGAGCGTTCCGGACCTGAGCGAAGGACTTTCCGGCCCGCTGGTCATCTCCATGCCTGAGCACAAGGCCAACGAGCAAGTGTTGCTGGCCTTGAAGAACGTGTTGGGGGATCACCGCGGCAACACCGAAGTCAAGATGCACTTGTCCGGCAGCCGGTCCATGAAAGTCATGAAGCTGCCCTTGCACCACCGCGTCAATCCCACGCCTGCCTTGTTTGGGGACTTGAAGGTCCTGTTGGGGCCGACATGCTTGGAAGGCTGATGAACCAGGATACTCGGGAGCTATGGCGTCGTGGCCTGTCCTTTGGCATCCTGACGGGCCTAGTTGTAGGGGTCCTGTGGTGGTTACTGGCCCCCGGCGGAGCTTTTTATGGCAAAGGCACCGATGCCACCATCTGGTTGCCGCGCGATGCCGTGCTAGGGATTCTGCTGGCCTTGGCGGGGGTTTTCTCGGCCGTGGTCACGATGCGCCGCTCATCACCGGGTCATTCAGCCCAAGGCTCGGCGGCAAAGCAGGCAGTAGCACCGATGGCCATCGTGATTCTGGCCGTGTCTGGTTTGGTGGGCTCCGTCGTCGCATGGCGAATGGGCGTTTTTGCCGGAGATCTCTTCCAAACACCGCCGGACAACATGCCCAACCCCAGCATCGTGTTCTCTCTGCGATCGGGCCCGTTACTCCTCGTGTGGCCGCTGCTTGCTTCGGTGGTGCTCTTTGTGTGGAGCCTTGTCTCCTACGCCTTCGTGCCATCACCGGATGAGACGCTGCACACCACGGCCGAGGCCAACGGGTAAACTTACCCGGGTGAGCAACCTTGAATCTTCCGTGTCCGCCGCCCCGTCCAGCGCATTCGCAAATCTGCACCGCACCGACCTGCGCGGACGCACCCTGAGCCTTGCCGAGTTGAAAAGCGCCGTTCCCCGGACGGCCCAGTCGACCGTCACAACGGCCGAGACCGCAGTTCATGGCATTATTGCCGATGTTCGGGAGCGCGGCCATGCGGCACTTGCGGACCTTGCCCTGAAGTTCGACGGCGTCACCCAGGAACATCCTCGGGTCCCGGCCGCGGCACTTGCCGAGGCGCTGGAATCTCTGGACCCCAAAGTACGGGCCGCCTTGGAAGAGTCAATTTCCCGCGCCAAGGTATTTGCGCAGGCCCAAAAGCCCGCTGACATTGACGTGCCCATTGCCGCTGGTGCCGTTGTATCCTCACACTGGATTCCGGTGCGCCGTGTTGGCCTTTACGTGCCCGGCGGCCTAGCTGCCTATCCTTCGTCGGTGATCATGAACGTTGTTCCGGCGCTGGCCGCCGGCGTCAGCTCGGTGGCCCTCGCGTCGCCGCCGCAGAAGGAATTTGGTGGCCTTCCGGATCTTACGGTGTTGGCTGCGGCCGCGCTGCTGGGGATCGATGAGGTTTACGCCATGGGCGGTGCCCAGGCCATCGTTGCCTTCGCCTACGGCGTGCAGGCCGGTAGTAGCGCTAACGGAACAGGCGGCGTCATTGAGCCTGTTGATGTGGTTACGGGCCCGGGTAATATCTTTGTTGCCACGGCCAAGCGCCTGGTCAAGGGAGTTGTTGGCATTGACTCGGAGGCCGGGGCCACCGAAATTGCGGTTCTAGCGGACCAGAGCGCAAACCCGGCGTTTGTGGCAGCCGATCTCATCAGCCAGGCAGAGCATGATCCCAACGCCGCCTCCGTTCTGGTGACGCCGTCACCGGAGCTTGCCGACGCCGTCGAGGAAGAATTGCGTCGTCAGGTGGCCACCACAACGCACCGGGAACGTGTTGAAACCGCCTTGAACGGCCCGCAGTCGGGCATTGTGCTTGTTGATAACCTAGATCAGGGTGTCGCGGTGTGTAACGCGTACGCCGCCGAACACTTGGAGGTTGTTACGGAGAATGCTGCGGCCGTCGCTGCCAGGATCACGAATGCTGGCGCGATCTTTGTGGGGGATTACAGTCCGGTCAGCCTTGGCGATTACTGCGCAGGGTCCAACCACGTCCTGCCCACAAGTGGCACGGCCGCGTTTTCCTCGGGCTTGAATGTCACTACGTTCCTGCGCGCCGTACAGGTCATCAACTACAACAAGGATGCCTTGTCGCAGGTTGCGGATCATGTGATTACGCTTTCCAAGGCCGAGGGCCTGCCGGCTCACGGTGATGCTGTGGCCGTCCGTTTCGCCTAAAGGTGGCAATGGCCCTTGTGGCGATTGTGCAGCAGTGGTAGCTGCGGGATTATTGTTTGACAATTTCTCACCCTAGACTGGTGAGCACCACCACTCGAAGGGATCCGCATGTATTGCCCGTTCTGCCGCAATCCCGATTCGCGGGTTGTTGATTCGCGTCTATCCGACGACGGCTCATCCATCCGTCGTCGCCGTCAGTGCACGGAATGCGGACGTCGTTTCAGCACGGTTGAAACGGCAAGTCTCACGGTCAGCAAGCGATCCGGAGTGGCCGAGCCCTTCAGCCGAAGCAAGGTCATCAGCGGTGTCCGCAAGGCCTGCCAGGGACGGCCCGTCACCGACGATGATCTGGCCAAACTGGCGCAGGAAGTTGAAGAGTCCATCCGGGCCAGCGGGGCTGCCGAAATTGAGGCCAACGATGTTGGTCTGGCCATCCTGGCACCACTGCGGCGCCTTGACCTAGTGGCGTACCTGCGGTTTGCCAGTGTGTACCAGGCTTTTGAATCGCTGGAAGACTTTGAGGCTTCCATCGCCCAGCTGCGCAGCGACAAGGCCGAGGCCAGCGTTCGGGCCACAGAAAGCTAGTTCATTCAGAGAAGGGCTGGGCGGTGCAATTGCACCGGCCAGCCCTTCTCTGTGGAATCTGCTGGCGCTATCGTCCGCCGGCTACGGGCAGGATGGCTCCTGTGATGTAGGAAGCCTCATCGCTCAGAAGCCACATGACGGCGGAAGCAACATTCTCCGGCTCGCCACCGCGTCCCAAGGGGATGAGATGTTTGACGCTTTCCACTCGATCTGGCATGCCAGCAGCGGCGTGGAGGCCGGTGTTGGTGATGCCGGGCGACACCGCGTTGACGCGGATGCCGTGTGCGGCTGCTTCCGTGGCAAGACCCACTGTCAGGACATCCACGGCCCCTTTTGATGCCGCGTAGTGCACCCAGGTGCCCGGTGAGCCAGCCTTGACGGCCGTCGAGGAGATGTTGATGATCGATCCGCCCTTGCCGCCGGAGAGGATCGACATGCGGCGCGTAGCTTCCTGACACATGAACATGGTCCCGGCGACATTGATCTCGAGCACACGCTTGATGGTCTCCGGTGAGACATCCACAAGGTTGCCGATGATGTCGCCGGTGATCCCGGCATTGTTGACTACCGCCGCTACCGGCCCCAAGGCTTGGGCTGCATCGAACAGGCCTAGGACAGCGGCTGGGTCGCTGACGTCCGCCTGCACAGCTACGGTGGTCCCGCCGTCGTTCTTGATCTGCTCAACAACCCTGGCCGCGCCGTCTGAATCTTCGCTGAAGTTAACCACAGCCGCATACCCGGCCCTAGCCGCCATGATTGCCGTGGCCGCGCCGATGCCCCGGCTGGCACCGGTAATAATAGCGACACCGCGTTGGGCCATGGCCAGGGGTCTACTTGGTCAGCTTGAAGTGCACGGCAGCCTGCAGGGCGCCGCCAACGATTCCAGCGTTGTTTTTCAGTTCGGCCGTGATGATCTTGGTGCGCAACTTCAGCTGCGGCAGGTAATCCTCGCTGCGCTTGGAGATGCCGCCGCCAATGATGAACAGTTCGGGGGAGAACAGGAATTCAACGTGGGAGAAGTAGCGCTGCAGGCGCACGGAATATTCATCCCATGAGATGCCGTCGCGTTCGCGGGCGCTGGCTGAAGCCTTGGTCTCGGCGCCAACGCCGTCGATTTCCAGGTGTCCCAATTCGACGTTGGGAATGAGCTTGCCGTTGAAGATGAAAGCGGAACCTATGCCGGTGCCGAGGGTGATGACCAGAACGGTTCCCTTAACGTCCTTGCCGGCGCCGTAGCGGGCCTCTGCCAAGCCGGCGGCATCGGCGTCGTTCATCACCTGAACGTCGCGACCCAGTTCCTTGGTGAAGATGTCATCCACATCGGCGTCGATCCAGGACTTGTCAACATTTGCTGCGGAGCGCGCCACGCCATGGGAGATGATGGCCGGGAATGTGATGCCGACGGGCGCGTCTTGGCTGGGAGCGTGCGGACGGGTCATGAGCTCGTCGACGATCTCCTTGACTACCTTGGCCACTGCCTGCGGTGTCGACGGTGTGGGGGTGGGGATCCGGTAGCGATCGCCCAACACCTCGCCGCTGTCCAAGTCAACGATCCCACCCTTGATGCCCGTACCGCCAATATCGATGCCAATGACAGTGCTGGCGGATGAGTGCTTCTTAGACATGCAGGCTCCTGAAGAGTCGAAGGGGGCAAAGCTGAAAGGAGGTGCCACGGCAGGCGGGCGCCCTTGGTAGTGTACTGCAGGTCACTGCGGCATGGCACCGCGTGGCGTCGAAATTTACGGCAGGGTGAGTACTTCTGCACCTGTGGCCGTAACAACCATGGTGTGTTCAAACTGCGCTGTTCGCTTACGGTCACGGGTGACAACTGTCCAGTCGTCGGCCCACATGTCCCATTCGATACCGCCAAGGGTGAGCATGGGTTCAATCGTGAACACCATGCCTTCTTCCATGACCGTGTTGTAGGCGGGTGCCGCGTCATAGTGCGGAATAATCAGGCCCGTGTGGAAGGCCTCGCCGACGCCGTGGCCGGTGAAATCGCGAACCACGCCGTAGCCGAAGCGCTTGGCGTAGGACTCAATGGTGCGGCCAATGACGTTGATCTCACGGCCGGGCGCAACCGCCCGGATTGCCCGCCGGAGCGATTCCTGGGTTCGTTCGACCAGTAGACGGGATTCTTCGTCAACATTACCCACGGTGAACGTCCAGTTCGTGTCGCCATGGACGCCGTTCTTGAACGCCGTGATGTCAATGTTGATGATGTCACCATCTTCAACAACCGTGGTGTCCGGAATGCCGTGGCAAATGACCTCATTGATGGAGGAGCACAGGGACTTTTTGAAACCCCTGTAGCCAAGCGTTGAGGGGTAGGCCTTGTTGTCGAGTAAGAACTCGTGCCCGATCCGGTCCAAGGCATCCGTGGTGACGCCGGGGACAATATGCTTGCCGACCTCCACGATGGCTTGGGCGGCAATCTTGGACGAGATGCGGATCTTCTCCAGGGTTTCGGCGTCCTTGACCTCGGAGCCCTTGAAGGGCGTTGGGCCTGCCTTGCCCACATATTCTGGGCGGGGGATCGAGAAGGGGACTGCCAGTTCAGGGCTGATGATTCCGGGAACGAGCTTGCCAATAGGTGCCGTGGTTGCTGTTGAAGACATGACTCCATCTTATAAGTTTTGTTCACAGGCTGCCGCGAAGTGCCCAGTGCGAGCCTATGATGGGCGTTGACAGCGCCTTTTTTACAAGAAATTTTGACAAGAAATATCGGACTACAGACGCGGAGAGCACCATGGCGAAGTATTGGTACAACGTTCAGACCCACGAAGTTGAAAAAGACGCTCAATCAGGGTGGCAGTCCCTGATTGGTCCCTATGAATCTCGTGCCGAAGCTGAACAAGCATTGGCCAAGGTGCGTGAGCGCAACGAACTGGCCGACGCGCAAGACGAAGAAGAAGACGAAGCCTGAGTCAGAAGGTGTGCTCGGGGCCGGGGAAGGCCCCGGAGCGCACCTCGGTGGCGAACTCGCTTGCGGCGTCGGCAAGGATGCCGCGCATTTGCGCATACTGCTTGACGAATTTGGCGATCTTGCCCGTGCGCAACCCGGCCATGTCCTGCCACACCAGTACCTGACCGGTGGTTGAATTTCCGGCCCCGATGCCCACGGTGGGCACCGAAACGGCGGCATCCACGGCGGTGGCCGTGGTTGCTGGCACCATTTCCATCAGCACACAGAACGCGCCGGCGTCAGCCAGTGCCACGGCGTCGTCAATCATGGTTTGGGCCATGTCGCCGCGGCCCTGCACTCGGTAGCCGCCCAAGGTGTGTTCGCTTTGAGGCGTGAAGCCAATGTGGGCCATGACCGGGATGCCTGCCTGTGTCAGGGCCTGCACGGTTGACGCATAGTAGGCCCCGCCTTCCATCTTGACCGCATGGACCAGGCCTTCCTTCATGAGGCGCACGGAGGAGGCGATGGCCTGCTCGGGGGACTGTTCGTAGCTGCCAAAGGGAAGATCGGCCACAATCAAGGCACGCTTGGCCCCGGCCGTCACCGCGCGGCAGAAGATGATCATTTCATCCAGCGTGATGGGCAGGGAGGTTTCGTTGCCAAGGACATTATTGGAGGCGGAGTCTCCCACGAGCAGCACTTCGATGCCGGCCTCGTCAAAAATTTGTGCCGTGTACTGATCGTAGGCAGTGAGCATGGCAAACTTTTCGCCGGCCAATTTCGCTGCCTGCAAGTGGTGCGTGCGTACCTTGGGAGCCGTGGCTGGAATAGCCGATGTGGAGTGCTGTGCCGGCGTAGAGGCAGCAGCAGCAGCGCCATTGCCGTAGGGGGAGACGAGCTCGGCGGAATCGGTCATGCTCGAGGAAACAGAGGACACAGGAGCGGAATCAGGGGTGCTAGTGGGGGCCATGCCTCCACCTTATTACGAGTCGTATGTCGATTTGGGCAAACCGTGGCGTAGGACTTAGTAGAGTAATCAGTGCAGGGATCACAACTGCCCGCAAACCTACCCGCTTGCCTGCCCGCAATCGGTGTTGGGCGGGGCGTCAAAGGAAGAGGCACGTACATGAACCGTCAGCAGGAATTTGTGCTGCGCACCATTGAAGAGCGCGACGTACGGTTTGTGCGTTTGTGGTTCACGGATGTTGTTGGCAGCCTCAAATCCGTGGCGCTGGCCCCCGCCGAAGTTGAAGGCGCCTTCGAGGAAGGCCTGGGCTTTGATGGTTCCGCCATTGAAGGGCTGGCCCGGATTTTCGAGTCCGACATGTTGGCCCAGCCGGATCCCTCTACCTTCCAGATTTTGCCGTGGCGCGGCAACGGCAAGTCAGAGCAGACCTCGCGCATGTTCTGCGATATTCTCACGCCCGACGGCGAACCCTCCGCAGCCGATCCCCGCAATGTTCTCAAGCGCACCCTTGCCAAGGCTGCCGACATGGGCTTCACCTGCTACACGCACCCCGAGATCGAGTTTTACCTGCTGAAATCGGACAAGCCAGGACCTGATGGTATCCCTGTCCCGGTGGATCAGGCAGGCTACTTTGACCATGTTCCAGGTGGTGTTGCCCAGGACTTTAGGCGCACTGCCGTCACCATGCTCGAAGACGTGGGCATCTCCGTTGAGTTCAGTCACCATGAGGGTGGCCCGGGCCAGAACGAAATCGACCTGCGGTACGCCGATGCCCTGCAAACTGCCGACAACATCATGACCTTCCGCACCGTCATCCGTGAGGTGGCCATCCAGCAAGGCACCTACGCAACGTTTATGCCGAAGCCGTTTTCCGATCACCCCGGCTCGGGCATGCACACCCACTTCTCCTTGTTCGAGGGTGACACTAACGCATTCTACGAGCCCGGTGCTGAGTACCAGCTATCCAAAACGGCACGCCAGTTCATGGCTGGAATCCTTAAGCATGCCCCTGAATTTACGGCCGTCACCAACCAGTTTGTGAACTCCTACAAGCGCCTATGGGGCGGGGGAGAAGCCCCCAGCTACCTCTCCTGGGGCCACAACAACCGTTCGGCCCTTATGCGTGTTCCGCTGTACAAGCCCGGCAAGGGACAGGCCGCGCGTTTGGAATACCGCGGCATCGATTCGGCCGCCAACCCGTACCTGGCCTACGCCGTGCTGCTTGGCGCCGGTTTGAAGGGCATCGAGGAAGGTTATGAACTTCCCGCCGCCGCCGTTGAAGACATTAGCGCCCTGACCAGCTCAGAGCGCCGTGTACTGGGCCATGACCCCCTGCCATCAAGCCTTCACGATGCCGTGCGTCAGATGGAAGAATCCGAACTCATGCCCGAGATCTTGGGCGAGCAGGTGTTTGAGAACTTCTTGCGCAATAAGCGCGCCGAATGGCAGGACTACCGCCTGCAGGTAACCCCGTATGAGATCAATCGCTACCTGGGAGTGCTCTAAACACCACTATGAGTTCGTTGACCCGCACCCTCATCTCCCGTGGTTTCTCCGACCTGGAAACCAGTGAGCGGTTTCTGGGTTTCTCCGAACTGGCTGATTTAGACCAGACCGAGCTGTTGGACGCACTTTCCGTCGCCGATAACCCTGACCTTGCCTTGCATTCCCTCGTGAGATTGCTCAGCGTGGTACCCGAGGTTGGCAACAGGCTGAGCGTTGTTGACCCGGACAGCGGGCGACGGGTCTCCAATGAGTCCCTGTTCCGTCTCCTAGGCGCATCGGAGGCGTTGGCAGAATTTCTCATGCGCCATCCCGAGAATCTGGATGTGCTCGATGTGGTGCCGTCGCCGGAGCCGATGGCTGCCGATCCAGTGGCCCTGCGTGCCTCCTTGCTGCGGGCAGTCGGAGCCGATCCTGCCGCGGGAATGCCAACTGCCCAAATAACCGGAGTTGCGGCGCGGGTGGCCCTGCGCAGCCGGTACCGGCGGCATCTTTGCGAGCTGGCCGTGCGTGATCTGGGCGCTGCGTCCCCGCAATCGGTGATGCCCGTGGTTGGTGCTGAATTGGCCGATCTGGCCGCGGCTGCCGTTGAGGCTGCCCTCGCCGTGGCTCGCGCCGAAGTGGGAGAAGTCCAGGGTGTGGAGAAGGTCGCGGCCGTACGCTTCGCCGTGCTGGGCATGGGCAAGTGCGGCGCCCGCGAACTGAACTACATCTCCGATGTGGACGTCATGTACGTGGTGGAGCCCGTACTGGATGCCGTCACGGGTGCTCCTGCCATCGAAGAGGGAGAGATTGTCACGGTCGGAAACGCCATGGCCTCGGCCCTCTCACGTGCCATCTATGCGCCTGAACGTGAACCCGGACTGTGGGAAGTCGATGCCAACCTCCGGCCCGAGGGCAAGGACGGACAACTCGTACGGACCCTTGATTCATATCTGGCCTACTATCATCGCTGGGCGCAGAGTTGGGAATTCCAAGCACTGTTAAAGGCCCGCACCATTGCCGGTGACGCGGCCTTGGGAGCATCATTTGAGCAGGCCGTTGCGCCGCTCATCTGGACCTCCTCGGAGCGCGATGGGTTTGTTGAATCCGTCCAGGCCATGCGCCGTCGGGTTAAGGCCAATATCCGAGGCGGTGATGCTGATCGCCAGATCAAGCTCGGCAAGGGCGGTCTTCGTGATGTGGAGTTCACGGTTCAGCTGTTGCAGTTGGTCCACGGCAAGAACGATCCCAGCCTCCGCATTCGTGCCACAACGGGAGCCATCGACGCCTTGACGAAGGCTGGATACATTGGCCGCACCGACGCCGCGCTTTTGCGCAACCACTACACCTACCTGCGTGTTTTGGAGCACAGAATTCAGCTGGTGCAGATGCGCCGCACACACATCATGCCCACGGCGCCGGAACAGTTGCGGGCGTTGGCGCGCTCACTCCAAGGACCGCTGAGCCTGAAACGGCCAAGCGCCGACTCGCTGCTGTCCGATTGGGCCAAGGTCAAACGATCTGTCAGTTCGCTGCATGAGCAGATCTTCTATCACCCGATTTTGGCCACCGCCGCCCACCTCAGTTCCGAGGATGCCGCGTTGACCACGGATGCTGCGCGGGCCCGGCTGGCCGCTCTGGGTTACCGGGACGCCGCGGGGGCCGTACGCCACATCGAGGCGCTCACCGCTGGTGTAAGCCGGCGGGCTGCCCTGCAGCGGCAACTGCTGCCGGTGCTGCTGGGTTGGCTGGCCGACGGCGTGGACCCCGACGCCGGATTGCTCGCCTTCCGCCGCGTCAGCGACGCCTTGGGGACCTCTCACTGGTACCTCGGTATGTTGCGGGATCACCAGGCGGCCGCCGAGCGGTTATGCCACCTGCTCTCCAGCTCCCGCCTCGTCAGTGACCTGTTAGAGGTTTCACCGGAGGCCACGGCCTGGCTGGGCAACTCCAAGGAGTTGGTGCCGCTGAGCTTTGAATCGCAATGGACGGAAATTCAGTCCAAGCTTTCGCGCCACCCCGAAGGGACCGAGGCCATTCGCTTGATCCGGTTGCTGCGGCAACGTGAGATCCTACGGATCGGGATCGCCGACAGCAGCGGGCTGTTGGACCAGGACGAGGTTTCCAAGGCCTTGAGCGATGCCGACAGGGCCGCGGTCCTTGGTGCCCTTATGGTGGCCGAAGAGGAAATCTATGCGGGAACCGAGCCCTTGACCCACGTGTTGGTTGTGGCGATGGGCCGTCAAGGGGGACGCGAAATAGGCTACGGTTCCGACGCCGACGTCTTGTTTGTCCACCGCCCCGTTGACGGATTGCCGGAGAATCAACAGGGTGCCGCAACGCAGCAGGCCATGGCAATCGTGCAGAAACTAACGGCCCTGCTCACGGCCCCGGTTCGCCCCGCCATCCAGGCGGAGCGGGTGCTCAGCGTTGACGCGGATCTGCGCCCGGAGGGTCGCAGCGGGCCCCTCGTTCGGTCCCTGGACGCTTACCGGGAATACTACGCCCGGTGGTCCTCTGCCTGGGAGGCTCAGGCTCTGCTGCGGGCAATGCCTATGGCGGGCTCTGACGCCCTGGCTGTGGAGTTTATCGCCATGGCCGATCCCATCCGGTATCCGCAGGCTTTGTCCAAGGACGATCGCCGGGAGATCAAGCGCATCAAGGCAAGGATGGAATCCGAACGGCTGCCGCGCGGCGCCGATCCTGCCCGCCACGTCAAGCTGGGCCGCGGTGGGTTGAGCGATGTGGAATGGCTGGTGCAGATGTGGCAGCTGCAGCACGCCCATGCCCATCCGGAACTGCGCACCACGCAGACTCTGGCAGCCTTGCACGCGGCAAAAGATCTGGGACTGGTTGATGAAGCCGACGCCGAAATCCTAGAAAGTGCATGGCGCCTCGCCGGGAAGATCCGCAACGCCAACGTGATGTGGACGGGTACACCTTCTGACCTGTTGCCGACGGCAAGGCGCGATTTGGAAGCCGTGGCCCGATGGTGCGGCTGTGAACAGGGGAGTGCCACAGCCTTTGAGGAGTCCTACCTTAGTTTGACGAGGCGTGCCCGGGCCGTGTTTGAACGCCTGTTCTACGGCTAGGGCCGGACTATTTCTGTGCCAATGCCCTGGCGTGGGACAGCATGGTGACCACCGGTGCCCCGGTGACCAGTTCGCCGTGGTGCACGAATCCTTCCTCACGACCGGTGAGATCTGCGATGAGCCGTTCCTTCCATAGCTTCAGCAACCCTGCATGCTCGGGCAGAGGAGCGAGATTATGAAACTCCCCAGGGTCGGCATCGAGGTCAAAGAGTTCCTCGGTGCCCCACTCCGAAGCCCAGAGGTATTTCACATGCCCGTCGGTGACCCACTGCAGCGACTGGCCAAAGTACACGTGCTCGCCGTGGAGCCATTCACGCCAGGGCTCAGGATCGCTTGAAGCGGAGGGGGACTCGCGGACAAAGCGGGCCAGTGACTTTCCGTCACAGGATTCCGGAATGGGCACTCCGGCCAGCTCAAGAAGTGTTGGCATGATGTCGCGCAGCTCAACCACCTCGTCAACAACGCCGCCGCGTTGTGCCGCTGGATCGTTGGGTGCCGGCATGACGATCAACGGCACGCGTGCGGAACCCTCATAGCCCACCGCCTTGCGATAGAAATCGTGATCTCCCAGCATTTCCCCATGGTCCGAGGTGAAGGCAATGATGGTGTCGTCGGCCAGATCAAACTCGTTTAAGGCCTCAAAGACGCGCATGAGCTGCAGATCGATCTGGGTCATGAGGCCGTAGTACCCGGCCCGGGCCCGGTGTGTCACGGCGGGCGCCAGGGTGCCGAAGGACAACTGGTGATTCCCGTTGGTGCGCACGGATTCGTAGTGGTGCTCCCAATCGCCAAGCCTGCGCTCAAAGGCGGGCAGATCCAGATACATGTCCATGGCCCATGACGGCGGGTCGTAAGGAGGGTGCGGACGATGGAAAGAAAGATAGAGGAAGAATGGCACCGTTGGATCACGGCGGTACAGCCATTCAACGGCCTGCGAACCGGTCCACGACGTCGGATGTAAACGTTCGGCCTTGTCCCACGGGCGGGCCACGGTTGAGTTGCAGCCTGCTCCGTGGTCGAAGTACTCCTCGTCAGCGCTAACTCCGGGTTGGCGGCGCAGCCACGGAACATAATCGTCAAAGAACTTGAAATCGCGCCGGTGTTCCTTCCGGGCGTGGTGCAGGAAGCCGTCGTGCAGGATGACCTCGTCAAAACCCACACGGTTGCGTTCCGGGTAGACATGCAGCTTGCCGATAGCTTGCGTCTGATAGCCGGCCCTGCCAAACTCGCCAGCCAGCGTGACGGGATGGACGTCGTCGAACTTCACGCCTTCTTCATAGCCAACCCGCCCGTGCCGTTCCTGCGATTGCCCCGTGAACAGTGCCACCCGTGCGGGCACGCAGGTGGGTGTCGCGGAATACGCGTGCCGAAAGCGGGCGCCCTTGGCTGCCAGCTCATCCAGATGCGGTGTTTGAACGTAAGGGTGGCCCTCGGCTCCCAGACAATCGCCGCGCCATTCGTCGACGCAGATGAGGATGACGTTGGGCTTGTTCATTCACTTCTTTCCGTGGAGGCAAGCGGCGCCGGAGTAACGTGGGCCACATTGAGCGTACCGGAACGCCGCGTCCTCAAGGGTGGAATGAGTTGGCGCAAGGGGCCAGCCCTGCTAATTAAGAGTGAACACGTCTCGCGTCAGCGCGCCAAAGCCTGTAACGTCAAGGGGTACTTCAATCGCCCCCCGGGGGCGCGACACCTTTATGAGGGAAATTTAATGCTGAGGATTCCGCCCATTCGGCGGCGCAGAGGTGGCACATTTGCCGCCCTCGCCGCCTTTTTTACAGTCTTCTTTCTGGCGTTTGGGGTAGGTGGTGCCTCAGCGTTGAGCGCACCTGCCCCGGCGTCAGTTGGTACCAACGTGCAGGGAACCGCACAAACCACAGATGTCTCCGGCAAGAAGTTTTCCATCGCCACGGACACCACGTTCGCACCGTTTGAATTCCGTGATGGCAGCGGAGAGCTGATCGGCATCGACATGGACCTGCTCAAGGCCATCGCCAAGCAGCAGGGCTTTGAGGTTGACATCAAGTCCTTGGGTTTCGACGCTGCCTTGCAGGCACTGCAGTCGAACCAGGTAGCCGGCGTCATTGCCGGTATGTCCATCACTGACGAGCGCAAGAACGTTTTTGACTTCTCGGATCCGTACTTCGATTCCGGCGTGCAGATGGCCGTGGCGAAGAACAACCAGGACATCAAGTCCTACACCGAACTCTCGGGCAAGACCGTTACCGCCAAGCGCGGCAGCGAGGGCGAGACATTCGCCAACTCCATCAAGGACCAGTACGGCTTCACCGTCAAGGCCCTGGCGGATTCGGCCACCATGTACGACGACGTAAAAGCCGGCAACTCCGTGGCTGTGTTCGACGACTACCCGGTGCTCGCCTACGGTGTCAGCCAGAACAATGGACTGAAGATTGTCACCGACAAGGAGCAGGGAAGTTCTTACGGTTTCGCCGTCAACAAGGGGCAAAACGCGGAGCTGCTGCAGGCGTTCAATGACGGCCTGACGGCCTTGAAGGCCAATGGCGAATACCAGGCCATCCTTGATAAGTACCTCGCCAAGAGCGATGTTCAGGAACAGGGTGGATTCTTCCAGCTCGTCAAGGACAGTTTCCCGGCCCTGATGAAGGGCCTGTGGCTGACTTTGGTCGCCACGGTTCTTTCCTTGGCCATTGCGTTGGTTCTCGGTGTGCTCTTCGGTTTCTTCAAGGTAGCTGAGAACAAGGTTCTGCGGGCCATTGCCACCGTCTACGTCGCCATCTTCCGTGGCACGCCGCTGCTGGTTCAGGCGTTCTTCTTCTACTTCGGCCTGCCCCAGATGACCGGCCAGCCGCTGGACGTCCTCACGGCGGGTGTTCTCACGCTGAGCCTGAACGCTGGAGCCTACATGACGGAGATCGTCCGTGGCGGTATCCAGTCGGTTGATCCTGGCCAGCTCGAAGCCAGCCGCAGCCTTGGCTTGGGGTACGTCACCTCCATGCGCCGGGTAGTGGTGCCGCAAGCTGTGAAGATCATGACGCCGTCGTTCATCAACCAGTTCGTCATCACCTTGAAGGACACCTCCTTGCTGGCCGTCATTGGCTTCGCGGAACTGACCTACCAGGGGCAGCAGATCTACGCCTCCAACTTCCGGACCGGTGAAACCCTGCTGATCGTGGCCGCGATGTACTTCATCGTGATCACCATCTTGACCCAGCTCTCCAACGTCTTGGACAGGAAGTTCAACAAATGAGCGCAAGCGAAAAGACCGCGAAAATCAGTGTCCGCGAACTGAAGAAGTCCTTTGGTTCCAACGAGGTCCTCAAGGGTCTCGACGTTGACATTGCCGAGGGCGAGGTTGTGTGTGTCATCGGCCCGTCAGGTTCGGGAAAGTCCACGTTCCTTCGTTGCCTGAACAAACTCGAAGACATCACGGCCGGCACGGTCACCGTCAACGGCTTTGACCTCACGGATGCCAAGGTTGACCTGAATACCGTGCGCCAGAACATTGGCATGGTCTTCCAGCACTTCAACCTTTTCCCGCACATGAGTGTCATTCAGAACATCATGCTGGCCCCTGTCGAGCTGAAGAAGCTGGACAAGGCTGCGGCCCGGGCCAAGGCCATGGAGCTGTTGAAGCGCGTGGGGTTGGCAGAGAAGGCCGATGCCCGTCCGGCGTCGCTCTCTGGCGGTCAGAAGCAGCGTGTGGCGATTGCCCGTGCGCTGGCCATGAATCCCGGCATCATGCTCTTCGACGAGGCCACCAGCGCCCTTGACCCCGAAATGGTGGGCGAGGTGCTGCAGGTCATCCGCGATCTGGCCGCAGAAGGCATGACCATGGTGGTAGTGACTCATGAGATGGGCTTCGCCCGCGAGGTCGCCGACCGCGTGATCTTCATGGATGGCGGTTACATCTGCGAAGAGGGCACCCCTGAGGCCATCTTCACCAACGCCCAGCAGCCGCGTCTGCAGGAGTTCTTGGCGAAAGTACTCTAGCGACACGATAGGGGGTGGCCGGCTGACTGCCGACCACCCCCTTTTTGGGGTTAAGAAACGACGACGTTTTACTTCAGTTGGGAGCGGACATGAAGGACTTGCAGGGAATCTTGAACGAGATAGCCGACATGGTTGCACCTTTGTGCCGCAATGGTGAAGTGGCTGCCTACATTCCCAGTTTGGGTGAGGTTTCTCCGGATAATTTCGGCATGTGTGTCGCCATGGCCGACGGCACCGTATACGGGGCGGGGGATTGGCGCACGCCCTTCTCCATCCAGAGCATTTCCAAGGTTTTTTCGCTGGCCCTTGTCATGTCCTACGATTACGACTCGATCTGGAAGCGTGTCTTTCGTGAACCGTCCGGTACGCCCTTCAACTCCATGATCCAGCTTGAGGCTGACCGGGGTATTCCCCGCAACCCCTTCATTAATGCTGGCGCACTCGTGGTCACGGACAGGCTGCTGACACTCACAGGTGACGCAGCCGGGTCCGTGCGGGGACTGTTGCGCAGCGAATCTGGCAACCCGTCCGTCGATGTCGATTCGGTGGTGGCCGCTTCCGAGGCGGACCATGGACACCGAAATGCATCCTTGGCGCACCTCTTGGCCAGCTACGGCAACCTAGAAAATCCAGTGGAACTCGTGCTGGAGAATTACTTCAACCAGTGTGCCCTTGAGATGTCCTGCGAGGACCTCGCCAAGGCGTCGCTGTTTCTGGCCAGGCACGGTGTTTCAGCTGGCGGCACGCCGTTCCTGAGCCCCAATCAGAGTAAGCGTGTCAACGCCGTCATGCTTACCTGCGGCACATACGACGCCGCGGGGGAGTTCGCTTATCGCGTGGGGCTGCCGGGCAAGAGCGGCGTGGGTGGCGGCATAGTGGCCATTGTCCCCGGCCGTTGCTCCATCACGGTGTGGGGTCCCTCCTTGGGCCCGAACGGCAACTCTGTGGCCGGCATCGCCGCTCTGGACGCCTTCACGGCACGGACGGGCTGGTCCATCTTCTAGGGCTGCTACCGTCAACTCGACGCCCCGGGCTGTTGCAGCTTCGGACTGGTGGTCCTGCTCCTGCGTGTGGTTGTTTCGTAACCGCGCGATGCCCGAGCGATTCGTCAACTTTCATTGACCCGCCCACACTTAGTCAACTAACGTTGACGTTGGAGGGGTGGCGATGAAGACACTGGTTGGCAACATGGATGGAATGGGTCCAGCTGAGGCCCTGTACGCGGTTGCGCAATGGCGCAAGGAGCTGGCCCGCACAGAATCAGAGATGGTGGCCCGCGCGCGGGCAGCAGGGCTCTCTTGGGAGGCTGTCGCCCTGTGCTTGGGCGTGACGAAGCAGGCTGTTCACAAGAAATATGGGAAGCGCTAGATCAGGCGTGTAACTGACTTTTCACTGTCCATGCAGGTAATTCCCAGCCTAGGTACGTAGCTTCGAAAGTGTTACCCCGTTGGATTCATATTGAAGGAGGTCCTCATGGGACTCGGAGATAAGATCAGCAACAAGGCGCAGGAAATGGCTGGCAAGGTCAAAGAAGGCGTCGGAGATGCAACCGACAATGCCAAGCTTCAGGCAGAGGGCGCCGCGGATCAAGCCGCGGCGAAGGCGAAGCAGGCTGGCGAACAGGCCAAGGATGCTGCCAAGGACGTCTTTGATAAATAGAGCATGGATCGAAGATTAAAGATTGAGCACTAACACTGAAGGGCCGGAACATAAATGTTCCGGCCCTTCAGTGTTTGTTTCAGCGCTTATTTAGCGTCTAATGCGTGGCTTAGCAGCCGTAGTAGAGCTCGAACTCGTACGGGTTCGGGCGCAGTGAGAGCGGCTTGATCTCGTATTCACGCTTGTATTCGATCCAGGTGTCGATCAGGTCCTGGGTGAAGACGCCACCGGCCTGGAGGAACTCGTTGTCGTTCTCCAAAGCAATGAGGGCTGCTTCGAGGGACTCCGGAGCCTTGGGGATGTCCTTGGCTTCTTCCGGGGGCAGCTCGTACAGGTCCTTGTCGATGGGAGCCGGGGGTTCAATCCGGTTCTTGATTCCGTCAAGGCCGGCCATCAGCTGAGCTGAGAAGGCCAGGTACGGGTTGGAGGACGGGTCCGGTGCGCGGAACTCGAGGCGCTTGGCCTTCGGGTTGGTACCGGTGATCGGGATACGGATACCGGCTGAGCGGTTGCCCTGCGAGTAAACCATGTTCACGGGAGCTTCGAAGCCCTTGACCAGGCGGCGGTAGGAGTTCACCGTCGGGTTGGTGAAAGCCAAAACAGCGGAGGAGTGCTTGAGCAGACCACCGATGTACCAGCGAGCCATGTCGGACAGGCCGGCGTAACCCTTCTCGTCGTAGAACAGCGGCTCGCCGTTGCTCCACAATGACTGGTGGCAGTGCATACCCGAACCGTTGTCACCGAAGACGGGCTTCGGCATGAAGGTTACGGACTTGCCGGCGGCCCAAGCGGTGTTCTTGATGACGTACTTGAACTTCTGCAGGTCATCAGCTGAGTGAACCAGAGTGTTGAACTTGTAGTTGATTTCAGCCTGACCGGCTGCGCCAACTTCGTGGTGAGAGCGCTCAACTTCGAGGCCAGCGGCATCCAACTCGATGCACATGGCGTCGCGCAGGTCTGCCTGGTGGTCGATCGGGGCAACCGGGAAGTAACCGCCCTTGACGGGGGTCTTGTAGCCCAAGTTTCCGCCAACTTCTTCGCGGCCCGTGTTCCAGTTGGCCTCTTCGGAGTCGATCTTGTAGAAAGATCCCTGCGGTGAGGACTCGTACTGGACGTTGTCGAAGACGAAGAACTCGGCCTCGGCGCCGAAGAATGCAGTGTCGGCAATTCCGGTGGAAGCCAAGTAGGCCTCAGCCTTTTCGGCTACGCCACGCGGGTCGCGGTGGTACGGATCTCCGGTGCGCGGGTTCACGATCGAGAAGTTCAGCGCAAGCGTCTTCTCCTTGCGGAACGTGTCAACGAATGCGGTGGTGGGATCCGGAATCAGCTGCATGTCCGACTCGGCGATACCCTGGAAACCGCGGATGGAGGAACCATCGAAGAGCTGGCCGTTGACGAAGAAGTCAAGGTCCACAGTCTTGGCGGGCACGTTGAAGTGCTGCTGGACTCCGGGCAGGTCGGTGAATCGAATATCGACGAACTTAACATTTTCGTCTTTGATGAACTGGAGTACTTCTTCCGCGTTCTTGAACATCTACGCTCCTCGGCGCTATGGGGTTTGGCCGGCTGGGTGCGGCCATGGTGCCTGTACAACTGTGACCAGCCTAGAACGAACCCATTACCTTATCGTGTCCGAATTGTTTCGGGCAGGTTACAAGCCCTCCGAAGTGGCCGGATGTTCGGGCTTTGCAAGCGCGAAGGTAGGCTGGAGGGGTGGTAGATCGTAAAGACATAGGTTCTTGGCTCTCTGGGCCGGACACATCCAATATATCCAAATTTCCCGGGCAGCGGTTGGGTCTTCCGGAATCTGGCCGGGGTTCCATGGCTAGGGCCGGTCGGCGAATTCTCGCGTTATGCATCGATTGGGGTCTGTCGTATTTGATTGCGATTGCCTTTTTCGACGCCAATCCCAACGCCATCCTGGCCATCTTCGCCGCCGAACAAATGGTCCTCGTGGGAACCCTTGGATACAGCGTGGGGCACAGGATCATGGGCATCCAGGTGACAAGGCTCGACGGCGGACCCGCGGGCCTGCTGGCCGGTGTGGTTCGCACCTTGCTGGTGTGCCTGGTGATCCCGGCCATCATCGTTGATGCAGACCACCGTGGTCTTCATGACAAGGCCATGAAGACCATTCTGGTCCGTCGCTAATAAAATGTACGGCCCCGGGCGTGTCTCGGGGCCGGTTCTTTTTAAGGTCCCATATTTTGGGTGCGCGTCGAGTCCTAACAGTCATAGGCCATACGGCTGGCTGCGGGCACTGGCCTGATGCTTGGGCGGCGCGTGGAAGTTGGCGCTTAACGACAGTGGGCCCGGCAGAAGTTCTGCCGGGCCCACTCTATTTCTCAAAATTGTTGCGTTCGCTACTAGCGTCCGCGAGCAGCCTTGCGATCCGGGCGTGCCTTGTTCGGGTCAATGCCCTTCGGAATGGGCAGCTTGTTACCCAACGAGGCAATGCGCTTGTTGACGGTGCTGACCTCAACCTTGGTCAGTTCACCCTTAAGCTTGTTCATCTGCTTCGTGACCTTGGCAATCGAGGTCTGGCCCTCGCCCTTACCCGTCTCGATGACGGTGATGGTGACGTTGGGCAGAATACGAGAGAGACGTCGTCGTTCTGCATCAACGAGGCTCTTCACTCGAGTCGAAGGGCCTTCGGTGACCAGCACAATGCCGGGCTTGCCGATGGCGCGGAACACCACGTCTTGGGTGCGGGGGTTGACAGCAGCGGGCTGCTCATCAAAGATCCAACCGCGCTTAAGCGAGCTCAAGGCTGCTCCGGCAGCTCCGGGCTTACCCTCGATCTGGGAGTAAGCAGCGCGCTCAGCGCGGCGCGACATGATCAGCAAAGCACCCAAGAGTCCAAGGGGGATGCCGACCAGCAAGCCGGTGATCCAATTACCGGGGGAGACCAGCAAGGTCACCACGAGGGAAACCAGGATCAAGCCGAGGAATGCACCAAGCATTAGCCACGTGATCATGGGGTCGTGGCGGCGGGTCATCTTGAAGATGTCCACCATTTGCTTGATGCGGCTGGGCTTCTTTACCTTATTCGGCGCGCCAGGCTTCGGCTTGCGAGAAAAGAAGGAGCGCTTGGGTTCGTCAGCGTTGCTGGATGCTGTGTCAGTGGTTTTGGCCATAGTAAGTCAATTCTAGCGGGTTTTGAAAGAAATTATGGTGTTGCGATTAGGGAGGCGGCTTCCTGGCGGGTGTGGCCGGAATCTTCGATGCCTTCGGCGATGTGTGCGAGGTGTTCGGGGATGTCGAGGCCCTTTTTCCGCATGGCCGTGGCCCACAAACGCCCGGCCCGGTACGAAGAACGCACCAACGGTCCACTCATGACACCCAGGAAGCCCATCTCCTCAGCCTCGGCCGAGAGTTCAAGGAATTCCTGCGGCTTGACCCAACGATCCACCGGCAGGTGCCGCTCGGAAGGACGCAGGTACTGGGTGATCGTGATCAGATCCGTCCCCGCATCATGCAAATCCTGCAGGGCCTGAGAGATTTCCTCACGCGTCTCACCCATACCCAGAATCAGGTTGGACTTCGTCACCATCCCATGGTCACGACCCTGGCTAATGACATCCAGGGAACGCTCATACCGGAACGCCGGACGGATGCGCTTGAAGATCCGCGGCACGGTCTCCACATTGTGCGCAAAGACCTCGGGCTTGGACTCACAAATCGCGGTGATGTGCTCGGGCTTGCCGGAGAAATCAGGAATCAACAACTCCACCCCGGTGTTCGGGTTCAACTCGTGAATCTTCCGCACCGTCTCGGCGTAGAGCCACACACCCTCATCAGCCAGATCATCACGAGCCACACCCGTGACGGTGGCGTAGCGCAGGTTCATCTTCACGACCGAGCGGGCGACCTTCGTGGGCTCGAACCTGTCGATCGGGGACGGCTTGCCTGTATCAATCTGGCAGAAATCACAGCGCCGCGTGCACTCGGAACCACCAATGAGGAACGTCGCCTCACGGTCTTCCCAGCACTCAAAAATATTCGGGCAGCCAGCCTCTTCACACACCGTGTGCAGACCCTCGCCCTTGACCAGGTTCTTCATCGCGATGAACTCCGGGCCCATCTCGACCTTGGCCTTCATCCACTCCGGCTTACGCTCCACCGGAACAGCAGCATTACGCTGCTCAATACGCAACAACTTACGACCCTCAGGCGCCAACGTCATGAGAAAACTCCTTCGCTGGGAGTCGATTCCGGCGTGGCGGCAGGCTGGATGTCTGTCACAAGGGGCGCAAGGATCCGGGCGGTGGCGCTCTGGACCAGAGAAGCGATGTCCTTGGGTGCGATGTCCAGGCCAGTTTCGGCCTGCAGGGTGGTGGTCCCGGCATCTTCAATGCCGCAGGCAATAATTTGCGCGTAGGGGGCCAGGCTGTTGTTCACGTTGATGGCAATGCCATGCATGGTCACACCTTCGTGAACCCTGATGCCGATGGCCGCAATCTTTCGATCAGGACCCTTGTCGTCGGCGAGCAACCAAATGCCGGGGCGTCCGTCAACGCGTAGGGCGTCGACGCCATAGTGAGCAAGGACCTCAATAATGATGTCTTCGAGGGCATGGACGTACGCCCTGATGCCGCGGACGTCGGCCAGGTGCACGATCGGGTACATGACCAACTGGCCGGGACCATGCCACGTGAGTTTCCCGCCGCGGTCTACATTGACCACTGGCGTTCCGTCGAAGGGCCGTTCGTGGTCTTCGGTGCGTTTGCCTGCTGTGTACACGGCGGCGTGTTCCAGCAACAAAACGGTATTGGGGGCATCGCCGGCAACAACGGAAGCATGAATAGCTCGTTGCTGGTCCCAGGCGCTGACGTAATCAATGAAATTAGGCTCAAATCCGAGCTCGGAGAACTGAACACTCATAGGAGTCACTTTAGAGGACGAAGCTTTTTCGCCTAAATCAGAAAAGACGCATCCGCGGAGACCTGTGGATAACTTCGAGCAGAAAATCCGGAATGGGACTACTACTGGTTTATGGACACTTTCAGCACCAATGGGGTGGAGCCTCAGCCGCCAGCCATCGCCAACCACGATCCGGTGCGCTGTTTGGGGTCCGGCACACAGGGCCAAGTTTGGCTTATGGCACCCCAGGACGGTTCGCCGGCTGTGGCGGCGAAGTATTTGGCGCCAGTTTCCAGCCGTCCTGATTCCGATGAGGATGGAGACCCGCTTCGTCACAATGAAAGGCACATCACACAGGAGTGGCGGCTGTTGACCCAATTTCGACATGAGCACCTTATCCGGCTGCAGCAGCTTGTGAGGGATGAGAGTGGCGCCCACGTTCTGCTCATGGAGCATGCTGCCGGAGGATCACTCGCCCAGATTGTCACGGCAAAGGGCCCCATGACCGTAGGTGAGGCAGTCACGGTTTTGACGCCCATGGGCCAGGTACTCTCATTCCTGCATGGCAGGGGAGCGGTGCACGGTGATGTATCGCCTGGCAATATCCTGCTCAGCGCGGCGGGTAAACCGTATCTGTCTGATTTTGGCTTCGGCCGGATGTTGGGCCAATCGGAGGGGCCGCCAGCGGGCACGCCCGGCTTTTACTGCAAGAGTGACACCTCAAGGACCGAGGCCTCCGATGTGTATTCCTTGGCCTCGGTTGGCTGGTTCTTGCTCACGGGCCGTCCTGCGCCACCTACGCGTGACAGGCTTCCATTGGGAACCTTTGTGCCGGACGTGCCTGCCGAGTTGGTTGCCGCGCTAGAAGCGGGATTGCAAGAAAGCCCTGTCCTGCGGCCGACGGCGGCTGCCTTTGCGCAGGCGGTGTTCCGCAGCGCCAAGGCGGCGCCCGTAGCCTTGGGTAACGCCGTCCATTCGAGCGTCTTGCCAGATCTATTGACGCGACATGACGTGATGGCCCGACAGACCAGAGGGCCTGCGTCCAGGTGGGCACAACGCGCCGTGAATCTGATGTTGCGAATCGTGCCATCGCAGCGTGGTCCCCAGCGGACTAATGCCCTACGGTCGCGCAGCCATGCGGCGCCGGTTCGGCGCTCCAGACGGCACTCTGCCCTGGTGTGGGCCAGCGAAGCGGGAGTAGTGCGGCGTCCAAGGAACACCAAGAAGCGGCTGGTTTCCGCGGCAGTTGTCGTGGCGGTCATTGCCGTTGCCGCCGCCTTGACGACCTTCCAGGGATCGTGGGGACTATCGCGGACAAGCAGTCTTCCGGATCCAACCGCAAGCATGCTGGCAGACGATAGCGTAGCCAATGTGGCTGCCCTCACGTGGGCGGCAGGATTGCCGACAGAGAAGAGAAAAGGGCTGTCAGCACAAGACCCCGTGGCGGCGTTGCATGCACTGGCGTGGGCGCGTTCCTATGCACTGTCTAATGCCGATGCGGATTTATTGGCTGGGATCAATGCCCCCGGCTCTGCTGCCTTTGAAGCCGACCAATCCGTAGTCGACACGCTCAAGAGTCTTAGGCACTCCTTTACCGGGCTGGATACCCGTGTTTCCGAGGCATGCATCGATAGTGCCCGGGATGCGCGGCCAGCCAGTGACAGTGGGAGTGCCGATGATCCTGCCACGGTCACCGTTCACGCAACGATTACGACCAGCGCATTTGCAGAACAGGACGCTGCCGGCGCCATAGTGCACCGGCAGTCCGAGCCACAACGGCAGGAGTTGACGATCGTCCTGACCCGGGTTGATCAGCGGTGGGTCATCGCTGAAATTCTGCCGGATGGGTGAAAGTAGCCGGAAGCAAAGTAGCTGGAGACGAGGCAAATAAAGACAAGGCAATTAATGACAAGAGTGGGCGGCGGCCACTAACGTAGCTGCCGCCCACTCTGTTGAAGCTGAGGGGACGAGGTGTCCGGTGTTGCTATGCTTCCAGCGTTGCGTCGAGAGTGATCTCGACTCCCGCGAGGGCTGCAGAAACGGGGCATCCGGCCTTGGCGCCATTGGCAATCTTGTCAAAGTCTTCCTGGCTGATGCCGGGAATCTTCGTTGCCAGCGTGAGGTGGCTTCCCGTGATGCCCGTACCGGGAACGAAGGTGACGGCCGCACTGGTGTTGACGTACTCTGCCGCGAAACCGGCGCCTGACAGCTCATGGGAGAAGGCCATTGCGAAGCAGGAGGAGTGGGCTGCCGCGATGAGCTCTTCCGGGCTTGTCTTGCCTTCTGAGGCCTCGGTGCGGGCCTTCCATGTGATGTCGAACGTGCCCAGTTCCGAGCTGTCCAGCGTGACCTGTCCGCCGCCGGTGGGAAGGTCGCCGACCCAGCCTGCGTGGGCGTTACGAGTTGCAGCCATGTTGACTCCTTGTGAAAAAAGTGAATTGTGAAGAATTCTTGTGAAGAATTAAATAATCGTGATGCCAGAGCATTCCTTGGCACCTACATCCACCCTATGCGGTTGAACGCCGCAACGTGCGCCGATGACACACTGCGCCTGAATAAATCACTGCGTCTGAATAAAATCGCGGCGCCCACCCGTCAACAAGAATGGGATTGCCGCTGTGTCGACGTAGACCAGGTCTAAGTCGCCACAGCGGCAATCCCACAGGGTGTTCTGAGGTACTAGACCCAGAAAACCGCCACGGCAATATTGATGAAGGCCATGCCACCCACGGCGTGGGCAATGCCCTTGGAGACGTCCTGGTTGTTCTTGACCTTGCGGCGGCCAATGAAGGCGGCAACGGCAATAACCAGGGCGATGAGCAGCTTGACGCCGATCTTCATATGGTTGACGTCGCCGTCGCCCATTTCGGCCAGACCGACCAGCAGCAGGCCGGTGATGAGCTGGGTCAGCGCACCAATCCACTGCCACTTGCTAACGGTGGGCGTCTTGAAGGCGGCGAGCCAGCCGCCGACGATTGCGGCGGCACCGAGGATATGCAAAAACACGAGCACTAAGCGTAAAAAGTCCATGTCCCCAGCTTAGGCAACTTGGTGACACAGTGTCTATCAAGGTCCGCCTTATGTGGGAAACATGACATGGCTAGCAACAACAGCAGACACAACGACGGCGGCCCGTGACTTGAGTTTCCAAGTCACGGGCCGCCGTCGAGCATTCATCGACTAAGGCGTATTACAGGCCCAGGTCAGCTTCGAATGCGCCAGCTTCCAAGCGAGCCTTCAAGGTCTGCAAGAAGCGGCCAGCGTCTGCGCCGTCCACCAGACGGTGATCGTACGTCAGGCACAGGTACATCATGTGGCGGATGGCGATAGTGTCGTCACCGTCTGCATCAGCAACAACCACTGCGCGCTTGACGATCGCGCCGGTGCCAAGGATGGCAACGTTGGGCTGGTTGATGATCGGGGTGTCGAACAGTGCGCCAACAGAACCGATGTTCGTGATGGAGAACGTGCCGCCGGAGAGCTCGTCCGGACCGATCTTGCCGCTGCGGGTGCGTGAAGCAACATCGGCGATCTTGCCGGCCAGGCCAGCGAGGTTCAGATCGCCTGCGTTGGAGATGACAGGAACCAGCAGGCCCTTGTCGGTGTCCACAGCAATCGCGAGGTGCTCGGCGTCGTGGTAGGTGATCTGCTGAGTTTCCTCGTTGTATTCACCGTTGACCGACGGGTGCACCTTCAGTGCCTCGGTGACAGCCTTAGCAATGAAAGGCAGGTAAGTCAGCTTCGTGCCGTTGGTGGCCTGGAACTGGTTCTTAGCCTTGGTGCGCAGCTTGACGATGCGCGTCATGTCGATCTCGTGCACCTGCGTGAGCTGCGTGGAAGCTTCCAGCGACTCGCGCATGCGGCGGGCGATAACCTGACGGATCCGAGGAGCCTTGACCGTGGTGCCGCGCAATGAAGACGGTACGACGGCGGCGGCAGCCTTAGGAGCGGCGGCTGCGGCAGGCGCTGCGGGGGCCGGGGCGGCAACAGCCTTGGCGGCCTCTGCTGCTGCAACGACGTCCTGCTTGCGGATGCGTCCACCAACACCGGTGCCGGTGACGGTAGCGATGTCAACGCCCTGCTGGTTGGCAAGCTTGCGCACCAACGGAGTCACGTAGTTGGACTCGGCGCCAGCCGCCGGAGCTGCTGCGGGAGCGGCAGGAGCAGCGGCCGGTGCGGGAGCTGCAACAGGAGCAGCAACGGCGGCCGGAGCGGCTACGGGTGCGGCAGGTGCAGCTGCGGCCGGGGCGGGAGCTGCGGCAGCTGCGGCGGAACCGATCAGTGCCAGAACGCCACCAACTTCAGCGGTCTCGTCTTCGGGAACGCGAATTTCCAGCAGCACGCCAGCTACGGGGGAGGGGATCTCGGTGTCAACCTTGTCGGTGGAAACCTCGAGGAGCGGCTCGTCGACCTCGATGGTGTCGCCAACGGCCTTCAACCAGCGGGTGACGGTACCTTCGGTAACGGATTCACCCAAAGCAGGCAAAACCACTTCGTGGGCATCTCCGGCCGGAGCGGCCGGGGTCTCGACAGGCTCGGCTACCGGAGCGGCCTCGACCACAGGGGCAGCTTCGGCCACGGGAGCGGCTTCAGCTGCAGGAGCAGCTTCGGCGGGTGCCTCTGCCGGAGCAGCGGCGCCGCTGCCGATGCGGGCAAGGGTTGCACCTACTTCTGCGGTTTCGTCCTCGGGTACAAGGATTTCTTCCAGGATGCCGGCAAAGGGTGACGGGATCTCGGTGTCAACCTTGTCGGTGGAAACTTCCAGCAGGGGCTCGTCAATTTCGACGCGGTCCCCGACCTGCTTGAGCCATCGCGTAACGGTACCTTCGGTGACGCTTTCACCCAAGGCGGGCAAGTTCACGGATTCAGACATTTCGTCCCCGTTCTCCTTCTAATGCGCTGCATTTCGCTGATGGTGCACTCGGGTGCATCGCCACGAAATTCCTTGATATTAAGTATGATTTTCAGCTTAGTGCACCCGGCGCGGGCGCCGGGTGCACTAAGAGGGTTTGTTGCTAGCCGTGGAGCGGGCGTCCGGCCAAGGCCATTGCCGCTTCTCCAAGAGCTTCGTTCTGGGTGGGGTGACCGTGAATGAGGCCAGCAATGTCCTCCGGGTACGCTTCCCAGTTCACAATGAGCTGTGCCTCACCGATCTGCTCACCGATGTGGCTGCCGATCATGTGAACACCAACTACGGGGCCATCCTTTTCGCGGACAAACTTGATGATGCCGCCAGTGCCAAGAATGGCGCTCTTGCCGTTGCCAGCCAAGTTGTACTCGGTGCTTTCAACGTTTGCATCGCCAAACTTTTCCTTGGCCTGCTTTTCGTTCAAACCAACGGATGCAATCTCAGGGTCACAGAAAGTGACCTTGGGGATGTTGATGTCTTCGACGATGACCGGGTTCATGCCGGCGATTTCCTCGGCGACGAAGATGCCCTGCTGGAAGCCGCGGTGTGCCAACTGCACGCCGGGGACAATGTCGCCCACTGCGTAGATGTTGCCAACGCCTGTGTGCAGACGATCGTTGGTGATGACGAAGCCGCGGTCAATCGTGACGCCCGCTTCTTCGAAGCCCATGCCGGAGGTGGACGGGCCACGACCAACGGCTACGAGCATGAGGTCAGCTTCGAACGTCTTGCCATCAACCAAGGTGGCCTTGACGCCGTCGTTGATCTGCTCCACACCCTGGAAGAAGGTGCCGGTGTTGAACTTGATTCCGCGCTTGCGGAACGTGCGCTCGAGCACCTTGATGATGGAGGCATCTTCGTTGGGGACCAAGGAGGCCATGCCTTCAATGATGGTGACATCCACGCCGAAGGACTTCCAGACGGAAGCAAATTCGACGCCGATGACGCCGCCACCGAGCACGATGGCGCTCTTGGGCAGGGTTTCCATGCTCAGGGCCTCGTCGGAGGTGATGACCTTGCCGCCGATTTCCAGGCCGGGCAGGCTGCGTGAGTAGGAACCCGTGGCCAGAACAATGTTCTTACCTGTGTAGTTCACGCCGTTCACCGTGATGGTGTTGGCTGCAGTGAGCTTGCCTTCGCCGTCGATGACCGTGATGCCCTTGCCCTTGATGAGGCCCTGCAAACCCTTGTACTTGCCGGCAATGATGCCGTCCTTGTACTTGTTGACTGCGACCAGGTCGATGCCGTTGAGCTGGCTGTTGACGCCGATTGAGGCGCCTTCACGAGCGTGGTCGGCTACCTCTGCTGCGTGCAGCAGAGCCTTTGTGGGGATGCAGCCGTTGTGGAGGCAGGTGCCACCCAACTTGCCCTTCTCCACGAGACCTACGGTCATACCCAATTGGACTGCCCGCAGTGCAGTTGCGTATCCGCCACTGCCACCGCCGAGAACCAAAATGTCGAATTCTTGCCCAGCTGCCTGTTCGGCCACTTAGACGCTCCCTCGCGTTCGGGTGACGCACATTTTGTTAGCGCGTCATCTCATCAATAATTGAAAGAAACAATTCCAGCCGAAGTGGATGCAACGCTTCTTCTAAGTCAAAGACAAATACTTTCAGCATTCACCTTACGTCAGTTGTTCCATCCAACGCCCTCGATGCTGTCACAGTAAAGGTGATTGTGGTCATAGTCGCTATGGCATTGCTTACGCTGGCATTTCTTGCCCCGTCCAACACGGTTGCGGCGTCAGTGCTTGATGACGCCGCAACCGATGGTTATGTGGGACGGTTCGTGATTAAACGCTGCGAGGTTAGACGCTGCGGGCCACAACATCTTCTACGTAGGCCACCAGAGTGCGAACTGCCATGCCGGTTCCCTGCTTGGGCGTGTATCCGTAGGGTGAGCCTTCGTTGAAGGCCGGTCCGGCAATATCGAGGTGAGCCCAGGGAATGGTCACGCCGTCCTTGCCCTTGCCGATGAATTCCTGCAGGAAGACAGCCGCTGTCATCATGCCACCCATGCGTTCGCCAATGTTGGCCATGTCGGCAACGGGAGATTCTAGCGACGGGCGCAATTCCTCGGGGAGAGGCATGGGCCAGACCAATTCGCCAGCACGATCGGCCGCAGCCTTCAACGCCGCGCTAACACCTTCATCGCCCATGACGCCGGCAGTGCGGTGTCCGAGTGCCACAACCTGGGCCCCGGTCAATGTAGCAACGTCAATGATGACGTCCGGGAATTCCTGCGATGCGGCGACGAGGCCGTCGGCCATGACCAAGCGGCCCTCGGCGTCGGTGTTCAGAACTTCAACCGTCTTGCCGCCAAAGATTGTTAGGACATCGGAAGGGCGGATGGCAGTGCCCGAGGGCATGTTTTCTGCAATGCAGAGCCATCCGGTGACGTTTACGGGAAGACCTAGGGCAGCCACGGCCAGAACCGAATTCAGGACCGCTGCTGCGCCGGCCATGTCGCACTTCATGGTGACCATGCCGGCTCCCGGCTTGATGGAGATGCCACCGGAGTCAAAGGTGATCCCCTTGCCGACGAAGGCCAGATCGGCCACGGCGCGATCGGACTTGTATTCCAGCTTCACCATGCGAGGCGGACGGGATGATCCCTGGCCGACGCCCATGATGCCGCCGTAGCCGTCTTTCAGGAGACGCTTTTCATCCAGGATTGTCACCTTGATGGGGAGGCCCTTGGCCAGGTCCTTGGCCGCTTCGGCAAAGGTGGCCGGGTAGAGCTTGCTCGGGGGTTCGTTGACCAGCGTGCGGGTTGCGTTGACCGCGTTGGACACAATCGAAGCGCGTTCCAGGGCGGCCGCCAGTTCCGGATCCTTGGCCAAGGTGGAGTGGATGGTGATCTTGGCAACGGGTTCCAGTTTGCCCTTGGTGCTCGAGTGGAGGCTGGCGTATTGGTAAGCGCCCAGTGCGGCACCTTCGGCAATCGCCGCGACCTGGCTAACCGCCGTCGTGGGGATGGCAAAGAGCACGTGGTTCAGGCCAGCGAGCTGGCGTACGGCCGCTCCAGCTGTGCGGCGCAGTGCTTCATCGCTGACCACGCCGTCCTTCGCAGCACCAACGCCGGCCAGGACCAGGACCTTGGCCCCGGTTTCGGGCAGGCCGGGGAGGCGGACTACCTGATCGGCCGCACCGGTAACTCCCAGTGCGGTCATGGAACCGTTGAGGGATGCAACGGCTACAGCGGACAGGGGAGCGCCCACAAGCTCGGGACCGTCGCTGCCTTTGCTGACGGCAATGACCAATGCGTCTGCTGATACCTTCGCCAGATCCGTGCTTATGACGCGGAAGCTGATGTTTTCTTTCACACTCACTGAAATACAGTCCTCACTTTTTGGTGATATTGAACGGGTGTCGCTGCCTTCGATCGTATCCCCAACGCCTCCAGATTGCCCGCTCGCGCCAGCGGCAGGCGAGGCAGGGCTTCAGGAGGCTACGCCGTCGTCCTTCAATGGCCGGTCCCAAGGCTAGGCTTTCGACAAGGAATGATCGGCGGCCTTGCGGTGTTGTGCACTCAAGAGACGCAAGCAGCTGAGGAAAATCATGAATTTGACCAGATACACACCCTTTAATAGCCCGGAATCCCTGTACGTCCTCAACGAAGAGTTGGTGGGCGATGCGGACCTCCAGGGCGCGAACATGATCATGTCCTTCACGGGGGCCTCCGATGCGGGCCACGTCGTCACGCAAATTTCCCACGAACTCAAGGATCAACTCGCGGGTGAACCCGTTGCTGTGTTTGATATTGATCAGCTTATTGACTACCGCTCGCGCCGTCCCCGGATCACGTTCACGGAGGACCACCTGACGGACTACAAGGCGCCCTCGCTGGTGCTGCACCGCATGGTCGATGCACTGGGCACTCCGTTTTTGTTCTTGCAAGGCAACGAGCCTGACCTGCAATGGGAAAGATTCAGCGCCGCCGTACTTTCCCTCGTAGAACGCTTCGACGTCAATCTGGTGGCCTGGGTGCATTCGGTGCCCATGCCAGTTCCGCACACTCGTCCCATTGGCGCCACGGTGCACGGCAACCGGCCGGATCTAATCGAAGGCATTTCGGCGTGGAAGTCGACCGTGGACATCCCCGCTGCTGTGGGTCATGTCCTCGAGTACAAGCTCGCAGAGGCTGGCCGGAACGTGGTTGGCTATGCCATCCACGTGCCGCACTACCTGGCCGACGCCGAGTACCCGCCGGCCGCTGTTGCTGGCCTTGAATTCCTGGGAGCCGCGGCATCCCTGATGCTCCCCAGCGAACGGTTGCGGGAAGCCGGCCGGGCAGTGGAGCGCCAGATTACCGAGCAAGTCGAGGGCTCCAGTGACGTTGCGGCGGTTGTGTCGAACCTTGAAAAACAGTACGACGAACATGCTGACGGTACTGCCCGCCGTTCACTCCTGGCCGGGGACAATGACGAATTGCCCGATGCCGATGAACTTGGTGCCGCCGTCGAAGCGTATTTGGCGAGCCGTGACGCAGGGCAACAGGGTGCTGGGCCAAGCTGACATAAGCTAATCAGGTGGATAGTAAACGTGCATGGTTGGTGTGGGGTGTTGGCGTATTTGCGTACCTGATTGCGGTGACGCATAGAACCTCCTTTGGTGTTGCTGGACTTGTTGCCACCGATCGCTTTGACGCTACGGCGTCGGCGCTCTCTGCCTTCACCGTCATTCAGCTTGTGGTGTATGCCGTTTTGCAAATCCCCGTCGGCGTCCTCGTAGACAGGTTTGGCCCGCGGATCATGATCGCCACGGGTGCTGGTTTGATGGCTGTGGGTCAGCTGCAGCTGGCGGCGGCCACCTCTGTCCCTGGCGGCGTAGTTGGCAGGATCTTCGTCGGGGCAGGCGACGCAATGACATTTATTGCCGTCATTCGCCTGATCCCGCTGTGGTTCCCTTCATACCGAGTTCCGGTACTGACCCAGCTGACAGGTCAACTGGGCCAATTTGGTCAGCTCATCAGCCTTGCTCCCTTTGCTTTTGTCCTTCACGCTGCAGGCTGGAGCCCTGCTTTTGCGGGCCTCGCCGGGTTGGGTGTGCTGGCGTGTGTGCTCTCTGCTGCCCTGCTGCGCAATGCGCCCAAGGGTTTGGAAACGCCGGTCTCCAAGAGCGGAATCAGGGAAACTGCCATTGATTTGTCTACGGCGTGGCGACAGCCGGGTACTCGGCTGGGCATGTGGAGTCACTTCGCCACCCAGTTCAGCGGTACGGTCTTTGTTCTCACCTGGGGCTACCCATTCCTGGTATCCGGTCAAGGCCTCGATACCGGAACAGCCAGCATATTGTTGAGCCTTTTTGTGGTGGTTGGCATTATCTGCGGTCCCTTCCTCGGCAGTTGGGTAGGCCGCCACCCCCTACGCCGTTCAAGCATGGTGCTCGCCGTGACGTTAGCCACGGCAGCCGCTTGGGCCGCAGTCATTTCCCATTCGGGTCCTTCACCGCTGTGGCTGCTCGTGATTTTGATCCTGGTGCTCGCCATTGGCGGTCCGGCGTCGATGATTGCCTTCGACTTCGCGCGGACATTCAATCCGTCCCACAGGATTGGCACGGCCACCGGAATCGTCAATGTTGGTGGCTTCGTGGCCGCGCTCATCAGCATGTACATCATCGGAATTATTCTCGACCTGCTCAACAGTGTCGGCTTTTCACCTGATGGGCTGTACTCCCTTGATGCCTTCCGCGTGGCGTTTTCCTTCCAGTTCCTGGTCCTTGGCTTCGGCTTTGCAGCGGTAGCCGTGACTCGTCGCAAAGTTCGTCGCGGCATGGCTGAGCGCGGCGAAATGGTACCCCCGCTTCGTGATGTCATCGCCGACAACCGACGACGGCGTGAACAGTTCAAGCAAGAACAAAAGGATCAGCGCGCAGCTCGCAAGCGCTGAGGCTGGTCGCCGGGAGCGCCGCTTCCGGTTTTGCCGAAGATTTTTTTAGTTTCTATGCGGATCTGTGCCTGCGTTATCCACAGATTCGGCGATTTCGCCTATTGGCCCTTTCTTCCATGCCCGGCCAGCGGGAACCTTGGGGCATGGGAAATCAAGTAGACAAAATCAGGGTAAGCGCCGGTGAGGACCTCCTGGCTTTCATTCCCCACATGGTGGGGTACTGGCCCAAGCACAGCATCGTCTGTATCGGCATGAGCGGGAAGCGGCTACGGGCTACCATGCGGCTGGATCTGCCGCCGGATGACAGTTCTGATGCACAACAATTTGCTGATATTGCCGCATCGCAATTGTCCAGTGATAGCGAGGCCGATGGCTGCCTTATCGCAATTTTCGGCAGGGAAGACTGGGTTGACCCAGCGGATTTCCCGCAGGCAGGGAGTTACTTGGCTTTGCGTGTTGCTTTTGCCGAGGCAGGCATGCCGGTACAGGATGCCTGGTACGTGGGCACCGAGCATTGGCGGAGTCTGGAATGCACGGATGCGGCGTGCTGTCCGTGGCCTGGCAAGGACAACGTCTCCATCAAGGAAAGTTTCGTCAACACGGAGTTCATCTACCGGGGGAGCATGGTCGGGGAAAGCCCCAAGGAACAGATTCGGGAGCTCATTGCCGTCAAGGATGAAGCTTTTGCTACCTCGGTCGCCGCCGCGGGGAACGATCTACGGGAGCCGCTGGCTGACTCCGGCCGCGGATCCGCGCAGATCGCAGTCACTCTCGGCGCCTGGGAATACAGCCTGAGTCGATGGCCCAAAACACCCGATGCTTCCATGACCGCCTTCTTGCTGGCCAGCCTGGCTGACACCACAGTGCGCGATACAGTCATCGTGGCCTTGGCAACCACTGCGAACCACGCGCTCACCGGGGCATCCGGGATGGGACTCTTGGAAGGGGACATGACTTCTGTTGTGGCGCCTCGCAATTGGCATGGTGGCAACCAGTCAGCCCCGAGCATCGTAGAAATTGAAAGCTACAGCGACACGGCCTACCTCCTGGCTTGCCGAGACTTTGGCAACATCTTGGTGGGCGAGGTTGGGGACCACGACGGCGGGGCCAGAGGGCCGAACTGGGACCGACTGGACAGGGCCGAACCACTGCTGGCCTTCCTTGCCAGCGCCACGAATGCCGCTGACAAGGCTCCGGTGCTCTGCCTGCTGGGATGGATTCAATGGTGCAAGGGCCGGGGCACCTGGGCGGGCAATTACTTTCAGCTGTGCCAAGGCTTCCAGCCCCGGTACCGGCTGGCCAGCATGTTGGATCAGCTGCTTGCCGTTGGCTACATAGCAGCCTGCGCCAAGGACCAGCGCACCGCCTGGCACGGCCGCAAGGATGAAAGCATCGGTGACCAAGCGGCCTAGCGAATCGTCGGCCAGTTTGGGGATGCAGCGCTCGTGGATGCAAGCGGAATGGGTGCGGAAAACATGGTCGAGGCGGCGGTGCGGGCAAGGAGCACGAGGCAAATCGTGAGACACTATAAGTCGAGACCCGGTTGGGTTCGTGTTGATGCATTAATGAAGTTTGGAATATAAGGATCCGGAAGGCATTTTCTTCTGGTGAGGCGGGAACAAAGCCGCCCCACAGGGAGTTATACCCTTAGACCCTCCAAGCAGAAGTGATGCGCCAAGCAACGCGGACTTGACAGGGTCATAGTGGTGTTGCCCGAAGGTAACTCCACAGACCGCCGTAAGAAAGGTTTTCTGTGTCTGCTACTGCCAAGAGCAAAGTCTCCCCAACGAAGGAGATCGAGGATCCCACCTCTTCAGCCACCGCGCCGCTGACTCCAGCACAGAAGCGCGCTGCCACCATCGCTGCCAAGAAGGCTGCAGCCGGTGATGATGCGGCCCCTGTCGCCAAGAAGGCTGCCCCGGCCCGACGCGGCAAGGCCAAGGCTAAAGATGAAGAAGAGCAGAGCTCGGATTCCGCTGCAGAAGAGGACGAGCAGGACGACGCAAAACCCGAGCGTCCAGTTGCCACCGGAACCGGCTTTGTTTACTCCGATTCCGACGACGACGATGCACCCGTCCAGCAGGTCATGTCGGCCGGTGCAACAGCTGACCCGGTCAAGGATTACCTGAAGCAGATCGGCAAGGTTGCCTTGCTCAACGCGGAGCAGGAAGTCGATTTGGCCCTGCGCATTGAGGCTGGTCTTTTTGCCACCGAGAAGCTCAAAGCTGGCCGGGACTCCATGGACCCCCAGCTCCAGCGCGATCTCGACCGCATTGTGCATGACGGCGGCCGCGCCAAGAACCACCTCCTCGAGGCCAACCTTCGTCTCGTTGTGTCGTTGGCAAAGCGCTACACAGGCCGTGGCATGCTCTTCTTGGACTTGATCCAGGAAGGCAACCTTGGCCTGATCCGTGCAGTTGAGAAGTTCGACTACACAAAGGGCTTCAAGTTCTCCACGTATGCCACCTGGTGGATCCGTCAGGCCATCACTCGCGCCATGGCCGACCAGGCGCGCACCATCCGTATTCCCGTGCACATGGTGGAAGTCATCAACAAGTTGGCCCGGGTTCAGCGGCAGATGCTGCAGGACCTTGGTCGCGAACCAACACCGGAAGAATTGGCCAAGGAATTGGACATGACCCCGGAAAAGGTTGTTGAGGTTCAGAAGTACGGCCGCGAACCCATCTCCCTCCACACCCCGCTGGGTGAAGACGGTGACTCTGAGTTCGGTGACTTGATTGAAGACTCCGAGGCTGTTGTACCGGCCGACGCAGTGTCCTTCACCTTGTTGCAGGAACAGCTTCACTCGGTACTTGATACCTTGTCCGAGCGCGAAGCCGGCGTAGTCGCAATGCGCTTCGGTTTGACCGACGGTCAGCCGAAGACTTTAGACGAAATCGGCAAGGTCTACGGAGTTACGCGTGAGCGCATCCGTCAGATCGAATCCAAGACCATGTCCAAGCTGCGCCACCCGTCGCGTTCACAGGTTCTGCGCGACTACCTGGACTAATCCCCACGGCCTCCCAATGTTTAGATCGCTAGCGATCCAAACATTGGGTCCCTCGGCCGCGTGGGCCCAAGGATGGGCCTTGCAAGTAACCCGCAGTAGTCGTCGAAAAAATGCCCTTTGAGGCGCTTTTTCGACCACAACTGCGGGTTACTTTGTTTTTGGGCTCGTTGAGGGCGAGGCCCGGTAAAAGGGCAAAAATGTAGGGCCCCGGACGAATCCGGGGCCCTACATTTGGAAAATTATTTAGTCCACGGGGACCGGAGCCTTTTCGGTGAGACGGCTGGTCTCGTCGTGCCACTCCGAGGAGATGGGCTTCAGGTTAGCCTCAACCGAGCGGGCATGATGTCCGCAGAAGAGGAGTTCCCCGCCGGAGGATTCCAGAACGACCCGCACGTAGGCTTGGGCGCCGCAGCGGTCGCAACGGTCCAAAGTATTCAGCTCTCGGCTGGCGATGGCGGTGGTAGTCATGATGGCCTCCTTCATAGATCTTGATACCTATATAACCATTAGTCGTCGCTGTTCCATCCCTGGAAGGGTGTACTTTCGCTCACCGCGTAGCCGTGTCGATACGGCACGCCTGTCAGGGGCCGGCGCCCGCAGCGGTTAACCTTGAGTGAGGCAGGTGCAGGCCTGACCGCCCTATATTTGCTTGGCCCACAGGCTTTGCCAACACAGTCATAAGGAGTATGCCAACCGTGGCACGTTCGAGTTCCGATTACAGCGCCCGCCACCTCTCTGTTCTGGAGGGGCTGGAAGCTGTCCGGAAACGTCCCGGCATGTACATTGGCTCCACCGACTCCCGCGGACTGATGCACTGCCTCTGGGAGATCATCGACAACTCTGTTGACGAGGCCCTGGCCGGCTACGGCCAGAACATTTCCGTGATCCTGCACAAGGACAATTCCGTTGAAGTGCACGACGACGGCCGTGGCATCCCTGTGGACGTGGAGCCCAAGACCGGACTCACCGGACTGGAAGTAGTTCTCACCAAGTTGCATGCCGGCGGTAAGTTCGGTGGCGGCTCATACGCAGCATCCGGTGGTTTGCACGGCGTGGGTGCCAGCGTGGTCAACGCCCTGTCCGCACGGATGGACGCACAGGTCGATCGTGGTGGAAAGACTTACCAGATGAGCTTCCGCCGGGGCGAGCCGGGGCACTTTAAAGACGTCGGCCGAACTCTCAGCCCTGAGGTGACATTCGAACCGTTCGTTGAGGACTCCAGCCTTGACATTGTGGGAACCACCAAGCGTGGAGTGACCGGAACCCGCATCAGATACTGGGCCGATCGCCAAATTTTCACCGCCGACGCGAAGTTCTCCTATGAGGAACTCGTGGCAAGGGCGCGCCAGACGTCCTTCCTGGTTCCGGGATTGAAGATCCGCATTGTTGACGAACGCCGTGTTGCAGGTACTCCGGGGGAGTTTGCCACCCACGAAGAGACGTTCCACCACGACGGCGGCATCTCGGAGTTTGTAGATTTCCTCTCCGTTGGTGGACCTGTTACCGACATTTGGCGCATTCATGGCAACGGTACGTTCACGGAGACCGTTCCGGTCTTGAACGCCCAGGGCCATCTGGAAAGCACGGCCGTGGAGCGCGATTGTGAGGTGGACATTGCGCTGCGGTGGGGCGTGGGTTATGACACCACAATGCGCAGCTTTGTGAACATCATCGCGACACCCAAGGGTGGGCGCCACCAGGAGGGCTTTGAGCTTGCTCTTCTCAAGACGTTCCGCAAGGTCATTGAGACCAATGCTCGCAAGCTCAAGGCTGGCAATGACAAGATCGAGAAAGATGACGTTATGGCGGGAATGACGGCCGTGTTGACGGTTCGTCTTGCCGAGCCGCAGTTTGAGGGCCAGACCAAGGAGATCTTGGGCACGCCTGCAGTGAAGAACATTGTGGCCAAGGTTGTGGAACGCGAACTCAAGGCCAAGCTGGAATCTACGGCCCGCGGGGAGAAGATTCAGGCCGCGACGCTGCTTGAAAAAGTGGTTTCGGAGATGAAGTCGCGTATTTCCGCACGAGTTCACAAGGAAACTCAGCGCCGCAAGAACGCGTTGGAGACCTCGTCCTTGCCCACCAAGCTGGCTGATTGTCGCAGTAACGAAGTCGAGAAGAGCGAGCTGTTCATCGTCGAAGGTGACAGCGCACTCGGTACGGCAAAACTTGCGCGGTCTTCCGATTTTCAGGCCCTGCTGCCCATTCGTGGAAAGATTCTCAACGTCCAAAAGGCGTCGGTGGGGGACATGCTGGCCAACGCCGAATGCGCGGCCCTGATCCAAGTGGTGGGAGCAGGCTCGGGCCGTAGCTTTGACCTGGAATCGGCACGCTATGGCAAGGTCATCCTGATGACGGACGCCGATGTGGATGGTGCACACATTCGGACCCTGCTGCTCACGCTCTTCTTCCGGTACATGCGTCCCATGATCGACGCCGGACGTGTCTTCGCCGCTGTCCCGCCGCTCCACAGGGTGGAGGTCATCAACGCCGGCGCCAAGGCCAACGAGATGATCTACACCTATTCCGAGAAGGAACTTCATACGTTGCTGGCGAAGCTGGCAAAAACGGGCAAGCGCTACAAGGAGCCGATCCAGCGGTACAAGGGATTGGGTGAGATGGACGCCGACCAGCTGGCCGAGACCACCATGGATCCGCGCCACAGAACGTTGCGTCGGGTCACGAGCACCGATGCGGACCGTGCCGAGCACACCTTTGAATTGCTGATGGGCTCCGAGGTGGCACCGCGCAAGGACTTTATTGTGGCCGGAAGTGAATTCCTGGACCAGGACCGGATCGACGCATAGCGCTCAGGCGCCGTACTGCAATCAAGGCATGATGCCAGGCACCAGCAGCAGTGCCGTGGGAATGGCAAGGAGCAGGATTGCCCCGGCTACCACCAGCACCTGAAGCCCGGCTCCCAAGCTCGGGGTAGGAGTTAGCAGGCGCCCCAACCGTGCCGAGGTGGTTGCTGGTGTGTCGATCTGGCTGGTATCGCCGGCCAGCAGGGTGTTGGCCGGAAGCTGTGCCGGCCCACTTGCCACCAAGGCGATGGCCGTGACTAGGGTTGACTTGCTCACCGAACGCAAGGCGACGTCGTCGGCCAAAATCTCGATGAGTGAGGACACTGCGCGCTGGGCCAGCTTCGAGGTCGGCAACCAGGGGAGTGCCGAACGCCAGGCGGCAAATGCCCACAACAACAGGTGGTGCCGTTGCGTCAGATGTGTCTGCTCGTGGAGGAGCACGGCACGCAGTTCATCGGGGGAGAGAAGCTTTAGCAGGCCCTCGGACAAGACGGTGATGGATCGCGAGCCACCCGGCAGGCAGTACGCAACCGGCGCCTGATGGCTGATCACGAAGGTGTCGGGCCGATCATCCGAAGGTGAGCTGAGTAGGTTCAGCAGGTCCCTGTGGCGGCGGCGTTGGCGCAGAATCCGGAAGTAGCTCAGCCACAGTGTGAAGACGAGGTGCGCGGAAAGCAGCGCTGCCGCGCTCAGGGCGAAGGCGTGCACCAGGCCCAGCGTGTCAAGTGATTGTTGGCCAAGAAGAATGTTTGCCAAGCCCCGCAGGCCTCTGGCCAAATTGTCGCCCAGTGGCACCAGCCCGTAGCAAAGCATGGCTCCGATCATTGAGAGCCCACCGGCGAGTGCGATCGATTGCCAGAGCACCATGGCAGCAAAAGGGGCTCGTGCGGGCCATGCCGCACGAGCCAGAAAAACGGGAACCGGCCAAGCCAAGACCACGGCAAGGGCGGCGAGGAACCAAGAGGTCCAAAACATGTACTACAACTTACCGTGAAACGGCACTGATGGCGGCGGTGCGGTTGCTAGTGGCCCAGCAGCTTGCGAAGGGTTTCGGCTTCCCCTGCGCTGACCGTGCCGATGAATCGGGCGAGAACTGCCTCGCGGTCCGGTGCGGAACCCAGGACTTCCAGCATGAGTTCGGCGGTGTGGTCCTCGCGGCTTGTTACGGCGCGGTAGCGGTGCGGGCGTGAGGAGCGTTCGCGCTCCACCAGGCCCTTCTTCTCTAGGCGTGAGAGGACCGTCAGAACTGTAGTGACGGCCAATGGCCGCGACTCAACGGAGCTGTCTTCCGAGGAGGGGCGCTGCGAGAGCAGGTCGCGCAGACTATTGGCCGTAATGGCTTCCTGATGTTCCCACAGCAGGTCCATGACAGCTCTTTCGAGATCTCCAAGCGTTGCCATGTACTTCCTTAAAATAAAATCTGTGCGTCAAAACGTGGCACACGGAACATGTGCACACCTCTAATGTACAGCTTTTGACAGCAATGTTCTACACAGGGTAGAACTAGAACTTCTACAGCAAGTAGAAATTATTGCGGGACCTGAAGTTTTTAGAACGACGAGGGGAATTTCGTGGAAGCTCTGGACATTGCCCGATGGCAGTTCGGGATAGTGACCGTGTACCACTTCCTGATGGTGCCACTCACTATTGGGCTCGGTGGGCTGGTTGCGATATTGCAGACCCGTTGGCTCAAAACAGGCAAAGAAGAATACCTGCGGATGACGAAGTTCTGGGGCAAGCTGTTCCTGATCAACTTCATCATGGGCGTGGCCACCGGCATTGTTCAGGAGTTCCAATTCGGCATGGCCTGGAGCGAGTACAGCCGCTTCGTGGGTGACGTCTTTGGCGCCCCGCTGGCGATGGAAGCGCTTCTGGCCTTCTTCGTCGAGTCCACCTTCCTTGGTTTATGGATCTTCGGCTGGAAAAAGCTGCCGGCCAAGGTTCACCTCGCCTGCCTGTGGATAGCCGTGGCAGGATCCATTGTCTCGGCGTACTTCATCCTCGTGGCCAACTCTTGGATGCAGCACCCGGTTGGAGTGGAAATGGTTGATGGGCGTCCGGTCATGAACGACGCCTGGGCTGTATTCACCAACAACACCGCGGTTGTGGCCTTCTTCCACACCATCACCGGTGCCTTCGCCGTGGCCGGCGGGTTCCTATTGGGTATTTCCTGGTATCACCTGTGGCGCCGCCGCAAGGACGGGATTGACACTGTTGGTGCTGACGGACGCGTCATTGTTGGCAGCTCCGAAACCATCCCTGGCCGCGACAAACGGGATCACTCGGTCTGGATCAAGTCCTTGCGGATTGGTGCCGTCGTGGCCATGATTGCCTTTGCCGGTTCGGCTATCTCCGGAGACATGTCGGGAAAGCTCATGTTCGAACAGCAACCCATGAAAATGGCCGCAGCCGAGGCCGCTTGTCATGACGGCACGAGCTTCTCCATACTTTCCCTAGGTGATGTGGGAGCCAAAGACTGTTCCGACGTCGTCGCCGTCATGGAAGTTCCGGGTCTGCTCTCCTTCCTGGCCCACAACGATTTCGACACCGAGATCAAGGGCGTCAACACCCTCGTCCCCAAGTATCAGGAAAAGTACGGCAAATACCTCCCCGATGATCCCATGTACGGCGCCAACGCTGGCCAAGAGATCAACTACGTCCCGGTCATGCCTGTCACCTACTGGGGCTTCCGTATGATGATCGGCTTCGGCGGGCTCGCCGCCATGGCCGCCGCAGTTGCGCTCTTCGTCACGCGCAAGGGCACAGTACCGAAGTCCAAGGGCCTGATGCGCCTTGCCCTGATTGGCATCCTTGCTCCGTTCGGGGCCAATGCGGCAGGGTGGATCTTCACCGAAATGGGCCGCCAGCCCTTCGTTGTGGCACCAAACCCCTCCATGAGCGGCGTGGACCAGGTCTTCCTGTTCACGGCTGCGGCCGCATCCCCGGGAGTTTCTGCCGGCGAGGTGATCTTCTCCCTCGTTACCTTGGCCACCGTGTACGCCGTGCTGCTCGTGGTGGAGGTAAAGCTCTTGACCAAGTACATCCGGGGCGGAGTTGTCTCTGCTATGCCCGAACTCGACCAGACGAAGAAGAAGGACGACGGCGCCAACGGCCCGGGCGGAGATGGCGGCGACGATGTTCTTGCGTTCGCGTATTGATTCCTGCCGGTACCACACCACGCTCCCTGATCTGCTGCTGGAACTAAAGGACTAATGATGGATTTTCTGCCTACTTTATGGTTCATACTCATCGCCGTGCTCTGGACCGGTTACCTCTTCCTCGAGGGCTTCGACTTGGGTGTTGGCATGCTCATGAAGACCTTTGCCCGTGACGAGAAGGAGCGCCGGCTCCTGCTCAATACCGTGGGGCCGGTGTGGGACGGCAACGAGGTGTGGTTGATTACGGCCGGCGCCGCCACCTTTGCGGCCTTCCCCTTTTGGTACGCCTCGCTCTTTTCAGCCCTGTACATCCCGCTTGTCTTTGTGCTGCTTGCCCTGATCTTCCGCGCCGTGGCCTTCGAATATCGTGGCAAGATCCACTCGGAGATGTGGCGGCGGGTCTGGGACTGGGCCATCGCCGTCGGCTCGCTGCTTGCAGCGTTTGGTGTTGGTGCCATGTTGGCCCTGACCACCACGGGCCTGCCACTGAATGCCAATGGTGACCGGGTCGGCGGGCCCTTCGCCTGGTTCACTTGGTATGCCGTACTGGGTGGCTTGGCCGTGGTCGGCTTTGCGGTGATTCACGCGGCTGCATTCATAGCGCTGAAGACCGACGGCGACGTCCGCCACCGGGCGCGCCGCCTAGTGGGTCGCTGGTTGCCGGTGGGACTTCTGCCGATGGCGCTCTGGGCCATCGCGGTTGCCGCCGAAAACGGCAAGTGGTTCAGCTGGTTGTTGATCGCTGTTGCCGTGGTCGCTGCCATCTCATCGTGGGTGGCCAACCGGGCGGGCCGGGAAGGATTCAGCTTCCTGGCCATGGGCGGCTTTCTCTTGGCCGGAGTCGCGTCCATCTTCAGCGCTGTCTACCCCGTGGTGCTGCCCTCCACACTGAACCCAGTGTGGAACCTGACCGTGGAGAACGCATCGTCCTCGAGCTACACGTTGGGGTTGATGTCCATCGTGGCTGCCATTGGCCTCCCGTTGGTCCTGGCCTACCAGGCCTGGACGTACTGGATTTTCCGTAAGCGCATCAGCGTGACGCACCTGCCCGAACCGCACGACTTTGCCCCCGCCGTCGGGCCGGCCCAAGCAGCCGAATCCGTTGCTGTGACGGGCGGCCAGATCTAATATGAGCCTGCGCCCCACGCTCCCCGAAGGTACCTCAACCCGTCTGGCCTTGGCCGGCCTTGCTGGCCTGGCCGCCGTCAAAGCAGTGGCTCTGGTCCTGCTCATGGGCGCCCTGGCCCACGCGCTGGGGCAGTGGGCGGCCGGCGCCGCCCTCGACCCTATCAAGCTGCTGGTTCAGGGCACCGTGGGCGCCGTGCTCATGGGGGTTACCGTGTGGGGCCAATCAGTCCTGGCCCGCCGAGCCGCGTTGGGCACCAAAGAGGAGCTGCGGGCACGTCTCGTGGAACATCGGCTCACTGAAAGCTCTGCCCCGGGCGCGGGTGTTGGGGCCACAGGTGTCGGTGCGGAGTCGATGCTGGCCAGCCGGGGTTTGGACGGGCTGGACAACTATTTCAGCACGTACCTGCCGGCACTGGTGAGCTGCGCGGTCCTGCCGCTGCTGGTGGGGCTGCAGATTTTGATTTCGGATTGGGTCAGCGCGCTGATCGTGGTGTTGACAGTGCCCTTGGTTCCGGTGTTTATGATCTTGATCGGCCTCCATACCCAGGAACGTGTTGACCAGGCTGCCCGCGGCCTTGATAGGCTCTCAAATCACCTGCTGGAACTGGCTCGCGGGCTGCCGGTTCTGGTCGGCTTGCGCCGCGCGGCAGCACAGCGCAAGGCCCTTGCCGATGTATGCGATTCCTACCGGAAATCGACCATGGCTACGCTCCGTACAGCATTCCTGTCCTCCATGGCCCTGGAACTCATCAGCACCATTTCGGTTGCCGTGGTTGCTGTTTTCATTGGCGTCAGATTGGTTGCCGGAGGGATGGAACTTGAGGCCGGGCTGCTTGCCTTGATGCTGGCGCCGGAGTGCTTCCGTCCCCTGCGGGACCTCGGCGCTGCCCACCACGGCAGTGAAGATGGCGTGGAAGCGCTCCGCAGGGTCAAGGAAATTCTGGGCAATGAGGCGACGGATCCGGAGGGCGGGGCGGATCCGGTGGCCGGTGACGATGAATCACCTGTCACCCAAAAGCGAAGTGAAGCGCCACGAGCCAGTGGCAGCACCGCTGTCCTGGTGGCGGACAAGCTGCGCGTCAGCTACCCCGGTCGGGGGCACGCCGCCGTCGAAGGCTTCAGTGCCACGCTGGCCCGGGGCGAAGCACTGGTGCTGGCAACGCCAAGCGGGACAGGGAAATCAACAATTCTGGCGGCCATCGCCGGCTCCTTGGACAATGCGGACATCACCGGAACTCTGTTGCTGAGCGCCCCGGACACCCAGATATTTGTTACGCAACATCCCGCATTTACCGAAGACACCGTGTTGGCCGAGCTTGCCCTCTATGCCGCAGGTCCGCAGGGGATCGCCGTCGACCCTGCCGTATTCACGGCTGCACTGGCAGACGTCAATGCATCGCACCTGGCCCAACGCACTGTGGTTGACTGCAGCCCGGGCGAACTTCGCAGGGTGGCCGTTGCCCGGGCGCTGGCACGCATTGCGGCCGATCCGGCGGTAGAACTGGCCCTTTTTGACGAGCCAACCGCCCACCTGGATCCAGTCTCCGCAGCAGCCGTGCGCAGGGCGCTGGGACGCCTACGGGGGAGTGTTGCCGTTGTGGTGGCAACCCATGACTCGCAGTTGGCAGCCACGCTGGGTGGCGAAGTCTCCGGCACGCCCGCACAGGGCGAGCCCGTCCACCCCGCTGGGCCGGCCACGGACAGCTCCCCGGCAGGCGATGCGCCTGAGCGTCCTGTGCCTGGAACTATCGCTGAGCCGAGGTTGTCGTGGCGTCACCTGCGGCTATTGCCGTTGCTTTCGCCTCGTTTTGCCGCCGGAGTCGCGGTCTCCGCCCTCGCCACCCTGAGCGCGGCGGCCCTCAGCGGCATCTCCGGCTGGCTCATCGTATGGGCGGCCGCGCAGCCCCCCATTCTGTACCTGATGACCTTGATCGTGGGTGTTCGTGCCTTCGGGATTGGCCGATCGCTCTTGCGCTACAGTGAACGCCTGCTGACACACGATGCAGTCTTCCGGTGGGCGGCTGCGCTGCGGGTGAAGTTGTGGGACTCGTTGGGTTCCTCGGTGCTGCACTGGGGCAAGCTCACCCGATCTGGCGGTGCACTGGGCACACTCGTTGCCGACGTGGACGAGTTGCGCGACGCCGTTCCCCGCGCCGTGGTTCCCCTTCCCGCCGCCCTCATTTCCTATGCGGCCGTGCTCGTAACCACTGTCTTATTGGTTCCCGAAGTTGCCTGGATCGTTGTGGTTCTTGGTGTGCTGGCACTGGTGCTGCTGCCCCTTGTGGTGCTCGCCGCACAGCGCCGAGCATCGGCGGCCGCGGCCGTGCACCGGGTCTGGCTTGCCAACCGCGTGACAACGCTCTTTGCCGCTGCGAGCCAGCTCCGGGCCAATGGTGTGGGCCGTACTGAGGCGGTTCGCTTCAGCACTCAAGATGCCATGGTGGCCAAGCCGCTCCGACGATTGGCCTGGTCTGACGGCCTAGGCCAAGGCGCCGTGATGTTCCTGACTTCGCTGGCAGCGGTGGGTGTCGCGGCAACTGCCATTGGTGCCGGTGCGGATCCTCGTGCCGCGGCCGTTGTGGCATTGCTGATGCTGGCGTTGGCAGAACCGCTGGGCCAGTTTGTCGAGGCGGTCTCCGCACTTCCGGCCCTCGTGGCCATGATGAAACGAACGCTGCCGCTGCTCGATGCCCCGTCCACGGTGCTGGCAACCCAGAGTGAGGAAGCGTCCGACGGCGGCACGGAAGTGAGGGAGCTGGCCGTCGCCGACATTTCGGCCAGGTACCCCAACGCTGAACATCCAGTCTTTAGCGGCGTGAGTGGCGGTACCGAGCGCGGGCGTTGGTGGACCGTCAGCGGCCCCTCGGGATCGGGGAAATCCACCTTGTTGGCCGTCCTCCTCGGATTCCTTGTGCCCGAACGCGGCAGTTACCGGATCAACGCTCACGCGGCCACGCCCGGGGCGCTGGCCAGCATTGCCTGGTGCCCCCAGGATTCTTATCTCTTCAATTCCACGCTGCGCGCAAATCTTGCCATCGCCAAACCGGCGGACGGCGCGCCAACTGACGCCCAGCTGCTTCAGGTCTTGGAGACCGTTGGCCTCGGCCCCTGGCTAGCCGATCTGCCACTGGGTCTTGATACCCGTGTCGGCCCCGGCGGACACCACCTTTCCGGCGGCCAGCGCACCCGAGTGTCGGTGGCCCGGACGCTCGTGGCGGGGGCCGACGTCGTCCTTCTGGATGAACCCACGGCGCACCTAGGTGAGGACGAGGCTGCGCAGCTGGTACGTGACCTCCGTGGCGCCTTAGTAGATGCCGCCGTGGTCCTCGTGACCCACGACGTTTCCCACAACAGAGGGGTGGCGGGCAGCGGGGACACGCACCTCGCGCTGGGCATGGATAAGGCGGCGGCACAGCCCGCGCGTGCCTAGCCGCAGCTGGGCTCAGGCAATCATGAACTCCCGCGGTGCGAGAGCACGGGACACGATGCGAATGTCACCAATGGTGCCGAGCCAGGTCTTGTCGAGCTCGCCCGCCCAGGAGTAGGCGCCCACGGTCCACGGTGCGCCGGTTTCACCACCGGCTAGGCCCTTGTTGACAGTGGACGGGTTGCGGACCACGGCGCATCCGTCGACGTACATGGTGGTGTGGCGGCCATCGTTGACCACTGCGACGTGCCACCAGCGGGAGGTGCGCAGTTCGTGTCCCCAGTTCGTCACGGAGCGGTCCAGATTTGTCGGGTAGACGCACCATTGCAGCTCAGGACCGCCACTGATGGACAGTGTTGCGGCTGGCTCGTCGACATCTCCCTTGACGCGCCCGGCCGCCTTAGCTGAGACCCAGCGGGAGATAATGGCGCTCCAGGCGGAGTCGCCGTTGAACGGCTCCGGCAGCTTGAAGAACGCCTCGAAGGTGTAGCCGCCCTCAAATGCTGCCTTGTTGATGGGGGCGTCGTCAGCCGTGAGGAGGTAGGCGCCCGTGTCTTTGCTCCCGGAGAAAGTCAGCGAAGAATTGGCTGGCTGACTGGGGTGGCTGTCGTTGGCGAAGACCAACGGCTCGGTTGAAGGACCTGCGACGACAAGCGCGTTTCCGCGGCCCGAGGCATCCTCGATCCGGCTGCCCGTGGCCAGTGTCCCTGTTCCCTCGAAGCGCCAGTACGCCTCGGTTCCGGGGATCACCAATGTCGCTGCCGGGCGAGGGTCCCGTCGCGTCGGCGGCGTGAGGGCTGGCGGCAGCGCAAAGGAGAAGCGGTCGGTCTCGGCTGTGAGCTGCAGTTCCTCGCGTTCGAGCTCGTTGAGGCCGCCCGCGTCGATGTGCGGGACTTCGGTGGAAACATCCACCACGCCCCGGTCCAGATCGAAGCGGTACAGCCGTGTGGCGGCAGCACCACCGTAGTAGAGCTGCTGGTAGTTGGCCAGGTGGAGCTCGACCGGCTGGTCGGCCGCGTTTTTGCGGGTTATGCGGCCCGAGGGCCAAAAGTGGCCGTTGATGCTCAGGAAGACCTGCTGGTTCTCGTTGATGAGCTGGTCCCAGACGAGTTTGCCGTGGGCGCTTTGGACCGCGGTTCCGCCGTCGGCGCTGACGGAATCGTGGACGGTGATGATGGTGGGTGTCTGGGCATGGGCTTCAAGGATGGAGCGCGCCCAGGCGATGCCCGCCGTGGACAGGCGCCAGTCCAAGGCCAGCAGCAGGAATTCCGTCCCTGCTCCATCAAAGGTGTAGGCGGAGTTGTAGCCGCCTGCGTCCTGGGCAATGCGCTGCTTCGAGGCGAGCGGCGCAAACGCGTCCAGAAACGGGGTGGGTCCGCGCTGGTCGTCCGTGTTGGAGTTAGGGAGATCGTGGTTGCCGGCAATGACGGAGAACGGGATGTTCTTCTTTGCGAGGATGGCGAACGGCTCTTTCGCGGCCGCGACTTCCTGGGCGAGCCCATTTTGCACCACGTCGCCGAGGTGGGCAACGAAGGCGAGATCCTTCAAGCCCGCGAGATATTTCATGGTTTCGGTGAGGGGTTCAGGGTGGAGCGACTCGCCGTCGAACAGGTACTGCGTGTCGGGAATGATGGCCAGCGTGAACACCCGCCCGGAATCGGATGCCGGAGCCGCAAGAACGGCGGCCTGCGCATTCTGGGGGAGGAGGAAGGGTGCGGCCGCGGCGGCACCGGCGCTGGCGAGGCCGCCGGCAAGCATGGAACGGCGGGAAAGTGTGGTTGACATGGCAGAGACCGTACGGGGCCACTCTGAACGGGCGGACACGGCAGCGTAAACAGCAGGCGAAAACCCGCAGCGGCCAGCCCGCAAGCACTGGGCAGGATTCGCCGGCCACGGCCTAGGCTGGGGACATGACATCGATGCAAACAGTGCCCTGGCCCGCGGTTCCTGGACTGGAATTTCGCCCATTGACGGCGGCGGACGTGAATATGTGGCTCGAGCTGGTGGAACGCGTCGCCGCGTTTGAAAAGGCTCCGTGGCACATGCAGCGCTCCGAACTGATGGCGGCGATATCCGATGCTGTGAACCCGGTGGCGGACAATTCGCTAGCGGGTGTGGACGGCGACGGCGTGGTGCGCGTCTTTGCTCGTGTGGTCAAGAATCCCGACGGAGACAAGGCCCACGTCTACGGTGGAGTTGATCCGTTGTGGCAGCGGCGCGGCATTGGGCGGGCCGTTCTGGCGTGGCAGGAAGCCCGGACCGCAGAGCGTTTCGTGGCGGACGGCCAACACGCGCCGAAGGCACGGAACTACGTTGAGGAAGATAACCCGGCGCTCCTTGCCCTGATGGCGGGTGCCGGATACACCGTGGTGCGGTATTTCTCGGAGATGCTCCGACCGCTGGAGCAGGCTCCGGCGGTGCCCGCACCCCCGGGAATTTCTATCGTGTCCTGGACGCCGGAGCTCAGCGAAGCCGTCCGCCTTGCCCACAATGAGGCCTTCGGTGACCATTGGGGTTCCGAGCCCCGAACTGTTGAACAGTGGGACGTCCAAATGGCGCACGAGCACGGGCGCCTTGACTTGTCGGCCGTGGCCGTTGACAGTGCCACGGGCGACGTTGCCGGATACCAGTTGGCGACCGTTGACCCCGAATCCACGAACGGCCGCAGCGAGGGCTACACGGAGCTATTGGGCGTGCGCCGGGAGTGGCGGGGCCGTGGGATCGCACCGGCCTTGCTGGCGGATGCCATGGCTCGCTTTGCCGCGGCCGGACTTCAGTACGCCGCCCTAGATGTGGATACCGAGAATCCCACCGGGGCCCTGGGCTTGTATGAGCGCATGGGCTATAAGCCCGTGCGCAGCAGCATGGCCTGGGATAAGGCGCTCTAGAATTTTAGGCGTTGATTTTTAGGCGTTGATGCTACGCGTCGATGTCGTGCAGGTGATGAACCACGTCATGGAGGAAGTAGCCGGCCAGGGTCAAAACCGTGAATTCGGAGCCATTGCTGCGCAATCCGCGGCGGCTCCATTGTTCTTCGCTGACGGCGCCAAAGGCGGCTGCGGCGTCGAGCCCGTTTTGTACCAACTCCTGCGAAACCACCTCGGGGTCCAGAGCGGAATAATTACCATCAAGGGCGGCCTGGTCTTGGTCCCAATTGGCAAAGGTGGGTGTTTCTTCGCGCAGCATGAGTTCAAGCCGGGCTGTGAACACGTCAAAGACGTCCCTGACGTGCGCACTGTATTCCAGCACCGACCAGGTGTCGGGACTGGGGCGAACCTCAACATCTGCCCGTCGCAATGCCCCCTGCCAGCGCGGCAGCACCGCGGGAAGCATGGTTGCCGCCGTGGCGGGAGTTGCCGTAGCTGCTTCGAAACCGCATTCGGGGCAGGTCCGTTCCAGAACCCAGGTCCAGTCTTTGTCATCAGAAATGATCGCCATGCGGCCAGTCTAGGGGGATTTTGGGAAAGGCTGCACCGGGTTACGCCCTATCCGACTTATCAGTCGAGGGGTAGCTCAAATGCTTCCTGAGTAGAGGTCGGCATTGGTTCTGGATCAGCCGCAGGAGCAGGCGGTGCAGACTGCGGGGGTGTAGCTGCCTGAGCCGTGCCGGGGCCCTCCGGACCCGTGCCCTGGGAGCCAAGACTTGGGCCAACGAGGTCGATCGCAGCGCTCAGTGCCACACCGGAACCGTCTCGGTTCCCGTGCTCCACGGGCAGGGCCCGCACAACGCCAGAACTGGTCGAGGCCTTGGCCGGGCCGTGACCGGCCCAGGCGACGAACAATCGGTCTTCGCCCTTGAGGAAGCGGTGCGCCCGCACGCCGCCCGTTGCCCTGCCCTTGGCCGGGTATTCGGAGAGGGCCGTGACCTTTGCAGAGCCTGACGGCGTACCGGGCAGGGCGTCCTGCCCGCCGGCCACCGTGACCACAACAGCCTCAGCATCGGCGGGGGAGACCACCCCGAACGACAGTACAACGTCACCTGCGCCGAGCTTGATGCCGGCCATGCCACCGGCCGTGCGGCCCTGGGGACGGACGTTGGCGGCACTGTACCGAAGCAACTGGGCTCCCTGCGTGAGGAACACGAGGTCGTCGTCGTCCGTGGCAACAGCCGCCCCCACTACGTAGTCCTTGGGCTTGAGTGAGATGTACTCCCAATCGTCGCGGTTCAGGGGGTATTCCGGGGTAACTCGCTTGACCACACCGGTGGCTGTACCCACCGCGAAGATGCTGTTCAACGGCACGAAGCCCACCAATGATTCGCCCTTGGTGAGCGTGATGAAGTCCTTGGCAGCCACACCGCCGGAGAGGTTGGGCAGGGCGGCCGTGGGTGGCAGGACCGGCATGTCCACGACCAGCAACCGGAGCATCCGGCCCAGCGAGGTCAAAGCACCGATTTCTGCCCGGGCACTGGTCTTGAGCACGGAGGTGAACACATCATGCTTGCTCCGCCCGCCGGATTCAACCAACGGATCGGCCGTGCTGGTGCGGGCAATCTGCCCCGTGGCGCTGAGCAACACCCAGCAGGGATCATCGGCAATTTCCAGGGCGAGCGGGGCAGCCTTTCCGGCCTTACCACCGAGGCCGGCGGCCAGCGCCTTGGCTACCGAAGGAGCCATGGCCTCGGATTCCAGCAGCACCGTGCGGCGAGGTGTGGCGTACTTGGCCGCCACCTCACCCATCTCATCGGACACCAGCTGGTGCAGTAGTTCCTGGGAGCCAAGGATCGCCTCGAGCGAGGCGATCTCGCGGCGCAATTCATCCCGTTCGGTTTCCAGCTCAACCATGGAGAAGCGGGTCAGGCGGCGCAGCTGCAGGTCAAGGATGTAGTTGGTTTGGATCTCGGACAGGTCATAGATGGCCATGAGCCGTTCCCGGGCTGCAGCAACTTCATCGGAGGTGCGGATGATTTGGATGACCTCATCGATGTCCACAATGGCGATGAGCATGCCCTCGACCAGGTGCAGCCGATCCTGCTTCTTGCCCAGCCTGAAGGCCGTGCGGCGCCTGACCACATCAATGCGGTGGGAAACAAAGACCTGCAGCAGCGGCAGCAAACCGAGGGTCTGCGGTTGACCGTCCACTAGACAGACGTTGTTGATGCCAAAGGATTCCTCGAGCGGGGTGAACCGGTAGAGCTGTTCCATGACGGCGGCCGGGTTGAAACCGTTCTTAAGCTCAATGACCAGGCGCAAGCCGTTCTTGCGGTCAGAGAGGTCGATGAAGTCGGCGACACCGGCGACTTTATTGTTGTTGCGGGCGTCCTTGAGCTTTTCCTGTACCTTTTCCGGACCCACCAGATAAGGCAGTTCGGTGACAACCAGGCCAACGCGGCGCGGGGAAAGTTGTTCGACGGTAATCTTGGCGCGCGTCTTGAAGGAACCGCGTCCGTTGGCATAAGCGTCCCGGATTCCCTGCAGGCCAACGATGCGCCCGCCCGAGGGCAGGTCCGGCCCGGGAACATACGCCATGACGTCCTCGAGCGTTGCGTCGGGGTTCGCGATCAAGTGTTGTGCGGCGGCGATGACCTCGCCGAGGTTGTGGGGGGCCATGTTTGTGGCCATGCCCACCGCGATACCGCTGGCGCCGTTAACGAGAAGGTTGGGGTAGGCGGCCGGCAACACCGAGGGCTGCATCATCTGGTTGTCATAGTTGGGGACAAAGTCCACAACGTTCTCATCCAGGTTTCCCGTGAGTTCCAGGGCCGCGGCAGCCATGCGGGCCTCGGTGTAACGGGGGGCGGCAGGGCCGTCGTCGAGCGAGCCGAAGTTGCCGTGCCCATCAATGAGCGGCAGGCGCAGCGTCCAGTCCTGGGCCATGCGGACCATGGTGTCGTAGATGGCAGTGTCGCCGTGCGGGTGCAACTTTCCCATGACCTCGCCCACCACGCGGGCACTCTTGACGTGCCCCTTGTCCGGGCGCAGCCCCATCTCGCTCATCATGTACAGGATGCGTCGCTGCACAGGCTTGAGCCCGTCGCGCGCGTCAGGCAGCGCCCGGGAGTAAATAACCGAGTAGGCATACTCCAGGAAGGAGCCTTCCATTTCACTTGAAACATCGATGTCGACGATGTTTTCAACGAAGTCTTCGGCTGCGGGAGGTTGGCGCTTGGCCATGATGGCAGTGGTTCCTTTTCTACATGGGGTGTTGCGAAACCGGCACGGACGCTAAAAAGCGCATCAAGTCGGTACAGTGATTCTATGGTGAAGCCAGAGCCCGAGCCCGTATATCCGGCCCATTGGGAAGCTGATGTTGTTCTCCGCGATGGCGGAACCGGGCATTTGCGCCCCATGACGGCCGAAGATGCGGATGCGGTGCAGGCATTTCACATGTCACAGTCGCAAAATTCCATCTATATGCGTTTTTTTACGTATAAATCCAAGCTCACTGCGAAGGAACTGCGCCGCTTCACCGAACTCGACTATTCCAACCGTGTGGCATTTGTCATAACGCGCGGCGCAGAAATTATCGGGATCGGGCGATACGACAGGCTCGATGACCCCACCGAGGCCGAAGTTGCCTTCAACGTCTCTGATTCCAACCAGGGCAGGGGACTGGGTTCCATCCTATTGGAACACCTCGCCGCGGCCGCTCGGGAGAAGGGGATCGATAAGTTTTCCGCCGAGGTCCTCCCGGAAAACCGCAAGATGATCCAGGTGTTCTCCGAGGCCGGTTACGAGGTTCACCGTCACTACGACGACGGCGTCATCTCCCTGTACTTCCAGATCGACCCCACCGACAAATCCCGGGCCGTCATGGAGTCCCGCGAACACCGCGCCGAAGCGCGCAGCGTTGCCGGTCTGGTGGCGCCACAGTCCGTGGCCGTCATTGGCGCCAGCCGGGCGTGGGGAAGTATCGGGCAACAACTGCTCGAACACGTGGTGGAGGGCAAGTTCACAGGCGCCATTCACGCCGTCAACCAGGACGCCCTGGAAGTCTCCGGCATGATGCCCTACGCCAGCATCGCCGAGGTGCCGGGGCCCGTCGACCTGGCCGTCATCGCCGTACCTTATGACCAGGTTCCCGGCGTAGTGGATCAGTGCGGCAAGGCAGGTGTCAAGGGCCTCGTTGTTGTCACGGCCGGTTTTGCGGACGACGGCGTACGCGGCCTTGCGAGGCAGCGCGCCTTGGTGCGTCAAGCCCGGGCGAACGGCATGCGGTTGGTGGGTCCGGCGTCGTTAGGTCTTGCCAACACCGATCCGGCAGTGTCCCTGAACGCCTCCATGGCGCCATTTCTGCCGCCAAAGGGTGGACTGGGGATCTTTAGCCAGTCCGCAGCGCTCGGCGTTTCCCTCTTTGCCTCGATGACGCGGCGGGAGGTTGGCATGTCAACGGTACTGTCCGCCGGAAACCGGGCCGATGTCTCTGGCAATGACATGATGCAATTTTGGGAGGACGATCCCAACACCACCGCGTGCGGGCTGTATCTGGAATCCGTGGGCAATCCGCGCAAGTTCTCCCGCATCTCGCGCCGGCTTTCCCGCAGCAAACCAGTCATCGTCGCTAAATCGGATTCCGTGGGGCTGCGGCTGCCGCCCGGTCACGCCGTGCGCACCACGGCGGCGCCGGCAGGTGCGCTGGACGCCATGCTGCGCCAGTCCGGCGTCATCCGGGTCAACACGATTGAGGAACTCTCCGATGTGGCCCAAATAGTGGCAGGCCAGCCGCTGCCCAAGGGGCCAGGGCTGGCCATCATTGGCAATTCCGCGGCGATGGGCACTGTCGTGGCCGATTTGGCCGAACGGCACGGGCTGACGGTAGCGGCCGTCCACGCCCGGCTCGTGCTTGACATTGGCCAATCACGGGCCTTGCCGCTGCTCAAACGAACCGTCCTCGGTGCGCTGGGGGAGCCCGGCGTGGATTCTGCCATCGTGACCCTGCTGCCCGTCATCGGGCTGACGCTGGAAAACATAGCCAAAACATTGCAGGAGTGCTCGGCGGAGTCCGGGAAGCCTGTCATCGCCGCTTTCACAGGGAACATGGACCCTCGCGTTCAGGTGAACCGGCAGATGGCTGGAGCGCTCCCGGCGTATTCCAGCCCGGGCGCGGCCACGGCTGCCCTAGCGGCGGTGACCCGTTACGCGCACTGGTTGACGTTGGAGGCGCCGATCTTCGAACCGCCTGCTGGGGTGAACCCGCAGGCGGCCGAGTCGCTTCTGGCTACGTGGCTCAAGGGTGTGGCCGGGGACGAGCTGGTGACCCTCAGCGCCGCTAAGACTCGGGAACTATTGGGCCACTACGGAATTACGATGCTTGAATCGGCGCCTTTTGGAAATGGCGATGAAGCCGTTGCGGCCGCCGAAAGGCTGGGCTGGCCGGTGGCCATCAAGACCCTTGACCCCAGCCTGCGGCATCGCCTGGACCTAGGCGGTGTGCGCATCAATATTGAAGACGCGGACTCGCTCCGGCGCAACATTGTGCAGATGCGCAAGCTGCTCGAGCCGTACGGGAAGAAGGGGCTTGAAGTTCAGTCGATGGCGCAGGTGGGTCAATCCTGCACCCTGCGTGCCATTGAGGACCCGCTTCTAGGCCCGGTGGTTTCCTTTGGTCTTTCCGGTGATGCCGTGAATCTCTTGGACGACTGGGCGCACAGGGTCCCGCCGCTGTCTCTCGGCGACACCGCCGAGTTGATCCGCTCGCCACGGGCGGCTGCAAAACTCTTTGGTTACGAGGGGCTGCCCCCGGGCAATGTGACGGCGTTGGAAGATCTTGTGGCCAGGGTTGCCATGCTCAAGGACGAACATCCGGAGGTGGCCTTCCTGGAATTCAGGCCTATTCTGGTGGGACCCACCGAGGTGACAGTCCTTGCCGCTGATCTGCGCATCGGCAATCCGGCACAGCGTACCGACAGTGCACGCCGGGCCATGATTTCCTGACTGGGTTTTCACGTGCATGTTTCATGCGCGTCGTGCCCAGTTCGCAACGCCGCCGCCAAAGTGCGAAAATGGGGCATATGAACAGCTTCGGAGCCGGCGCCCCGGCCAACACCACGGCCCGTGAATTGGAAGCCGCCCTCCAACGCTCGGGTTTTTATCCCCGACTCGTTGCGGATGTGGTCAATGACGCCCTGGATGGCCAGGAAAGCTTGTCGCACCTGGTCCATCTTGAAACCCACTTCGAGCGGAACGAGGTGCACCGTCACATCACGGTCTTGGCGCTCACCTCGGAAATGCTGGTCATCACCCACGTTGACGACCACCAATTGGATGAGTCGGGCGAGCAGATGGTGGCCCAGGTTTCCACTGAGTCGGTGCCCGTCAGCCAGATCAAGTCCGTGGTGCTCAGCTATATTTACGCCCAGCCCCAGGACTACAAGCCTTCCGACCCGGCCCGTGAGCTGACCCTGGCCATCGCCTGGTCCGGAGGCCAGCGGATCGAGATGGGTCCGTCGGCGTGCGGGGATCCTGAATGCGACGCGGATCATGGCTACTCTGGCACCATTGCCCAGGAAGACATTGCGTTGCGTATCAGCGCCGAGGCGGAAGGTCTCCAGGCTGTTGCCGATGCCAAGGCCTTTGCCCGCGCCTTGCGCGCGGTGAACACCGGGGCAGTCAATTCCGGTGCAGGCCACGGGGAGCTGGCCGCAAGTAAGTTCCCCGTCTTTGGCGCACGGTTGGGCCGTTCCCATTACCGCCGATAACGCCGTGAGCACCACGAGTCCCGCACCTACAAGTCCCGCACCGCTGGTGCTGGCTCAACAGCCACCCTTGCCAGCCGCGCCGGGTTACGGAAAATCCAGCATCGGCGATGTTCTCAGCAGCGCTGCAGCGGCATTGGGTGCCCCCGGGTTCGCGAATGTCCTGAGGTTGCCCGCGGCGCCGCGGATCTGCGTCGTGCTTGTCGACGGGTTGGGTAAGTCCCTGCTCAAACAACGCGCGTCGCATGCACCGTTCCTCCGTGAGGTGATGGCGCAGGACTCCCAGGGAGAACACCCCAGGACCCTGCAAGCGGCGTTTCCGAGCACCACAGCCACCTCGCTTACAGCCTTGGGTACGGGTGTGGTTCCCGGTCTGCACGGCATGGTTGGCTATGACGTTCTGGATCCGCGCCAGGACAAGGTAGTGAACTTGTTGGGAAATTGGGATCCCGGTGTTGACCCCATGACGTGGCAGCCCCAAGCCACGATTTTCGAGAAATTGTCTCCTAACGTGCCCACCACCACGGTGAGCCTGCCGCACTTTGCCAACTCGCCCATGACGCGTGCTGCGCTCCGTGGCAGTGACTTCCGTGGCGTCCAGTCCACGACGGACCGCGTTGAGGCTGCCGCCGAGGCGCTGGCCGCCACGCCCAGCGCGCTCGTGTATTTGTACTGGAGTGAGTTAGACAAGGCTGGTCATGCCTACGGGTCTGATTCGCCGCAGTGGGAACGCCAGCTGGAGGACCTCGACGCCGGCATGAAACGTTTGGCAGCCGCGGCACCGGCCGATGCCCTGATCCTGCTGACGGCAGATCACGGCATGGTCGATGTGCCGCGCTCGGCCCGCATTGATTACTCCGAGTTCCCCGAACTCGTGGCAGGTGTCCGGCACACGGCGGGGGAGCCGCGCATGGTTCACCTCTACCTTGAACCGGATTCCAGCGAGGAAACCCGGCAACTGTTGATGGCTTCCTGGCTTGAGAAGTTCGGTAAGCAGGCGTGGGTAATCACCCGTGAGGAGGCCATCGCCGCCGGATACTTCGGCGAGGTCAGCGAATCAGTCGCGGCCCGCATAGGTGACGTTCTCATCCTGGCCCGTGAGTCGATCGCGTTCTATGATCTCCGCCGGGTGCGCCTGCAGGCCATGGATGTGGTGGGCCAGCACGGATCCATTACGAAGGCAGAACGGGAAGTTCCGTTACTGCGAATCCCCGTCACGGCCAAGAAAACCAAGAGCAAAACCAAGCGGCGTTAACGAAATGCGGGATAAACACACTAGAACAGTGTGTTTATCCCGCATTTATTCGGAGTGAAGGTCAATCGCCCTTGGTGCCGAAAACGATCTCATCCCAACTGGGAACGCTGGAGCGCTTGGGCTTGCCAGCGGCCTTACGTTCCAGCCGTGCGGCAACTTCGCTGTCGCTGGGGCCGCCGGCGTCCTCGTCGCTGTCGTCGCTCCTCTTGGCCGAAACCTCAAACACCGGCTCTGCCTGAGTCTGCGTTGGGCGTAGTGCCGTGGCAGGTTCACCAGAGAGGACAATCTCGCGAGTTTCCGTGCTGACGTCGGATACGCCGTCGAACTCGTGATCATCCTCGGCCAGCCGAGGTGCCAATTTCAGGAATGGGATGGACCGCAGCCGATCCTTGGGCGCCGGAACCTCAGGCTCTTCTTCGACAGGCTCTGTTGATTCCTCATCTGAGGTGGACCCGTACAGGGCCTCGTCCCGCGGATGAGCGCCGGGCACATGAGTGCCGAGCATGGCGGCTAGTTCGTCGTCGCCATCCTCATCAATGCCTAGGCGTACGCCGCGGCGCGAACGCAACATGTCAAGGAGCCCGCCGCGTGCCGGGTAATCCTCGGTGGTTTCGGGCGCCTCTGCGGTAGCAACAGCGTCAGCTTCCGCCTCTGAAACGTCCGCTTCTACGTCAAAGGGTTTGTCCATGACGGCACTGAGTCGACGTTCCGGCACGGGGCTGTCCAGTGGTTCTAGTTCGCTGAGTTGCTGGGCCCAACGGTTGGCGTTGTGCAAAGCCTTGCGGCTCGCATGGAAACGCCAGAGGGCGGGGGCAGGTTCGCCAATGCTGCTGGCTGCCCTTTCAGTGCCGGGGTCAAAATCGGCACTGATGGTCCATGCGCCGGCGCTATTGCGCCAAGCGTCCCAGCGCAGCGTCTTGGGGTCGATGCCAAAAGCCGCAAGGCGGTGCCGGACCATTTCATCCAGGGATGCCGGGCTGTCGCCAAAGGCAGATTTGTAACCCTCAATGTGTGGGGCGGCCGCAGAAACTTCAACGGCACGGGCCTGAGTGGCGATGTACTCGCGCTCGGCCAGAACCGGTCCTTCATAGCGTCGGACCTGCTCCAGGGAAAGGCCCGATTCCTCGGCCACATCAGATGCACTGGATCCGGCCCGGATCAAGCTCTGAATTTCCCGAGGTGTCATCCGGGTACCCGACGCCTGGGTTACGCGTGAGGAGCGGTGAGCGGTTTTGCCCACAGCTGTGCGCAGCGCCTCATCCAGGGGGAGTAGGTAGATGTCCCCATCGGGACCACTAAGAAGCAGATTTCTGCCATCATCGTGGACACCCACCAGCCGTAGATCAGCCATGCCGTCCTCCCAAAAAGTCTTTCAGTTCACTTCGAAACTTTGCCACCGATGTGCGCATTTTCCTACTACCGTGCAGGCGTGGCGTGAGAAGCCTTGAAGAATGTGCGTCTTGCCACCCCTCATGGGGCGCCGTCGCCTGCCGAATGCCTTAAGCCAGCTGCGAACTCAGGGCGCCCTTGGCTGAACTGCGTTGCTTTGAGGTTTAAAGTGTTTGCAGTGTTTATTGTCCGCCACGCTTGGACAGCTATTTTAAGGAAACGACCATGACTACCGGTTACCACCGGCCCCGCGCGGCCCACCACCATTCCGGGCCGGCCGCTGAAGGAAACTCGCACGCAGCGAAACAAAGCGCCGTGATTGATCTCGCCGACTCCGATCTTGCCGAGTCCTACGAACTTCCCGGCGGAGAATTGCCTCCCGACGAGCTGGCCTTGGAAATCCTGGCAGAACAGCTCGATGAATTTACCTGTGGATCATGCTTCCTTGTCAGGCATCGTTCACAGCTGGCGCGGGAGAAGAACGGCCTGAAATATTGCCGGGATTGCGAAGGCTAAAGCAGCCGTAAATCTTTCTCTCGCTAGTCTCGCTAGTCGTTCTAGTCTTGACCGGTCTCGGTGCGGGTTGCTCCACCAAGGGCTGCGGCCAGGTATTCAGGGTTGCGTGAGGAAGTCAACCAGTACGGCGTGCGATCTGCCGGATCGGTAATCTCGATCTTCACGACGGGCTTGATCCAGCCACGAATGCACAGGTACGCCAAACCGTTGAGCTTCCGGCCGCGCTGTTCGAAGGCGGCCTCACCGCTGTAGATACTGACCTCGCCAACATATTGGCGCTCAATCTGGGCACGCCCCACCCGCAGCGTGTCGGCGGTGACCGAAATGGTGGGGGTAGTGGCGATCAGCAGCGTCGACAGCCCAATCAGCATGACGAAGAAGGCAATGTAGCCTGCGGTAGGGCTAATCGGGATGAAGATGAGGATTGCCGCCGCGGAAAGTCCCACCACGATGACCCAGCCCCAGAAATTGGGCCACAGCTTCTCGGTGTAGTTTGCCGTGGAAGGGGACGTGGCGCTCTGCGGGGATTGTGAAGACATGGGAACAGCTTTTCATCTTTTCGCCAGTAATTCACCTTGACGCCACCCTCTGGCCGCGCGGCACCGTGCCCCGGTTCGGGATAGAGTTGGCTGTTGTGACCCATGAGACTTTCCCCGCAGACCAAATGAACGACGAGCTGGACTCTGTCCTCCCGACACCCAGCCCCACCCTCAGCGTGCAGTTGCGCATGCTCGACGACGGGATAGCGCCTCCCAGCTACGCCCACCCCGGTGACGCCGGAGCCGATCTGCGCACCCGCATCGACATCGTCTTGGCGCCGGGGGAGCGCGCACTGGTTCCCACCGGAGTCAGCATTGCCCTTCCGTTTGGCTTTGTCGCACTGATCCACCCGCGCTCCGGCCTAGCCACCAAGTCCGGGCTGACGATCGTCAACAGCCCTGGCACAGTTGACGCCGGCTACCGAGGTGAGCTGTCCGTGACGCTGCTGAACACAGATTCCCGTCATTCCATCTCCCTGTCACGGGGCGATAGAATTGCGCAAATGGTGATCCAGCGCGTAGAAACGGCGGAATTCATTGCGGTGGACGAACTGCCGGATTCGGTGCGCGGCACCGGAGGCTTCGGATCCACCGGTGGTTTCACGCCGTCGGCCTAATTCGCCGCAGTCATCATCTATTTCAAGAAAAAACTTCAAGGAGTCTTTACCCCATGGCTTTTGGGTTCGGTAAGAAAAAGAAGAACAGCGTAAACGACGTGGACGAGCTCCAGCCTGAAACTGGTGCCCAAGAAGGCGAAGCCAAGGAACCGGAATCGGTGGATCTGCCGCCCAACCCGGCGGATACCGCCTATGAGCGCGACGTCCACGGCCCCTTGGACGAATCAGAAGTGACGAACACCGACGGATACGTGGATCTGGGCGCACTGCTCGTCACCCCGCGTGAAGGCCTGTCGCTGCGCCTTGAGGTTGAAGAGAGTACCTCCCGCGTCATTGCCGTAACCCTTGACCTGAACGGTTCAAGCCTGCAGTTGCAAGCCTTTGCCGCCTCGCGGTCGGAGAAACTGTGGCGCGACATCCGCGAGCAGATCGGACTCTCGGTCGGATCCCAGGGTGGCGAGATCGAAATTCTAGATGGCACCTTTGGCAAGGAAGTTTTGGCCAAGGTCCCAGCCCAGGCTAGCGACGGCAGCAAGGGCTTCCGCGTTGCCCGATTCATCGGTGTCGACGGACCACGTTGGTTCCTGCGCGGCGTCTTGGGTGGCAGTGCCGCAGTTGACAGCGAAGCGGCCAAGGAATTGGAAGACCTCTTCCGGGGCGTCGTAGTTGTGCGCGGCGAAACACCGCTGCCCCCTCGTGACCTGCTGCTCCTGCGCCTGCCCAAGGACGCCGTTGCCGGACCCCAGGGTCAGATGGCCGCCGACCATGCAGCACCGGCCCAGGGTGGCGAGCCATTCCGGCGCGGTCCTGAAATCACGGCGATCGGCTGACCTTGGCGCCCATGCCCCAAGGAGATTGGCCTGAGGCGATTGCCATCGGCGAATTGCCACTGCGCGGCCGGGCGGTCTGCACGGGCGTCATCGACGCCGTCACGATCCAGCCCGAATTGGTCGCCCCGGCCTACACCGCCATATTGACGGATAGGGAATTCCACCGGATGGCTAACGACGGCGGAAATCACCGACTGCGTCTTGTCTGGATCGGACGACGGCGGATGCCCGGCATTCTTGCCGGCACCCGTCTGCGTGTCGAAGGGATGGTCTCGCTCCGCGATGGCTTACCCACCATGTACAACCCACGCTACGAAATCATTGGAATTCAGGAGAGCTAGTTGAGCCAGCAGAGCCCCGAAGATAACTCCCGCGCCGATGAGTTAAGTGCCGATGAGTCAAGTGCAGATCAGCAAGGTAAGCCGGCTGCTACCTTTGCCGAACTCGCCCAGGAGATGGCCGCTAAGAATCCGCTGGTCCGAAAAGATGATGGACACATTGACCTGCTGGCCGCAGCTGGGGGAATCAGGGGCATCGCCGAGAGCGTCCTGCCTGGCCTGGTATTTCTTGTTGTCTTCACCCTGACCCGGAACCTGAGCAGTGCCTTGGTGGGGTCGATCGCCATGGCGGCGATCTTCCTCGTCGCTAGGCTCATTCAGCGCACTCCGCTGACGCAGGCACTGGCCGGAATTGTCGGCGTCGCACTTTCAGCGTTTCTGGCCATGAAAACGGGTAAGGCAGAAAACTACTATTTGGTGGGTTTCTACACCAACGCCGCCTACATTGCGGCCATGGTGCTGTCCATTGCTCTTCGGTGGCCTGTTCTGGGGCTGCTGTTTGGCTACGCCCGGAATGAGGGATTGCGCTGGCGTGCCGAGCCTGAACGGCTGCGCGCCTACCGTGCGGCCACCTGGATCTTGGTGGGCGTCATGGCTGCCCGCCTCGCTGTCCAGCTGCCGTTGTACCTGACCGAGCATGTTGATGCGCTCGGCGCCATGCGGTTGATCATGGGCGTTCCCCTCTACGCGTTTGGCCTCTGGATTGCTTGGCTCATCAGCCGGCCCGTGGGTGGCAGCGAAGACGCTAAAAGTTAGCGCGCTAAAAGCAACAGCGCCAGCTAGCCACAAGCAAGGATGGGCCCGGTCAGATGACCGGGCCCATCCTTGCTTAAGCTACTGGCAGGTTTGCTATTTGCTTGTTGGTTTGTCCGGGGAGAGCAGCGCGCGCAGATCGTTTTCCGCGGCAATGGTGGTGACGAAGAATAGTTCATCGCCGCCCTCCACCACGTCGTCCGGGCTGGGCGTGATGGGAGCTTCATCGCGCAGAATAGCGACCAAAGTGGAGTCCATCGGCCACTCGATCGTGCCAACCGTCTGGCCAATGATGTGCGATTCCGTTGGCACGGTGAACTCAACGAGGGACGCCACACCGGCCTGAAGGGTCAGCAGACGGACTAGGTCACCGATCTCCACAGCTTCCTCAACGAGGGCCGTCATGAGCCGCGGAGTGCTGACGGCTACGTCGACGCCCCACGAATCGTCAAACATCCAATCATTCTTTGGATTATTGACCCGGCCCACCGTGCGGCCAACGCCAAATTCCGATTTGGCCAGCAGTGAGACGACAAGGTTGACCTTGTCGTCCCCTGTTGCCGAAACGACGACGTCGGCCTCCTCAAGTTTGGCTTCGCGCAGCGTAGTGATTTCGCAGGCGTCGCCCACCAGCCACCGTGCGCCACGAAGTCCGCTTTTGCCAATGACCTCGGGCTTGGGATCGATCAGCAAGGTGTCGTGGCCGTTAGAGAGAAGTTCCTTGGCAATGGAACAGCCAACGCTGCCAGCACCAACAATGACTACCAACATCCTTAGGACTCCTTCGCTGGCGGTGTGGACAGGATGTGCATCACGTCAGTGGATTGTGTGCCGACGATCATCGCGTGGACGGTGTCGCCTTGCTGGTAACTCGTGTCCGGCCCCGGCAGCATGCCTTCACCGAATCGGGTCAGGTAGGCCACGCGCACCTGGGCGGCATTTTCAATGTCCAGGACGTGCTGGCCAATCCACCCTGGATGCAGCGTGAGCTCGGTCAGCAGCAACCGGCCTGAGGGTTCCCGGAAGTCACCCTTGATCGCCGATTCCGGGAGGATCCGACGCAACACCTGATCGGCGCTCCAACGCACTGCGGCCACCGTGGGGATGCCAAGGCGCTGGTAGATTTCCGCGCGGCCGGGATCGTAGATCCGGGCTACAACGTGCTCCACATGGAAGGTTTCCCGGGCCACGCGGGTGGCCAGGATGTTGGAGTTGTCTCCGCTGGAAACGGCGGCAAAGGCGTAGGCGTTCTCGATGTCGGCCTGCTTGAGCGTGTCCTGGTCGAAGCCGACGCCGGTCACCTTGCGACCGCTGAAGCCCGTGCGCAGGCGGCGGAAGGCGCGCTCATCCTGATCGATGATGGCCACGGAATGGCCGGAGTCCTCCAAGGCATGGGCCAAGGTGGCACCCACGCGTCCGCAACCCATGATCACGAAATGTGCCACTGATGCTCCCTGTCGTTTCGGTACCGTGTTGTGTCAGTACATTCTCGCATTAGTTCGTGCTGGCAGGGGCACAACGGGCAAGGTGGTGCTAGCGTTACCCGCGTGCTGAACTTCTTCAACGCGTTTAAGCGGATCCTTGTGGGGCGTCCCTACCGCAACGACAAACTTGCCCACACGCTACTGCCCAAACGTATTGCCCTGCCGGTATTCGCCTCGGACGCTCTTTCCTCCGTGGCTTATGCGCCCGATGAAATCTTGCTTACCCTGGCTCTGGCGGGTGTGGCAGCTGTTTCACTGTCGCCCTGGGTTGGCTTGGCTGTCATGGTGGTCCTGCTAACGGTTGTGGCCTCTTATCGCCAGAACGTGCATGCCTACCCTTCCGGTGGTGGCGACTATGAGATTGCCACAGTCAATCTTGGCAAGCGATCGGGACTGACTGTCGCTTCGGCGCTCATGGTTGACTACGTCTTGACGGTTGCGGTGTCGATGTCCTCGGCCGCCAATTACCTGGCCACCGCGGTGCCCGGATGGCACGGCACACAGGCCGCGATCGCCGTCGTCGGTGTCATTATCCTGGCCCTGGTCAATCTCCGCGGCGTGCGTGAGGCGGGCAGCGTATTTGCCGTGCCCACCTACATTTTCATGTTCTGCATCTTCGCCATGACCGCCACGGGCCTGTTTCAGGCCATGACGGGATCCCTAGGCCGGGCGCCGTCGGCCGCGTTTGAGATTGTGCCAGAGTCTGCCTTCAACCAGGGCCTTGTCGGCCTAGCCGGGGCCTTCCTACTCCTGCGTGCCTTCTCCTCAGGCGCTGCCGCCTTGACGGGTGTTGAGGCCATCAGCAACGGAGTGCCAAACTTCCGCAAACCCAAGAGCAAGAATGCCGCCACAACGCTGTTGCTGCTCGGTGCCATTGCCGCCGGCATGATGGCCAGCATTTTGTTCCTTGCCAATGCCACAGGCGTTCACATCGTGGCGGATCCCCACACCGAGTTCTTGTTGAATGGTGTGGCGCTGCCCGAAGATTACGTACAGAACCCGTCGATCAGCCAGATCGCATCCACGATTTTTGGTGCCGGATCCATCCCGTTCTTCATCATCGTTGCCGCGACGGGAGCCATCCTGGTCTTTGCCTCCAACACGGCTTTCAACGGCTTCCCGGTTCTGGCATCCATCCTCGCCAAGGATGGCTACCTGCCGCGCCAGTTGCGTACCCGTGGCGACCGCCTGGCCTTCAGCAACGGCGTCATACTCCTTGCCGCCGGCGCGCTGGTGCTGATCGTCGCCTTCAACGCCGATGTCACCCGCCTGATCCAGCTCTACATTGTTGGCGTGTTTATCTCCTTTACGGCCAGCCAGCTGGGCATGATTCGGCACTGGACGCGGGAACTGCTCAAGGTCAAGGACAAGGGCATCCGCTTTAGGATGATGCGTTCGCGGGTCATCAACACCATCGGCTTCTGCATGACCCTGACGGTGCTGCTCATTGTTTTGGTCACAAAATTTGAGCAGGGTGCCTGGATTGCTCTGCTTGCCATGGCCATCTTGTTTGTCATCATGTGGAGCATCCGCTCGCACTACGACAACGTGGCCAAGGAACTGGCCGTCGAGACAGACTCGGCTATCAAGGCCCTGCCAGCCCGCATTCACGCGGTGATCTTGGTCTCGCACGTCCGCAAGCCCGTCATGCGTGCAATAGCGTTCGCACGGGCGTCGCGGCCTTCAACGCTGGAAGCGATCACGGTTGATCTGGACCCTGCCGAGACCGAAGCGACCATCGCGGATTGGGCAAGGCTCTCCATCCCGGTACCGTTGACTGTGTTGGCGAGTCCCTACCGGGAAACGTTGACGCCGCTGATCAGCCACATTAAGGCCATGCGTAGGGATTCCCCGCGGGACTTGATTGTGGTGTACATCCCGGAATACGTGGTGGGCAAATGGTGGGAGCAACTGGTGCACAACCAGACGGCCCTGCGCATTAAGACGCGGTTGCATTTTGAACCAGGAGTTGTGGTTGCCAGCGTGCCTTGGCAGCTGAAATCCTCCACTGACGCGAAGAAATATCAGGAATAGAGCCTATGAGCGAGTCCACCAGCACCCCCCGCCTCACCGTCACCGTTGGGCCGGTGGCCCACGGCGGCCATTGCGTTGCGCGCCACGATGGACGCGTCATCTTTGTCCGCCACGCCATCCCCGGTGAGACCGTGGAAATTGCCATCACGGAGCAGGGCGAGGACGCGAAGTTCTGGCGCGGTGATGTCACCAGTGTCGTAGAGGCTTCGCCTGAGCGCGTTCACCACTTCTGGGCCGAAGCCGACGCCCTTCGAGCAGGCAGCCGCAATGCTGCCCCCGTCGGTGGAGCCGAATTTGGCCATGTGTCCCGCACCGGCCAGTTGGCGCTGAAGACCTCCGTGGTACGCGAACAGCTTGAACGCCTGGGCGGCCTGTCCACCGAGGCCATCGACGCACTGTTTGGTGCTGGCGTGGAGGACGTGGATACCGCCGGCAACGCCGAGCAGCAAGCCGGTCTTGGCTGGCGCACCCGTGTGGGCTTTGCTGTCACACCGTCGGGCAAGCTTGGCATGCACGCGCACCGTTCACACACCATCCTGCCCGTTCAGGAAATGCCGCTGGCACTGCCAGCCATCAACGAACTGCGTCTGTGGGAGCTGGATTTCACCGGCATTGATCGTGTTGAAGTTGCCGCCCCAGCCAATGGGTCCGGCGTTTTGGTGCTGTTGGCACCCATCCACGGGCTCAGCGAAAAGGCCGCCGGAGCAGCCATCAAGCGCATCGCCCGCTCCCTTGCTGCCCTTGAAACAGCCCCGTCCGTGGCGCGCTGGAACCCTGAAAACAGTGCCATCGAGGTCATCAACGGCCGCGGCTGGGTCAAGGAAACTACCGACGACCACGAGTTCCGCATCACCGGCGACGGCTTCTGGCAGATTCACCGCAGGGCCCCCAAGGTTCTCACCGATGCAGCGTTGGGCTACCTGCTGCAAGGCGGCTACCTGAACGACGGCGCCGATGTCGCCGATCTGTACGCCGGAGCCGGCTTGTTCACCGCACCGTTGGCGGACGCCGTTGGAAACGACGGCAGCGTACTGTCCGTGGAAGGTTCCCCGGGAACCAGCCGCGACGCCAGGAAAAACCTGCACGCCAGCGAGCAGGTTGAAATCCTCCAGGGCCGTGTCGAAAAGATTCTGGGCACCCAGTCCCGAGCCTCCCAAAGTGCCGCCGGACAGCGCCGCCACTTTGACGCCGTCGTACTCGATCCGCCGCGTGCGGGTGCCGGGAAGGCAGTTGTACGCGCCCTGGTGGCCACCTCGCCGTCGGCCATCGCCTACGTTTCCTGCGATCCGGCAGCCTTCGCCCGGGACGTAAAGTACTTTGCCAACGCTGGCTGGAAGATCGAAAAGCTGCGAGCCTTCGATCTGTACCCGCACACCCACCATGTGGAAACCGTTGCCTTGTTGGTGCCTGCCGCGAAAGCAACCATTACGGAGTAGGAACGTCCTTGAACCAAAGCGAATCCAGGGATCGCCCGCCGCGGCGGGACCTCACCCGCAACAAGCCCAAGGTCACGCTTCTGGCGGAACGGCGCGATGAACACCGCCGCTCCGCCATGGAGGCGGCCCGCGGCAAGTTGGCACCGGTTGATGCGCAGGCGCTGGAACGCGATGGGCTCAACGCCGCCCAGGTTCATGAGCGGCACACTGCCGAGCTGAGCAATGCGGTGGCGCATGAGAGCAGCCGCAGTGTGTGGGCCATTATTCGCGCGAATGTGTTCACGCTGTTCAATACGGTGTTGGGCAGTTGCCTGGTTCTGGTGCTGCTGGTGGGGGACCCGCGGGATGCGCTCTTTGGGTTCATTGTGGTGGCCAACGCCGCCATCGGTGTGGTTCAGGAGTACCGGGCCAAGCGCACGCTGGATAAATTGGCCGTGCTGCATGCACCCAGGGCAAGGGTGCGTCGCGGCGGTTTATCGTTGGAACTGGCCGTCGCCGAGGTGGTTCAGGATGATCTGCTGTTGCTGCGCACAGGAGATCAGGTTCCCGCGGATGCCGTGGTGGTTGTCTCCGAGGGCTTGGAAATTGATGAATCACTGCTGACGGGGGAGTCGGCGCCGGTAGGGAAGTCCACGGGTGATTTGTCCCTTTCGGGTTCCGCCGTGGTGGCCGGCCATGGTTCGGCCCGCGTGCACCGGGTAGGGGCCGAGTCCTATGCCGCGGCACTGACTGCCGAGGCGCGGCGGTTCTCGCTGGTTAATTCGGAGATCCGCAATTCCATCAACCGGATCATCCTGTACATCGCCTGGGCCCTGATCCCCATCATCGTGCTGGTCATCAACGGCCAGATGAACGCCCACGGCGGATGGGCCGCGGCCATTGCCTCGGGGGACTGGCGCATCGCCGTCGTCAGCGCCGTTGCGAGCATTGTTGCCATGATTCCCGAAGGCCTGGTGCTGTTGACAAGCATTTCCTTTGGCATGGCGGCCGTAAAGCTGGCCCGCAGCCAGGTTTTGGTGCAGGAGTTGCCGGCCGTGGAAGGGCTGGCCCGCGTCGATATGGTTTGTCTAGATAAGACCGGAACGCTCACCGAGGGCCGGATGGAGCTGGCCGGCACCACCGTGTTTGAGGCGGTCCCCGGGTGGGAGCAGGTCCTGGCCTGGTTGGGCGCCCACCCCAATGCCAACGCAACCGCCGCGGCCTTGTCCTCAAGCTACAGCGATGGGGTCCAGGACCGTCCCATCTCGGAACTCGATTTTAGTAGTGCGCGAAAGTTCAGTTCGGTAACTTTCGGCCCCGGCGCTGTGGCCGGTGAATGGGTGCTGGGTGCCCCTGAGGTCGTCCTACAACCTGAATTCCACCCGGAACCCCTCGCGACGGCTTTCGAGGCTGCTGGGCGCGGCCTGCGGGCCCTGGTGTTGGCTCATCGGGCGCAGGCACCCTCGGCGGAATCGGCCACACCTGGGCCTGGCGTGAGCGCCGGCGACTTCGATCTGACGGGACTTGTTCCCGTGGCGCTTTTGGTGTTCCGGGAAAAGGTTCGCCCGGATGCTGCCGAGACCTTGGAGTATTTCCGCGAGCAGGGCGTGGCCTTGAAAATTATTTCGGGGGACAATCCGAGAACCGTCGCGGCCGTGGCCCGGGATGTAGGTTTTGACTTTACTGGCGACGGATATGACGCGCGCAACCTCCCAGAAGACATCGACGCCCTGGCCCAAGTGCTGCAACATGAAAGCGTGTTGGGCCGGGTAACTCCGGAACAGAAAAAAGCCATCGTGTTGGCCCTACAGCGCAGCGGCCACGTTGTGGCCATGACGGGCGACGGCGTCAACGATGCCCTGGCGCTCAAGCATGCCGACATCGGCATCGCCATGGGCAGCGGGGCTGCCGCCACTAAGGCAGTGTCCCGCCTGGTCCTGCTCGATGGGCAATTCTCGCACCTGCCCTCCGTTGTTGCCGAAGGCCGCAGGGTCATTGCCAACGTGGAGCGCGTGGCAAACCTGTTCCTCACCAAAACCACCTATGCGATCATCATCTCAATCGTCATCGGCATCCTGATGTGGCGTTACCCGTTCCTACCGCGGCAGCTGTCCATTGTGAGCTCCATGACCATTGGTATTCCGGCGTTTTTCCTTGCCTTGTTGCCAAATGCGCGGCGCTACCAGCCCGGATTCTTGCGGCGGACGTTGATGTTCGCCATCCCCTCCGGCACCATTGTCGCCATGTGCATCCTGGCTGTCTATTCCTACGCCACCACGTTCCCCAACCCCCTACTCGGGGAAGAGTTGGCGGTGCGGGAAGCACAAACGGCCGTCACCATGACAGTGCTGTTGGTGGCGCTGTGGGTGCTCGGCGCCTTGGCCCGGCCGTTTGATAAATGGCGCGCGTTATTGGTCGCCGCCATGGTCATTGGCCTGGCCCTGGTCATGGCCGTCCCCTTTGCCCGGAACTTCTTTGCGCTGGACATACCCCGGGGAGGCTTGTTAGCGGTTACGATTGCCGTGACTGCAATGGGATGTTTGGCGATCGAGCTGCTCTACCGTTTTCTGAAGAAGCGCGGAGCGGTCTCCGAGCGTGAGTAAGGGCTGCCTAACTGGCATCCTGCCCCGTGCGTGACCAAGATAAAAGCAGTGGCGAGAGGAGTCCATCCATGACAAATGTGGACAGTTTTGGTTCCAAAGGCGTACTTAATGTCGCCGGAACCGATTATGAGATTTTCCGACTGAACTCGGTAGAAGGCGCCAAGAGCCTTCCGTTCAGCCTCAAAGTATTGCTGGAGAACCTGCTTCGTACCGAAGATGGTGCGAACATTACAGCCGACCACGTACGTGCGTTGGCGCAGTGGGATCCCAGCGCGGAACCCAACACGGAAATCCAGTTCACCCCGGCACGCGTCATCATGCAGGACTTCACTGGAGTTCCCTGCATCGTTGACCTGGCGACCATGCGTGAAGCAGTCAAGGAACTCGGCGGAGACCCCAGCCGTGTAAACCCGTTGGCTCCCGCCGAGATGGTCATCGACCACTCGGTCCAGATTGACGTCTTCGGCAACTCAGATGCCGTTGAGCGCAACATGGAAATCGAATACCAGCGCAACGGTGAGCGTTACCAGTTCCTGCGCTGGGGCCAGACCGCATTCGAAGACTTCAAGGTTGTTCCCCCGGGAATGGGCATTGTCCACCAGGTCAACATTGAATACTTGGCCCGCACCGTCATGACCCGCGAGGTCGACGGAGTTCTGCGCGCCTACCCCGACACCCTGGTCGGCACCGACTCCCACACCACCATGGTCAACGGCCTGGGCGTGTTGGGTTGGGGCGTTGGTGGCATCGAAGCCGAGGCAGCCATGCTTGGCCAGCCCGTCTCCATGCTGATCCCGCGCGTCGTTGGCTTCAAGCTGACCGGGTCCATCCCGGCCGGCGCTACGGCAACCGACGTTGTTTTGACCATCACGGAGCAGCTGCGTAAGCACGGCGTCGTTGGCAAGTTCGTTGAGTTCTACGGCGAAGGCGTTGCCGGTGTGCCGTTGGCTAACCGCGCAACCATCGGTAACATGAGCCCGGAGTTCGGCTCCACGGCTGCAATGTTCCCGATCGACGAAGTTACGGTTGACTACCTGCGCCTGACCGGCCGTTCCGAAGAGCAGCTTGCGCTCGTTGAGGCGTACGCGAAGGAACAGGGCCTTTGGCACGATCCTTCGGTGGAGATCAAGTTCTCCGAGTACCTCGAGTTGGACCTGTCCACCGTGGTTCCCTCCATCTCGGGTCCCAAGCGTCCCCAAGACCGCATCGAGCTGACCAACTCCAAGGCACAGTTCCGCTCTGACTTGAAGAACTACGTCTCGGCAGATGCAAACGCCGACGGCAACACGGTTGATGAGTCCCTGGAAGAATCCTTCCCGGCCTCTGACGCCCCGTCCTTCACTCACCCGGACTCGCACCAGCACGACACCGAGCGCGCAGTGGTTTCTGCCGCCAACGGATCCAACGGTCGCCCGTCGAGCCCCATCCACGTGAAGAACGAATCAGGCGTTGAGTTCGAGCTGGACCACGGTGCAGTCTCGATCGCCTCGATCACCTCTTGCACCAACACCTCCAACCCCTCAGTGATGCTCGCTGCAGCCGTTCTGGCCCGCAACGCCGTCAACAAGGGTTTGTTGTCCAAGCCGTGGGTCAAGACCTCCGTGGCTCCGGGCTCCAAGGTTGTCACTGACTACTACGAGAAGTCAGGGCTGGTTCCGTTCCTGGAAAAGCTCGGTTTCTACACTGTCGGTTACGGCTGCGCCACCTGCATCGGCAACTCCGGCCCGTTGGACACTGAGATTTCAGCAGCCATTGCTGAAAACGATCTGTCCGTCACGGCCGTGCTTTCCGGTAACCGTAACTTCGAAGGCCGGATCAACCCGGACGTGAAGATGAACTACTTGGCCTCACCGCCATTGGTCATCGCTTACGCCCTGGCTGGTTCCATGGACTTCGATTTCGACACCGATGCACTTGGCCAGGATGCCGAAGGCAACGATGTATTCCTCGCGGACATCTGGCCGAACCCGGTTGAGGTCCAGGAAGTCATGGACGCCTCTATCGACCGTGACATGTTCACGAACTCCTACGCCACCATCTTCGATGGCGATGACCGCTGGAAGGCTCTGGAAACTCCCGAAGGCAACACCTTCGAATGGGATCCCAAGTCCACCTACGTTCGTAAGCCCCCGTACTTTGAGGGCATGAAGGCAGAAGCGTCACCGGTCGAGGACATCGCCGGCGCACGCGTTCTGTTGAAGCTCGGCGATTCGGTCACCACCGACCACATCAGCCCTGCCGGTTCGTTCAAGTCGGAAACCCCGGCCGGACAGTACCTGCTGGCCAACGGTGTTGAACGCAAGGACTTCAACTCCTACGGTTCACGTCGTGGAAACCACGAGGTCATGATTCGCGGAACCTTCGCGAACATCCGCATCCGCAACCAGATCCTGGACAACGTCGAAGGTGGCTTCACCCGCGACTTCACCCAGGAAGGCGGCCCGCAGTCGTACATCTACGATGCGTCCGTCAACTACCAGGCTGCTGGCACCCCGCTGGTTGTCTTGGCTGGTAAGGAATACGGTTCGGGCTCCTCACGTGACTGGGCCGCTAAGGGCACCGCGCTGCTGGGTGTCAAGGCTGTTGTTGCCGAGAGCTACGAGCGTATTCACCGCTCCAACCTCATCGGTATGGGCGTCCTGCCGCTGCAGTACCCGGCCGGTGTGAACGCTGCATCGTTGGGTCTGACCGGCACGGAAACCTTCTCCGTTGAAGGTGTGACGGAGCTGAACAATGGCACCACGCCCAAGACCCTCAAGGTCACGGCTGTTGCTGAAGACGGCACCTCGGTGAGCTTCGATGCCGATTTGCGCATCGACACACCGGGTGAAGCCGATTACTACCGTAACGGTGGAATCTTGCAGTACGTACTGCGCCAGATCACCGCTAAGGCTTAATTAGCTTCGTTTGATCTAAAGAGGGCGGGTATTCGGGAAACCGGGTACCCGCCCTCCGCTGTTTAATCCGTCCCGCCAGACGTTCCGGCGGGTAACTGGGTGTTTTCGGACACCGATCCCGCTTTTGGACACCGGAATCCCGGGCTCCGAATGGGGGATCGGTGTCATTAAGGCGGTGTCCCGGCGGTTCCTCGCGCACGTAGCACGGCGGGACGCGATATTGTTAGACGTTGACTGTGGACCCTGGGAGGTACCAATGGGACTTTTAGAAACCATCACGCATCCGCGCGAGCTGAGAAAACTCGGTGACGTGCAGATGGAGGCCTTGGCCCAGGAAATTCGGGACTTCCTCGTTACCAACGTTTCTCAAACCGGCGGCCACCTTGGCCCCAACCTCGGCGTTGTCGAATTGACGCTTGCCATCCACCGGGTTTTTGAATCTCCCAAGGACGGTGTGATTTTTGATACCGGCCACCAATCGTATGTTCATAAATTGGTCACGGGGCGGCAGGACTTTTCCACACTGCGCCAGCAGGGTGGTCTCTCCGGCTACCCGGACCGCGGCGAATCTGTTCATGACATCGTGGAGAGCTCACACGCTTCCTCGTCCCTTTCCTGGGCCGACGGCATTGCCCGGGCGCGCCAGCTCAACGGCGAAGACGACCGTTATGTTGTAGCCGTTATTGGTGACGGCGCGCTGACTGGTGGCATGACCTGGGAAGCCATCAACAACATTGCAGCGGATAAAAACCGCAAGCTCGTGATCGTGGTCAATGACAACGGCCGTTCCTACGCGCCGACTGTTGGCGGCGTCGCCGACTATCTGGCGTCCTTGCGCCCGGCACTGGATCAGGTGCGTACCCACAGGCGTTACGAGGCCTCCATGTCGTGGGGGAAGAAGCGCCTGCAGGACGGCAACGTTGTTGGGCAGTTCGTCTACAAGAGCCTGCACGCAGCCAAAAAGGGCGCCAAGGATTGGTGGGCGCCCCAGGGGCTCTTCGAAGATCTCGGCATCAAGTATGTTGGCCCCGTGGACGGTCACGACCAGAAGGCCATGGAGGCTGCCCTGACTGCCGCCAAGAATTACGGCGGTCCGGTCATCGTGCACGCTTTCACCGAGAAGGGCCGTGGTTACGCCCCCGCTCGTGCCGATGTCAACGATCAGTTCCACGCCGTCGGCGTGATTGACCCCGAAACGGGCGAATCCATCGAGCAGTCCGGCGGCATGTCGTGGACCGGCGTCTTTGGCGAAGAAATTGCCAAAATTGCCGACGAGCGTAAAGACATCGTTGGTATTACCGGAGCCATGCTGCTTCCGGTGGGCTTGGCTAAGTTTGCTCAAAAGTACCCTGAGCGCGTCATTGACGTTGGCATTGCGGAGCAGCATGCGCTCACCATGGCGGCCGGCATGGCCTTCGGTGGCCTGCATCCTGTCGTTGCTATTTACGCGACGTTCCTGAATCGCGCCTTCGACCAGCTACTCATGGATGTGGCCCTCCACAAGGCCGGCGTCACGATTGTCCTTGACCGCGCCGGCGTCACCGGTCCGGACGGTCCAAGCCACCATGGCATGTGGGACATGTCGATGCTGCAGATCATTCCCGGCCTGCATCTGGCCGCTCCACGGGATGCTGTGCGTCTCCGTGAGGAATTGCGTGAGGCCGTGGCCATTTCCGACGCACCCAGCGTTGTTCGCTACTCAAAGGGCAAGGCCGGTCCTGAAGTTGCGGCACTCGAGCGCCTGTACGACGGCGTCGACGTCCTGGCCCGGAACCACCACAACATGCCGGACTTGCCCAAGGATCCGCAGACCGACGTGCTGATTGTCAGCGTGGGCGCCATGAGCGAGTTGTCCCTTGAGGTGGCCCAACGCATCGGTGACCAGGGGATTACCTCCACCGTTGTTGATCCGCGCTGGGTGTTGCCCGTACCCCGCTCCATCGTGCAACTGGCGTCGCAGCACCGGATTGTCATCGTGGTTGAGGATGGTGTCCGTGCCGGAGGTGTGGGCTCACGCATCCGTCAGGAGCTCCGTGCCGCTGGTATCGACACGGCCCTGAACGAGGTGGGCCTGCCCGTCGAATTCCTGGCCCATGGAACCCGGTCACAGGTGCTTGAACGCGTGGGCCTGACCGCACAGCGGGTGGCGCAGGACGTCGTCGAACAGGTCCTTGGCACCAGGGTGCCCTTCGCCCGGCCGTTGCCCGGCCAGCCCGCCCCGCGCACGGGTCAGCTGCCGATCCTGTGACAGCAGTGAAGGAAGCCGCTGTTCCGCAGCAGCACGAGAGCGACCTCCCGCGTTCCGGGGACCTCGTGGTTGCCCGGAACCGCAAGTACGACGGCGGGTCCCACTGGGTGGTGCCCGGGCATTACCTTGGTGCCGATGAATTCGGGCACTGGATTTTTCAGGGCACCAACGAATTCATCTCTCGCCCAGGTGCAGCCCTGTACACGGAATCTGATGCAGTCTTGTTGATTCCGTTCACGGGCGATTGGGTGGCAACGTTTTACGATGAGGCCCATCCGGAAAAGGTGGAGCTGTACATAGACTTGGCCATCGAGCTGCAGTGGCGCCGGATACGCCCTGACGTGGTGGAATTCCATATGATCGACATGGATTTGGACGTGGTCCGCACCGCAATGCGCGGCTTGTACGTTGATGACGAAGACGAATTTGCCCAGCACCGCATTGACCTGGCCTACCCCGATGAGCTGTGCACACGCATGGAATCCGCGTGCGTGGAGCTCGTCAAGGACGTGGCCGGTGCCAATGACCCATTCGACGGCCGCGATGCGGCCTGGTTCACCCTAGGAAGGACATTGCGATCAGTATGAGCGATCACAACGGCAGCGAACAGAGCAACGAGACAATTTTGGCGGGCCTTGACCCGAACATTGTGCGTATGTACAAAAAGGACGACGCCGGAGCCTTGGTTTTCCGCGAGGCGTGGGTTGACGCTGGGGGAGACGAAGAGACGGACGCGGCTTCGGAGATTTACTTCGTCGTCAACCACGGGGCCGTGGGGCATCTGAGCACCTCCAAGGAGGTCACTGTCGCGACGCTTGAGGAAGCAGAGGCCATGTTGGCCGCCTTTGGCGAGCAGTGCGTAGAGGATGGCTATGCCGTTCTTGCCCGCGAAGAGCAGACCCTGGTGGTGGCCCAGTTCGCCTTGAAAAATGACCGGGTCTCGGACCGTGACAAGCACCTGGCGTTCCGCGTCAAGGAATCCCTGACCTCACACCTAGCTTGGCGTGGCAGCGGAGTCCTGGAAAAGATGGAATTCACCGCCGCAGGGCACGGCCTCGGCAAGCTTAACGTCTACATCGTGTCCCCGGACGCCGCCCGCGCCGTGGCCAACATCAAGGTGTGCATCCGCGAGGAAAAGCTCGATTTCACCAAGCTGACCGTTGGTGTGGGGCCCATCGACGATCCCAGCGCCCTGCGCGCTAAGTACAGCCCCACAGGCGGCACGGCCTTCAGCCTGTAAGTTGGCGCGGACGGCCTGCTGATCCGAGACTCTTACGAGTTTCGGTACGCATGAGTTTCGGTACAGTGGAACCATGATTGAATACCGCCAAGTAGGCCGTTCCGGACTGACCGTTTCCACTGTGGGCCTGGGTTGTAACAATCTGGGCCGCAGCGGGACGGTGACACAATCGCAAGAGGGTAGTGACGCCGTCGTACATGCCGCACTAGATGCGGGCATCACACACTTCGATGTGGCCGATGTGTATGGAATGACGCCGGGCCTGAGCGAAACCATCCTTGGCAAGGCGTTGGGTGCGCACCGCGAAAAGGTGGTCGTGGCCACCAAGTTTGGGATGGACACCCAGGGCGCCAATGGTGTGGATTGGGGCCATCGCGGCTCCAGGAAGTACATTCGCCAGGCAGTGGAGGCTTCGCTGCGCCGGCTGAACACCGAATATTTGGACCTGTTTTACTACCACACCCCGGATGGGCACACCCCGATGGCAGAGACGCTCTCGGCTCTGGATGACCTGGTCCACGCGGGCAAAGTTCGCTATATTGGCCATTCAAATCTGGCCGGGTGGCAGATTGCGGATGCGGAATACACGGCTCGGGCCATGGGTGCCGAACGGTTTGTGGCCAGCCAAAATCACTACAACTTGCTGGATCGCCGTGCCGAGCAGGAGGTAACCCCAGCCGCCGAGGCCTATGGACTCGGCGTTATGCCGTACTTCCCGCTGGCGAACGGCCTGTTGACGGGCAAGTACAGCGGGGGCGTCGTTCCCGAAGGCAGCCGGCTCTCGCACACCCGCCAGCACATGGTTTCCGAGGCCGATCAGGATCAGTTCACGGCGTTTGGCGCCTTCGCGGCCGCTCGGGAACTGACCGAGGTCCAGGTCGCATTCTCCTGGCTGGCAGCCCAGCCGTCGGTGGCCAGCGTCATTGCCGGAGCGACCAAGCCCGAACAGGTGCGTCAAAATGCTGAGGCGGCCGGATGGAAGCCCACCGCTGCGGATCTGGCCGAGCTGGACCAGATCTTCCCGCGGACGCCCAAGGTGGCGCTGTTCTAGACGGACGGTTCTAGAGGGAAACGGTGATCCATTCACCGTCAATGGCGGCGGCGTAGCGGGGAAGGGCTTCCTTAGCGGGGCCCGACACGACAGTTCCGTCGCTGCCCTTGAAAACAGATCCGTGGCAGGGGCATTTGAAGTCCTCGCCTTGCGGGGCAACCTTGCAGCCGGCATGCGTACAGACATCCGTGTACGCAAGGACCGTGGTCTCATCGGCGCGAAACAGGACAAGCTCGACGCCGTTTGCCGTGCCTGCCGCTGTGGTGCCAACGGGCAGTTCGGCCAATTTGCCCACCTGATACGGAGTTCCGCCCGTGGGTGCCGCGGACGGCTCGCTGCCCTTTTTGGCGCTTGCATTTCCGGCAGGGGCGCAGCCTGCAAGGGCCAGTGCGCACGCTGCGCCGGAAGCTGCGGTGGTTGCTCGGAGGGCGGAACGGCGGGTCAGTGATGGTTCAACAATCATGGACCCATTGTCTCAGTTGCGGCTGGGCATAGGCCAACCGGCTAAAACCCGAATGTACAGTTGATGCTGATGTTGCGGGTGGCAAATTCATATGGTGGTTGCAACGCTCTGATAGATGGAGCGTTTCATGGTCAAGTTGTTTGCCCCGAACACCCGCACGGAGTTTGTTGATCTGGTGTGTGGTGGGGTGTCGATTGT